>JALNYK010000016.1 GCA_023229845.1 Gallionella sp.
TCGCTCAAACGCCCTGTCCTGATAGCTGGAGACGTTTGCGGCATCGGCACTCTATCCACGTTTAAAAAAACCTGCAACAAATTTCGCGCATACGTATTGCGAAAATTGCAACACTCACGGAAGCGTCCGCTCCCCCGCATACAGCTGTGCGACGGTCTCGCGCTCGCGCACCAGAAGCACCGACGCACCGTCCACCATCACCTCTGCAGCACGCGGACGAGTGTTGTAATTCGAACTCATGCTCATCCCGTACGCACCGGCGGAAAGCACAGCCAGCAAGGCTTGCGGGGCGACAGCCAGTTCGCGCGCACGGCCGATGAAGTCGCCCGTTTCGCAGATCGGACCGACCACATCGTAGGTCTGTGCAGGATGATTTTCGCGCTGCAGCGGAAGAATTTCGTGATACGCATCGTACAAGGCGGGACGCATCAGATCGTTCATCGCCGCATCGACGATGGCGAAATTTTTTTCTTCGCCGTACTTCAGATATTCGACTCGCGTCAGTAATGCGCCGGAATTTCCGACCAGCACACGGCCCGGTTCGAGGATCAGTTTCTCGCTGCGTCCCTGCAGCGCATTCAGCAATGCGGCCACGTAATCCGCAATCGCCGGCGGCATCTCGTCGCTGTAGCAAATGCCCAGCCCGCCGCCCAGATCGAGATGCTCGAAGCGTATGCCCTCGGCCGCCAGCGCGTCGGCCAGCGCCAGCACCTTTTCCACCGCGGCGATGAACGGGCTGATCTCGGTGAGCTGCGAACCGATATGGCAATCCATGCCGGTGATGCGCAGATGCGACAGGTCGCGCGCCCTGCGGTACAGCGCAATCGCCTCGTCGTAGGCGACGCCGAACTTGTTCTGCTTCAGCCCAGTGGAGATGTAGGGATGAGTCTTGGCATCAACGTTGGGATTCACGCGCAGACTGACAGGCGCGACCTTGCCCAAGCTGCCGGCCACTTCGTTCAGGCGCTCCAGCTCCGCAGCCGACTCGACGTTGAAGCAAAGAATGCCCGCCTCCAGCGCCATGCGCATCTCGGCGACGCTCTTGCCGACACCGGAGAACACCACCTTGCCCGCATCGCCGCCCGCCGCGATCACGCGCTGCAGCTCGCCGCCCGATACGATGTCGAAGCCCGCGCCGAGCCGCGCAAACACGTTCAGGATCGCCAAGTTGGAATTCGCCTTCACCGCGTAGCAGATCAGATGTTCGCGGCCTTGCAGCGCGTCGCTGAATTGGCGATAGCCCTCGGTCAGCGCGGCGCGCGAATAGACGTAACAGGGCGTGCCGTACTGCGCGGCGATGTCCGCCAATGGAACCTGCTCGACGCACAGCGCGTCGTCGCGATATTGAAAATGACTGCTCATGATTGATCGTCCGTACAGAAAGTTGTTTGCGATGCCGCGAAGGATTGTGCGGCGGGAAGCTTGAGCGGCCCTTTCTTGCCGCAGCCTTGCAGCGACAAGGCCAGAGCCACGATAATGGCCAGCGTGAGTTTCAGGCGCATGATGATTCACCAGAGAATGAAAATTTAACCGACCGGATTATAAGGGCTCAGCATGATCGAAAGCGAATTCAACCAACTGGCCGATGCCGCACTGGCGCGCATCGAAAAGGCCGTCGACGATTGCGGCGGCGACGTCGAATGCAACCGCAGCGGCAACGTGCTGGAGATCGAGTTCGACAACGGACAGAAGATCATCGTCAACCGCCACGACATCAATCGGGAGATCTGGGTAGCCGCGAAATCGGGCGGCTTTCACTATGCATGGAAGGATGGCGTCTGGCACAGCCAGCGCGACGACAGCGAGTTATTCGCCCGCCTCGTCGAACTATTCGCGGCACAAGGAGAAGCCATCGACCTGCCGTAGGTCGGGTTAGCGTAGCGTAACCCGACATCTGCACATTCACCGTCGGGTTACGGCCTAACCCGACCTACAATGCAATCGACTTCAGCTCGCGGCGCAGCTTCGCGTAGTTCGGGCAGGCGCTCTTCACCACTTCCCAGAACGCCGCCGAATGGTTCATCTCGCGCAGGTGCGAGAGTTCATGCACCACCACATAGTCGATCAGCCGCAGCGGCAGACGAATCAACTGTTCGTTGAGCCGCACCGTGCCGCGAGTGGTGCAGCTTCCCCACTGGGTCTTCGCCGACGACAGCTTGAGCACGCGCGGCGCGACGTTCAGCAGCGGTGCGTAATGCTCGACTCGCTCGGCGAACAGCGGCTCGGCCTGCAGGCGATACCAGTGCGACACCAGTTGTTCGATATGCTCGGCGTCAGACTCGTCCACGACGAACAGCCACAGCTCCTTGCCGCGCTGCTGCGGGAGTCCGGCGAACAGGCTGGGGCGGATGCGCAGCGTCAACTTCTCGCCAAGAAAGGGGATGCTCTCGCCGTCCGCCCAGCGCAGCGCCTCGCGCTTGCGCGACTGCCAGCCGTCCAGCTTCTCGATCACCCAGTTCGCCTTGTCCTGCAGCACGCTGTGCAGCCAGCTTTCCGACGCGCGCAGCGGCATGCTCACGGTCAGCCCGCTGTCGTCGATGCGCAGGCCTATGCTGCGGCGCTTGCCGCTACGCTTGAGGGTGTAGGTGATTTGTTTGCCGGCGAGGAGTGCGGCGCGTTGCTCAACGGCGGGCGGGGAGACCAGATTGCGCAAACGCTTGAACATTTAATGCGTAAGTTGCTGTATCTCGTTCTCGATCCACGCCTCGACCTCGGCGTTGATCTCGTCGGCCTTGCGGCCTTGCGTGACGATGGGTTTGCCTATGCTCATCGTCACCAGTCCCGGATGTTTGCTGAATGCGTTGCGGCCCCACAGGCGACCGGCATTGTGCGCCACTGGCACCACCGGCGTACCGCTGCTCGCCGCCAGCAATGCACCGCCGATCTTGTACTTGCCGCGCTGACCGTAAGGCACGCGCGTGCCCTCGGGGAAGATCACCACGCAGAAGCCTTTTGCCAGCCTGTCTTTGCCCTGCTTCAGCAACTGCTTCATCGCGCCCTTGCCGTCGCTGCGGTCGATCGCGATCGGGCTGGTCATCGCCAGCCCCCAGCCGAAAAACGGCAGCCACAGCAACTCGCGTTTCAGCACCCACACCTGCGGCGGAAACACCACCTGCAAGGCCAGCGTCTCCCAGGCCGACTGGTGCTTGCACAGCACGATGCAGGGCTCCTTCGGCAGGTTCTCGATGCCGCGCACCTCGTGGCGGATGCCGCACACCACGCGCAACAGCCTGATCATCGTGCGCGCATAGTTGGAGATGAGGCGGTAACGCGTCAGCGGAGAGAACGGAAACGTGAATATCGCCAGCGTTGAAAAGATCGGCGTGAGGATCAGTTGCAGCAGCAGGAAAACCAGCGAACGCAGAACGGTCATCGAACGAGCTCCGCGACCACCGCGGCGAGATCGGGGCGCACGATGGTTCCTTCCGGCAGATTGCCCTCCGCCTGCGTCTTCGCCCCTTTGCCGGTCAGCACCAGATACGGCTGTGCGCCCAGCGCGGCAGCCGGCAGCAGGTCGCGCAGCGAATCGCCGACCACCGGCACACCGGCGAGGCTGACGCCGTAAAGCGCCGAGATCTCCTCCAGCAGGCCGCTCTTGGGCTTGCGGCAATTGCACTGGTGCTCGCTGGTGTGCGGGCAGAAGAACACCGCGTCGATGCGCGCGCCGACCAGCGCGCAGGCCTTGTGCATCTTGTCGTGGATCGCGTTCAGCATCGCCATGTCGAACAGCCCGCGCCCGATGCCGGACTGGTTGGTCGCGACGACCACGCGGTAGTCGGCCTGGTTCAGCCGCGCGATGGCCTCCAGGCTGCCGGGGATGGGCTTCCACTCCTCCGGGCTCTTGATGAACTGGTCGGAGTCGAAATTGATGACGCCGTCGCGGTCGAGGATGACGAGGTTCATAGGATTAGTCGTTAGTCGTAAGACGTAAGTTGGTAGTTGGTCACGAGGCCAACTTGGAAATATCCGCGACGCGGTTCATCGCGGCATGCAACTGCGCCAGCAAGGCGAGACGATTCGCGCGCAGCTTCTCGTCTTCAGCGTTCACCATCACGTTGTCGAAGAACGCATCCACCGGCAGGCGCAGCGCGGCGAGCGCCTGCAGCGAGGCGGTGTAGTCGCCCGCGGCGAACGCGGCATCGGCCTGCGGCGCAATCACGCCCAGCGCCTGGTGCAACGCCTGCTCGGCGGCTTCCGGCAACAGCGCGGCATCGACCTTGTCGCTAATCGCACCCTCGACCTTTTTCAGGATGTTGCCGACGCGCTTGTTCGCGGCGGCGAGCGCGGCGGCTTCGGGCAACGCGGCGAAGGCGCGGACGGCTTCGAGTTGTTTCGGCACCAGATGGAACTGCGTCGGGCGCATGCACAACACGGCCTCGACTTCGTTGGTCGTATAACCTTCCTCGCGCATCACGCCGCCGAGGCGCTCGAACACGAAGGTCTCGACCTCGGCGTGCGCATCGCTCAGCAAGCCGTGCGGGAAACCGGAGAATGCGGTCTTGACCAGATCGGGCAGGCTCAGCGGCAACTGCTTCTCGACCAGCATACGGATCACGCCCAGCGCATGACGGCGCAGCGCGAACGGGTCTTTATCGCCGGTAGGGATCTGGCCGATGCCGAACATGCCGACCAGCGTCTCCAGCTTGTCCGCCAGCGCGACGCAGACGCCCGCCATGTTGCGCGGCAACTCGTCGCCGGCGAAGCGCGGCTTGTAGTGGTCCTCGATGGCGAACGCGATGTCGTCGGACAGGCCGTCGTGCTGCGCGTAGTAGCGCCCCATAATGCCCTGCAGCTCGGGGAACTCGCCGACCATGTCGGTCAGCAGGTCGGCCTTCGCCAGCAACGCGGCCTGATCGGCCTGCGCCGCCAGCGCATCGCCGCCGAGCTGCGCACCGATGGCGCGCGCAATCGCCTGCACGCGCTGCACGCGCTCGCCCTGCGTGCCAAGCTTGTTGTGGTACACGACCTTGGACAGGCCCAGCACGCGCGCGTCCAGCGGCTTCTTGCGGTCCTGGTCGAAGAAGAACTTCGCATCGGCCAGACGCGGACGCACCACGCGCTCATTGCCGCCGATCACCAGACTCGCATCCTTAGGGCTGATGTTCGATACGATCAGGAACTTGTTGGTGAGCTTGCCCGCAGCGTCCAGCAGCGGGAAATATTTCTGGTTCGCCTTCATCGTCAGGATCAGGCATTCCTGCGGCACGGCAAGGAACTCCGTTTCAAACTGGCCGAGCAGCACGTTCGGGCGCTCGACCAGCGCGGTCACTTCGTCCAGCAGCGCATCGTCCTCGATGGGCTTCAACCCTTGCTTCGTGGCGGCGGCAGTCAGTTGTTTGACGATCTCGGCGCGACGCGCGGCGAAGCTCGCGACGACCGCGCCTTCGGTTTCCAGTTGCTGCGCATAGCTGTCGGCGTCCTTCAACGTCACGGTCGCGTGAGCGGCCTCGAAGCGGTGGCCATGCGTCTCGCGTCCGGCATTCAGGCCCAACGTGGAGATAGGCACGATGTCCGCGCCGTGCAGCGCGACTAGCCCGTGCGCGGGGCGCACGAAGTTCACACTGCTCCAGCCGTCGGCCAGCTGGTAGGTCATCACCTTGGCGATGGGCAGCTTCGCGAGCGCGTCTTCCAGCGCCTTCTGCAATCCGTCGGCCAGCAACGCGCCTTTCGCGACGCTGTCGTAGAACAGCGCCTCGTTCTTGCCGTCCGGCGCGCGCTTGAGATTCGGCACCGCCGATGCGTCCGCACCCAGCGCGGCGAGGCGCTTCAGCAGCGCGGGCGTGGCATTGCCTTCCGCATCGAGGCCGACGCTGACCGGCATCAGCTTCTGCGACACCGACTTGTCCGCGGCCTGCGCCGCGACGTTCGTGACATGCACCGCGAGACGGCGCGGCGACGCATAGGAAACAACCGCCGCATCGGCAGCCGCCAGCCCTTGCGCCTTCAGGCTCGCGGACAGGGTCTCGGCGAAACTCTCGCCCAGCCTCTTCAGCGACTTCGGCGGGAGCTCTTCGACGAACAACTCGACCAATAAATTTTTACTGCTCATATTAAAACCCCGTCATTCCGGCGCAGGCCGGAATCCAGTTGATTGAATGACTCCCGCATCGCGGGACAAAAGTTGTCCGCTGCGCGGAGTTGTTGTCTTGCTGGATTCCGGCCTGCGCCGGAATGACGGCATAGGCTGTATTCAGACTCACGCCGCCGCCCTCTTCTCGATTTGCGCCAGCACTTCGTCCGCCCATTCCTTCGGTGCCATCGGGAAGCCGAGTCTTGCGCGGCTGTCGTAATAGCTCTGCGCAACGCCGCGCGCGAGGTTGCGGATGCGGCCGATGTAGGCCGCGCGCTCGGTCACCGAGATCGCGCCGCGCGCGTCCAGCAGGTTAAAGCTGTGCGCAGCCTTCAGCACCTGTTCATAGGCCGGCAGCGCGAGCTGCTGTTCCATCAGGTGCTTGGCCTGTTTCTCGTGCGCGCCGAACGCGGTGAACAGGAAATCGGCATCGCTGTGTTCGAAGTTGTAGGTGGACTGCTCGACCTCGTTCTGATGGAACACGTCGCCGTAGCTGACTCCGGGCGAATAGGTCAGGTCAAACACGTTCTCCACGCCCTGCAGATACATCGCGAGGCGTTCGAGGCCGTAGGTGATCTCGCCGGTGATCGGCTTGCAGTCGATGCCGCCGACCTGCTGGAAATAGGTGAACTGCGTCACTTCCATGCCGTTCAGCCAAACTTCCCAGCCCAGCCCCCACGCGCCCAGCGTCGGGTTCTCCCAGTCGTCCTCGACGAAGCGGATGTCGTTCTGCTTCAAGTCGAAACCCAGCGCCTCCAGCGAGCCGAGATACAGGTCGAGGATATTCGCCGGCGCAGGCTTGAGCACCACCTGGAACTGGTAATAGTGCTGCAAACGGTTCGGGTTCTCGCCGTAGCGCCCGTCCTTGGGGCGGCGCGAAGGCTGCACGTAAGCGGCCTTCCACGGTTCGGGCCCGAGCGCGCGCAGAAAGGTCGCGGTGTGCGAAGTGCCCGCGCCGACTTCCATGTCGTATGGCTGCAGCAGCGTGCAGCCCTGCTTGTCCCAGTAGTTCTGCAGGGTCAGGATGATTTGCTGAAAGCTGAGCCCCTGGCTCAGCTTCGGTGAAGACTCACTTCCACACGTGGAAGTGATGTCGGAACCAAATGTCTGCATGGTCGAATTCTTGAGCGTTTTCAAAGTGGCGCATTTTACCGGTTTTCGCCCGCCGCCGCAGGGCGAATCCCGCCGCCGATTCGCCAAAAAGACGGCTTTCAGCCGATTTACTCAAGGTTGGGTGGAAGCCGCCGATATAGCAATTGAAAGGAGAACGCCATGTTAAAAGTATTCCTCACTCAAGACCCGCAGACACTGCGCGCACTCTACGACAGTGAAGCGAAATTACTGGGCGTGTTCCAATCGATGTGCGAAGCACAGGAAACGCTTGGGGACATGCTGAACTTCTGCAGCATCCGCTTCATCAACTATACGGTTCATTAACCCCATCCGCTCGCGCCCCGGTCGAAAGTACCCTCGACCAGGGTGCGCTTATCCCCCCGCCGCCGGATTCGTTGATAATATGCCGGACGCCCTCTCCCGCCGTGGGAAAGGGGGACTCGACGGCACCCGATCATGAAAACCATCACCCTCGCCTTCACCGGCGCATCCGGCCTGCCCTACGGCATGCGCCTGCTCGAATGCCTGTTGCAAAGCGGACAGCGCGTCCACCTCGTCTACTCGCAAGCCGCACAGATCGTCGCCAAACAGGAACTGGATCTCACGCTGCCCAGCCGCCCGCAAGACGCGGAGCAGATGTTCAAGGAACGCTTCGGCCAATTCAGCGGCGAGTTAAAGGTGTTCGGCATCCAGGACTGGTACGCCCCCATGGCCTCCGGCTCCAACCCCGGCGACGCGATGGTGGTCTGCCCCTGCACCATGGGCACGCTGGGCAAGATCGCCGGCGGCATCAGCGACGACCTGATCTGCCGAGCCGCCGATGTGATACTCAAGGAGAAACGCACGCTGATCCTAGTGCCGCGGGAGATGCCGTTCTCGGCGATCCATCTGGAGAACATGCTCAGGCTGTCGCATGCCGGCGCGACCATCATGCCGCCGAATCCGGGGTTCTATCACCATCCGCAGAGCGTGCAGGATGTGGTGGATTTTGTGGTGGCGAGGGTGATGGATCATCTCGGTGTCGAGCAGTCTCTGATGAAGAAGTGGGGCGATTAAAATTACTCCGTTCGTGCTGAGCTTGTCGAAGCATGAACGGATTTAGTCGGCGCTCAACAGAAACCGTCGGGGGTTGCCCGACAGCAAGATACCTTTCTTGTCTTGCCAAGAAAGGTATCCCAAAGAAGGCGCCCCCGGTTTGCCGCCGCTTCGCGGTTCCCTGCGTTGCTCGACTGGTCAGGCGGCTGCGGAACTCGCGCTTCGCGCTCAGACAGTCCTCGCCGACTACCCCTGACCAGCCTGCGCTACTCGGCGGCGCACAGGGGAAAGAAAAGAAAACCCGCAATTCCTTGGGGGAGCACTTCGTGCCCCCCCGCCGTACTGAAAAATATTGCGAACACTTTATGGAGTCTTGAAAGTAACCAAATATGGGAAAAACCAAACGACTAGACAAACAAAACTTCCTGAAGAAGCACCCGTTTTGCTGTTTTTGCGGAGGAACAAAGCCCGCAGAAGAAATCGATCATGTACCAGGACGTGTATTTTTCAGGGATCGACAATGGCCAGATGGATACATATTTCCAGCTTGCATTGAATGCAATCGAGCTACTCGTTATGAAGAAAAAGTGATCGCACTTTTGTGTCGATTCAACAATAGTAACGAGACTGAAATTGATCATGCAGAGTTCGAAAAAATGGCCAGGGAAGTAGCTAGGCATGACCCAGAATTCATCTCTGATATACGACCATTAAGCGCCAACGAGACACGTCGCTTTCTGAGAGATCACAACATTGAAAAACCAACAACAATCACCACAGCTGAAATACCTATCGTCAAGATTGGCGATATTGTAAATAAGTCCGTTCGCAAATTTGGACGGAAATTATTTTTGGCATTGTGGTTTAAACATACCGGAATGGCCTTGCCGAAGTCAGGTGCAATGCGCATTGTATGGATGACCAATGCCTCACCAGCAATTGATGACACAGCTCTAATCGCCATGTTTAACACACTAAATGGCATTCCCCCGATAATCAAAAATAGTCGCCATCTACATGATCAATTCACATACCGATATGTAGTTACAGCGACTGGAGATGGCGCAGGTTTCTTTGTATGGTTTCGACAGTCTTTTGGCTTGCTATGCACAATGGCCGTTGACAAAAGCATGATTAAAAATGATCCGACAAATATTGAGGTGCCATTTTGAAAATGCTATTGCAGCTTGCGTAGGGCGCAATAACCAACGGGCATTGCGCCGTATATAGAGCCCTACAAAGCAGGCATGGCGGGCGTAGCCCGCCATCAGGGTTTACGGTTTTGAATTTTCATCCCCTGTGCGCCGCCGAGTAGCGGAGAACGGTCAGGGGTAGTCGGCGAGGACTGTCTGAGCGCGTAGCGCGAGTTCCGCAGCCGCCTGACCGTTTGAGCAACGCAGGGAACCGCGTAGCGGCGGCAAACCGGGGGCGCCTTTTCTTTGGTTCCTTTCTTTTGGCGAAGCAAAAGAAAGGAACTAGCTGTCGGGCTACCCCCGACGGTTTTGGTTTTAAATTGATGGGTATCGCTACGCTCAACCCATCCTACGGATTCTCGCTCCCGTGCTAGCCAAGCTTCAATCCGCCGCTATCCGCACAACGATCTCCGTGCCTGTACCAGCACGGCTTTCGATGAAAACCGTTCCGCCATGCATGAGCGCGCGCTCCCGCATGCCGACCAAGCCGAACGAGCCTTTTTTCTTTTTGCTGGTATCGAAACCTGTTCCGTTGTCGCGCACACTCAGAACGTAACCGGTCGCATCCTTGCTCAGGGCGATCCCCACCTTGTCGGCTTGCGCATGCTTGGCGATATTGTTGAGGGCTTCCTGCACGATGCGGAACAGGGCGAGAGACTTACTTTCATCGAGCCGGATTTCTTCGTCTGCAATCTGCAGTTCGCATTGAATACTCATGTTCGAAACGAAGTTTTCGACCAGCCACTTGAGCGCGGCGGCAATGCCGTAATCCAGCGCCGGCGGCCGCAATGCCGAAACGATGTTGCGCGCCGTGCCTATCGCCCTGTCGGTCAGCATTTGCGCCTCCTGCAACTGCCCGCATACCCCCCCCGAATTTGCCACACAATCGTGAACATATCCGGAGACCTTCAATTTCAACAAGAACAGGATTTGCCCCAGGTCGTCGTGCAACTCGCGCGCGAGATGGGCTTTCTCTTCCTCGCGCGCGGACTGGAGATGCGCCGCGAGTTCGCGCAGTTGGCGCTCCGTTTGCTTGAGCCTGGTGATATCGCGACCGATGGTAATGGCGCCGGATATGCGTCCGTCCACCGCCCGTTCCGCCACGATATAAATGAAACCGGTGCGCACCTCGCCGGACGGTAGCGGCAACTCCATTTCGAACTCGCTGCGTTCGCCCGTGGCGAGCGTGTGTTTCAGGGCTTGCAGATAAATTTCCGGCAACTCGACGGGATTTGCCTCCTGCGGCGACAAGCCTATCGTTTGTTTCTCGGTAACGGAGAACATCCGCTCCATTGCCGGATTGACATAAGTGCGGCGGCCTTCGCGGTCGTAACGGATCAGGATGTCGGGAAAATTCTCCGCCAAGGTGCGGAATTGTTGTTCGCTGGCGCGCAGCGCCCCCTCGGCGACTTTGCGCTCGGTGATGTCATGGACATTTCCGTACCACATCACACCACCGTCCGGGTGAGGTTCCGGGTTGGTATTGCTTTCCATCCAGCGCTCGCCTTTGGCTGGATGCAAAATGCGGTACTCCTCGTGCCAAGTGGTCAAGGAACGAGCAGACTCGGCAATAGAGTCCTGTACCATTTGGGCGTCATCGGGATGCGTTCTCGCCAGAAGTGGCGTTGCGTCAACGGCGACATCTTGCGGTGTCAAACCGAAATGCGCCCATATTTTTGAGGTCACATAGGGCATGCACATGCTGCCGTCGGGGCGCAGGTAAAAACTACCCATCATGCCGGGGGAGGACTCTGCCAACGCACGAAGCTCTCGCTCGCGACTCACCAGCGATTTTTCCATCCGCTTGCGCTCGGTGATGTCGCGAACAAACACGAAGTTCACGCCACCATCCGATTCAGAATAGCTGACGCTGACTTCAAGATCGATCAAGTGTCCCTGCTTATGGCGGTGGCGTGTCTCGAAACGGTCATAGCCGATTGCCATGACCTTTTTGATATGCGCCGCTATTTCGTCCGGCGATTCATCCGCCTCCAGTTCGGAAATACACATGATCAGCAACTCTGCGCGCGAGTAGCCGACCATGTTGCAGAATGCCTCGTTGGCTTCGAGGATGCGCGCATCCTTTACCCTCGTCACCCAGAACCCATCCAGCGAAGTCTGAATGATTTTCTGTTGTTCCAGCAGACGCCGTTGCGCCTCGCTTGCGCGCAACGCGGCTTCCGCCCGCTTGCGCTCGGTGATGTCGGTCAGCGCGAGGCGCACCACGGGTTCCAGGCTATCTCTTGCCAGACGCAAAGAATCGATCTGGACATCCATGCGATAACCATCGGCGCGCAGGATGCACAACTCGCAGGTCAGTTTTCCCTCGTGTTGCCGCGCGGCCATGAAGTGCCTATTCCAGAAATCATTGTCTTCGAGAGCAAGAAACTCGGCGAAACGGCGGCGGCGCAAATTGCTGCGCTCATCTCCCAGCATCGCGGCACCGGTGAGGTTGATTTCGGTTATCAATGCTTTGTGGCTGAGGGTGAGATAACCGACAGGAGAGAAATCATAGAAATCGATATAGCGATCACGCGACTCTTCCAGCAGATCTCTGGCTTGCAACAACTCCTCATTCTGGATTTCCAGATCGATCTGGCGCGCCTGAAGTTCAGTCCGTTGCATTCCTGCCGGTGGGATCGAGGCATCAATGGCGGGCATATCTTGCCGCTTTTTCATGTCATTTTCTCGACAGTTAGAGGTGCCGATTTCGCACTACTCGGCAGATGGTAACGATTCTACCGCCACGTTCAGCCCCCCATCAAATTAACCGAGAAGAACAAATCCGTCGACCAGGCTCTTCACGGTGCCCCGTGCGCGAAGTGACGACGGAGAGATGATTATCCCAAGGATATTCGAGCCATTCTCTTTTCAGATTAGCAGAAATCTATCAGCCAACGAGTCCGTTCAGCAAACTGCGCACCGGCGTCGGTATCGCCCCCCTCAACGCCTCCCCCACATCGATCCACAGGCTCCCCGGCTGCTGCACCCGCATCGGCTTGCGCGCCACCCGCAACAGCACCGGCGTGATGTGCAGCTTGAAATGCGTGAAGGTATGCGCAAACTCCGGCAGGTCGATGCGTTCGCTGACTGCTATGTCGTTGCGCTGCAGATAATCCTCCGCGACTCCCTGCCCGTCGTCGATTTGCGGTGGACACCACAGGCCGCCCCAGATGCCGCTGCCGGGGCGTTTCTCCAGCAGGATGTCGCTGCCATGCATCAGCAGCAGGAAGGTCGCGTGCCGCTCCGGCACGGCCTTCTTCGGGCGCGGTGCGGGGAGTTCGGCGATGCGGTTCGAGTTCAACGCGACGCAGTCGGCATTCACCGGACACTCGCTGCACTTCGGTTTGCCGCGCGTGCAGACGGTCGCACCGATGTCCATCAGCGATTGGGTGTAGGTGGCGATATTTGAAGCACTTGATGAATCTTCCGGTCGTCGCTCCCGCGAAAGCGGGAGCCCAGTTTGATCAATCGACTGGATTCCCGCCTGCGCGGGAATGACGGCATTCTTTTCTCGCGGCAGCAATGACTCGGCCTGCTGCCACAGCTGCTCCTCGACCTTTTTGTTCCCCGCCCAGCCCTCGATGCCGCACCAGCGCGCGAGCACGCGCTTGACGTTGCCGTCGAGGATCGCGCGGCGTTCGTGATAGGCCAGCGCGCAGATCGCGGCAGCGGTAGAGCGGCCTATGCCGGGGAGTTCGAGGAGGTCTTCGAGTTTGCGCGGAAATTCGCCGTTGAATTTTTCGACGACGATCCGCGCGGCCTTGTGCAGGTTGCGGCCTCTGGCGTAGTAGCCAAGGCCGCTCCAGTGCGCGAGCACTTCGTCTTCGGTCGCTGCGGCGAGTGCGGCGACGGTCGGGAACGAGGCGACGAATCGTTGGTAATACGGGATGACGGTGGCGACCTGTGTCTGCTGCAGCATGATCTCGGACAGCCACACGCGGTAGGCATCCTGCCCCTGCCAGGGCAGGTCGTGGCGGCCGTGTTTGCGTTGCCAGCGGATGAGGCGGGAAGAAAAGCTCATGTAGGTCGGGCTCTGCCCGACATGGTGGGCAGAGCCCCCCCCTACGGTCGCTGCTTTAGCCATGCCAATTTTTTTGATGGTTCCGTTCATGGTTCGACTAGCCTGTCCTGCGTTTATCGAAGGGCTCACCACGAACGGATTACAGACATACCCACGAATCAACGGAACAGACCCTTGAGGCTGTCTTTCAACTGCTCCTGCACCCGGGTCTTGATCTCTTCCTTCTTGGCTTCGACCTTCTGTTTCGCGGCTTCGCCTACCATAGAGCCGAAGTCCAGCGTGTACTTCAGGTCGGCGAACGGGCCGCTGACGCGCACCGGCACGGTGATGCCGCCGACCGCATCCTTGCCGCCCTGGCCTTCCAGCGTCTTCGCCAGTGTGGCCTTCGCAAGGTAGTTCATGCTGTCGCGACCGATGTCGATGTCGCCGTTGCCGGTGAGGCGCAGCAACGGCGATTTCAGCGACAGGTCGTCGTTGTGCGCGACGCCGTTATTCACCTTGAAGCTGGCCTTGAGTTCGCTGAAGTCGGTCTTCTCGGCGCTGTCGGCAGACGAGGTCTGCGCCTTGCCCAGCATGCCCTGCGCGTCGCGCAGTTTCTTCGCGATGTTGATGCCCTTGATCGCGCCGTCGGCGAGGTTCAGCGACATCGTGCCGTTCAGCGCCTGCTTCATCGCGCTCACGGTGTCGCCGCGCATCGTCAGGTTCATGCCGACGTTGCCGCGGCCTTCCAGCGTATCAAAGTCGGCGGCATCCTTGGTCAGCGCGGCGATATCGACGCCGGAGAGCATCTGGTTCACCGCGATCACCGGCGTGGCCTGCGCGTTGACGCTGATGCTGCCGTTGACGCTGCCCTGGTACAAGTTGGCCGACAGCGGGGCGACGTTGAGCTGACCGTTGTGCGCCTTCATTTCGAGTTTCAGGTTAGAGGTCTTCACGTTCGCGACCTTCAACGCACCGATGCGCAGGCTGCCTTCGAGGTTCAGGCCGCGCAACGCGGACAGGTCGATGGGCTGCTCCGGCCCGCTCTCCTTCGGCGCGCTGGCTTCCTTCTTCGGCATGTAAAGGTCGGCGTCGAACTGATCGACATCCACATCGAACCGGATCGCCGGATCGGCGAAACCGTTCACTGCGACCCGGGCCTTGACCTGGCTCTGCAGCAGTCCGCCCGCCAGTTCGACATCGACATGCTCCTTGTCCGCGTCGAATGCGAAGCTGCCCTTCATCTCGCTCTTGACCTGTTTGCCGGGCAGCGCGTCGCCCTTGGCGTCGAAGGACAACGTCAGCACCTTGCTGCCGAACGCGCGCGCGTTGCCCTGTATCGACGGCAGCGACAGCGTCGCGGTGATGTCGTTCGCGCCGCTCAGGCGAGCGGAAAGCGCAAGCCTGTCGCCGCTGAAGCTGTCCTTGGTCACAGCGATTTTCGGCGCATCGAGTGCGACTTCGAACGTGTCCTTGCCCTTGGTTCCGCTGGCCTTCACCACAAAGTTCTGCGTGCCATACTGCTGCGCGGAAACATCCGCACTCACATCGCCGCCCGCTTGCAGCTTCAGTCCCTGCATATCCAGCGCCGCGCCATTGGCTTGCAGGTCCAGCCCTTCCAGTTTGTAGAGTTGCTTGTCGAGGTCGAAGGTCAGCGTGGTTTTCAGTTGAGTGGCGATGTCCAGCTTGGGCTGGTTGGCCTGCACGACTGCCGCCAGGTCGATCTTGCTCGGCACGCCGTTGGCGATGCGCCCGGTGTGCAGGTTGAAATCCTTGATCGCGTATTGCGCGCCCGTGCCCTCGTCGCGATAGGTCAGCGCGGTCTTCTCGATGGACACCGCGGCGATGTCGAATTCGACTTGCTGCTTCTGCTCAGTCTTGGTTTCGCTCTTGGACAGCAGATCGTCGATATTGGTCGTGCCATCACGGCGCTTGATCAGCGTCGCCTGCAAGCCGCTGACCGCGACTTCATCGACGACAGCCTTGCCGGAGAACAGCGGCATCAGCGCCAGCGAGACGCGGGCCGATTCGATGGCGGCGAACTGCTCCGCGCTCTTGAATTCCGACAACGATACCTTGCCGAGATTCGCGCCGATGTTGGGGAAGAACGACAGCGTGATGTCGCCATCGATGCGCAGGTCGCGCTGCTTGCTGTCCTTCACCGCCTTGACGATCTCGTCCTTGTAATCGTTCGGATCGAAGGTCGCGGCGAGATAGGCCACGCCCGCGACAGCGACGCCAACCACGCTGCCTGTGCCGATCAGGGTGTACTTGAGTATCTTGTTCATGATTGCCCCGCGATGAAAGACAGGGGGCGATTATAGCGGAGTGGGGGGCGTGATTAATCGCGCGCCTGCACTCAAACCTGAAAACCTTTTTATCCACGAAAAACACGAAAGTCACGAAATAGAGCACGGAGTTAAACTAAGTTGGCGTATCAAACATCGGTAGCCAAACTTACCGAAACATGCATTTTAATTTTTCGTGCTTTTTCGTGTATTTCGTGGACAAGTGCTTTTCCGGAATCAACCCGACTGCCCCACCAGCAAAGCAAAAGGCCGTTCATGGCTCTGCACCACGAACGGCCTTTTGCTCGACATGCCTTAAATCAAATGACTTTCGAATACTTCGCGTGCTCGGTGCGCGTCCGCAGGTACTTGTCGAACACCATGCAGATGTTGCGGATCAGCATGCGCCCCTTCGGCGTGACGACGATGCGCTGCGGCGACAGTTCCAGCAAGCCTTCACGTTCGTATTCTTGCAGCTCGTCCTGCTCGGTGGCGAAGTAGCTGTCGAAGTCGATCTTGAATTCGCGGTCGAACGTCGGCTTGTCGAGTTCGAAGTGGCACATCAGCGCCTGGATGATCTCGCGGCGGATCATGTCGTCATGATCCAGCACGATGCCGCGCATGACCGGCAGTTCGTTGCGGTCGAGCGCGTCGTAGTATTGCTCCAGTTCGCGGAAGTTCCCGCTGTAGGTCGGGCCGACCTTGCCGATGGCGCTGACGCCGAGCGCGACCAGGTCGCAATCGGCATGGGTCGAATAGCCCTGGAAGTTGCGGTGCAGCATGCCCTGGCGCTGCGCGACGGCCAGTTCGTCTTCCGGCTTAGCGAAGTGGTCCATGCCGATATAGACATAACCGGCGCCGGTCAGCTTGTTCACCGCCATGCTCAAGATATCGAGCTTCATCTGCCCGCTCGGCAGGTCCGCTTCCTTGATGCGGCGCTGCGGCATGAAGAGGGTCGGCATGTGCGCGTAGTTGTAGATCGACAAACGATCCGGGTTCGCGGCGATGATGCGGTCCAGCGTGCGGCCGAAGCCTTCCAGCGTCTGCTTGGGCAGGCCGTAGATCAGGTCGATGCTGACCGACTTGAAGCCGTTGGCGCGCGCGGCGGCGATGATGCGCAGCGTCTCTTCCTCGCTCTGGATGCGGTTGACCGCCTTCTGCACTTCGTCGTCGAAGTCCTGCACGCCGATGCTGATGCGGTTGAAGCCGGTCTGGCCGAGCAGCGCGATGGTGTCGTCGCTGACCTTGCGCGGATCGATCTCGATGGAGTACTCGCCGTCCGGCACCATTTTGAAGTGCTTGCCGATGGCCGCCATCACCTCGCGTATCTCGTCGTCGGACAGGAAAGTCGGCGTGCCGCCGCCAAAGTGCAGTTGTTCGAGGGGCTGGTCGGGACCTAGCAGTTCGGCCTGCATCGCCATTTCCTTGAGCAGGTAGCGCACGTATTCGGCGGACTTGCTGCGGTCCTTGGTGATGACCTTGTTGCAGGCGCAGTAGAAGCACAGCGTGTTGCAGAACGGGATATGGATATACAGCGACAGCGGGCCGCCGCCGGAGGCGCGGCGCTGGGCGACCCAGTGCTTGTAGCTGTCGGCGTTGAAGTCCTTGGCGAAACGATCGGCGGTCGGATAGGAGGTGTAGCGCGGGCCATTCTTGTCCAGCCGGCGTATCAGCTCCAGGTCTACGACCAGTTGGTTGACTGCATTATCCATATATCCCCCCAAAAAATCGGCTGGCATTATGCCATTTAGCGGGCCATCTGAGTTCACAAAACCGTTGCGTCAATTTGACTCATTCCCATTCCGCCGCAAAATCGGTATGCTGCGCGACGATTTACCGCACAAAACCACTTTTAACGGAGAGAAATATGAGCCAACAGTTCGAGATTTCGACCGATGAATCGACGCGCGCCAAATGGCCGCACGAAATTTTCCTGATCAATCTGGTGTTCAACCATATTTTGGTGTTCGCATCCACTTTCGGCGTGTTCAGCACCTTTCCGCTGATGGTGCTGATCGTGCCGATCACCTCGTTCGCGATCACCGCTTACATCATCGTCAAGGCCAAACAGATCATGAAGAGCGACGAGACCCATTTCGTCAAGGCACACTGGAAAATCGCCGCCAAGCGCAACACGCATTTCATGTGGCTGCTGAGCGCCACCTGCGTGGCGGTCGGCGGCGGATTCTGGCTGTCCCTGGCTATGGGCTGGTCCAAGATCGCCACGATCGCGCTGCTCGGCGGCGTCGGCCTGCTGCCGTTCATGGTGTCGCTGCTGGTGCTGATCGTGCTCGGCAACGACTCGATGTATCAGGCTCGCCACGGCAAACTGCCGAAACGCTATGCCGAACAAGACCTCGCCATCGAATCCGCTCAAGCTTGATACCAAGCCACGCATGAACACTGAAAACCCGGGCATGAAAATAGAAAATCCAGCATGAAAACAGAGAATAAAATCTACCTGATCGTCGGTGTCGTATCCATCCTGCTCCTGATCGGCTCGTTCCTGACTCCAGGCGACCCCACGATGAAGGACGACCTGCCATGGCATATCGAGCATCCGACACCGAACACTGTGCGCGTGTTCGGCTTGACGCTGGGGCAATCCAGCACTGACGACGCCCAGAAGAAATTTAAGGAGGAGGCGAAGCCCAGCCTGTTCAAGTCGCCCAGCGGCCAACTGATCGCCGAGGTGTTCTTCGAACAGGTCGATCTCGCCGGACTGCGCTCCAAGATCGTGCTGACCGTCGATGTTCCAGAAGCAGAACTGAAGGGGATGTATGAACGGGGTCTGCGCATGGCAGCCACCGGCAGCGGCAAGAAGATCACCATGGCCCCGGAAGATATCGCCCGGCTGCGCACATTTCCGATTGGCAGCCTGACCTACATTCCAGGCTTCCGTGTCGAAAACGAGATGTTCCTGAAGCGCTTCGGTCAGCCGACCCAGCAAGTGAAGGAGAAGGAGAACGGCGCGATCCACTGGCTCTACCCGCAGAACGGGCTGGACATCACGCTGAGCAGCGAAGACAAGCCGCTGTTGCAATACGTCTCGCCGACCCAGTTCCACAAGCTTTCCGAGCCGTTGCTGGCGCACGGCGAGGTGATCCCTCAATCGTCCGTACCGGCAGCAAAACCGTAGCCCGGCTCATTGCGGCGTGGGGGGCTCTCCCCCTGCCTACTAAAAACCTCTATTCATCCACAACGGTCGTCCTGGATCAATCGTCAGTCTTGTCGCCCGCATCCCGCTTGGCCGCATTCTCGCGCTTGGTCGGATGCGGCATCATGTCCTCGTCGTCGTCCATCAGAATGCGGTTGCCGCCACCTTCCATGTCCTCGTACTGGCCTTTTCTGACGGCCCACACCAGCACCACGACGAACAGCACCCCGAAGAGCATCATGCCGGGAATCAAACTGTAAATCACTTCCATAACATCACCTTTATTTCTTAGTGAACAGCGTGCGTATCCGCGCCGCGTTGCCGATGACCACCAGCGAGCTGATCGGCATCGTGATCGCCGCGACCAGCGGGCTGACCATGGCCATCATCGCCAGCGGCACCATGATCGCGTTATACACGAAAGACAGCCCGATATTCTGTTTGATCGTGAGCAGCGTACGGCGCGACAGTTGCGTCGCCTGACGCACCTTTTCCAACTCGTTGTGCATCAGCACGATGTCGGCGCTCTCCACCGAGACGTCGGTGCCCGAGCCCAGTGCGATGCCGACGTCGGCGCGGATCAGCGCCGGCGCGTCGTTGATGCCGTCGCCCACCATCGCCACGACCGCACCGCCCTGCTGTAGCTGCTGAATGACTCTGTCCTTGTCCTGCGGCAGCACTTCGGCGATCACCTCCATACCGCCCAGTTGCCGCGCGACCGCTTCGGCCACGGTGCGGCGGTCGCCGGACAGCAGCGTCATCGCGATGCCTTCGGCGCGCAATTCGTTCACCAGTTGCAGCGCGTCGTCGCGCAACTTGTCGGCCAGCGCGAGGATGGCGACATGTTTCCCATTCTGAGCGACATGCACGCAACTCATCGCCTGCGCTTCCAGTTCGTGCGCCTGCGCCTGCAAACCCTCGTCCAGCGCAACCGCGTTACGCATCAGCCATTCGGCGCTGCCCAGCAACACAGCCTGCCCCACCACGTTCGCCGCCACGCCCAATCCCGCCGTGGCATGAAAGCCGCTCACCGCAATGTCGCGATAACTCAGTTCCTGTGCATCAGCCTCGGCGACAATGGCTTTGGCCACGCTGTGTTCGCTGTAGCGCTCCACCGCCGCCGCATCGCGCAACACTTGCTGCATATCGATACCGGCGGCGGCATGCAGTTGCGCGACGCTCATCTTGCCCTCGGTCAACGTACCGGTCTTGTCGAACACGAAGTGCGTGACCTTGGACAGTGTCTCCAGAACCAGTCCGTTCTTGACCAGAATGCCGTGTTTAGCGCCCAGTCCTGAGGCCACCGCAATCGACATCGGCGTCGCCATGCCCAGCGCGCAGGGACAGGTGATGATCAGCACCGAGGTGGCCGCCATCAGCGCAATCTCGAAGTCCTGTCCATGCCAGAGGAAGAATGTCAGCGCCGCGCAGACCAACGTGACCAGCACGAACCAGGGCACGATGGTGTCGGCCAGTCGCTGGATCGGCGCCTTGGAGGACTGCGCCTCTTCGACCAGCCGAATAATTTTGGACAGCGTGGTGTCCTGCAGCAGCGTGCGCACCTCGACCAGCAGCGCGCCGGTAGTGTTCACCGTACCGGCCGAGACCTGTGCGCCTACCGATTTGCTCACCGGCACGGACTCGCCGCTCAGCATCGATTCGTCCACTGCGCTATGCCCCTCCAGCACCACGCCGTCCACCGGCACCTTATGTCCGGGCTTGATCAGCACCTGGTCGCCCAGCTTCACGCCGCGTATCGGCGTCATCTGTTCCTGTCCTGCATGCATCACTATCGCGACACGCGGCTGCAGTTCCATCAGGCGCTTGGTGGCGGACACCGCCTGATGGCGGAACATGCCTTCGAGATAGCGGCCGATCAGGATCACGAAAATCAAATTGGTGACGGTGTCGAAATACACCTCGCCTGTCGTGCTGCCGACGACCGTGACATACAGTGAATACAGATAGGTGACGGAAAGACCGATCGCGATGGGCATATCCATCGTCAAGTGGCCTGCGCGCAAGCCGCCGAGCGCACCGCGATAGAACGGATAGCCCGCATAGAACAGCGTCGGCGTCGCCAACGCCAATCCCATCCAGTGGAAAAACTGGCGGAACTCGTCCTCGTTCGCGCCGCTGTATAGCGCGATCGATATCCACATCATGTTCATCATCGCGAAACCGGCGAAGAACAGGCGGTAGAGCATCGCGCGGTTGGTCTTCTTGATCGAACCCTCGGCACTCTCGGGATCGTAGGGAACGGCGGAATAGCCGATTCGGGACAGCGCGTGAATCAGGTCAGAGAGTTTGCTCTGGCGGTTATCCCAGCGCAGATGCAGGCGTTTGGCGGACAGATTGACGTTGGCGAACTGCACGCCCGGAATGCGTTTCAGGCCGCGCTCGATCAGCCATACGCAAGCGGCACAGTGTATGCCTTCGACCAACAGGTGGATGTCGCGGATGTCGCCCGAGCAGGTGGTGAACTCACACTGCACTTCGTCGAAATCGTAGATCTCGACATCCCTGGGAGGCTCCGGCGGAGGTCCCGACAACGCGCCGTCCGGAGTGCGTTGGTAATACCCCTGCAGCCCGGCCTCATGGATCGCCTCGCAGACCGACTGACACGCGAAACAGCAGAAACGCCGCTCGGCGCCTTCCAGCACTGAACGGTAGTCGGCATCGGCGGCGACAAGCAGGCCGCAATGGTAACAAACGCCGTTGGCGTGCTCGCTGTGCTGCGTCATCTACGATTGCTTACTGGGCTTTTTCCGCAACCATGAACCTGTCGGTGGTCACCCGGAATTCGTCCTCGCCGCGCTTGAGGTGGATGCGCAACTCCCAGTAGCCCTTCAGCGGAAAATTGATGTAGCCCTGGTAATTGCCGGGCGACACTTCCTTGAAGGCCGTGGAGAAATCCTTGCTGGCATCCGCCGCGCGGTAGGCTTCGACTTCCATCGCGCCGCTCACCGGCTTGCCGTCGCGATCCGCCACGCTGATCTCGTACGAGGTCGGCGTGTTCATCACCAGTTCTTTCGGCTTTTTGATCGATGTCTGCCAAGCCAGGGCGTGCTGCTCGCGCAACTCCTTCAACAGATCTTCGTTCGCCTTACGATCCTTGGTCTTGTAGTCCTGCTCGACCAGCGCGGAACGGCTGCTGTCGGCCGAATACAGGATGAACGTGATGTTCACGCCCAGCACCACGACGATCAACGCGATCACCGCCCACACCCACGGGTTGCGCAAAGCGGCTTTGTTATCCTGTGAAATCATTTTTTCATCACTCCTGTCGTATCAACGCTTGGGGCCGTTGAACTTGCTGCTGTATTGCGCCGCCACCTGCGTATCCTCGACTGCCTGCACCTGGAACTCGATCGGCGTCACTTCCTTCATGACCTTGTCGCCCGGCGCCTTCACGAAGATCGTGAACGAAGTGCCGCGCCCATGGTGAGTCAAGAGCGGTTTCTCGGCACCGATGAGCTGCTGCCCCTCGACACCGCCCGTCGCCGACACGGTCACATGCAGATCCTTGTCGGTCTTGTTGAGCACCTTGAACTGGTACTTGTTCTGGATCGAACCGTCGCTGAGCGAAACAAACAGCGGCTGGCGCTCCGAGATCACGCTCAGCGTCATCGAGCCCATGTGGGTGAGACCATACACGATGCCCGCCAGAGAGATCACGATGATGGACAGATACACCAGCGTGCGCGGATGCTGGTAAATCTTCTTGGCCGGCTTGCCTTCCAGTTCGTCCAGCGATGCATAGCGGATCAGCCCCTGCGGCTTGCCGATCTTGTCCATGATCGAATCGCAGGCGTCGATACACAGGCCGCAGGTAATGCAACCCAGTTGCTGGCCGTCGCGGATGTCCACGCCGGTCGGGCACACCTGCACGCACTGGAAACAGTCGATGCAATCGCCTTGTTGCGCGACCACTTCGCCGCCGCGACGCAACTTGCCGCGCGGCTCACCACGGGTGTAATCGTAGGTCGGCAGGATAGTCTGCGCATCGGTCATCGTTCCCTGAATGCGTGCATAGGGACACAACCAAAAGCAGGTCTGCTCGCGCAACAACCCGGCCAGGATGTAGGTCCCTACGAAGAACATCGCCAGCACGACCCAGCCTATCATCGGCAACTGGAAGTGAATCAAGCTGTTCCAGTATTCGAACGCATCGACGAACCAGATCGAGAAGCTGATACCGGTGAGCAACGCGATCGCCATCCATGCGAGATGCTTGGAGACCTTCTTCTTGATCTTGCCGGCATCCCAAGGGGCATCGTCCAGCTTGCGACGCGCGACCGGGTTGCCCTCGATCTTGTCCTCAATCCAGGTAAACCAGTCGGTCCAAGCAGTCTGGAAGCAGAAATAGCCGCACCACACGCGCGAAGCAACCGAGGTCACGGCAAACAACGTCATCGCCGCCACCAGCAGCACCAGCGAAAGCATCCAGATATCCTGAGGCAGTACCGTCAGATTAAACAGGTGAAACTGACGATGCTCGATGTCGAACAAGATTGCCTGTTTGCCATTCCAGCGCAAGTACGGCAACAGAAAGAACGGCAGCCACAATGCCAGCTGCGCATAATCCTTGAAGGTACGAAAGAATCCCGGCATGCGTTTGGCATGAATTGTCTTGTCCCCGGTGTTCACCGACCAAGTTTCGAATTCCTGGTAAATACTGGTGACAGCACCGACTTCCTTCTTTTCCTCTGGCTTGCTCACGCTCTCGCTCCTCTATAATCAGGCCATCCGCCCGACTTCTTATAAGATGACACTAAATCGGTTTTGCTGCACTGGCAAAACTGATTCAAAGACACCCTGATGCTGGATGAAAAAAGGAGGAGAGCGAACTCTCCTCCTCTTCAATTGCGGTTTGAACTTACTTCTTGTCCTGACCCTTGGTAGCGTTTCGGTATGCCATATAGAACAGCCACGCGACAACAGCGACCGAGCCAACTAGGCTGATGATCACACCCCAGAAAACATAATCCTGATTCATCTCTTATCTCCTTTAAGTAAGTTCTGTGCGGGATCGCTCCCGCACAGACTGAGACAAATTACTGCGCAGCAGCAGGTGCGGCCGCTTCAACAGCAGAAGCTGCTTCGACCGGTGCAGCTTCCATCGCCACAGGAGCGTCAGCCTGACCGCCGCCGAACTTGTACACGTACACAGCCAGTTTCTTCATTTCTGCATCGCTCAGCTTACCAGCAGCCTTGAAGGAAGGCATCACCGCTACGCGAGTATCGGGAGTGCCTGCATTCACGCCATGCTCGATGGTGTACTTGATGCCCTCGACGGAACCGTCGAAGCGATACACCTTGTCGGTCAGGTTAGCCGAACCCATCGCAGCCATGCCCTTGCCATCTTCGCCGTGGCAGGCAGTACAACCCTTTTCCGCAAACAGCGGAGTGGCGGTCGGCGTACCTGCAGCGACTGCATTGGCCAGCGTGTCGATTTCAGCAGCGGACAACATGTCCTTGTGCGCCATCATCATGCCCTGACGGCCAGACGAAATGGACTCATGGATGTTGTCGACGGTGCCGCCATACAACCAGTCGTCGTCGTTCAGGATAGGCGCGAACAGACCTTGCTTGTCGGTCGTACCCACGCCGTTCGTGCCGTGACAGGCTGCACAGTTGTCGCCGAACAGCACCTTGCCGGAACGAGTGACGTATTCTGTCAGTTCGCCGTCGGCCAGGATGGCTGCCGGGGTCATGTCCTTGAGCTTGGCTTCGTACTTGCCGCGCACTTCGTCCACCACGCCCTTGTCTGCTTCCATCTCGTTGATCGCAGTCCAGCCACCGATCCCCTTGAAGAAAGTGCTCCCCGTCGAAACCGGCACGGACGGGTAATACAGCCAGTACACACATACCCAAATCGCACTGGCGGTCAGGCCCAACATCCACCACTTCGGCGGCTGGTTGGTAAAGTCCCCCAGATCGTCATCCCACACGTGGCCTGTCGTTGGCACGCCACCTACATCGTGTTTTTCACTCATCTTTTTTCTCCCACATTGATATGGTCTTCGTCGTCCAGGGCCATACCGGCCTGGGCTTCGAATGTATCCTTGTTAGACGGTCGAAATACCATGAAATAGACCGCCACCATGCCGATTGCAGAGACCAGGGCGAAGAACACCCCCAGCCAGTCGTTCGTGGTCATGGCCGCGACATCCATCCCAAGATATTCGAACAGCTTAATCACGGTAGTTCACACCTTCTTCGAACTTAACGTGGTTACCCAGACCTTGCAGGTAGGCAATCAGCGCGTCCATGTCGGTCTTGCCTTCCAGCTGCGCGGTTGCACCGGCAATGTACTCATCCGTATAGATGGTCTTCGGCACCGGATTAAACGGCATGATGGTCATCACTTCCAACGTCTTGACCGTTTCCGCAACATCAACCGGCTTGTTTTCCAGCCAGAAGTAGTTAGGCATCACGGACTCAGGCACCACTTCACGGGGATACTTCAGATGGCGGCGATGCCACTCATCCGAGTACTTGCCGCCTACGCGAGCCAGATCCGGACCGGTACGCTTGGAGCCCCACTGATAGGTGTGGTCATACATGGACTCTTCGGCGATCGAGTAGTGACCATAACGGTCTTTCTCGTCACGGAACGGACGGATCATCTGCGAGTGGCACAGGAAGCAGCCTTCGCGGATGTAGACATTACGACCGGCTGTTTCCAGCGCAGTGTAAGGACGTACGCCGTCGCCTGGCTGCCAAGCATCCAGGGTCTTGTGCTCGGACGTAGCCGGGTTCCAGACGATCTTGTCCATGGAGATGACATTACCGTTCAGATCCTTGTGCTGCGTGCCGTTGTACGTACCGTCGCCACCAGTCATAGCGGTGTTCGGCAGGTAGAACAATGGCACGATTTCCACGATACCGCCGATCGCCACAGCGAAAGCGGACATCACAAACATCAGGAGCGTGCTGCGTTCGATCTTGTCCTGAAATTTGGTCGAATAAATTTTGTCGTGATCAGACATGTTTCACTCCTTATGCATTAGCCGGAACAGCGTTGGCTCCGCGCACAGCACTAGCCGTACGCACAGTCATCACGATGTTGTAGAGAGCAATCCAGGCACCCAGGTTGAAGATCGCGCCGCCGATTGCACGCATCGCGTAGTACGGATGCATTGCAGACACAGATTCAACGAAAGTGTAGGTCAGAGTGCCGTACTCGTCGTAGTCACGCCACATCAGACCCTGCATGATGCCGGAGACCCACATCGCCACAACGTAAACCACCGTGCCGATAGTAGCCAGCCAGAAGTGCACGTTCACCAGGCTTTCGGAGTACATCTTCTCCACGCCCCACAGCTTCTTGATCATGTGGTACATCGCGCCGTAGGCAACCATCGCCATCCAGCCCAATGCGCCGGAGTGCACGTGACCAACGGTCCAGTCGGTGTAGTGAGACAGAGCGTTAACGGTCTTGATGGACATCACCGGGCCTTCGAAGGTGGACATCGCGTAGAACGCCAGAGCCACAACCAGGAAGCGCAGGATGTAGTCGGTACGCAGACGATCCCATGCGCCGGACAGAGTCATCATACCGTTCATCGCACCACCCCAAGACGGGATGATCATCGCCAGAGAGACAGCGGCGCCCAAGGAGCCGGTCCAGTCAGGCAATGCGGTGTATTGCAGATGGTGCGCGCCCAGCCAGACGTAACCGAAGGTCAGCGCCCAGAAGTGCAGCACGGACAGACGATACGAGAACACAGGCTTGCCCACTTGCTTGGGTACGAAGTAGTACATGATGCCCAAGAAGCCACCGGTCAGGTAGAAACCCACGGCATTGTGACCCCACCACCACTGAATCATCGCGTCTTGAACGCCAGTGTAGATAGAGAAGGAGTTGGTCAGACTGACCGGAATCGCCATGCTGTTCACAACGTGCAGATAGGTGATCATGATGATCATACCCATCGTGAACCAGTTGGACACATAGATGTGCGAGGTCTTGCGGATCGCCACGGTCATGATGTGATTCAGACCGAAGGACAGCCAGACTACAGCGATCAGGATGTCGATTGGCCACTCCAGCTCGGCATATTCCTTACCGGTAGTCATGCCCAGCGGCAGAGTGATCACAGCAGACACGATGATCAGGTTCCAGCCCCAGAAGGTGAACCATGCCAGCTTATTGCTCCACAGCTTGGTCGAACCGGTGCGCTGCACCATATAGAAACCGGTTGCCATCAATGCACAACCACCGAACGCAAAAATCACCGCATTGGTATGCAGCGGACGCAGACGACCGAACGTAATATATTCGAGGTCCATGTTCAAGAACGGAAATGCCAATTCCGATGCGACGTACACACCGATCAGCGTACCTACTACAGCGTAGATAGCGGCCGCGATAGTGAACCATCGCACCACTTCCATGTCGTACTTTACTGGTGTCGCTTGAGTTGCTTCCACAGTATCTCCTCCCCAGAGAAAAGTTAAAAACAATGTGTCATCTACCAGATACCCCCTGACAAACTACACACTTCTACTTACAGCTTTGTAAAGCTGCGCAATCATGTCATACCTGTCAGGGGGGCGTAAAGGGGAATATCGGGCTTATTTCGCGCATTCCCGCCTCGTTCAGTCGGGATTAAATTCCCTTTGCACATGCGCTTACGCAACGATCTTCCCATAAACTCTTTACGAATCAATCCGGAAAGCCATTGCCAAAATTTGACGGGCAAAATATTCAAAAAATGCCCCCTTTACGAATACTCTTTTTAATCGACGGGAAGAGGGCGATTGGCTTTTACGTTGCATCTGCAAAAGATACATTCCGCACCAGCGCGCGTGAAGTGGCGTGTTGTCGAACCCGAAGGGTTCGTCCACACTTCCTTTCAACCAAATAAAAAACGCCCGCAAGGGGCGTATTTTATTTGGCGGAGAGGGAGGGATTGCTCGACTTTCGCGTTGCATCCGCGAAAGCCTCGTTCCTCGCCTTCGCTCGGAACCGCCCTGCGGGCGTCCTGCGCGAGCGGTGCTCGCTGGTCGAACCCGGAGGTCTCGTCCACAATTCCACTCAACCAAATAAAAAACCGCCCACGAGGGGCGGTTTTGTATTTGGCGGAGAGGGAGGGATTCGAACCCTCGGTACGGGGTTACCGTACGCCTGATTTCGAGTCAGGTACATTCGACCACTCTGCCACCTCTCCAGATGACGCTTGCCGTTTTTGCCATCCATACCGACGACTTTTCTGGTAAGCAGCAAACAGCGGCGCGCATTCTATCAGCATCCTGCGTTTTCGTGCAGAATGTTGGCATGCCTAGCTTGCCAACACATTTTCGAGTTGCACTATTCAGTCTGTGTCTGCTGCTGGTTGCGTGCGACCAGAGCCTGCCGGAATGGCGCAACGGCAAGCTGGTCGTGATCGTTCCCGAAAGCTCCTGGGGCGCCAGAGCCGAGTTCGAGCGGGAGCTGGTACAGCTTTTCGCCGAACATCTGCACAGCTCCGTCGAATTGATTCCCAGCCCGCAAGACAAGATCGACCGTTCGCTACGCCGTCACCATGCCCACTTCGCCGCCGCCTCGTTGCGCAGTGAGGTCAACATCAACTCGCTGCATTTCGGCCCGAGCTACCAGACCGTGCGCGAACAAGTGATCTGCGGCCGCAACGCCAAGCTCCCCAGAAAAATTGCCGACATGGCCGGCAAGAGCTTGGCGGTAGTGGCCGGATCGGCCCAGGAAACAGTCTTGCGCGAATTGCACGAAAAGTCGCCGGAACTGCAATGGGAGGTGCGTCGAGGACTGTCCGCAAACGAATTGCTGCAAGAGGTAGCCAACGGCACTGCGGATTGCGCCATAGCCAACGAGCTACAAGTTGCCGACGCGCGTAATTACCACGCCAATCTCGTGGCCGCCTTCGATATTGGCGGCCCTTCCAGGCTCGCCTGGGCCTTCTCCCGGGATGTGGACCCCAACCTGATCAGGGAAGCGAAGACCTTCTTCGCCCGCATTCAACAAGACGGCACGCTGAACCGTCTGCTGGATCGCTACTACGGCCACCGCAACCGCCTGAAAGCAATCGACGCAGCCGCCTTCGTCGCCAGCAGCGAGCGCGACCTGCCGGAATACCGCGCGCTGTTCCAGGAAGCCGCCGACCTGACCGGCTCCGACTGGCGGTTGCTCGCCGCGCTGGCTTATCAGGAATCGCAATGGGACCCGCTCGCCACCTCCTTTACCAACGTGCGCGGCATGATGATGCTGACCGAGGACACCGCCGACCGCATGGGCGTAAAGAACCGGCTGGACCCGCGCGAAAGCATCATCGCCGGCGCAAAATATCTGGCGCTGCTCAGGGATCAGTTGCCCGACCGCATCCCGGAACCGGACCGCACCTGGCTGGCGCTGGCAGCCTACAACCAAGGCTACGGCCATCTGGAAGATGCGCGCATTCTGACAACGCGCAACGGCGGCAATCCGGACAGCTGGACGGACATCAAGAAATGGATGCCGCTGCTGAACCAGCCCGGCCATTACGAGACGCTGAAACACGGCTATGCGCGCGGCGGCGAGGCGGTGATCCTGGTGGAAAGCATCCGCAGCTATTACGACATGCTGAAAAGGCTGGAATCCAAAAACGTTGAAGCAGATACGACATCGATCTCATATAGCCTGATCGAACCGTTCAAGCGGCTGTTGCGTTAATCGCGACGCCGCTCTTCCAGCAGCCGCTCGACCCGCTCCAACCGCGCTGCAATATCCTTGAGCAGACGATCCGCCTCTTTTTCCTCCTGCTCGACCCTCTCGACGTCGCCGCCGATAAAGAACGCCGCAAGGTTTGCGGTCAGCAACGACAACAGCACCACGCCAAACAGAATCAACAGCGCACCGAACAACCGCCCGGCCCCGCTGTGCGGCACCACGTCGCCATAACCCACCGTCGCCATCGTCACCCAGGCCCACCACATGCCGTCCCAGACATCACCGATCGAGGGATCGATGCGCGAGATCATCACGCCGGACAGCACCATCGTGACAAAGGCGACCACCAGCGTATTGCCGAGATGATGGCGCGCCAGCAAAGTACGCGCGGTCCTGGACATGCGCGCCAGCACCACCACGACCAGCAACAGCCGGACGCTGCGCAACAGCCCGACCAGCGGCGCGAACTGCCAGAAGAAGGGGAAGCCCCCGACGATGATGACCAGATTCATCCAGTTGCCGGTCAGATAGGCGCGCTTGTCACGCACCAGCGATCCAAGCAGCACAGTCTCGAAGAAGAACGCCAGCCACACCAGCCAGTCGGCGATGCGCGCGATCTCCTGCGGGATCGCCTGCGTCTCCTCCAGATACCATTGCAACAGTATCCACAGCGCCACCAGCAGCATCGGCCATTCCAGCCGCTTCGCCCATTGCAGCGCCGCCGGACGTTCGTGTTGCCCGACGCCGGCGATACCGAACAGGTGAACTATGCGCATCAGGCGGTGAGACTGACCATGCCGCCCATGTAGGGACGCAAGACTTCAGGAATGCGCACGCTGCCGTCGGCCTGCTGGCAATTCTCTAAAACAGCCACCAGCGTGCGACCGACCGCGAGGCCGGAACCGTTCAGCGTGTGCAGCAACTCCGGCTTGCCCTGCGCGTTGCGGAAGCGCGCCTGCATACGGCGCGCCTGGAAGGCCTCGAAGTTGGAACAGGAAGAAATCTCGCGATAGGTGTTCTGCGCCGGCAGCCATACCTCGATGTCGTAGGTGGTCGCGGCGGAGAAGCCCATGTCGCCGGTGCACAGTTTCACCACGCGGTACGGCAGGCCGAGCTTCTGCAGGATGGTCTCGGCGTGGCCGAGCAATTGCTCCAGCGCCGCATACGAGTCCTCCGGGCGCACCATCTGCACCAGCTCCACCTTGTCAAACTGGTGCTGGCGTATCATGCCGCGCGTGTCGCGCCCGTAGGAGCCCGCCTCGGAACGGAAGCAGGGCGTATGCGCGACGAACTTCATCGGCAGTTTTTCCAGCGCCACGATCTCGTCGCGCACGATGTTGGTCACCGGCACTTCGGCGGTGGGGATCAGGTAGAAATTCTCCTCGCCCTCGCCCATCTGGCGCGGCACCTTGAACAGGTCTTCCTCGAACTTCGGCAACTGCCCGGTGCCGCGCATCGAAGCGGCGTTCACCAGATACGGCACATAAGTCTCGGTGTAGCCGTGCTGCTCGGTGTGCGTGTCCAGCATGAACTGCGCGAGCGCGCGATGCAGCCGCGCCAGCGGGCCTTTCAGCAGCATGAAGCGCGCGCCGGAGATCTTCGCGGCGGTCTCGAAATCCAGCCCGCCCAGGCCCTCGCCCAGACTGACGTGATCCTGCACCTCGAAACCGAACTGCGGGATGTCGCCGACGCGGCACACCTCGACGTTGTCCGCCTCCGACTTGCCGACCGGCACGCTCTCGTGCGGCGTGTTCGGGATCACCGCGAGAAACGCATCCATCTCCTGCAACACCAGCGGCAGCTTGGCTTCGAGCTGTTTCAGTTCTTCGCCCAGCGCGCCCACTTCGGCCATGATCGCCGTGGTGTCCTCGCCCTTGGCCTTGGCTAGTCCGATCAGTTTGGACGATGCATTGCGCTTGGCTTGCAACTCCTGCGTACGTGTCTGAATGGTCTTGCGCTCGGCTTCCAGTTGCTCGAACTTGGCGGTGTCCAGCACGTAGCCGCGTGTCGCCAATCGTGCGGTCACTGCGACCAAGTCGTTGCGTAGTGCTTGTATGTCTAACATCTCTGCTCCTGAGTAGGTCGGGTTAGCAGCTTTATCGCGTAACCCGACGTTGAATTCCAATCGACTAAGCCTTTGTCGGGTTGCGCTACGCTAACCCGACCTACGTTTTCTTTGCTTTTTCGTCCAGCTCGCGCAGATGCGCCAGCTTCTCCGCAATCTTCGCTTCCAGACCGCGCCCGGTGGGTTCGTAGAAACTCACTGCCGGCATGCCGTCCGGGAAGTAGTTCTCGCCCGCCGCATAACCGCCCGCCTCGTCGTGCGCGTAGCGGTAGTCGCGGCCGTAATCCAGCTGTTTCATCAACTTGGTCGGCGCATTGCGCAGATGCAACGGCACTTCGCGCGAACCGTCCTTCGCCACGAAAGCGCGGGCGGCATTATACGCGACGTACCCGGCGTTCGACTTCGCCGCGACCGCGAGATACAGCACCGCCTGCGCCAGCGCCAGTTCGCCCTCCGGCGAACCGAGGCGCTCGTAGGTCGCAGCGGCATCGTTGCACAACTGAATCGCGCGCGGATCGGCCAGGCCGATGTCTTCCCACGCCATGCGCACGATGCGGCGCGAGAGGTAACGCGGGTCGGCGCCGCCGTCGAGCATGCGCACCAGCCAGTACAGCGCCGCATCGGGGTTGGAGCCGCGCACCGATTTGTGCAGCGCGGAGATCTGGTCGTAGAAGGCTTCGCCGCCCTTGTCGAAGCGGCGCAGCTTCTGCGCCAGCGTGGCGTCCAGGAATCCAGTGTCGATGTCGTTCACGCCGGCCGCCTCGGCGGCGGTCTGCAACTGTTCCAGCACGTTCAGCAAACGGCGGGCATCGCCGTCGGCATAACCGATCACCCGCTCCTTCGCCGCCGCATCGAACGAAATTCCCTGCAGCGCGACCTGCTGTGCCCGCTCGAACAATTGTCCCATCTCGGCTTCGGACAAGGATTGCAGCACATAAACCTGCGCGCGCGACAGCAGCGCGTTGTTCAACTCGAACGACGGATTCTCGGTGGTCGCGCCGATGAAAGTGACCAGCCCCTGTTCGACGAACGGCAGGAAGGCATCCTGCTGCGACTTGTTGAAACGGTGAACTTCGTCGACGAACAGTATCGTGTGGCGGCCGCTCTGCTGCAGCGTCAGTTCGGCCTGCGCGATCGCCTCGCGGATATCCTTCACGCCGGACAGCACCGCCGACAACGGCACGAACTCGGCATCGAACGCCGACGCCATCAGCCGCGCCAGCGTGGTCTTGCCCACCCCCGGCGGCCCCCACAGAATCATCGAGTGCAGCTTGCCGGACTGGAACGCGAGACGCAGCGGCTTGCCCCCGCCCAGCAGGTGCGACTGCCCGATGACTTCGTCTATATGCTTGGGGCGCAGCCGCTCTGCGAGCGGCGCGGCAGGCTGGTTGGGGGCGAAGAGGTCAGACATCTTTTACGGACTTCCCGACCTTTTTATCTGAAATCGTCAGTTGCTTGACTAGCGAACTGCTCAACAACGACTGCATCTGGCTAATAGCGATCGTGTTCAACTGCGTCAGACGTGTGGGCTGGTCTAGCCCTTGATGTATCAACACCGCATTGATGCTTTCCAGATTCGACAACACCACCAACTGTTCTAACGTAGCGAGGTCGCGCATATTGCCAGTCTCATCTGGATTCGCTTGCCGCCACTGCGCAGCGGTGAGGCCGAACAAAGCAACATTCAGCAAATCCGCTTCGCTGGCGTAGATGACACCTGTCTGCGCCTTGGTCAAACGCGGCGGAATCAAGCGCTCCTTGATGGCATCTGTATGAATCTTGTAATTGACCTTGGCGAGGGTACGCTGAAAGCTCCACTCCAGCGATTTCAAACTGGCCTCTTCGTCCTTGAGGCGCTGGAATTCCTTGATGAGGTAAAGCTTGAACTCAGGACTTAGCCATGAGCCGAACTCGAAGGCAATATCTCGATGGGCATAGGTTCCGCCGTAACGCCCCGCTTTCGCATAGAGGCCAACCGCCCCCGTGGCATCGATCCATTTCTTGGCAGACAAGAAAAAGCTATTGCGCCCCGCCTCGTTTCTAATTCCCTCGAATTTGGGGGAATTAAAACCGGGATTATTGAGTTGTTCCCACACACCCAGGAACAACACCGTATCCTTGTTCTTCAGCCATTGCTCGATCAAGGCACTCCCGCCATCAAAATTTCTGACCATGTCGGTGAGCGAGATGTAATCCTGTTCATGCCGGGTGACAATGGACACATCGGCACCTTGCACTGTAATGATGCGGCTCTTCATTCAACGCCTCCCGTCATCGCCGGAGACTGTTGTGCCGTAGTACCTTCAACGAGGGCGATTTCTTCGGGGGTTAAGCCATACAGCGCATAAACCAACTGGTCTATTTCGTTTTCTAGGTTGCTAGTATCCATCTGTGGATTAGCCATTTTAGCAAGGCTGATTTTGTCAGCCCAGTTCTCAACTTTTTCTTTGGACTCCCGAGAAATATTTTTTGGTATTGGCAAGTTACCAATTAACTCTGGAGAAATGTTGATGCCCCCACCCATTGAGGCGCTCTTATGAGATTCGGATAAATAGAATGACAAAAATCTGGAGTTAATTAATGCAAGCAAAACCTTGAGGCCGTACCCTTCTTCCTTTGCAAGTGCTATGCGAGTTGTTTTACCAGCCAAATATTCATCGCCTTTTATATCCAGAAAACCTCTCAAGTATCTCATCCCCGTAACAACAACTTTAGGCTGAAACATTACGCTTGCCTTGTTAGGAAATTGAGCTTTGTAATCCATACGGGTTACAACAGGATTTCCATATTTTTCTTTTAGATAGCTGGTACTACTTTCACCCCACCTTGAGAAATATTTTTGCACCGTTCCAGTTGTAACAAGTTTTGCTACTCCTGCCTCTTGTTCGTTTTCCAGGTTGTGAACCAATTCCTTAATTAAATATGCATCGGCTGTAGACGCACTATCATGTATCTCGTAGTGTTCAGACAACTTAATGGTTTTCTGTGCAATGCTCTGCAAAAAAGTAAAGCATTTCGAAGTAATGGGACTAAGCGGTTCAATACATTCTATGTTGTCGATCTCATTTTCAAATTCAGTTTCAAAACTATTTGAATATTTTTTTATGACAACGTTCTTTTCTGTGGTGTCAAAAAACACCACGATTGCCGAAACACCCGCTTCAGCAAAAACTTCGACCTCTGAAAAATCAAGCAACTGAATTAAGGTTCCCTTGTAAGTATTTCTTGATTCTGTTGAGTATGGTGCTCCCAGCCACTTGTTTGGAATGATTAATGAAACAAGCTGCGATGGGCATATCCGATGACATAGCTCTATAAATGGCACAAACAAGTCCCAGTTCCCTTTGGTCGTTGCGTAGGTTTTAGCGTAATACTCCCTTGCCTCTGTCATTGTTTTGGCCATTGTTTCAGAATCAATATAAGGGGGGTTTCCGACTGCCACATCAAACCCCTCAAACGCTCCCTCGTCATTCAATACTTCAGGAAATTCAAAGCGCCATTCAAAAGCGTTTTCGTAAATCTTGTTGTTCTTGATCTCTTCGATCTCGGCATTCAATTTGTCAAATTGCAGCTTCAGCCTTTCCTGCTTTTGCTTCCTTTCCTTTTTTTCTTTGGCCGATTCTTCAAGCAGGGTTTGCGGCAGCCCCAAGAGCTTAAGCTCCGCCCGCATGTTCTCCAGCTTCTTGGCTTTGGGGTCGTGATATAAAATTTCGGTGCGGAAATCGTTTTTGATTTCCGCAATCACCCGTTCCATTTCGCGCTTCTGTTCTTTGCTGGCGGCGTTACGGTAGGTATCCACCGCCTTTCTGTAGTCAGCCAAAGTCAATTTGCTTTTCTTCAAAGCATCTTTTAAGTCTGCATCCAGCGCAAAGCGGCTGATAAGCGAGTTACCGACTTTGATATTTATATCGATGTTAGGCAATGTTTCGAGTTGCCCATCGTTGTTGTAATAGGCGTTTTTCAGCAACTCAATCCACAGGCGCAGACGGCATATCTTGACGGAGTTGGGGTTGATGTCCACGCCGAACAGGCAGTTCTCGATGAGGGTCTGCTTTTCGTTGAACAGCGTTTTCTGGATGCGCGCACTTTCCGGGTTGCTCGGGTTGTAAGTGAATTCGTCGCCCTCTTCATCCCGGACAATCAGCTCGTCATTGGTGACTGAAATTGAATAATTCTTAAGTCGCTTACCTTCGCTATCTTGCAGGATACCAAGCTCGCTTTTAATGGCAATCAACTCATTGAGCGCGGACACCAGGAAATGTCCCGATCCGACGGCAGGGTCGCAAATTTTCAGGCTGTTGATGATGGTGTTGGCTTCAGCCCGATCTTCGATTTTGTTGTAAAGGTCGGTGAGGTTTTTGCAATCCCAACTCTTCGCTTCGTTAAATTTTTGCACCACTGCGCGCCGCAATGTCTCGCGGCACATATACATGGTGATGAAGCCGGGCGTGAAGAACGATCCATCTTTGTAGCCATTGATCTTTTCAAAGATCAACCCCAGCACGGAGGCATTAATCAGCGCCTTGTTGTCGTCCTTAAGCTCATCACTGCCTTCACTGGCAAAGTCGTAGGCATCCAGAAAGGCAAACAGGTATTCGAGCGTATTCAACCCGCCTGCTCTACGTTTCCCCTTAGTGTCTTTAAGTACGGTTGCAGAATATAGCGGCAAGACAATCTCGCCAGCCAGGTTGCCGATATTGAGAGTTCTTCTCTCTATTTCGGTCGGCTCGAACAATGAGCTATTTAAATAGGGGACTTTGGTGAATGCCCGCTTGATCTCTTCTTCGCGTTCGTCCGGCTTCCGCGCCAATACCGCGAAGAATAAATTATCCAAATCATCAAAACTTCTGATTCTCTGATAATTGAGAAAGGCATAAGACATATCACCTTTGTGATAGGAAATTAGCTGTGCTTCAAGCAGCTTGAGAAATAGAACCCGATTAACCCACGTGATGACCAGTTCCAGCCCGACGTTAAACAGCTGATCTTTTGTAGTATCGCCGTACAAGCTTGGCTTATCGAAATTGCGCAGCTTGTCCAAAGCATCCAATTTGGCGATAGCGTTTTCCAACAGCGAAGCACGATTACGACCACCTTCCTGTTTTCGCTGGATGAGCTTTTTGCTGCCGTCTTTCACTTCGATCAAGCCGATGATGTGTAGCAATTCCGAATAAAAATCTTTATTCAGGCTATTGCTATCATTAGCAAATGGCAGCTTGAGCAGGTGTTCAGGCGAAAACACCTTAAATAAGACAATAAGTTTTTTGTCGCTACTCTTTTCACGCAAGTCGAAGTGTGTAACTTCGACGTCACCCATCTTTTCGATCGCGGGCTTGGCAATTTCTTTGTAGAAAAAGTCTGTCGTATTGCCCGACAAGCGCCCAGCCTCAAAGTCATTGAACTGTTTGATCAGTACCGAATTGTTCGCAAAGGCTTTCTCGAATACATGCGCATCAAAAACAAACCACTCGTATCCATTCGTGATAATGAGATGCTTTACGGCGTAATTCTTGTCCATGATGCGCAGGCGTTCGCGCAGGTAATACAGCACCAGCTCCTGCATCGCTTTGACATTGAGATTATCCAGCGCAGGCATTTCCGCTTGGTTAGTCGGGCGTTTTGCCTCAATGATTACACCTACCGAATCCGTGGGCGATTTGCCGTTATGGATAACCAGATCAATTCGATCACTGGTATTAATGAAGTAGGTAGGAAACTTAAACGCGTATTTCAGAAAGTCGGAGATATGGTTCTTGTAATGCTCTTCGCTTTCGCCTGGACTGCCTTTTATGTGCTCTACAAGTTCAGATAATTTGGTCTTGAATTGCTCGAATTGCTCCCGCCCCGGCTTGACTTTCAGCAATGCCGGAGAAAGTGATTTGCTTGGCGTTTTAGGTATGCAAGCCATTTAGATTATTCGCTCAGCACATCCGCGCCCTTCGGCGGCACGAACTTGAACAGGGATGGCGAGAGTGGCGGGTTACGTTTCAGGCCGGAGAATCGCAGCACGGTCTTGTGGCCGAACTGGTCGTTCAGTTCCATGACCACCAGTTCCGCCTGTGCATCGAACGCCATCAGGATGCCGCTGAAGCTGCTGTCCTGTGCCCTGGGCGTGGCCTTCAGCCAGTCCAGACCGTCCTGGGTGCCGCTCTCCTTCAGCGTGAAACCGCGCTCGATCTCGTTGCTGCCGGACAACAGCGCCGCCGGGCTGCTGCCCAGCGCGGCATCCAGCTTACGCACCGTGACTTGATTCAGGTCGGCGTCGTATAGCCAGAACTTCGCGCCATCGCCGACGATGAGTTGTTCGTAGGGCTTATGGTAAGTCCAGCGGAACTTGCCGGGACGCACGAACTGCATCGTGCCGGACGCGCTCTGGATGCGCTTGCCGCTCTGGTCCAACACCACTTGAGTGAAGTCGGCCTGCGCGGAACGCGTAGCGGCGATGAATTCCTTGAGCTTGTCTATGCCGCCGGCATGAGCTGTAGCGGCACACAGGAAAATCGAGAGTCCGATAAGAAGTTTTTTATACATGCTCAATATCCGGGTTGGGGAAGGGCGAAGAGGGAAGGGAGAAGGGTAAAAAACCGTGCGCACCGCGCAGCCACCCTTCCCCCTTATCCCTTCACCCTTCCCGATTAGGTGCGATCACCTCGCGGTTGCCGTTGCTCTGCATCGCGGTGACGATGCCGGCGGCCTCCATCTGTTCGATCAGGCGCGCGGCGCGGTTGTAGCCTATGCGGAGCTGACGCTGCACCGACGAGATCGATGCGCGGCGCGACTTCAGCACGATGTCCACCGCTTGGTCGTACAGCGGATCGGCCTCGGCATCCAGCGCGGGACCGCCTTCGCCATCCTCGCCGCCCGATTCCTCCAGCGAATTCAGCACGCCGTCGATGTACTGCGGCATACCCTGCGCCTTGAGATATTCGGTGACGCGATGTACCTCCTGATCCGACACGAACGCGCCGTGCACGCGCTGCGGATAGCCGGTGCCCGGCGGCAGGTAGAGCATGTCGCCCTGCCCCAGCAGCGCTTCCGCGCCCATTTGATCCAGAATCGTGCGCGAGTCGATCTTCGACGACACCTGGAACGCCACGCGCGTCGGCACGTTGGCCTTGATCAGGCCGGTGATCACGTCCACCGACGGACGCTGAGTCGCCAGCACCAGATGGATGCCGGAGGCGCGCGCCTTCTGCGCCAGACGCGCGATCAGCTCCTCGATCTTCTTGCCGACCACCATCATCAGGTCGGCCAACTCGTCGATGAACACCACAATCAGCGGCAGCTCTTCCAGTGGCTCCGGGCTTTCCGGCGTGATCGTGAACGGATTGGTCAGCGGCTTGCCGCTCTTCTCCGCTTCGCGCACCTTCTGGTTGTAACCGGCGATGTTGCGCACGCCCAGCGCGGACATCAGCTTGTAGCGTCTGTCCATTTCCTGCACGCACCAGTTCAGCCCCGACGCGGCCTGGCGCATGTCGGTGACCACCGGGCAGAGCAGGTGCGGGATGCCCTCGTAGACGGAAAGCTCCAGCATCTTCGGATCGACCAGCAGCAGGCGCACCTGTTGCGGCGTGGCCTTATACAGCAGGCTCAGGATCATCGCGTTGATCGCGACCGATTTGCCCGAGCCGGTGGTGCCGGCGACCAGCACATGCGGCATCTTCGCGAGGTCGGCGACCACCGCCTTGCCGGCGATGTCCTTGCCCATCGCCATCGTCAGCGCGGAATGCATGTCGGCATAGACCTGCGAGCCGAGTATCTCGGACAGCTGCACCATCTGGCGCTTCGAATTCGGCAGTTCCAGCGCCATATAGGCCTTGCCGGGTATCGTCTCGACCACGCGTATGCTGACCACCGACAATGCGCGCGCGAGATCCTTGATCAGGTTGACGATCTGGCTGCCCTTCACGCCGATGGCCGGCTCGATCTCGTAGCGCGTGATCACCGGGCCGGGATAGGCGCCGACGACCTTGACCTCGACACCGAATTCTTTGAGCTTGCGCTCGATCAGGCGCGAGGTGAATTCCAGCGTATCGACCGACACCGTCTCGACATGCTGCGTCGGCTGGTCCAGCAGATGCAGCGGCGGCAACGGCGAGTCCGGCATCTCGGAGAACAGCGGCGCTTGTTTCTCCTCGCTCACCCGCGTGGACTTCACCACTTCGGCCACCGGCATCTCGATATGGATGGGCTGATGCTCGACGACCCGCTTCTTCTCTTCTTCGACCACGGCGCTACGCACATGCATCGCCTGCGCGCCGATGCGTTTGTCGCGGCGGGTCTGCCAGGTGCGCCATGCCCATTGCCAGCCGTTTTCCAGCGCTGCGCCCAAACTATCCATGAAGCGCAGCCAGGAAAGTCCGCTGAACACGCTGAGGCCGGTGGCGATCAGCGCCATCAACAACAACGTCGCGCCGGTGAACCCCAGCAGATGGCTCAGCGCTTCTCCGACCAGCGCCCCGAACATCCCTCCGGGCGCCAGCGGCAACGCGGCCTGCAGGGTATACAGGCGTATCGCTTCCAGCGCGCTGCTGGCCAGCAGCAGCACCATGAAACCGATCATGGAAACCTGGAAGGTGCGCTTGCAGAAAACGCTGTCAGCGCGCAATTCGCGATAGCCCGCCCAGACGCGCTGCAGCATGAATACCACCCACCACCATGCGGAAACGCCGAACAGGAAAAACAACATGTCGGAAAGATAAGCGCCCAGCACGCCGCCGGGGTTGGAAGTCAGCGCGCCGCTGGCGCTGTGCGACCAGGCCGGGTCGGCCGGATCGTAGCCATAAAACGCCACAGTAAAATAGGCAGCAAGCGCGGCCAGCAGCAGCCAGCGCGATTCGCGCAACAGCATAAGCAGCTTGTTGCCCGGCGATTCGCCGCGCACATCAACCATTGGCGGCACCGATCAACCCCATTTGCTCGGCCAGGCGCACCGCTTCCATGCGGTTATTCACGCGCAACGTCTGGTAGGTCGACGCGACATGGATCTTGACCGTGCCTTCGGCGAGATTCAGCCGCTCGGCGATCTCCTTGTTGGACAGGCCGTCGGCGATGCAATGCAACACCTCCATCTGGCGCGCGGTCAGGCCGAACTCGTTGGTGCGCGTGCTGCGCCGGTCGACCCGCTCCACTTCCTGCCGGGACATATCATCGCTGGGGCGCAGCAATTGTGGCGGCACATACACGCCGCCGGACAACACCAGATTCAGTGCGCTGAGCATCAGCGGGGCATTGGAATTTTTGCACACAAAACCGAGCGCCCCGGACGCCATTACCTTCTCCATGATCGAACGGCTCTCTTCACCCGACACCACCATCAACGGGATATGCGGATAACGCTGGTTGAAATAGCGTATGGACATGGGCCCGTCGCTGCCGGGCATATTCAGATCCATCAGCGCCAGATCCAGATCCGGATTATCTTCGGCCAGCCTCAACGCCTCGTTGAAGCTGCCCGCTTCCAGTATTTCGGTCACGTCGGGCAATTGCTGCAAAACCAGACGCATCCCTTCGCGAAACAGCACGTGATCGTCCACCAGCATTAATCTCATAACATCTCCCTGTCCAGCCTATGTCGCCGGATCGTTCGCCATCATAACATCCGGTCCGCGCGCCGGAATCACGAAACTGAAACAGGAGCCCTCGCCCTGTGTGGAATGCACCTGCATCCGGCAACCCAGCAATCGCGCCAGCCGTTCGACGATAGCCAGGCCGAGGCCCAGCCCCTTGCTGCGGTCGCGCTGCCTGTTGCTCACCTGATAGTACTCCTCGAAGATATGCGGCAGATGTTCGGGCGAAATGCCGATGCCGGTATCGCACACCTCGATTCGCGCCCCTTCATCCACCAGCCTGCAAGTCACGGTCACGCCGCCCCGCTCGGTATAGCGGATGGCGTTAGCAAGCAGGTTGCGCAGGATGCGCTCCAGCAGCAACGGGTCGCTGCAGACCGTATCGGAACAGGGAGCCATCTCCAGCCGCAACCCTTTGTCGCGCGCCAGCATCTCGAACTCGCCGCGCAACTTGTCGAACATCGGGCCGAGTGCAAACGGCTCGGAAGTCGCCTGCACCACCCCGGCATCCAGTCTGGAAATATCCAGCAGCGTATCGAACATCGAACACATCACCTCGACGGAACGCTCCAATTGCATCACCGTCGCCTTTGTCTGCTCGCTCAGCGTGCCGCTCTTCAACACTTCCACATACATCGCCAACGCATGCATGGGCTGGCGCAGGTCGTGGTTGGCGGCGGCGAAAAACTGCGACTTCATCCGACTGGCCAGTTCGGCATCCTGTTGCGCCCGTTCGGCGCGCTCTTTCTGCTGCACCAGTTGCCCGACCAGCCTGGCGTTCTCCCATTCGCCGCGCAGCGATTGCTCGAAAGTCCGGCTTAACCCCCGTCCTGCATTCAGCACAAACCCCAGATAGATCGCCAGCATCGTTGCCAAAATGACATGCACCCGATCGCCGATCGCCAAGCTGAGCAACAGGATAGGCAGGATCAGCAATCCCACAAAGATATACAGCGAGGGCGGAAACACCGGATTGAGCGTCACCGCGCCGGCAGCCACCCCCAGGATCACGCTGATCAGCAGGACCTGGTAGGCCAGGTCGCCCGGCACGAACATCAACACGCCTGCCGATCCCCAGATCGTGCCGACCATAGTGACCAGCAAGATGAGGCGCGCACGCCAGACCCTGCATTCGTCCAGGCTCTGCAACCGGTCACGATAACGCCACCAATGATAGCCCTCGACCAGATGCATCGCGCCCAGCGCAGCCAACCAGCCCAGCAACACCTGGTGCGCCACCACATCCCACATCATCGCGCACAGCAGCACGCTCACCAGCAACTGGCTGGCTATCATCAGCGGATAATGCTCCAGCCGCGCGCGCAATTGCCCGACGCGGATCGGCAGGTTCTCCGCATCGATATCGCTGCCGGTCCAGGCATAGAATCTGTCGGCTATCGTCATCGCTTGCCCCTGTCCAGCGCCAGCAGCAAGCGGATGTCGTCCGCCAGCCATTCGGCGCGCTGCCCATAGGGTGCGAGCAAACGCGTCCCGCCATCGGGGCCGATCAGAAAAGTTCCGGCGCTGTGATCCATGTTGTAGCCGGAAGTGGTCGGCTGTTTCTGGTAAACCACGCCGAAAGCTTCGGCGACCTGCGCGGTCGCCTGTGCGTCGCCGTACAGCGCGAGGAACGAAGGATCGAAGGCCGGCACGTATTGCGCCAGCATCTCGGGCTTGTCTCGCTCCGGATCGACCGTAACGAACAACACCTGCACCCGCTCCGCATCCTTGCCCAGCAGGCGCATCGTCTGCGCCAGATCGGCCAGCGTGGTCGGGCACACGTCAGGGCAATGGGTATAGCCGAAGAACAGCACCACCGCCTTGCCGCGAAAATCCGCCAGCGTGCGCGGCTTGCCGCCGTGATCGGTCAACCGGAAATCGGCCTGTGCCAGTTTCGTGCCAGCCTCGCTGGCATGGAACGGCGACGGCAGCCTGGGCTCGCCGCAGCCGGCCAGCAAGGCAATCGACAACAAGAGCCACAGGTTACGCAGCGACATGACAACTCCCGTTCCATCCATAAAAATAAAAAGTGTAGCCGACCTTGATCAGCCCATACACGCCGAATCCCGCCACCATCAGCCCCGCCGCCAGGCGCACGCGCGGCGACTGCACCCAGCCCCTGACGCGTTCCCAGAACAGGCCTATCGCCAGCAGGTTAGGCAACGTGCCCAGGCCGAACGCCAGCATGATGGCCGCGCCGTTCTGCGCGCTGCCGCTGGCCAGTGCGGTCAGCAGCACGCTGTATACCAGACCGCAAGGCATCCAGCCCCACAGCATGCCGAGCAGCAAAGCGCGCTGCGGCGTGCTGACCGGAAGCAGGCGTTTGGTCAGCGGCTGTATGCGCCGCCACAGCCCGCCGCCCAGACGCTCGATACGCCGCACCAGTTTGCCACCGCCGGCCAGATACAGCCCCAGCGCGACCAGCATCAGGCTGGACAGCGCAAACAGCAGATGTTGCACCGGTACCTCGTCGCGAAACAGCAGCCCTGCCTGCCCGATGCTGCCTACCAGCGCGCCGGCGGCGGTATAGCTAGTCAGCCGCCCGCCATTGTAGGCCAGATGAAACGGCCAGCGAGGACCATCGGGAATCATGATCCGCGCGCCCGCAGGCGTGCGACGTTCGGCCCCTCTCCCGCTCGCGGGAGAGGGTTCGGGTGAGGGCTTGGGCAATTGCGCCGTTAGAATGCCGACGATGCTGCCGCACATGCCGAGGCAATGCACGCCGCCCAGCAGGCCGACGAAGAACACCGCGACGATGCCGAACTCGGTCATGCGCCCGGTTCCAGCAAGTCGGTATCCAGCAGCGCGGCGACTGCGAGCGCATCCGGCTGCGCCTGATGCGGAACGATGCCCAACAATGGCGCGGCAATGCGCTGTTCCAGCGCGGCGACGTTCTCGTCCAGCATCGCCATCTCGGGATCGACCACATTCGCCACCCAGCCCGCCAGCGTCAGGCCGCGCACGGCAATCGCCTCGGCGGTCAGCAGCGCATGGTTCAGGCAGCCCAGCCGCATCCCGACCACCAGCACGACCGGGATATTCATCTGCTGCACCATGTCCGCGCTGTCCTGCTCGTCGTTCAGCGGCACGCGGAAACCGCCCGCGCCTTCGACGATTACCACGTCGGCCTGCGCGTTCAGCTCGGAATAGGCTTCGAGTATGCGGTCGAGGCTGATGCGGATACCGGCGAAGCGCGCCGCCAGATGCGGTGCGACCGGGCGCACGAAACTGTAGGGGTTGATCTGACCGAGGCCGGCCAGCATATTGCTGGCCGCGCGCAACTGGCGCACGTCTTCGTGCATGTCGTCGTCGCAACCCGCAGCGACCGGCTTCATGCCGACCACGCTGCGACCGCGCGCCGCGAAGGCATGCAGCAGCGCGCAGCTGACCAGCGTCTTGCCGACGCCGGTATCGGTTCCGGTAACGAAATAGCTCATTTCAGGTTGAATGGAGTCTGGATGATGGATACGCCGTCGCGCGTGGTGCGCGGCTGCGGCTTCCATGCGTGACCGTACACCACTTCGTAGGTCGCGGGCAACTTGCCGTTGCTGCGCAGCCGCTCGTAGTTCTCGACCAAGCGCGCCCAAGCCTGTTTGCCCATCAATCCCTGCCCACGCCCGGCGGTTGCATTGTGCGCGCCGATGGCCTTGAGATCTTGCAGCACGCCGCGCACATCGTCGTAGGTCAACGTCAGATATTCCATCTCCATCACCGGATCGGCGAAACCGCCATGCATCAGCATGTCGCCGACGTCGTGCATGTCGGTGAAGCGATTCAGGTGGTTATGGCCGTCCACGCCGTCGAACGCCCGCCGCAGCTCCTTCAGCGTATCCGGGCCGAAGGTGGAAAACATTAGCAAACCTTCCGTCTTCAGCACGCGATGCAGCTCGACGAATGTCGCCGGCAGGTCGTTGCACCACTGCAGCGCGAGATTGGACCACACCATGTCGACGCTGGCGGATGCGATCGGCAATGCCTCGACATCGCCGCACACATAGCCCTGCTTCGCGCCGCCGAACAGCTTGCGCCACCAGCCCGAATGCCCGCGCGCGTTCTGCAGCATGCCGAGCGCGATATCGAGCGCGGCCAGTTGCGCCGCAGGATAGCGCTCGCCCAGCTGGCGCGTGCCCCAGCCGGTGCCGCTGCCGACGTCGAGAATGCGCGCCGGCTGCAGCTTGATGCAGTCTAGCCGCTCCAACATGCGCGAGCACACCTCGCGCTGCATCACCGCCTCGGCATCGTAGTCCGCCGCCGCACGGCTGAAAGCGCGGCGCATCTGCCGCTTGTCGATCTCGAATTCGTTCATGTTCGTTCTTCCAGGAAATCCTTGATGCATGCAACGAAGCGATCCGGATGGGAAAGAAACGGCGCATGCGCGGCACCCTCCACCAGCACCAGCTGCGCCTGCGGCATCCGCTCGGCGAGATGGCGCGACGCATCCGGAGGAGTCAGCGTATCGCGCTCGCCGGCGATCACCAGCGCGGGCTGCGCGATTTGCGGCAGCGCCTCGCGCAGATCGCAGTCGCGCAGGATGTTCAAACCCGACTGCAACGCGGCCAACTCCGGCTCGCCGCGGCTGAAAAGCGCATTGCGCAGTTCAACCAGCAACTCGCGTTCGTTCTCGCTGCCGCGCACCTGTAGCGCGAGGAAACGGCGCAACGTCAGCGCATAGTTCTGCTCCAGCGCGGCAGCGAACTCCGCCAGCGTGTCCGCCGCCATCGCACAATCCCAGCCGGGTTGTCGCACGAAGCAAGGCGTGCTCGTTACCAGCACCAGACGCCGCACTTGCTGCGGATGGCGCTGAGCCCAGCGCAACGCGATCTGCCCGCCAAGAGACCAGCCGCAGAGATTCAGCGGCTCGCCGAACCGAGCACTCAATTCATCGACGATGGAATCCAATGGTAGGTCGGGATTTATCCCGACATCACCGCTGTGTCGGGATAAATCCCGACCTACGCTAAAACCATGTCCCGGCAGGTCCACCGCGATCACGCGAAAGTCCCGCGCCAGCCGCTCGGCCGCGCTCCCCCACATGCCGCCGTGCATTCCCCAGCCGTGGATCAGCAGCAGCGGTTCGCCGCTGCCGGATTCTTCAACGTGCAAGGCTACCATTGCTCACCTGCATTTTCGTCCGCCTTGCACGTTTCCCTCCCCCCAACCCTCAGGATAGAACAACTAGCCATTCGACTAGGCTGCAAAAAACCGCAGCCAAGTCGCTGGTTATCCCGCAAGCGGTAGAGGGGGCAAACGAATCGCTGCGCGAATTTATGAATTCTGTGCAAGCTCATGCAAGGCCTCAATCAGGCGTTCGACATCCGCCTCGCTGTGCGCGGCGGACAGCGTAATGCGCAGCCGCGCCGTGCCTTGCGGCACGGTGGGTGGACGGATTGCAGCAACCCATATGCCGCGCTCGCGCAACTCCTCGCTCAGTTCGAGCGCCTGCCGGTTGTCGCCGATCAGCAACGGCTGGATCGCCGTGTCCGACGGCATCAACTGCCAGGGCAAATCTGCCAGCCCTTCACGCAACTGCGCTATCAGCTTGCGCAGATGTTCGCGCAACGCGTCACCCTGCTCGATCAGATTCACGCTTTCCAGCAACGCGACCGACAGCGCCGGCGGCGTGGCGGTGGTGTAGACATAGCTGTTCGCATGGTTGACCAGCGTGTCGATCACCGCCTGTTCGGCGGCGACGACGGCGCCAAACACACCGGCGGCCTTGCCCAGCGTCGCCATGTAGATGATGCGCGGCGACGCGATGCCGAAATGCGACAGCGAGCCTCGCCCCTGCTCGCCCAGCACGCCGAAGCCGTGCGCATCGTCCACATACAGCCAGGCGTCGTGCCGCTCGCACAGCGCCAGCAATTCGCGCAACGGTGCGATGTCGCCATCCATGCTGAACACCGAGTCGGTGACGACGAGTTTGCGCCCGCTCTTTGTCTGCTCCAGCAATTGTTCCAGTTGCGCCATGTCGCCGTGGCGATAGCGCTTCGCCCCGGCGCGGCACAGCAGCATCGCATCGTTCAGCGAGGCATGGTTGAGCTTGTCGGCAAACACCGTGTCGCCCCGCCCGACCAGCGCCTGCACCGTGCCCAGATTGGCCATGTAGCCGGTGGAAAACAGCAGCGCGGCGGGCTTGCCCACGAATGCGGCGATCCGCTGTTCGAGTTCGTGATGCGCCGCGCTGTGACCGCTCACCAGATGGGCAGCTCCCGCCCCAAGCCCATGCTGCAGCGCGCCTTCCTGCAACACCCTGATCAACTGAGGATGATTCGCCAGACCGAGGTAATCGTTGCTGCTGAATGAGAGGAAAAGCTTACCGTCGACCTCGACATGCGGCGACTGCGGGCCGGCGATCATGCGCCGCTGGCGCAACAGGCCCTGCGCGGCGCGCTCGTCGAGTTCGTTTTGGAGTTGGGAGAATGGCATCGGTCTTGGTAGGTTGGGTTAGGCGCGTTTCGCGCCGTAACCCAACGCAGCGCAATGTCGGGTTACGCTACGCTAACCCAACCTACATTATCAATGTTTTTCCGCAAAGGGGTACATACCCAGCTTGTCCAGCAAAGCGCGATCGCGTTCCACATCCGGATTGCCGGTGGTCAGCAACTGGTCGCCGTAGAAGATGGAGTTCGCGCCGGCGAGGAAGCACAAGGCCTGTATCGCCTCGCTCATCTGCTGGCGGCCGGCGGACAGGCGCACGCGCGCGGTCGGCATGGTGATGCGCGCGACCGCGATGGTGCGCACGAAGTCCAGCGGATCGAGATCTTCCTGGTCGGCCAGCGGCGTGCCTTCGACCTTGACCAGATTGTTGATCGGCACGCTCTCGGGATACGGATTCATGTTCGCCAACTGCGCGACCAGCCCGGCGCGTTGCGTCAGGTTCTCGCCCATGCCGACGATGCCGCCGCTGCACACATGCAGGCCGGCGCGGCGCACGCGCTCCAGCGTGTCCAGCCTATCCTGGTAGTCGCGGGTGCTGATGATACTACCGTAGAACTCCGGCGTGGTATCGAGGTTGTGGTTGTAATAGTCCAGACCGGCGGCGCGCAGCTGCTCGGTCTGCTCGTCGTTCAGCATGCCCAGCGTCGCGCAGGTCTCCATGCCCAGTGCGCGCACTTCCTTGACCATCTCGACCACCGCGGCCATATCTTCCTCGGTCGGTTCGCGCCATGCCGCACCCATGCAGAAGCGGTCCGCGCCGGCATCCTGCGCGGCCTTCGCGGCCTTCACCACTTCGCTCACGTCCAGCATTTTCCTGTTCTCGACGCCCGCATTGTGGAACGCCGATTGCGGGCAGTAGCCGCAGTCCTCGGAACAGCCGCCGGTCTTGATCGACAACAGCGTCGAGAGTTGCACCGCATTCGGGTCGAAGTGCTCGCGGTGGATTTGCTGGGCGCGGTATAGCAGGTCGGCGAACGGCAGCTTGAACAACGCCTCGATCTCGGCGACGCTCCAGCGCTGCGTCTCGTTGTTCGGCTTTTTCGGGCGGACGAATTCTATGGTCTGGGCGGTCATGACGAATCTGGATCGGCGTTGATGGATAGTGATATTGCGATGCACGTTACGGTGTGTTTTTCCTGTCCAGCCGTACTTCGGTATGATGGAGCGGAGCGGCGCATCATCCTAGAAAGGGCGATAGCTTGTCAATTTTTCACGACGCACTACTGAACATCGGCGCAAAAATCAGGCAACTATTGCCCGCACAGCCCTGCGTGCTGTGCGGGCATATGAGCCATGACGGCTTGTGGTGCGCCGCCTGCGACCGCACGCTCCCTACTCTCGCTACGTCGCACTGCCCGGCCTGTGCACTGCCGACGCCGGGCGGCGAACTGTGCGGCCGCTGTCTGAAACGACCACCGCTGTTCACTCACACCACGGCGGCATACGCCTACGCTTACCCGCTCGACAAACTGGTTCAGGCGATGAAATACCGCGAACGGCTCGCCTTGACCCATGCTTTCGCCGGCAGATTGGCGCAACGCATAGACCGTCTGCCCGATTATGTGATCGCGATGCCGCTGCATCCCGCCAAGCTGAGAGAACGCGGCTTCAATCAGTCGCTGCTGATTGCCGCCGCGATCGCCCGAGAACTGAACCTCGAATTGCTGCCGCACGCCTGCCGTCGGGTACGCGACACGCCGCCGCAATCGGCCCTGCCATGGAAGGAACGCAAGAAGAATGTGCGCGATGCGTTTTGTTGCGACATGGATTTGGGCGGCAAGCATGTCGCGCTGGTAGACGACGTGTTAACCACCGGATCGAGCCTGAACGCGCTCGCCAGCGCGGTGAGAAAGCGCGGCGCAGCCGACGTGTCGGCATGGGTGGTAGCGCGAACACTGCCGCACAAGTAGGCAAAGGCCTGCCAACCTGAAAAATCATTTGTCCACGAAAAACACGAACAAATTCTAATGTATGCAATGACTTTCAGGACAAGCTGCCGAACGACCAGCCCCTCCCGATCAACCCATTGATTTATTCCGCGACTTCTGTGTTTTCCGCGGACCTCCCGGAATCGATTCCTACAATCCGTTAAGTTTGCGCTGGATGAACACCTTCAAGTCGGGACTGAGCGTCTTGCTTTCCAGCGCCTGCCGGTATGCGGCCTTGGCCTCTTCGGTGCGCCGCAACGCCTGCAGCGAAATCCCGTAGCCCATCAGCCACGCACCGTTGCCCGGCTGCAGCTGCAGCGCAGCCTGATAGTGGGAAGCCGCGTCGGCATGGAGATTGTTGCGTTGCTGCAACGCAGCAAGAAAGGCCAGATAGTCGGCCTTCGCTTCGGCGTAGGCCAGCGACCTCTCCAACGTGACCAGCGCCTCGCCCGTCGCACCGCGCTCCACCTGCAGGCGCGCCAGCAGCATCGCGAAACCGGTGTGCTGCGGCCGGCTATCCAGCCGCTCCCGCAGCAATCGCTCCGCCTCGTCGCCGAGCTTGTCCTCCAGCAAAAGCCCCACCAGCGCTTGGCGCGCCGCATCGTGAGCGCCGTCCAGTTGCAGCGCCGCCCGATAACTCGCTATCGCATCACTGCTGCGGCCCCGCTGCATCAGCTCGACACCCCTGCGAAATTCGGCTTCGGCCTGCTGGCTGCGGCTGATTTGCTTCATCGGTATCTCGTCAGTCGCGACAGGGGCAGTTGTCGCCGGCTTATCGGAATGCGCATCCTGTTTCGGCGCGACCGTCCGGTTCGCCGACGGCGCTGCTGTGCGCGGCTTGTCCTGCACGGCCAATACGGCAGGTTTCGGCGGCACGCTCGCTACCGCCTTGGGGGGCGGCACTGCCTTCGGTACGGGCTTCGGCGCTGGCTGCGGCACGGGTTTCGGCGCTGGCTGCGGTGCAGGCTTTGGCGCTGCCTTCGGTACGGGCTTCGGGGCTGCCTTCGGTACGGGCTTCGGGGCTGGCTGCGGTACAGGCTTTGGCGCTGGCTGTGCACGCTCGGTGACCGACACGGCAACAGCCGACGCGGCCGAAACCGGCACGCCGGATGGATTCGCGACGACATTCGGAACCGGCCTGGGCGCGGAGAACGCCACGGCCTGCTGCAGTTTCGCGACACCCTCGGTGCCGCGTTGCTGCCACCACCATGCCGCCAGCGTCAGCAACAACAGCGCAGCCAGCAACAGCGGCATGCGCGCCGATCGGGGCGGCGGCACTGCTCGCACCATATCCTGATCGACCTGCACGCCGCGCCGCTCGAGCTGGCTGAGCACCCGATTGATGATGCTCATCGCAGCAAGAACCAGCCGATTCCCAGCGAAACGACAACCGCCGCGACAGTCAGGGTCAGCGCCCAGGGTAACCAGTCCCGGCGCGCCTCCGGTGTATCGGCCGCGGCATCGCGGATGTGCCGTGCATACACCCGATTTTTCCCCTCGCCGTAGGCCAGCATCAAGGCCTTGTGCGCGACGATATTGACCAGCCTCGGGGTGCCGCGGGTAATGCGGTGCAGCTTGGACACCACCGCCCTGCCGAACAGCGCTTCGCCGGAATAATTGGCGACGGACAGGCGGTGATGCAGATAGCGTTCCAGTTCGTCGCGATCCAGGCCCCGCAGCTCGTACTGAAAGCTGATGCGCTGGCGCAGCTGGCGCACCGAATGATGCTGCAGCCGCTCGTTCAGTTCCGGCTGACCGAACAGCACCACCTGCAGCAGCTTGCGCTTCTCGGTCTCCAGATTGGTCAGCAGGCGCAGCACTTCCAGGCTCTCCAGCGGCATCGCCTGCGCCTCGTCCAGACACACCAGCGCGTGCTGCCCCTTGCTGGCGCACTCCAGCAGCGCATAGGTCAGGCCCTTCAACAACTGATGCTGGTCGGCGTCCTTCTCAAGCGGCACGCGAAACTCATCGGCCAAGGCCAGCAACAAGCTGCGCGGTTCGAGATAGGGATTGGGGACATAAGCCGTGACGAAGCGCCCCGTGGCGGTGGTAGGCGTAGCGTGATCCTGAGTGCCGATCGCGGTGGTGGGCCGCATATCCTGATTCAGCGCGGCAAGGAACTTGCGGCACAGCAGCGTCTTGCCGTAGCCCACCTCGCCTGTGATCTTGATGAAGCCCTCGCCGCTGCGCGCCGCCACCAGCAAGGTGTTGAGCGCCTCCTGATAACTGCTGCAGGTAAAAAAGAAACTGGTGTCGGGGGTCAGACTGAATGGCGGCTGGCGCAGCCCGAAGTGTTCGAGATACATATCAGGGCCTGCCGCCCTGCCCGGCCATGTTGCCGAAGCGATCGCGACTCTGGGTGATGTCCTGAGACCAATCCTTGTCGTTGTCCACCACCGTCGGTTTCAGCAAGATCACCAGTTCGCGCTTCACATTGGTCTTGCTGGTCTGGCCGAACAGCGGCTTGGGCATGCCGGGCAGACCCGACTGGTCATTGACCGTTGTCTGGCGCATCAACCCGCCGATCGCGACAATCTGGCCGTCGCGGGCACGCACGATGCTGTCGGTCTCTGAAATGGAACTGGAAGCCAGCGGCAGATTCAACGTGCCGCCGATCCCGCCGACATCCACCGTCTTGTTGACCGTAGTAACCGAACTGACCGAGGGATGAACATGCAGGATGATTTCGTTGTTCTGGTCGATGCGCGGCGTTACGTCCAGCGCAATACCCGAAAAGAATGGCTGCAGCGTCACACTCGGCGTGGACGTGGTCGCCGTGCCGGTCGTTGTGGTGTTGGTGACATTGGTGACGAAGAATTCGTCGGTGCCCACCTTGAGTACGGCCTTCTGGTTGTTCAGTGTCGCGATGCGCGGACTCGACAGCACATGCACGCTGCCCTGGGATTCCAGAAAGCTCAACAGCGCCGCAAAATTGCTGGTCTGAAACGCCAGGCCAAACAACGATCCGGCAGCCTGGCCCACGGTCCCCGCAAGCGATAGATTGGTCCCCGGTGTGGCAGTCACCGAACCATTGGTCATCGAACCCGTTACGGACAGCACAGCGCCGGGAGACAACTGCCCTATCGATGTCCGGCTGTTCGGATTGTTCTTGAACGCACCCCAGTTCACGCCGGACTGGGCTCCGTCGCTCAACTCCACCTCGATGATCTTTGCCTCCAGAATCACCTGCCGTTCGATGGAAATCTGCGACGCCTTGAGATAGGCCGCAACGTTCTTCAACTCGTCCGGCATCGCGCGCACCACGATCACGCCGGACATCGGGCTGACCACCACGCTGCGTCCGTCCACATTGCCGACGATCGCCTGCAGCGAGCGGCCCAGCTCATCCCAGAAATCGGCACTGCTGGTCATGCTGACCTTGCTGCTGTCGATTCCGCGCGTTGCCTGCCCGGTTGTGGTCGTCGTGCCGGCTATGCCTGATGTCTGGCCGACCGGGCTGTCCGACACCGAGCCGGAAGACACGCGCAACGAGGAGTTACCCTGGCGCAAACCGGTCAGATAGTTCACCTGAAAAATGCGCGTCTGCATCGTCAACGGCTGGATGAAAATGCGCTCGCCGCTGATCTTGTAGTCGTAACCGTACATGTCGCGGATCGTCTCCAGCGCCTCGAATACGGTGACGTCTTTCAGATTGAGGGAAATATTGCCGCTGACTTCGGGATGCACCAGCATGCTGTAACGGGTGCCGGAGATGATGGCCATGAACACTTGCTGCACCGGGGTGCTGCTCACCACCAGATCAAAACGCGGCTCCAGCGGCTTATCTTCCACTGCCGGCATTTCGACCGTCAGCGGCGGCAACAGGGCATTGCTGACTTCCGCCGGCTGGGACGCCTGGCTCATCTCGCGCTGAATGGCTTCTGCAGTGTGATTACGAGCATTAGGCGTCGCGCAACCCGCTAGCATCAGCAACGCGCACAACACCCCAAGCAAAGCTCTCATCAACACTCCCTGAATACGGACGGCCCAGCCATCAACACGGCAGCCCCGCTTCTGAAGCGTTACGGCCCGGCTTTGGCTTTCTTTTTCGACATCGATACATCGGGAAACAGCTTCATAATCCGTTTCCCTCGCGCGCCTTGCAAAATTACACCGGTATCGCTCACTTCAATCAGCTTAACATCGCCATATTTCCCCCCCAATTCGATGGTTTGCCCATCGATAATTGCCGCACTGCGACTCTTGGAGATGATAACGGACTGCAAACCGGCCGATTTCGGAGGCTCTGCCACGGACACATCGGCCGGCGCCATGACGGCAGCCGGCGGGCGGGTCGGATCAGACAAGCCTTCAGCCCATGCGGAAGCGGCCAACAACAGCATCGCCGCCAGCCCGGCGGCGAAAGTCTGGCGAAAGGGGCGCCGCCCCACTGGCATGACTAGATGGTCAACCACGTTTGATCCAGACTCAGGGTGTACACAGTAAACGTCAACACAGCATCGGGATAATGCTCCACGCTCAGACTGGCATCGCCCCAGTACATCCGGGTCGGCAGCTTTTCCAGCGCGCTGGCATAGCCCAGCAGATCCAGATAGCTGCCGCGCACCGTGATCTGCACCCCATGCCGGAATATCTGGCGCTGCCCGTCCACGGCGACCGGTTGGACGGCTCCCGCTTCCTGCGGCTTATCCATCAGCAGGCCGACCGGCAAGGTCTTGAGTTCGACCAACTGCACCCGCCGGTTCTCGTGCAGCACCTGAGCCAGCACATTGGCCATCCTGTCCGGGGCGACCAGATGCTCGCGACGTTCCTCCAGATACTCCGCCTGTTCCTGCAAGTTCCGGCGGAGCGACTCCACCCGCACGCGCAGCGGCGAATGCCCCTCGTCGCGCTGGGCCTGCAGCAAACTCTGCAACTGCGCCTGCAGCTCTTTTGTCCGCTCCTGCTGCTGCACCACTTGGTCGGACAGGACTTTCCGTTTCGCATGCAACGGCGCCAGCAGCACTTCGCTGACCAGCGAGACCACTACCAGCGCAACGGTGGCGAAGACGATGGCGCGTTCGCGCAGCGACAATGCCCCTACCTTGTCGCGCGCGATAATCCAGTAACGCGTCATTCCTTCACCTCCGCCACGGTGGAGCGCAACACGAACTCGACATAACGCGGCGGCGCCCCGGGCTTATCCACTTTGGCCTGCTGCATCTGCAGCGCGGCGAAGGTCTTGCCCTGCATCACGGCCTCGCGTCGCAGACGCTGCATATATTCAGGCAGCAGATCGGGATGCATCACCGCACCGCGCAGGCTGAGTTGCGTCCCATCGCCACTGACATTGAAGCCGGTCAGCCATAGCCCCTGCACCACCTGCCGCGAAAAGGCCCGCATGTATTCCGAATAACCTGCGCCGTTGCCCAGCGCCCCCGACTTCAGCACCTCGACCAGATCGGCCTGCTCGTTGACTTGCTGCTCCAGCCGCTGCACTTCCTCCTGCAAAGCCTGATTGCTGCGCTGCGGAGAGAATTCCGCAGCCAAGCCCCCCAGTTTCAACTGTTCGTCATTGAAACGCCGCGTACTTTCCACAACCTGAAGCTCCATCTGCCCGACCTGGTAGTACGCATAACCATACAGGCTGAGCGCCCCCAGCAGGATCAGCCCCAAGCCCTGCAACATCGCCGCCAGGGAAAACACCTGGCGCTGCTGGACGAATGCCGGGTTGAACAGGTTAATCTGCTGGCTCATTGTCGCCCGCCTCCCTGACGCAGGGCCGCGCCCAGCGTCGGCAACATTCTGGCGGCAAATTCGCTATCCTCCAGCTCCGCAATCGCACTGATGTCCATCGCCTGGGATAAATCGAGCTTTTCCACGTTGGCATCGCTGACCGAGGCCAGAAATTCGACCAGACCGGTGTCGTCCGGAACGCTCACCAGCACCCGGCTCACCGGCAGATAATTGAACTGGCGATCGAAATAATCCAGCGAGCGCTGCAACTCCAACTCGATCCGTTCGCGATTTTGCTCGCGTAGTTGTTCGTTGGCATCGCGCAACTGGCCGATACTGACCTCGATGCGCCGTGCCAGATACAATTCGCCGCCCGATGTGAACGTCAGCAGCCCGCCATGATCGCCGAACGCCAATAACGCCAACGCCCGACCCTCCTGCTCGAACGGCGCTGCAATGTTGCGCTGCGCCATTTCCGGAATATCGATCACTGCCAGCTCCATGCCGGCCCGATGAAACATTTCGATGCGCTTCCTGATGATATCGTTGGCCGCACTGACCGCGTAAACGGATTGCGCCCTATCCGCACCGCCAAATTTTCCGGCAGGTATCTGCAACACATCCACGGTCGCCTCGTCCACGGAATACAGCAGGTTGTCCTTGATTTTCCAGCGTATCGCCGTCTTCAGCTCATCAGGAGGGACATTCGGCGCATCCACCAGCGACAGCTGGTATTCGCCCGGGGCCAGCAACGTGATGCAGCCCCCCCCTCCGAGATGAGCGGCGCGGCGCAGCTTATCCAGAGAGGCCGCCGAAATAGCCCCGGTCTCGTGATATTCGCAACGCAGCACACACGGCATACCGCCCACCGATTTGACTTTCGCCAGATAAACGCCGCTCGCGCCCAATCCAATGGACAGCCAGCCATCGACGTGACTTTTTGATTTGAACAATCTGGAGATAAGCGGCATTCTCATAATTGGCGCGAAGTTAATTCAACAACCTATTGTTGTCAATAGATTTTTTGGAAGTCGCACATGCGCTAAAGCATCACGAATAATTGCCGATATCATGCCCCCCCCCGATATGAGCACCTGATAACGTCGGCTTTCGGAATGGAACATGTTTGCCGGCGAAAGGGACTGGCAAAGGACGCCACCGCCCGTTGATGTAAAAAGAGAATGCTGACTTTTCACGTACACCAACCCATGGAAAAAGTCGCATATGGCTTTAATTTTGACTGGCGTCAAAACTATTGAGGCGTAACACCTTGGGCGTTTTAGTAGTTTTGGCTATCGCCGAAATTACTGACCTGCAAAGCAGGTCAATAATTTTCCCGCTGATAGATGAACTCGTTGCGACCTTTGTACACGCCGAAAGTAGCCGTGCCCGGAATAATCTGTAAATAAGGCGTCGCAATGGTCGGTGTGACCGTCACCTTGCCGGAGGAACCCGCCGGATTCGGCTTGCCCAATTGAATACTCAGACTCCCGCCAGACATGGTTCCGCTCGCCGGAGTAATCGTCACCGCCGTCGCGCCTGTCCCAACGGAATATGTTGTGGATGATGTCGGGGACGTTAAAGTAGTCGCAGAATCCGTATTGCTTTTTGTCCAGACGGCACCATCGTAATACCGCACCGTCGCGATCAGCGTCAACGGAAGCAATTCCGAACCATAGGCATTGGTAACCTTGATGCGCCCGCTCGCCACCTTCACGCCGCCTTCAACCGAATCCGCCGGCACGGTACGCAACGAAGTGACGCCATCCGTATCGCTCGCCCGCACGAAAATATCGGTGGGTGCGGTATTCGCAGCCGTAAAGGTATAAGTCGGGGTGACCGCCGTTGCGACACCCGCAGCAAATGCGGCGGCAGCGACAGCGTCGCCGGCCAGGGCGCCGGGACCTGGATTCTGCGTCGTCGAACTACCCAGCGCCCCCCATGCAGTGAGCGTCGCCGCCTTGGAAAAAGTGGACGTATTGTCATAATTAACCGTCGTATTGCCCAGCAAACTCCTGGCAGTCACCTGCACGCTGAACGGCTGGCCGGAGTAGATAAAACCTTTACCGGCCAAAGCCACAGCCCAAGTCAGTGCAATATCGGTTAGCTCCCAATACGTATTGTCATCGGATTGACGCGCAATCTTGCCTATATCCGACGCCACAAAACCTGTCGCCGCAATGCGCGCTGCCGCATCGCTATACGTCCACACAGCATCCGCATCCGTCCAAACGTAAAATGAGTCACGCGACGATGGACAGGCACTATCCGCCCCCGGCCTCGACGGACAAGGCATAAACACTTTCATCGCCGTATCGAAATGATCCGGATAAAAACGTCCGACATTGCCAGTCGTCGTGCCGACTACATTGCCGCCGCCCAGATAGCTGCCATCCGCCACGCTCGGCGTCAATGTGACGATGCCGACCTCGCTCCAGCTCAGATTATTGACTGTCGCCACACCGTTTGCGTCGATCGCCATCCCGCCCCCGCCGAATTCGCCGCCCGCGATCGCGCCGTTGCCCAGTGCGGGATTACTCCCCCCCGCCGGCGCAACCAGATTCGCAGTCAGCCCGACGCCTTCCGGCGCGACCTCCTTGCCGTAGTTCGGTGTCGGCGTCACTCCGTCTATGGCAGTTGCGGTGACCGTCACGCCGAAGGCCTCGCCGGCCTTGACGAACGTCGCCCCGATCGCATCGGCTGCCGCCGGATTGGCCGCACTATCGCTGGTGCGCCTGATGTTCGACAACACGAACCCCGCCGGTTTGACTGTGAACACGCCGCTGTAACCTTGCTCGGCGGTTGCGGCACTATTGCGCATCCACAATTCCACCTTGCCCACATCGGCATAATTGAAGCTATACGGACCGACCGAGGGACTGCCGCCAGCAAAACTGAGATCCACCCCGGTCGTCCATACTGTCGGCAAAGCCCCGCCCCCCTGACACAAAGGCAATGCTTCGGCCGTCGCCGAAAAGGTCGCCTGCACCCCGGCATTGGCGATAGGATCGTGGCAAGACAACCTGAACTGCATACTACGCGCCCTCGATTGGGTAGGATGCAGTTCCGTCGCCACCCCAGCCGAATCGACAAAAGTAATATAGATATTGCTCAGCGCTTGCCCAGCAACTAAAGGAGGCGACCAAGTCACGCGAGTGCACCCCGGCGCCCCGATTAACACCCCGTTACTGCATGCACCATTAGTAAACACAAACGATTCAGCGGGACAAGCCGAAGTGGTAAAAGTGAGATCGTTGCCATTGGTCGTCCCGGCCGCATTCACACCCACCGCGCGAAAATGATAGGCTGTGCCGCAAGTCAATCCTGTTAACGAAGCCGAGACGGCGGCATCAACCGCAGTGCCTGCCAACGGGCTGGACGAGGCAGTCACTGTGCTGCCATAGCTAGCAGTCAATCCGTAATCGAAAGTGACTGTGGTTGTTGCCAGATTGCTGCTAACCGTGCCGTTCAACGTCGCGCCCGAGGTCGTCACCGCCGTCGCCGCATTGGTCGTGACGGTGGGGGCCGCGGGAGTCGTGAGCAAGCACTCCGGCGTAGAGGTGACCTCGGTCAGCGCGCCGAAACTCGTTACGCCAGTCGTCACCCCGGTAATCGCAGAAGCTCCAGTATGGGTAAGGTTCCCGCTCGCCAGCGGCGTGGCTGCCGTGGGACGGACCTGGATGCCCTGCCAGGTGAGCGAATTGGCGCTGATGCTGACGGCTGTGACGGTAAAAGTAATTGCCGTCGCGGTGATCGAGGTGACCGCCATCGAGGTTCCGCTCGCGGCATTGTTGATGTTCCTGTTGGCCGGAAAGGTTCCCGTCAGCAGCACCGTGACCGTCGCCGCGGTGTTGAATTCGAATCCCGCCGGCGCGCTCAGCACTATCGTGTCCGCTCCGATCTCGCCTCCGGCTCCTTCGGTAAGCGTCGGGCCGGTCAGTGCAGTCCATGTCCCCTCAGCAGAACATCCCGGAGCCGTATTCGAGGCGATCGCTCCGCCGCCGGATGCGGGCGTTACCATGCCACAAGCCCCGGCAGCAAAGGTAAGGTCGTTGCCATTGGTCGTCCCCGCAGAATTCACCCCCTTGGCGCGAAAATGGTAGGTCGTGCCGCAAATCAATCCCGTCACTGATGCGGAGACGGCGGCATTAACCGCCGTGTCTGCCAACGGGCTGGTGGTGGCAGTCACTGTGCTGCCATAACCCGTTGTCAATCCATAATCAAAAGTGACTGTGGTTGTCGCCAAATTGCTGCTAACCGTGCCGTTCAACGTCGCGCCCGAAATCGTCACAGCCGTCGCCGCATTGGTCGTGACGGTGGGCGCCGCCACGTAGCTGATGGCAACCATGCCACTTCCACCAGCGCCGCCATTTCTATCCTGTCCGGTGCTAGCGCATCCGCCTGCGCCACCGCCGCCTGCCGCCGTCCCGGCGTTCCCTACCCCACCAGCCGTCAATCCCGCGCCACCGCTGCCACCGCCAACCGCGGTGCCGGTTCCCGCCATATTCAGGAGCGCATCCCCTCCCGCGCCGCCGCTACCCGCGCCACCGCCCCCCGCACCGCCCAGACTCAGAATCGAACACCCCAGCAGCCCCGCCGAACCGTGGCCGCCTCGGTAAACCACATCGCCGATGCCGGAGACGGCAGATCCCTGCCCCCCTGCACCGATCAACAAAGCGGAGATCCCGCCCCCTGCGCCACCTTTTGCAACCACCTCCACTGCGGGCGTTCCCAGCGCGAAGGCCGAATCCCCCCCCACAACACCATTGCCGCCGTTGCCGCCTGCGCCACTCGCACCAACGGTCACCACATAGGAATTGCCGGGAATCACCGTCACCAGCCTCGTCGCATATTGCCCTCCGGCGCCGCCGCCGCCCTTGGCTGGGTTGCCGGTCGCAGCACCGCCGCCTCCGCCTCCGCCCCAGGTCTGAACCGTGGCTGAAGTAACGCCTGCAGGCGCAACCCAAGTGTATGTCCCAGGAGTCAGGTAAGTGTCTGCGCCCTGCGCCGCCCCGACAAAAAGCCCCAGTATCAGAGCAATTATCCTGGCGGCCCGGTTCATACGATCATGCTCCGATCGAAATCCGCGCAAATTTGCGCTTGCCCACCTGCGCCACCACCGTCCGTCCGGCCTCCACGATGGCCGCCTTGTCGTTGACCCGCTCGCCGTCGAGCTTGACCGCGCCCTGCTGGATCATGCGTATCGCTTCGGAGGTGCTGTCGACCAGCCCGGCCTGTTTCAGCAGATGCGGCACGCCGATGCGACCATCCTGCGCCGCGACGTTGATCTCGGGCATGTCGTCCGGCAGCACGCCTTTCTGGAAGCGCGCCTCGAATTCCGCCAGCGCGTCTTCGGCAGCCTTGCGGGAATGGAAGCGCGCGACGATCTCCTGCGCGAACAGCACCTTGATGTCACGCGGATTGCGTCCGCCTTCGATGTCTGCACGCCATTTCGCGATGGTCGCCAGCGATTCGAACGACAGCAGTTCCAGATAACGCCACATCAGCGTGTCGGAGATAGACATCAGCTTGCCGAACATGTCCGACGGCGCATCGGTGATGCCGATGTAGTTGCCCAGCGACTTGGACATCTTGTTGACGCCGTCCAGCCCCTCCAGCAACGGCATGGTGAGCACGCACTGCGACGGTTGGCCATAGTGCTTCTGCAACTCGCGGCCCATCAGCAGGTTGAATTTCTGGTCGGTGCCGCCCAGCTCGATGTCGGCCTTGAGCGCGACGGAGTCGTAGCCCTGCACCAGCGGATAGACGAACTCGTGGATCGCGATCGGCTGGTTGCCTTTGTAGCGCTTGGAGAAGTCGTCGCGCTCCAGCATCTGCGCGACGGTGTGGGTCGCGGCCAGACGGATCAGGTCGACCGCGCTGAACTTGTCCATCCAGGTCGAGTTGAACACGATCTCGGTCTTTTCCGGGTCGAGCACCTTGAACACCTGATCGCGGTAGGACTGGGCGTTTTCCAGCACCTGCTCGCGCGACAGCGGCGGACGGGTGGCGTTCTTGCCGGTCGGGTCGCCTATCATGCCGGTGAAGTCGCCGATCAGGAACAGCGCATGGTGGCCGAGGTCCTGCAACTGGCGCATCTTGTTCAGCAGCACGGTGTGGCCGAGGTGCAAATCGGGCGCGGTGGGGTCGAAACCGGCCTTGACGCGCAGCGGGCGGCCCAGCGCCAGCTTCTGTTTCAGTTCGTGTTCGAGCAGCAGTTCATGCGCGCCGCGCTTGATCGTCGCCAGCGCATCGGCCAAAGCCGGGTCCAGTTGTGTGGTTTCAGTCATGTTTCTTGTAGTTCCAGTTTGAACGGACGCCGTCCGTTCCGATTTTCATGCCGCTTGTCGGTCGGCATCTGCCGCCCGATTTTTTCTTCCCCCTCCGATCAGTTCGGGTTTGAGGGTGTGCCGGTTTCTGTTAAAGTGCGCGCCATTAAAAAAATAATACGTTATTAAAGAATAAACGCAGCGACTTCAGGAGGCGCGAATGTTACCCCAAAACCGGCTCGTCCAAGAACGCAACACGCCAAAAAATCAGGCTCCGGCAGGCAAAATGAAGCTGCGCTGGTTCGTTGCGCTGTCGACGATGCCGCTGCTGGGCGTCGTGACGGCCTTCGGTCTGGTGCCGGAAAGCGAGTTGGGGCTGGACATCGGCAAAATCGCATTCGAAGAGATCGCCCTGCCCAAGGTCGCACCCGCCGCGTTTACCGAGAACCACTTCTGGCGCAACGAAAAAATGCAGCGCGGCGACACCGTCGCTGAACTGCTGCGCCGCCTGAACGTATCGGACAGCCAGGCCAGCGAATACCTGCGCACCGCCGCCGAAGCCGAGTCGTTCCGCAAGCTGCCGGTCGGCCGCGAGGTGCAGGCCGAAACCGACGCTACCGGCAAACTGGTCGCACTGCGCTATCTGGGCGATAAGAACGCCCAGGTGGTGATCGAGGCTCAAGGCGAGGGTTACACAACCAGGATTCAGGAAGCGCAACTCGAGAAACGCCTGTTCGTGCGCACCGGCGAAATCAAGACCAGCCTGTATGCGGCGACCGATGCCGCCGGCGTGCCCGAGGGCGCGGCCAACCAGTTGACCGAAATTTTCAGCGGCGACATCGACTTCCACCACGACCTGAAGCGCGGCGACAAATTCACCGTGATCTACGAGATGACCTACAGCAACGGCGAACTGATCAGCACCGGACGCATCCAGGCCGCCGAGTTCGTCAACCAGGGCACGGCGTATCGCGCGATCTACTTTCAGGGCGAGGGTCAGTCGCAGGGCGATTACTACACCCAGGAAGGCAAGAGCGTGCGCAAGGCTTTCCTGCGCTCGCCGATCGCTTTCTCGCGCATCAGTTCCGGCTTCAGCAATTCGCGCTTCCACCCTGTGCTGAACAAATGGCGCGCCCATAAGGGCGTGGACTTCGCCGCCCCGATCGGCACGCCGGTCAAGGTCACTTCGGACGGCATCGTTTCCACCTTCGGCAGGCAGAACGGCTATGGCAACGTCATCATGATCAACCATCAGGGGCGCTACACCACGGTGTACGGCCACCTGTCCCGTTTTGCCAAGGGACTGAAACGCGGCCAGCGCGTGGCGCAGGGTAGCGTTATCGGCTACGTCGGCATGACCGGCATCACCAGCGGCCCGCACCTGCACTACGAATTCAAGGTCGATGGACAGCAGCGCGACCCGTTGCGCGTAGCTCTGCCAAACGCCCAACCCGTCAAGGCGGCCAACCGGGAGGCCTTCCTGGCCGTGGCAGACAATTTTGTGGCCCGCATCAATCAGCTGCGCAACACCAACCTCGCCAAGCTCGACTGATCCAGCCGTGCGCCAGCCTGAGCTCTATATCGGGCTGATGTCCGGCACTAGCCTGGACGGCGTCGATGCCGTCCTCGTTGACCTTGCCCAGCCGCAACCAGAACTCATTGCCCGCCACTACCTGCCGTTCGACGAAGAACTGAAGAGCGAGCTGCTAGCGCTGCATCACCCAGACCACAACGAACTTCACCGCAGCCAACTGGTCGCCAACCGGCTGGCTCGGCTGTATGCGCAAAGCGTCGCGGCATTATTGGGAAAAACCGGCATCGCCACAGCACGGATCGAAGCGATCGGCTGTCACGGTCAGACCATACGCCACTGCCCGGAACACGGCTATACGCTGCAGATCGGCAATTCGGCGTTGCTGGCGGAACTGTCCGGCATCCGCGTCGTGAGCGATTTCCGCAGCCGCGACATCGCCGCCGGCGGGCAGGGCGCGCCTCTGGTTCCGGCCTTCCACGACAAGGTGCTGCGCCACGCCACTATCCACCGCGTGGTGGTCAACGTCGGCGGCATCGGCAACCTGACCGACCTGCCGCCGAATGCCCCCACATCGGGTTTCGACTGCGGCCCGGGCGGCCTGCTGATGGATGCCTGGTGCATGCGCCATCTCGGTCAACCCTACGATGTCGACGGTGCTTGGGCAGTCTCCGGCGAAGTGCTGCCGGCGCTGCTGGAGCGGATGCTGGACGAGCCGTTCTTCGCGCTGCCGCCGCCGAAAAGCAGCGGCCGCGATCTGTTCAACATGACATGGCTGGAAAGCCGTCTGAAAGGCGACGAGACTGCGGCAGACGTGCAGGCCACGCTGCTGGAATTAACCTGTCAGGGCATCGCCCGCGCGATCCGAAAACATTGCCGCGGTGCGCAGGAGATGTACCTGTGCGGCGGCGGCGCACACAACAGCGCCCTGCGCGCCCGCCTCGCCACACTGTTGCCGAAATGCGCTATCGATACGACCGACAGTCTGGGCGTCAGCGGCGACTTCCTGGAAGCCATTGCCTTCGCCTGGCTGGCGCAACAAACGCTGCAAGGCAAGCCAGCCAACCTCCCAGCTGTCACCGGCGCGCGCCATCCCTGCGTGCTCGGCGCGATCTATCCGGCGTAAACATTAACCACGGAATACACGGAACGAACCGAGGCGTTACTCCGGTTTGATTAGCCCAGCAGTAGGTCGGGTTAGGCCTGCAAGGCCGTAACCCGACGGATGGATTTGCCGGATAAACGTCGGGTTACACCCGCGAGGGGTAGGCCGAGGTTGCCTCGAAGAGGTTCTTGCCCCTTTGGGGTAAGGGGCTAAAGCCCCAACAACACACGCTCCGCTGCGCTAACCCGACCTACGAAACTACAAAACTTCCGTGGACCAGTGTTTTTCCCGGCGTAAAAAAAGCGAGGAGGCTTGCGCCCCCTCGCCTTTCGACTGCAAGCCGCTCGATCAGGCCGAGAACGACGAACCGCAACCGCAGGTGGTCGTGGCGTTCGGGTTCTTGATGACGAACTGCGAACCTTCCAGCCCCTCGGTGTAGTCGATTTCCGCGCCGACCAGATACTGGAAGCTCATCGGATCAATCAGCAACTGCACCCCGTTCTTGCTCATCACGGTGTCGTCGTCGTTGGCTACTTCGTCGAAAGTGAAACCGTACTGAAAACCCGAACAGCCGCCGCCGCTGACGAACACACGCAGCTTGAGTTCCGCATTGCCCTCTTCCTCGATCAGTTGCTTCACCTTGTTAGCCGCGCTGTCGGTAAAGATCAGCGGATCTTGCATTTCAGTTGCTGCGTTCATATTGCTCTCCTAATAAATTGCTTATTCCCCGGCGCTCACTTTGAGCGCCACGACTTTTTCCTGGGCGACGGTAACGTCACTGTTGTGTATCAACCGGCCCTCGACGATGGCACCCAGATGTATCTCCAGCGTTTTGTAATGCACATCTCCAGCGACCTTCGCTTTGCTCTGAAGTTCCAGATATTCGCTTGCAGTCACCGGGCCGCTGATCGCACCGTTCACCACCAGATGCGTCACCCGCACCTCGCCGGTGATCCTCGCACGCTCGCTCAGCACCAATGTTGCTGGCTTGTCCTGCACGGCGATGACGTTGCCGACCACTTGTCCATCGATGCGCATGCCGCCGCTGAAACTCAAATCGCCATCGATGCTGGTTCCCTCGCCGATCAAGGTGTCGATACGGCTCGACGGTTTACTGTGTTTTTTGTTGAACATCGTTTTCTCCCCGCCCTGAACAGCCTCAATACCAGCCGGCATCAGGATAGATTTACATTCTGGCGCAACTTCGGCTCACGTGCTCCCTGTTCGAATATACGCACCTGAACACTCTCCAATTCCGCCCCCGGCGGCAACTGCAGACTTTTTTCCACGCGCAGATAATACTTGAAAGCGAGTTGGAATTGGGCATTCCCGGACGCATCCTGGGGGAATAGGAGAGTGGAGCGCTGTCCTCCATTGACTATCGTGGCGACCATCTGATAGCTGCCGGTGAATTCCCGCGCCCGCTGCCCACCCTGTACCAGCAACATACGCAAGCGGTATTCGCCGGGCAAACTGTCGCGCACGAGTTTCAGCCTGTGCACCGCCAGATCGCCCTCTTTACCGCGCACGGCGGTCAGGTCCTGAAAAAACGCCAGATCCTCCTGCAGGGAAATATTTTCATCGGCCAAGCTCTTCAACTGTTTGGCCGTTTCCTGATTGCTGGATTGCTCGATCTGTATCAGACGCTCGTACTGCACCTGCAGGCTCTTCAGATTGGCATTCTCGGCGCTCAACAGTCCGACCCGCTCGCGCAACTGCACCAACTCCTGCTCGGCTTGGCTGCGATGAAAGCCCGCCAACTCCAGACCACTACCGTAGGCCCACCAAGCCAACCCCAGCGTGCCTATCAAAAACGGGACCAGCATGCTCCAGCGCATATACCAGGGCATGTGCAGCCGCACGGACAACCGCGGAGCCGCGATGCCAAACCTGCGCTTGACGCGACGCCACATCCTAGGGCAACAGGGGAACGTTATCGAGCGCAGTCGTTTCCGGCAATCCGAACATGATGTTCATGTTCTGCACCGCCTGACCCGCCGCGCCCTTGACCAGATTGTCGATCACCGACAGCACCACCACGGTGTCGCCGCCCTGCGGCCTGTGCACCGCGATGCGGCAACGGTTCGCGCCGCGCACCGAGCGCGTCTCGGGATGGCTGCCGGCCGGCATCACATCGACAAACGGTTCGTTCGCATAGCGCTGCTCGTACAGCGCCTGCAAGTCCACATCGCGCGTCAGCCTGCCGTACAGCGTGGCATGGATGCCGCGTATCATCGGCGTCAAGTGCGGCACGAAGGTCAGCCCGACCGGACTGTCTTTCACGCGCGCCAGCCCCTGTTTGATCTCCGGCAAATGGCGATGGCCAGCCACGCCGTAGGCCTTGAAGTTGTCGGATGCCTCGGAGAACAGCGCAGGAATCTCCGCCTTGCGCCCCGCGCCGGAAACGCCCGACTTGGCGTCGGCGATCAGGCTGCCCGGTTCGATCACGCCGGCTTCCAGCAAAGGGATGAAGCCCAGTTGCACCGCAGTCGGGTAGCAGCCAGGATTCGCGACCAGCCGCGCCTTTTCGATCTGCGCGCGGTTCACCTCAGGTAAACCGTACACCGCCTCGGCGACCAGGTCCGGGCAGGCATGGGTCATGCCGTACCACTTCTCCCACTCGGCAATATCCTTGATGCGAAAGTCCGCGGCGAGGTCGATCACCTTCACCCCCGCATCGAGCAAGGCGCGTGTCTGCTGCATCGCGATGCCGTTCGGCGTGGCGAAGAACACCAGATCGCATTGCTCCAGCTTGGCCTCGTCTGGATGAGTGAACGGCAGATCGACATAGCCGCGCAGGCTGGGGAACATCTGGCTGACCGGGGTGCCGGCGTCGGCACGCGAAGTGATCACCTGCAATGCAACTTGCGGATGCGCCGCCAACAGACGCAGCAACTCCACGCCGGTGTAGCCTGTACCGCCAACTATGCCAACTTTAATCATCGCTAATCTTCCTCAAAAACGACCCGCATAATACAACAACGCCAAAGCAAAAGCCGCCCGGAGGCGGCTTTGCATTGATACAACCCAGCGATTAACGCTTGGAGAACTGCTTACGACGGCGGGCCTTGCGCAGACCGACCTTCTTACGTTCGACTTCACGAGCATCGCGAGTCACCAGACCTGCTGCCTTCAGCGCCGGCTTGAACTCGGCGTTGTAGTCGATCAGTGCACGAGTGATGCCGTGACGAACTGCACCAGCCTGACCGGCTTCGCCGCCACCGGACACGTTCACCATGATGTCGAACTGGCCCAGCGTTTCGGTCAGCGTCAGCGGCTGGCGCACGATCATGCGGCCGGTTTCGCGGGAGAAGAATACGTCCACTGGCTTATCGTTCACGACGATGTCGCCCTTGCCCGGCTTGATAAACACGCGAGCCACCGCACTCTTGCGACGACCGGTTCCGTAGTTGTAATTTGTGCTCATGATTAAGCCTTCAACAGATTAACGGGTTTCGGCTGCTGCGCGACATGCGGATGATCCGCGCCGGCATAAACCTTCATCTTGCGCAGCATCGCGTAGCCCAGCGGGCCCTTCGGCAGCATGCCCTTGACAGCCTTCTCCAGCACGCGCTGCGGATGACGCTGCTGCAGCTTGGTGAAATTGGTCGTGTACAGGCCGCCGGGATAGCCGGTGTGGCGATGATACAACTTGGCTTCCGCCTTGTTGCCGGTCACGCGCAGCTTGTCCGCGTTGACCACGACGACGAAGTCGCCGGTGTCTACGTGCGGTGTGTAGATCGCTTTGTGCTTGCCACGCAGACGCGAAGCGATTTGGGCAGCCAAACGGCCCAGCACTTGATCTGCTGCGTCAACCAGAAGCCAGTCGTGCTGGACTTCATGGGCCTTAGCGGAAAATGTTTTCATAGCCACAATTCCTAAAAATTCAATAAGTAAACCTCGAAGGGCGCGCATTCTATGTCAGCCACC
>JALNYK010000001.1 GCA_023229845.1 Gallionella sp.
CGCTGAAACCGAGGACGGTGTCGGTTCCGTCTGCAATCGAAGTCAGCAGGATCGTCGCGGAGCCGGCCGCGGTCGCGTCGGCGATGACGATCTGGTCTGCGCCCGCGCCGCCGGCGATGAGGTCGGCTCCGCCGTTGCCGTAGAGCACGTCGCCATTGGCCGTGCCGTTCAGCGTGTCGGCGGCGATGCTGCCGGTGACGATTGCGCCCGTTCCCAATGGCGTGACTTCTGCGGTGCTGAAACCGGGAATCGCCGAGAGCGGCGCGGCGGCATCCGCCAGCAGCGCCGTCTTGGCGTCGTTGGACTGCACGTAACCGTCGGCAAACACCAACCGGTCGTTCGATGCACCCGCCGCTGCCGCGACGATCACCGAGTCTCCGGTCGTCGCATTGGTAAAGGTGATCTTGGAGGTGGTCGCCGCCTTGGTGTAATCCGCCCAGTTGCCGGTGAGGTATATCTTGTCTTCGCCGCTATTCAGTTTGGAGGCGTCCACCGTCGCGCCCGCCTTGACGTAGACGATATCTACGCCGTTGCCGCCGGTCGCGATGAAGCTGACGCCCGGCGCGGTGCCCGTGAACACTTCCCCGGTCGCATCCAGCGAGAAGCCCTTGACCGTGGCGTTCAGTGTGGTCGGCTGCGCCGGCACCGCCCCCAGTGTCGGGATCGCGCCGCCCGCCGCCCAGCCATGCAGGTCGAACGTGCTGGCCGAGCCATTCGCGAACACCACGGTGTCGTAATTGAGCGACGTGCCCTTGGCCAACAGCACTGTCTCGGCATTTACACCCGCTCCGCGCGTCAGCGTCACCGTGGAGGTGGTGACGCTCGTCGCGTAATCCGCTAGGTTGCCCGTCAGGTAGATGTTGTCGATGCCGCCGTTGCTCTTGGTAAAGTCGAATTTTATGCCGGGCATCAGGGAAACATTGTCGATGCCGTTGGTCCCGGTGAATACGGTGTACTGCCCTTGTAACGACATCGCTCCGCGCGCCAGATCAAAATGCGTCAGGTTGTCGCCTGGAGACTGCGTGACGAAATATTTCGATGAAGGCGGAACGGATATGGTGACGCCGTTGCTGGCAACGGATTCGACAGCGCCATGGCCGTCGACATAGCCGGCAACCACGCTGACCGATTTGCCGACATCGGCTTGCGTCGGGATGTAGGTGCTGCTCGTCGCGCCAGCGATGGCTACACCGTCAACAAACCATTGGTAGCCGATGGCGCCAAGCCCATCGGCATCGGCCAGGGTGTTGGAGGCGGTCAGCGTGTAGTCCCGAAAGGCGGCGCCCGAGATGGATACGCCGCCGGTCGGGAGGGTATTCATGTAAATCCGGTCGCCGCTCAGGGAGAAATCGTTCGCCGAATAGACGCCGGCGAGTTGTATCTGCACATCCGCGCCCGCCACGGCATCGGCGCCGATGAACAGCGTCGTCGTGCCGCCAACGGATAAGGACTGGATCTGGTTCGCCAGCACCGCCGTGCCGTCGCCCGCCGCTACAATTCCGGAGAACGACGCGCCCGCGACGGTGATGCTGTCTCCCGCCGCGAAGTCGGCGATAGTGTCGAGGCCGTTGCCGCTGGCAGAGAAGACGAACACATCGTTGCCGCCTGCGCCGGTGAGGATGTTGTTGTTCGAGTTGCCGGTCAGCACGTTGCTCAACGTATTGCCAGCGCCGTCGATCGCGGCATTGCCGGACAGGGTCAGGTTCTCGATGTTGTCGCTCAAAACATAGGAGACCGAACTGATGACATGGTCGGTGCCTTCGTTGGCAAGCTCCGTCACTTGTTCGCCGAGGCTGGTTGCTGCTTGGTTGTAGAAAACTGAACCCGAAATTGCGTATCCAACCGCAGGTTCCTCCATCGCAAATGTCATCGACAAGTTCAGCAGAACAGGCGTTGAACCCGAATAATCGACGTTAATTGACTGGATTGAAATACTTCCTTGTCCGTTATAACCATCTGAATCCAAAGTCAAAGAAAAATACGGAATTTGACCAAGATTAGTCCATGTAGCATCTGTGTTAAAGCTTACTCCCGGTAGCAGATTTCCCAGCCCAGACCCATTTGTCCCTATCGAAAGACTGAAATGTCCGTACGTTACAAAACCGTTATCAATAGCCAAATTATCGACAAAACCATCATTATCGTTATCGATCGTTTGAGCATACCAGCTACCGCTTTGCGGAGTTACAAAATAGCTTCCATTAGTCCAGCCGCGAAAACCAGGCTGAACGGTTGCGACGAAAAATGTTGCGGGAGGTGTGTCTTCAATCACATAAGTATCATTACCGGCCCCTCCGGCAAATGTGTCTATACCTAGCCCCCCCACCAAGGTGTCATTACCAGCCCCGCCGTTCAGCGTATCGCAACCTGCTCCGCCGCCCAGCGTATCGTTGCCCGCTCCGCCGTCCAAGACATCATTTCCATCGCCTCCCGACAGCACATTATCGGCGGCATTGCCAACCAGTACATTACATCCGCCATTGCCGGTACCGTTAATCGCCGCAGTACCAATAAGGGTGAGATTTTCCAGATTAACATCCAAGGTGTAACTGATGCTGGATTGAACCGTATCAGTGTCAAATGCCGAGGCTTCGACAATAATATCTGCGGAATTATCGACAACATAGGCATCATCACCGCGGCCGCCTTCCATATAGTCCGCACCTGCACCGCCATCCAGTACATTATTTCCCCAATTTCCGATCAGAATATTGTCGAGTGCATTGCCTGTACCATTGATCGCCAGTGCATCAAAAATAGAGCTTTCCGTGAGAGTAAGATTTTCTACATTTGCGCTCAAGGTATAGGTGACAGAACTATAGACACTATCTAAACCCTCCCCAAAATTCTCAGAAATGACGTCTAAACTATTGTCTACCACATAAACATCATTTCCCAATCCGCCCACCAGCGCATCCGCACCTGCGCCGCCGCTAATGATATCGTTCCCGGCTAGCGCGCCATAAAGCAAAGTGAGCGGATCATCAATCGCAGAATCGGCCGAAACAACGTCATAAGCCAGATCGGAAATTGTCAAGGCGTGCCCAGCACTATCCGTTATCGATAACGATGTGTAATGGTAAGCGGTGAAACCGGGTGACGATGGCGCAACCGTTCCTGTTGCAGCGACTGTCACCGTCCCAAGATTCGTCGGGATTGTGGTCGACCAACTCGTGAAATTCATATCCCCGGTCACCATGTCGATGGTGCCGACGCCATGCTCGATATAACCTAGGCTCTGGAAATCGAAAGTCGTAAAGCTGCCAGTAACCATACCACTCGATCCATCGATGGTTACCGCCCCCTCCATAGTCATGGTTGACGTGCCATCACTTACTACGATACGCGTGATGGTCGGAAGGCTCGTTCCGAAGCCCGTGCCATACTCTGAAAGGGTTATGCCCGAGGCCGCGCTTACGGCAACGATACTGGTGGAACTGGAAGACTGCGTCGTCCAGCCAGCACTGCTGGAGATCATTGCCGAAGCAAAACCTGTTGCGGTATTTGTCAGGGAAGCCTGATTATTAAGCTGGTATGCCCATCCCGCCGCCAGAAGATTCTCCAGATCAGCCTGACTCGCGAAATTCGACGTAACGGTTGCCATGTCATCCCCTGTTTGAAATTCGCGCGACTCTAGCAAGCTCTGGGGCATAAATATATAGACCGAAATGCCTATATATTTCGGCCTATACATCAGGCTGCCCGCCGCCATCGTAGAATTGAAACCCTGCTTTTATCCGACACTCGCGATGTCAGAAATCGATCCCGCCACCGTCAAGGCCTATCTGGAAACGGACTCACAACACCGCGACGCCGTCGCGCGTGAGCTGGATGTCGGTCTCGATGCCGTCGATGGGGTAAGAGAGTGCTCGGTCGAATGCGGTGCGCGTGTTCTCCGCCGCCTCGCGGTTCGCGCCGCGATGGGCGTAGATCAAGGATTGATAGCAATGATTCATAATTTGGCGCTGCCGTCACAGGACGGCACACCATAACAGGAATATCGGCAGCTGCAACGGGTCGAGAATCAGACCAGAATATTCCCCGCCGTCAGCTGCGCGATGTTCACCCCGGACAGGATCGCCAGCGCGGTTTCCGCTCCGTTTGCCGCCAGGTCGGTCGAGTAATACACCGTCACCGCATTGCCGCTGGCCGAGTCGGCGATCACGATGTAGCCGTCCGTAGCGATCACGGACACATCGGCGGCGATCGCGTTCGCCGCATCGGCAATCGTCACCGGCGTGGCGTCGAAGATGAAGACGTTGGCGGCGACGAAGTCGGTCGTCAGGGTCTGGCCGGTTGCGACGGCATCGGTCAGGTTAGCGATGGCGGACAAGTCCAGCACGTCGCCGCCGTTCGCGACCGGGGCGGAGCTGAAACCGACAACAGTGTCCGGGCCTTGGGCGATTGATGTGATTAAGATGGTTGTAGAACTGCTGCCCGTGCCGCCCGAGGTGGAGTCGTAAGAGATGGGCGCTACACCATAGATATTGAGTTCAGTAGCGGTGGGAGTACCGGTATTAATTGCTCCGACAGTATCGGAAGTCATAAATTGGCTGGGCATTACTGGGGGGGCGACTATTTCCACAGGTTGAAACCCATCTATTAACGAAAGCAGAATGTCGCCCATACCCGACGGGGTGACTTCAGCTGTGCTGAATCCGCTGACCGCCGCGAGCGGTGCGGCGGCGTCCCCCAGCAGTGCTACCCTTGCCTCGTTCGACAGCACGTAGCCGTCGGCAAACACCAGCCTATCGTTGGACGCACCTGTCGCCGCCGCAACAATCACCGAGTCTCCGGTCGTCGCGTTGGTAAAGGTGATCTTGGAGGTGGTCGCCGCCTTGCTGTAGTCCGCCCAGTTGCCGGTGAAGTAGATCTTGTCTTCGCCGCTGTTCAGTTTGGAGGCGTCCACCGTCGCGCCCGCCTTGACGTAGACGATGTCCGCGCCATTGCCGCCGGTCGCGATGAAGTTGATCCCCGGCGCAGTGCCGGTGAACACTTCTCCTGTTGCATCCAGCGCGAAGCCTTTGATTGTGGCGTTCAGCGTGGTCGGCTGCGCGGGTGATGCGCCCAGTGCCGGCATCGCGCCGCCCGATGCCCAACCGTGCAGGTCGAAGGTGCTGGCCGCGCCGTCAGCGAACACCACGGTGTCGTAGTTGGTCGAGCTGCCTTTGGTCAGCAATATAGTCTCGGTGCCAGCCCAGCTCCCTCGCGTCAGCGTCAACGTGGAGGTGGTGAACGCCGTCGCGTAGTCGGCAAGGTTGCCGGCCAGGTAGATGTTATCGATGCCGCCGTTGCTCTTGGTGAAGTCGAACTTGATGCCGGGCGCAACGGCCACATTGTCGATGCCGTTGGTGCCGGTGAACACGAGGTACTGCCCTTGTAGCGACGTCGATGCGAAAGCCCAATCAAAATGCGTCAGGTTATCGCCGGCAGACTGCGTGACAAAATATTTGGACGAAGGCGGAATGGATATGGTGACGCCGTTGCTGGCAACGGATTCGACCGCGCCATGGCCGTCGACATAGCCGGCAGCCACGCTGACCGACTTGCCAACATCGGCTTGTATTGGGATGTAGGTGCTGTTGGTTGCGCCAGCGATGTCGACGCCGTCTGCAAGCCATTGATAGCCGATAACACCCAGCCCATCGGCATCGGCCAGCGTGTTGGAGGCGGTCAGGGTATAACCCCGGAAGGCGGCTCCGGCAATGGAGACACTGCCGGTCGGCAGGCTATTGAATAAAACCCTGTCTCCAGAAAAAAAGAAGTTGTCCGCCGAATAGGTACCCGTAAGTTGGATCTGGATATCCGCGCCCAACACAACATCGGTGCCGATAAACAGGGTCGTCGTGCCACCCGCGGAGGCGAACTGGGCCTGATTGGCCAGCAAGGTGCTGCCGTTGCCCGCCGCGACAACGCCGGAGAAAGATGCCCCAGCGACGCTGATGCTGCCGCCTGCCGCGAAATCGGTGATTGTATCGAGACCATTTCCGCTCGCGGCAAAGGCGAAAGTATCGTTGCCGCCTGCGCCGGTAAGGATATTATTGTTTGAGTTGCCGGCCAGCACGTTATCCAGCGTGTTGCCGGTGCCGTCGACCGCGGCAGTGCCGCTCAATGTAAGATTCTCGAACTTATCGCCCAGAGTAAAAGCCACCGAACTGATAACAATATCCGTACCTGGATTCGCTGGAGGGAAAGACAGGAACGGCCAACCGTCATTGGGATCCTCAACCAGTACATCCCCAATGTTATCTACGATATAAGTGTCGTCCCCCCAGCCTCCAGCCAAATAATCCGCTCCGACACCACCATCCAGAATGTCGCTACCATCCCCACCCCAGATATAGTCATTGCCATCAAATCCGTTGAGAACATCATCAAGCTCACTACCTTGCAAAAAATCGGAGGAACTGGCCCCATCGAGTTCGTACTTAAGTGATCGATACTGACTGAGATCCCACTTGGTGCCATCTGCGAACCATGCCTCATCGACTGTATGCCCAAAATCATAAGTCCAAGTATAGGTTGACAGATCATTATTGCGCGAAACACTAAAATATCCACCGACAGTAATGGTGTCTGGTGTCCCATTAATCTTGAATACAAGATCGTTGGCCCCTTTAGGACGTGCCACGACCACATCTGACGGCATAACATCTGGAGCAAACGAAATCGCATTGACACCATCCACTCTCCAAGTGTCAGAAATAATCAAATCACTTCCATCGCCGCGCCCGAACTGATAGACATTACTGCCGCCCCCACCCAAAAGACTGTCATTGCCACTGCCACCACTCAGGGTGTCATCCCCGTCCAATCCCTCCAACCAATCATTACCTCCGAACCCGTATATCAAGTCCGGTGTTTCTCCGCCTTGAAGCAATAAGTCCGCACCCGCCGTTCCGTTAATAGTGCTGGCAAGATTCAGCCCATCCACATAATTAGCATCCCAGATGCTGTTGTCTGCGAAGAGAATCGTTTCTATAAAATAAGGGCGGGGGTCAGAAAATCCGCCAACGGCACCGGTGAGAAAGTAACTGTTTATTGTGACGGAATCGGTTCCTCCCGATAAAGTAATAACCAGATCATTGATGTGTCTGTTGACGGTGACTGCATTGGGCAGAATCCCATTTAATGAAAGGACGTCTGCATTGGAAATAGACGAATTGAGCGTTTCAAGCCCACCTGCCGTCAAGACATTATCAAAGACAATATCTTGCCCATCGCCTGCGTTGAACGCATACGTGTCATTGCCACGTCCGCCATCGAGATAATCGTTGCCTGTGCCACCAACTAGGACATCGTTGCCATCGTATCCGTAGAGCGTATCGTCTCCGCCCAATCCGTTCAGAGCATCATTCAGTCCGACGCCAGATGTCCATTTTATGCCCTGGAGTATTTCGCCGGATGCAGTGCCATTCATGATGTTCGACAGAAGATCGAGTTGGGCATAGGTCCACACGGTACCGTCTGCGAACCGGATTTCTTCCACTCCCTCTACCCTCGACCCCGGCGCTCCGGCAATCTCGTAGTAGTAGTTTTCGATAGTTATGCTGTCGCTCGATCCAGTCACGGACAGAACCAAGTCATAGAGATGGCGCTCCGCAACGACTGTATTGGGCAAAATGCTGGCGTCCATCTCCAGAACGTCGTAGTTCTGCGCACCTGATGTGTCGAATACTTCGATGATGGTGTCCTGCCCACCATTGAAACAATAGGTGTCGTTCCCTTGCTCCCCTATCAACAGGTCATTGCCGAGACCGCCCGACAGAATGTCATTGCCATAAAAACCGATCAATAGATCATCACCAGCGCTACCGGTTATGGTGTCATCCCCGAAAAATATCGCATATGCAAAAAGACCGTCTATCCACCCGAGACTGACGTAAGTGTCGTGTACGGCAACATCCAGAGCCATTCCGGATATAGAGAAAACCGAAGTTCCCGCATTGAACAAATCGATGGTATTAATCGTCCCGCCCAGATTCCCGTTGATGTCATAGGTGAATTGACCGTAGAAATCCCGGCGAAAACCAGATAAGCCCTCCAAACGAAAATAAGTGGCTGTAGCAGTAATTACTGTCGTATTGGCAGTAACTACTGAACCTCCCAACATATTCGTTGGCTGATATGCGGTAAAAATTGTCATGGCTTTCTATTGATCCTCTCTATTTACGACACTGTTTCGCTTCTGCCTGCTTCAGTACTCCAACCAAAAACAAACTGGCAAACCAGCACCGTCTGCGGGAATCCCGCGAACGCAACCTATCGATGCTTAGACCAGCAAATTCCCCGCCGTCAGCTGCACGATGTTCACCCCGGACAGGACCACCAGCGCGGTTTCCGTGCTGTTGTTCGCCAAATCGGTCGAGTGGTACACCGTCACCGCATTGCCGTTGGTCGAGTCGGCAATCACGATGTAGCCGTCCGTGGCGGTCACGGACACATCGGTCGCAATCGCGTTCGCCGCATCGGCAATCGCCACCGGCGTGGCGTCGAAGATGAAGACGTTGGCGGCGACGAAGTCGGTCGTCAGGGTCTGGCCGGTCGCAACGGAATCGGTCAGGTTGGCGATGGCGGACAAGTCCAGCACGTCGCCGCCGTTCGCGACCGGCGCGGCGCTGAAACCGAGGACGGTGTCGGTTCCGTCTGCAATCGAAGTCAGCAGGATCGTCGCGGAGCCGGCCGCGGTCGCGTCGGCGATGACGATCTGGTCTGCGCCCGCGCCGCCGGCGATGAGGTCGGCTCCGCCGTTGCCGTAGAGCACGTCGCCATTGGCCGTGCCGTTCAGCGTGTCGGCGGCGATGCTGCCGGTGACGATTGCGCCCGTTCCCAATGGCGTGACTTCTGCGGTGCTGAAACCGGGAATCGCCGAGAGCGGCGCGGCGGCATCCGCCAGCAGCGCCGTCTTGGCGTCGTTGGACTGCACGTAACCGTCGGCAAACACCAACCGGTCGTTCGATGCACCCGCCGCTGCCGCGACGATCACCGAGTCTCCGGTCGTCGCATTGGTAAAGGTGATCTTGGAGGTGGTCGCCGCCTTGGTGTAATCCGCCCAGTTGCCGGTGAGGTATATCTTGTCTTCGCCGCTATTCAGTTTGGAGGCGTCCACCGTCGCGCCCGCCTTGACGTAGACGATATCTACGCCGTTGCCGCCGGTCGCGATGAAGCTGACGCCCGGCGCGGTGCCCGTGAACACTTCCCCGGTCGCATCCAGCGAGAAGCCCTTGACCGTGGCGTTCAGTGTGGTCGGCTGCGCCGGCACCGCCCCCAGTGTCGGGATCGCGCCGCCCGCCGCCCAGCCATGCAGGTCGAACGTGCTGGCCGAGCCATTCGCGAACACCACGGTGTCGTAATTGAGCGACGTGCCCTTGGCCAACAGCACTGTCTCGGCATTTACACCCGCTCCGCGCGTCAGCGTCACCGTGGAGGTGGTGACGCTCGTCGCGTAATCCGCTAGGTTGCCCGTCAGGTAGATGTTGTCGATGCCGCCGTTGCTCTTGGTAAAGTCGAATTTTATGCCGGGCATCAGGGAAACATTGTCGATGCCGTTGGTCCCGGTGAATACGGTGTACTGCCCTTGTAACGACATCGCTCCGCGCGCCAGATCAAAATGCGTCAGGTTGTCGCCTGGAGACTGCGTGACGAAATATTTCGATGAAGGCGGAACGGATATGGTGACGCCGTTGCTGGCAACGGATTCGACAGCGCCATGGCCGTCGACATAGCCGGCAACCACGCTGACCGATTTGCCGACATCGGCTTGCGTCGGGATGTAGGTGCTGCTCGTCGCGCCAGCGATGGCTACACCGTCAACAAACCATTGGTAGCCGATGGCGCCAAGCCCATCGGCATCGGCCAGGGTGTTGGAGGCGGTCAGCGTGTAGTCCCGAAAGGCGGCGCCCGAGATGGATACGCCGCCGGTCGGGAGGGTATTCATGTAAATCCGGTCGCCGCTCAGGGAGAAATCGTTCGCCGAATAGACGCCTGTGAGCTGCACCTGCACGTCCGCACCCGCCACCGAATCGGTACCGATATACAGCATCGTACTTCCACCCGCCACCGCAAACTGGACCTGATTAGCCAGCACCGCGCTGCCGTTGCCCGCCGCAACGACGCCGGAGAAAGCGATGCCAGGAACGCTGATGCTGTCTCCCGCCGCGAAGTCGGTGATCGTGTCGATGCCGTTGCCGCTGGCATAAAAGCCAAACACATCGTTGCCACCCGCACCGGTGAGGATGTTGTTGTTTGAGTTGCCGACCAGGATGTTGTCCAGTACATTGCCGACGCCATTGATCGCAGCCGTGCCACTCAGCGCCAGGTTCTCGATGTTGGCGCCCAGCGTGTAGGTGATGGAACTCAGAATTGTGTCGGAGCCTTCGTTGAACCCTTCGGTTACGGTATCGCCAGCGTTATCGACGACATAGGTATCGTCTCCCGCCCCGCCCAGCAGCGAGTCAGCCCCCGCACCGCCATCGAGGGTGTCGTTGCCAGCGTATCCGGATAAGGTGTCGTTGCCGTCGAAACCGGGCAGCCAGTCCGAGCCGGCGCTGCCGTCGACCGTATCGTTCCCGGCAAGCGCCCCCTGAAGCACAGTAGCAGGATCATTAGCCAGAGAACTGGACGAAATGACGTCATAAGCCAGATCGGCAATTGTTATGGTATGCCCGGCGCTATCAATTATCGATATCGAGGTGTAATGGTAGGCGGTGAAGCCTGGCGATGAGGGCGCATACGTTCCGGTAGCAGTAGCCGTCACTGTCCCAAGATTTGTCGGCACGGTCGTCGACCAACTGGTCAAGCTCATATCCAACGTCACCGCATCGATGAAACCGATGCCAAGCTCGATATAACCCTGGCTCTGGAAATTGATTGAAGTGAAACTTCCACTAACAACCGAAGTCAGCGTATTAACGCTTAGCATCCCAACCAGCGTCAAGGTCGAAGTACCATCTCCCAACACGATGCTATCAATAAACGCGTTGCTCGTTCCGAAGCCTGCGCCATACTCAGACATAGTTATGCCCAAGGATGAATTTACCAAAGTTGTGCTGGTGGAATTGAATATTACCGTCGCCCAACCGCTGGTAGAGAACAGCCCTGATAAAAGGCTTGCTGCCGAAGTCGTCAGGAATGTCTGATTATTAAGCTGGTATGCCGTTGCTGCCGCCAGAAGATTCTCCAGATCAGCCTGACTCGCGAAATTCGACGTAACGGTTGCCATGTCATCCCCTGTTTGAAATTCGCGCGACTCTAGCAAGCTCTGGGGCATAAATATATAGACCGAAATGCCTATATATTTCGGCCTATGCATCAGACTGTTCGCCGGCATCGTAGAATTAAAACCCTGCTTTTATCCGACACTCGCGATGTCAGAAATCGATCCCGCCACCGTCAAGGCCTATCTGGAAACGGACTACTGCATAGCTGCCCCTGAGCCGTTCGTGTTGCGAGTGGGCACCGCCAGCGTACCGCTGGCGTCACTCTATCGGGAGCATCGCACGGGCTGCTGCGTCTTCGTCACCGCCTGCAACCCCTACAGCCGCCTCGTCGGCGAGCAGGAGAATGCCGAACGACAAGCGGAGCTTGCACGGGAACTGAACCGGCTCGGGCTGACCTTCTTCGATGGCGTCGGACGACATCCAGCGGGAGGCTGGCCCGCGGAGCCCGGCTCTCTGGTGCTGGGACTGTCGCTAGCCGCCGCGAAAGCGCTGGGCGAGAAACATCGACAGAACGCGATCGTCTGGTGCGGGCCGGGAGGGACACCGGAACTGATCCTGCTCAGGTGAGCGACAAATTCTGCTCCCTACATCCCTAAAGAATGCGGCCCGACGGCCGAAAACACCGTAATGAGCGGCCACCTCCAATCCGAGAACTATTCCCTGCGCCAGCAGCTTGAAAGCCTGCTGCACGAAGCACGGCGCAACGAGGACAAGATGCGCCGCTTCGACCAACTCCAGCGCCAGTTGATCGGCGCGGATTCGCTGCCGGAATTGATCCGCCTGCTGCTCTCCGAATACAAACTCGCGTTCGGCGTGGAGTTCGTCGCCCTCGCACTGGTCGATCACGAATACGAAATCACCCGGATACTGGAGAGCGAATGCGACAAGACGGATTGCGGCGGGCTGACGCTGCATCCTTCGACGGCCCCGCTGGAAGCGCTATACCGCGGCAGAACTGGCCCCTGTCTGGACACGTTCGATGCGGCTATCCACCAAGCCCTGTTCGATAGCGCGCCGGGCGAGATCGCCTCGGTCGCGCTGCTGCCGCTGATGCGCCACGGGGAACTGATCGGCAGCCTGCATTTCGGCAGCGCCGATCCGGGCCGCTATGCTGCGGGTTGCGGCACGGATTTCCTCGAACGCCTGACCGAGATCATCGCGATCTGCCTGGAGAACGCGCTTTCGCAGGAACAGTTGAAGATGCTGGGCATGACCGATGCGCTGACCGGCGTGAGCAACCGCCGTTATTTCGACCACCGCTGCCAGATCGAGGTCAGCCAGTCGCGCCGGCAGCGCCGCCCACTGGTCTGCATGCTGCTCGACATCGACAAGTTCAAGCGCATCAACGACACCTACGGCCACCAGACCGGCGACGAGGCGCTGATGAGCACCGCCTCGGCGATCCAGTCGCAACTGCGCGCGGGCGATACGCTGGCCCGCTTCGGCGGCGAAGAATTCGTCGTGCTGCTGCCGCATACCGACATGCACTCTGCCCGCCAGATCGCCGAACGGATACGCTGCTGCATCGCGGAAAAGGAGCTGCATGCGCAGAACGGGGAGCCGATCAACCTGACCATCTCGATAGGCCTGTCGCTGTTGCCGGTCGACAGTCACACCGCGAAAAATCAAGCGCTGATCGAACGCATGCTCGCCGCCGCCGACAAGGCGCTCTACCGCGCCAAGCACGAAGGCCGCAACCGCGTGATATGCGACGACAGCCTGCCGGACGAAGAAGCCCGCACGACAAACCGGATGCAGTCGATTACCGCTACGCTGAAACAACTGCCCACGGCAGGGTTGTCCATGCTGAAAGCCTTGAAACGCACTCTGGCGTTATCGAAATAACCAACCTTATTCCGATTCCCGCGAACTCGTATCGCGCACGCCCTCCGCACTAATGCAGACTCCGACTGAAAAGCAATTCGACCGCCGCATAAAACTCTTTCGGCGGAATCTCGATGCCATCGCAAAAGAAATGGAACGGATAAGCCCGGTACAGGTGTCCGTTGATTGTGTAAGCCTCGCTCATGATAGCCACCCTCTGAATTCTTTACCTGCGGCATGCACGCCCTGCCTGTTCTTGCGCAACGTCCGCCCGTAGTAAGAATATCGGCAGATACCGGGGTGTGATTAGTCTGGCTGTTCCTCCGCCGCTCCCGGCGCGAGATCGGGCTCGCCGCAGCGGCGCAGAATTTCCGTGCGCGCCCGGTTGCGCAGGCGGATGGCCGCATCCCAGCCCTTGCCTTCCGGCGCGATAGGCTCGCCTATCGTCACGGTGATCGCGCCGCGATGCGGGAACCAGCTGCCGTCGCGCAGGATGGAGCGGGTGCCGCGCAGGCTCACCGGCACGACAGTCGCGCCCGCCTCGGCGGCGACGACGAATGCGCCCATGCGGAAAGGTGTCAGTCCGGGGATGCGGCTGAACGTGCCCTCCGGGAAGAACACCGGGCTGCGGCCCGACTGCAACGAACGCGCGACCTGCTTCACGTCTTCCAGACTGCGTTGCGACTCGTAACGCTCGACGAAATCCGTGCCGATGCGCCGCAGATAGATGCGCGAGACGAAGCTGCCCAGCAGCTCCCGCTTGGCGACGAAGCTGAAATGCCCCGCGCCGGCCAGCCGCTCCGGCAGCGCGGCGACCAGCACGATGCCGTCCAGATAGCTCGCGTGGTTGGCCACCAGCACGCAGGATTCTTGCGGCAGATTTTCCAGGCCGCGCACGACCAGCGGCGTGCCGGTCAGGCGGGCATACAGACGCGCACTGGCGCGACTGGCCGCCCAGCTCCACGCGGGACGCGGCAGCAGCGCGGCGACCAGCCAGGTCAAGATCGCCAGCAGCCAGAACAGCGCCCAGACATAGGCGGCATAGCCGTAGTCGGTTGCGACACGGATGCCGCGGCGCAACTGCGGCAGCATGCCGCTCCACGCCAGCCGGACGACCTGCCACCACACCGCGCGCATCGGCTGCGCCCCCCGCTCGAACTGTTCGCGGCAGGCAGCGCGGCGAATCTTGCCGCTCGATGTCTTCAACACGCTGTGGACGGGGGCCAACACGACGTTGTCGGCAGGCATGCCCAGCACGTCCAGCGTCAGCTCGTTGATCCTGATGCGCAATTCTTCCAGCCGGTCGGGCGCGGTCTCGCGCGTTTCGGCCATCACCACCAGACGCTCGGTGCCGGTCGCCGGATCGGGGCTACCGAACACCGCGACGCAGCCCTTGCGTATGCCGGGGATGTCACCCACCGCGTCCTCCAGTTCGTAGGGATAAATGTTGCGCCCGGCGCGGATGATGATGTCTTTCGAACGTCCGGTCAGATAGATCTCGCCCTCGGCCAGATAGGCGTAGTCGCCGGAATCCAGCCAGTCGCCGTGGAACAGCGCGCGCGTCTGTTCCGGATTGCGGTAGTAACCGCCGGTGGCGGAAGGGCCTTTGAATTCGAGATGCCCTTCCATGCGCTCGCCCAGCTCGCGACCAGCGGCATCGACTATCCTGATTTCGTGGCCTGCGAGCGGCCGCCCGCAGGCGGGGAAGCGCAACACTTCCGCCTCTTCGATTCCTGTCGGTTCGGCATGGCCGGTGCGCATGAAGGCATCGCGTTTGATGCGGTCGATCAGCGGGCCGCGCCCCGGCGGCGGGAACGCCAGCCCAACCGAACATTCGGCCAGCCCGTACACCGGCGACATCGCCTGCGGACGCAATCCGTAGCGGCCGAAACGCTGCGCGAAATTCGCGAGGGTCTCCGGACTGACCGGCTCCGCGCCGTTGAACGCCATGCGCCAGCTCGACAGATCCAGCCCTTCCAGCGCCGTATCCGGAATCTTGCGCAGACACAGTTCGTAGCCGAAGTTGGGCGAGGCCGACAGCGTGCCGCGATACTTGTGGATCGCCCACAGCCAGCGCTCGGGGCGCGTGAGGAAGGTCAGCGGCGACATCGCCACCAGCGGGAACGCGTGGTACAGGCTGCCCAGCCACGCGCCTATCAGCCCCATGTCGTGGTACAGCGGCAGCCAACTGACGAACACGTCGGTGGAGTCGGCCCGCACCGCCTGCCCCATCGCGCGGATGTTAGCCAGCAGGTTCGCGTGGGTCAGCACCGTGCCCTTAGGGTTGCCGGTGCTGCCGGAGGTGTACTGGAGCAGCGCGATGTCCTCCGGCCTGCGCGGAATGCCGCTCGCGCGCCCGTTGCCGCACAGCTCGTCCACGGTGACCACGCTGCGCAACGACTCTACCTGCGCCTGCAACAGCCGCGCCACCGGCTTGGCCTCGGGTACGGTGACCAGCATCGCGGCGAGCGCGTTGGCGAGTATGCCCGCATGTCGGCGCAGGTGATCTTCGATCTGCGACGGGCGGGCTGGAGGATAGATAGGCACCGGCACACCGCCCGCCAGCAGCACGCCCATAAAGCAGCAGAAATAATCTCGCCCCGTCGGCAGCATCATCGCCACCGACTGGCCGGGCTGCAGGCCGCGTTCCAGCAGCCCCGCCGCAACCTGTTCCGCGCCGTCGCGCAGCGCGGCGTAGCTCAGCGCAGTTTCGCCGCCTTCCGCATCCAGCAAGGTGATATGCGTGCGATCGGGGTGAGCGCGCACATGCCAGTCCAGCACCTCGGTCAGCGTCAGCGCATCCACCGGCATCGCCTGCACCGGGATCGGCGCTTCTTCGCGCCGCTCGCCCACAGGCCGCGCCATCGCGGGTGCGGCGGCCAGCACCGCCTGCAACAGGTCGCGCGGCGTCTCGGCGGTGACGAACACCCGCTCCGGCAGGCTGATGCCGAAAGCCTGTTCGATGCGCGCCAGCAGCTCGACGCGCCCCAGGCTGTCTATGCCCAGGTCGCGCTCCAGCGCGCTGTCCATCGTGACTTGAATGGCTTCTTCGGGGCGCGAGTGCAACTCGGCGGCAAGCCGCTGGACGATCGCCAGCAATGTGGTGGAGGTGTCGCTCATCGCATCGACCATGATTCTCCGCTTGGCCCGGCCGGCCCGGTACGGGCGTCGGCCACGCATTCGTTTTACATTGACCGCAACAATGGCCAGCAATATCCTCCCGGTCGCCCATCACCGTCAATACAGAACCATGCGTACTTCCCTGAACAGAACCGTCACACGCCGCGAAGTCTGGGCCTGGGCCATGTACGACTTCGCCAACTCCGGCTACACCACGGTGGTCATCACCGCGATCTTCAACGCATATTTCGTCTCGGTCGTCGCGGACAACCAGCCCTGGGCGACGTTCGCATGGACGGCCGCGCTGGCAGTCTCTTACGCCGCGATCATGTTCACCGCGCCGCTGCTCGGCGCGTACGCCGACGCTTATGCCGCAAAGAAGAAACTGCTGGCTCTGACCACCGCCGGCTGCGTGACGTTCACCGCGCTGCTGGCGTTCAGCGGACCGGGCAGCCTGTGGCTCACGATAGCCCTGATCGTGCTGTCGAATTTCTTCTACGGCAGCGGCGAGAACCTGGTCGCCGCCTTCCTGCCGGAACTGGCGCGCGGCAACGCGCTGGGCAAGGTGTCGGGATGGGGCTGGAGCCTGGGTTATGTCGGCGGCCTGGTGAGTCTGGGCGCATGTCTCGCTTACGTGACCTGGGCGCAGGCGCAGGGCCAGCAGGCGGCGGACTTCGTGCCGATGACCATGCTGATCACCGCCGCGCTGTTCGCGCTGTCCAGCCTGCCCACCTTTTTGTTCCTGAAGGAGCGCGCCGTTCCGCAACCGCACCTGCAGGGGAAAAATCTGATGCAGGAATCGTACATGCGACTGAAGCAGACGCTCGCCCATGCGCAGCATTACCGCGACCTGCGCCGCTTCCTGATCTGCACGGTGTTCTATCAGGCGGGCATACAGGCAGTGATCACGCTCGCCGCGATCTACGCGCAGCAGGCCATGCACTTCACCACCCAGCAGACCATACTGCTGATCTTCGTGGTCAACATCACCGCCGCGGTTGGCGCATTTTTATTCGGTCACTTGCAGGACCGCATCGGCCATATCCCGGCGATCGCGCTGACACTGGTCGGCTGGATCGTCATGATCCTGCTGGCCTGGGCCGCCGAAGGCCCGGTCATGTTTTGGGTCGCGGCCAACCTCGCCGGCGTATGCATGGGCGCGAGCCAGTCCGCCGGGCGCGCGCTGGTAGGACTGCTGAGCCCGGCCACGCGCCGCGCCGAATTCTTCGGGCTATGGGGGCTGGCGGTGAAGCTCTCCGCGATACTGGGGCCGCTGACTTACGGGCTGGTGAGCTGGCTGTCGCAGGGCGACCATCGCCTCGCAATCCTGATCACCGGCAGCTACTTCCTCGTCGGTCTGGCGATACTGGTCGGGGTGGATGTCAGAAGAGGCAGGCGCGCCGCGCTACGATCAAAATTTTAATGGTGAATATTGCGCCAACCTGTTGTAGGGGCGCGATTCATCGCGCCTTGGACACCCGGCATTAGAAGATAAGGCGCGATGAATCGCGCCCCTACAGACTGAACGGCCGAATACCTCAGGGGAGAGCCTCGATGAATCGCTTCATCGAGACCTTCAGCGCCGCGAAGTTCGGGTTGTACATCAACCGTCGCAGGATGCCGGCCTTGAGGTTGGTCTCGGTGACCTCCCCCAGCATCACGCTCCCATGTCCGTTGTTACAGGCCTCGTATTTCTCCATGTCGCCGGGATAGTAATGAATCGCGTTGCAATAATCCCCATCTGCACCGTAATGGGCATCGTCGGGCGGCAACACGATCGCGGTATGCGCCGAGCTCAATATCCCCTGTTCGGGTAGCGCGCTATTCACCAGTTCCAGTTTTTCCGCCGAAATACCGGGCGGGATTTTCTTCGTGTCGGTGGTGTACAACACCAGCTTGTTCGATGGATGGGACGCATGCGCCATGAACTCCAGCGTCGCCGGCGTGTTGGCGGTGGTGTCGTCCTGGCTGGCGGCGGCAAAGACCGGGACGGCGGTTTCATGCACCTGCAACAGCGAGTTCAATTCCTGCGTCAGCGCATGCATCTGGGCGGCGGCATTCTTGGGCAGCGACTCGTACTTGTGCAGGCTGCGATCCGGCCTGATGCCCACCCACTTCTTCGACGGCGCCAGCCAGCTGTATAGCCTGTGCAGATTGGCCCAACGCGCGCGCGGACTGATCTTCAGCGCCGGAGAAAACAGGAACAGTCCGCGCACGCGTGTGTCGCACAGACTCTGGAAAATGCTCAGCGTCCCGCCGGCGGAAAACCCGGCCAGATAAAGCTCGTCGACTTCCTCAACCAAGCGCTCTGCGCCATACGCCACCGCCTTCGCCCACTCCTGCCAACGCACGTTGAGCAGATCGCCGGGCCTTGTGCCGTGTCCCGGCAACAGGATCACCATCACACGAAAACCGTTCTGCGCGAAGAACTCGGCCAGAGGGCGCATAAAATAAGGGGAATCGGTCAGTCCATGCGTCAGCAGCACGCCGCGGCGATAAGGCTTGTGCTCTCCTCGACAGTCCTCGCCGGCAGGAAACAATTCGAACGGCGCATTGCCAGCGACGATTTTCTCCAGTTCAGGAACTCCCGCATGCACGCGCCGCAGCATCGCCGTCGTGCGCCGCACATACTCGCCGAACGGCAAGCCGTCACCGGTGAAGTGCGAGTTCTCGCCAGAGGGCCTGTGCCTCGCTTCCAGTTTCGCTTCGCCGTTCGTCGTCGTTTTCATGGCGGGCATTCTACCCGCTGGCCCGCATTGCAGCGGGGATGACGCATGCGATAATGCCGCCGTTTTTTCAACGTGAATATCGTCATGTCCTGGTTCGTCACCAATACCATCGCCGCTCTGCTGTTGCCGCCGCTGAGCCTGTTGCTGTTGCTCGTGCTTGGCCTGTTTCTGGCATATCGCCGCCGCAAATTCGGCTGGCCGCTGATCGTCGCCGCATTCGCATTGTTGTGGCTCGCCTCCACGCCCTACGTCGCGGAAGGCGGCCTGCATCTGCTGGAGGCGCGCACCACGCCATTGGACAAGCAGGACGCCGACGCGATCGTGATCCTCGGCAGCGGGACCTACTTCCGTGCGCCGGAATACGGCGGACAGGACACCGTCAGCGAAGCTGCGCTGCTGCGGTTGCGCTACGGCGCGAGGCTGCATCGCGAAACCGGCAAGCCGATACTGGTGACCGGCGGCAAGCCGCTGGGCAACGCGCTATCCGAGGCGCAACAGATGAAGGCTGCGCTGGAACAGGACTTCCGGGTGCCGGTGCGCTGGACCGAAGAGGCATCCGACAACACCTACGAGAACGCCTATCGCTCGCGGCAGATGCTGCAGGCACAGGACATCCGCCGCATCTATCTGGTGACGCATGCCTGGCACATGCCGCGCGCCGCCGAGGTGTTCCGCCGCGCCGGCTTCGAGGTCGTCGAAGCGCCGATGGCCTTTACCACGCGCTACCGCACCGACCTGCTCGCCTTCCTGCCGCGCGCCGACAGCCTGCGCGACAGCCGCATCTTCGTGCACGAACTTATCGGGCTGCTGTGGTATCGGGTAAGATCAATTATCTTGTGAGGAGAACAACATGAAAGCTCGCATCAAATGGGTGGAACAAGTCTCGTTCCTGGGCGAAACCGAAAGCGGCCATGCGGTGCTGATGGACGGTTCACCCGCCGCCGGCGGACGCAATCTCGGGCCGCGCCCGATGGAAATGCTGCTGCTGGGCGCGGGCGGCTGCACCAGCTTCGACGTGATCGCGATCCTGAAGAAAAGCCGTCAGGCGGTGTCCGACTGCTATGTGGAGATCGAGGCAGAACGCGCCGAGACCGACCCCAAGGTGTTCACCAAGATCCACATGCACTTCGTCGTGAAAGGTAAAGACATCAAGCCAGAGGCCGTCGAGAAGGCGATCAAGCTGTCGGCGGAGAAATACTGCTCGGCGTCCATCATGCTGGGCGCGACCGCAGCGATGACGCATGATTTCGAGGTGGTGCAGGAGTAACTGCGGAGAAGGGGAAAGGGGAAAGGGTTTTACCCTTGAGCACCGAAGGTGCGTTCCCTTCCCCCTTATCCCTTCTCTTTAAATACGGTAGGCACTATGCGTCAAGATTTTTGAAGTCGCTTTCATCGCGAACTTCACCGGCTCGGGCAGCTCTGCCCCGCCCATGCGTTTCGCCATATCCGAATGTTTGGTCTCGTCGACGTACATCTGTTGCACGATGGCCCGGCTCTTCTCGTCTTGCGCGGGCAGTTTGCCAAGATGGCTCTGCAGGTGGCCGCCGACCTGATGCTCGGTCTCGGACAGGAAGCCCAAATTCCACTTGTCGCCCAGCAGTCCCGCGACCGCGCCCAGCGTCAGCGAGCCGGTGTACCACAGCGGATTAAGCAGACTCAGGTGTCCGCCCAGTTCGTACACGCGCCTGGATGTCCACGCCAGATGTTCGGTCTCTTCCTGCGCCGCCTGCTTCAGCTCGGCCTGCACCGCCGGATCGCGAGCGGTCAGCGCCTGTCCCTGATACAGCGCCTGCGCGCAGATTTCGCCGCTATGGTTGATGCGCATCAGCCCGGCCGCATGCTTGCGCTCGGCCTCGTCCAGCGGGGCATCCTGCATGTTTGCGTCGGGATGCGGACGCGCGCTGTGCGCCTGACTGAACAGCGTGCGCAAGCCCTTGTCGAATTCGACGATCAGACGATCCAGATTCAGCATGACAACCTCCCTAGGCCGGACGAGCCGGAATCAATTGTAGGTCGGGCTCTGCCCGACATGGTGGGCGGAGCCCACCCTACGGTTACTCGCTACGTTTTTGAACAGCCTGCCTGCATCAGGCAAACACCCTGGCCAATTCTACCCCAGGCACTTCCGCGCGCATGAACGCCTCGCCGACCAGGAAGCTGTGCACGTCGTGGTCGCGCATCAGCTTCACGTCTTCCGCGGTGAAGATACCGCTCTCGGTGACCACGATGCGGCTCTCGCCCTTTTCGGACGCGGCGATGCGCGGCAGCAGGTCCAGCGTGGTCTGCAACGTGACGTCGAAAGTGCGCAGGTTGCGGTTGTTGATGCCGATCAGCGGCGTATCCAATTGCAGTGCGGCATCCAGTTCTTCGCCGTCATGCACCTCGACCAGCACCGCCATGCCGAGCTGGTGCGCCAGTTTTTCCAGCGCCTTCATCTGCCCCAGCGTCAGCGCCGCGGCAATCAATAAAATGGCATCCGCGCCCATCGCCCGCGCCTGCCAGACCTGGTATTCGTCGATCATGAAGTCCTTGCGCAGCACCGGCAGTTCGCACGCCGCGCGCGCCTGCTGAAGGTATTCCGCGCTGCCCTGAAAGAACTGCTCGTCGGTCAGCACCGACAAACAGGCCGCACCGTGCTGGGCATAGCTCTGTGCGATCTCCGCGGGACGGAAGTCCTCGCGAATCACGCCCTTGCTCGGGCTAGCCTTCTTGATCTCTGCGATCACCGCCGGGCGGCCTGCGGCGATCTTGTCGCGTATCGCCCCGACGAAGTCGCGCGCGGCCGGCATCTGCTCGACCTCGGCACGCAACTGCGGAAACGGCTTGGCGGGTTTTGCGGCGGCGACTTCCTGAGCCTTCACCGCGAGTATCTTTTTGAGAATGTCTGACATGCAGCACCTACTTAAACTAAGGGCCGCATTCTAGCAGGTGTTGCAAAAACTACTGATGGACCGACTAGCCATTCGACTAGGTCGTCCAAATACAACGGCCAAGTCGCTGGTTATGCGGTGGTCATCTGCGGCGTTGCGCGGTGTTGGTTCCGGCATCACGCGCTTCGCGCATGAGCCTACACCGCAACTGCGTTGTCGGAATCCGGGGGCGCGTAGCGACAAACATAAAGTACATTCCGGTTTGGCTTCGACTAACCTGAAGGAAAGTCTTCGCCACAACAAAGTTGTCTGCGCTCCGTGCGCCTTGCATCTGCCCATCCTCGCAACGTTTTTACAACAGCCTGCGACCGCATGCCGGATGCTAAAATGCGCGCCACACGCAACACGAGAAACATAATGGAAGACATCAAACAATACATGAAGACCGTCGGGCAACAGGCCCGCGCCGCTTCGCGCCTGATGGCGCAGGCCGACACCAACGCCAAGAACCGCGCGCTGGAAAACATCGCCACCGCGATCCTGCTCAACAGCGCGAAGCTGATCGCCGAGAACGCGAAAGATGTCGCGTCGGCCAAGGCGAACGGACTGGACGCGGCCTCGGTGGACCGCCTGACGCTCACCGAGAAAACGGTACAGTCCATGGCCGAAGGCCTGCGCCAGATCGCGGCACTGCCCGACCCCATCGGCGGCATCAGCGACATGAGCTTCCGCCCTTCCGGCATCCAGGTCGGCAAGATGCGCGTGCCGCTGGGCGTCATCGGCATCATCTACGAATCGCGCCCGAACGTGACGGCGGACGCAGCCGGGCTGTGCCTGAAATCCGGCAACGCGGCGATCCTGCGCGGCGGCTCGGAAGCCATCCATTCCAACCAGGCCATCGCCGCCTGCGTGCACCAAGGCCTGCGAGAAGCCGGCCTGCCCGAGACCGCGGTGCAAGTCGTGAGCACCACCGACCGCGCCGCGGTCGGCGAGCTGATCACGATGAAGGAATATGTCGACGTGATCGTGCCGCGCGGCGGCAAGAGCCTGATCGCGCGCATCTCGGAGGAAGCTAAAGTTCCCGTCATCAAGCACCTCGACGGCATCTGCCATGTGTACATCGACGACGAGGCCGATCTCGCGAAGGCGATCCGCATCGCCGACAACGCCAAGACCCACCGCTACGGCGTATGCAACGCGATGGAGACGCTGCTGGTGAACGCGAGCGTCGCAGCGAAGGTGCTGCCCGACCTGTGCAAGATCTACCTCGACAAGGGCGTGGAACTGCGCGGCGACGACGCCTCGCGCAAGCTGGTATCGCAGATGAACGCGGCGACCGAGGAAGACTGGCGCACCGAGTATCTCGCGCCGATCTTGAGCGTGCGCATCGTGGCGAATCTGGACGAAGCCATAGACCACATCAACACCTACAGCTCCCAGCACACCGACAGCATCGTCACCGAGAACTACAGCAAGGCGATGCGCTTCCTGCGCGAAGTGGATTCCTCCAGCGTGATGGTGAACGCCTCGACGCGCTTCGCCGACGGCTTCGAATACGGCCTCGGCGCGGAGATCGGCATCTCCACCGACAAAATCCACGCGCGCGGCCCGGTCGGGCTGGAAGGGCTGACGTCGCAGAAATACATCGTGCTCGGCAACGGACAGATCAGGATTTAACAACCGTCATTCCGGCGCAGGCCGGAATCCAGTTATAAAAATAATCCCTCGTGATGCGAGGACAAAACCTAATGCATGTTGAATAACACCGCTGGATTCCGGCCTGCGCCGGAATGACGGCAAAAATGGAGAGCACATGAGCACAATCGAAATCAAAGTTCCGGACATCGGCGGATTCAAGGATGTCGCCGTCATCGACATCGCAGTAAAAGCGGGCGACAGCGTCGAGGCCGAGCAGACGCTGATCACGCTGGAGACCGACAAGGCCACGGTGGATGTGCCCACGACCGTCGCCGGTGTCGTCAAGGAACTGAAGATCAAGGTCGGCGACAAGGTCAGCGAAGGCGCTGCGATCCTGATGCTTGACAGTGCTGAGGAAAGAGTACTGAGTACTGAGGAGCGAGTGCCGAGTACTGAGAACAAACCCGCTGCCGCCCCTGCTACCCCAGCCTCGTCTCAACCCGCAGCACCCAGCCCTCAGCACTCAGCACTCAGCACTCAGTCCTTCGCCAAAGGCGACATCCACGCCGAAGTCGTCGTGCTCGGTGCCGGCCCCGGCGGCTACACCGCCGCGTTCCGCGCGGCCGACCTCGGCAAGCAGGTCGTGCTGATCGAGAAGCACGCCTCGCTCGGCGGCGTGTGCCTCAACGTGGGCTGCATCCCGTCCAAGGCGCTGCTGCATGTCGCCAAGATCATCAACGAAGCCGAAGAGGTATCGCATCACGGCGTGACCTTCGCAAAGCCCAAGATCGACATCGACCAGGTGCGCGGCTGGAAGGAAAGCGTCATCACCAAGCTCACCGGCGGCCTCGCCGCGCTGGCGAAACAGCGCAAGGTGCAGGTGGTGCGCGGCACAGGAAAATTCACCTCGCCGAACTCCATCGCGGTGCAGACAGAAGATGGCGAGAAGATCGTCACTTTCGACAACGCCATCGTCGCGGCCGGTAGCAGCGTCGCGCGCATCCCCGGCTTCCCCTACGACGACGAACGCATCATCGACTCCACCGGCGCGCTGGCGCTGAAGGACGTGCCGAAAAGAATGTTGGTCATCGGCGGCGGCATCATCGGCCTGGAGATGGCGACGGTGTACGAGGCGCTGGGCGCGAAGATCTCCGTGGTCGAGCTGATGGACCAGCTGATGCCCGGCGCGGACAAGGATATGGTCAAGCCGCTGCATACCCGCATCGCCAAGCGTTACGAAGCCATCATGCTGAAGACCAAGGTCACCAAGATAGAGGCGACCAAGAGCGGCATGAAGGTCACCTTCGAAGGCGAGCAGGCGCCCGCCGAGCCACAGGTTTACGACAAGGTGCTGATGGCCGTGGGCCGCCGTCCGAACGGCCGCGAGATCGCTGCCGAAGCGGCAGGCCTCGTTGTAAATGAACGCGGCTTCATCCCCGTGGACAAACAGATGCGCACCAACGTGCCGCACATCTTCGCGATCGGCGACATCGTCGGCGACCCGATGCTGGCGCACAAGGCGGTGCACGAGGGCAAGGTCGCGGCGGAGAACATCGCCGGACACAAGGCGTTCTTCGAGCCGATGACCATCCCGTCCGTCGCCTACACCGATCCGGAAGTCGCGTGGATGGGCCTGACCGAGACTCAGGCCAAGGCGCAGGGCATCGCCTACGAGAAGGGCGTCTTCCCATGGGCCGCCTCCGGCCGCGCACTGTCCATAGCCCGCGAGGAAGGCAGCACCAAGGTGCTGTTCGACCCGACGACCCGCCGCATCCTCGGTGCGGGTATCGTCGGCGTGAACGCCGGCGAGCTGATCGCCGAAGCGGTGCTGGCGCTGGAGATGGGCGCGGACATGGAAGACATCGGCCTGACGATACACCCGCACCCGACGCTGTCGGAGACGTTCAACTTTGCGGCGGAAATGGCGGAAGGCACGATCACCGACCTGATGCCGCCGCGCAGGAAATAAACTCGCCATGCCGCATTCCAGGTTCGTAGGGCTGGTTCCACCCGCCATGTCTGTCCTGAGCTTGTCGAAGTGGCCGGGCAAAGCCAGACCTACCTCCGTATCGATTCTTGCGGCCTGCCTGCTCGTCTGCTCCGCGCAGGCGGCGACGCTCGATCTCGGCGGCCTGCTGAACAAGGAGCAGCTCGACAAGGTGCTCGGCACTCAGCCAGCCGAATCGGCACCCGTGGCGAAGCCGGCAGCCGACCTCTCCACGGTCAGCAAGCAGGACCAGATCGGCAGCCTGAAACAGGCGCTGACGCAGGGCGCGGAGACCGCGGTAAAGAATCTGGCGAAAGAGAACGGCTATCTCGGCAATCCGAAGGTGCGCATCCCGCTGCCGGAAAGTTTGCAGAAGGCCGACAACCTGCTGCGCCAGTTCGGTATGGGCCGCTATGCCGACGACCTGATCGCCTCGATGAACCACGCCGCCGAAGCCGCGGTGCCGGAGGCGAAGACGCTGCTGGTCGGTGCGGTGAAAAAGATGACCGTCGCGGACGCGAAGTCCATCCTCACCGGCCCCGACGACGCCGCGACGCAATATTTCCGCAAGAGCATCGAGACCGCACTCGCAGGCAAATTCAAACCCATCGTCGCGAAGTCGATGCAGAAGGTGAAGCTCGCGCAAACTTACGACCAGTTCGCCGGTAAGGGCGCGCAGTTCGGCCTGGTCGACGAACGCGACGCGAAGCTCGACGACTACATCACCCGCCGCGCGCTCGACGGCCTGTTCCTGATAATGGCCGAACAGGAAAAAGCCATCCGCGCGAACCCGCTGGAAGCGACCGGTAACCTCGCGAAAAAAGTCTTCACCATCCTGCGCGGGCAGTAGCATTACCAAACCCTCGGTCCACGGAAAACACGAAAGGCACGAAATCAAACCCGGAGGGTCCTGTGGATACCCCGCTTCTTGTTTGAAGATTTTTTCGTGCCTTTCGTGTTTTTCGTGGACTAAAGATTTTTTGTGGATTGACCGCTTCCCCATAACCCGCTCGCCTGCCCCATGACCGAATCCGCCAGCCTGCTCTCGCTGTTCGCCAGCAGCTTCCTCGCCGCGACCCTGTTGCCCGGCGGCTCCGAGGCCGTGCTGTTCGCCGTGCTCAAGGCCTATCCGGAAACGCTGTGGACCGCGCTCGCGGTCGCGACGCTGGGCAACACGCTGGGCGGCATGGTCAGCTTCGGCATGGGCTGGCTGCTACCGCAGACCCAGCAACTCAAACATGTGGATAAAGTACGACGCTACGGCACACCTGTGCTGTTGCTGTCCTGGGTGCCGCTGATCGGCGACGCCCTCTGCCTCGCCGCCGGCTGGCTGCGGCTGAATCCATGGCTGGCTGTGCTGTATATCGCGATCGGAAAATTCGCGCGTTACTGGGTGATTGCGGCGACGCTGGCTTAAGAAATCGAAGGACGCTTTCGACCCATTTCGGCCACTTTCCCGAGCGAGGCAAAGTCTATCCTCCGAGATTCACGCGAGGTCGTAGCGATCGAGGTTCATCACCTTGTTCCATGCCGCCACGAAGTCACGTACGAACGCCTGCTGCGCATCGCTGCAGGCATAGACTTCCGCGAGCGCCCGCAGCTGGGAGTTCGAACCGAACACGAGATCGATGATGGTGCCTGTCCATTTCAGCTCGCCCGTCGCTCTATCGTGCCCCTCCAGCACGCCTTCGGAAGCGGCGGATTTCTGCCACTTCGTATTCATGTCGAGCAGGTTCACGAAGAAATCATTGCTCAATGTTCCGGGACGCTTGGTGAAGACACCGTGATTGGACTGGCCGACGTTCGCATTCAGGGCGCGCAGGCCGCCGATCAGCACCGTCATCTCGGGGGCGGTCAGCGTCAGCAACTGCGCCTTGTCCACTAGCAGCTCGGCCACCGATCCTTCGAGTCCCTTGCGCACGTAGTTGCGAAATCCGTCAGCGACCGGCTCCAGCACGGCGAACGAGGCCACATCGGTCTGTTCCTGCGACGCGTCCATGCGCCCCGGCGAGAAGGGAACCTGCACATCCTGACCGCCCTTCTTCGCCGCTGCCTCGACGGCTGCGCAGCCGCCCAGCACGATCAGGTCGGCCAGCGAAACTTTCTTGCCGCCGGACTGAGCGCTGTTGAATACGCTCTGGATACCCGCCAAGGTCTTGAGCACCTTCGCCAGTTGGGCCGGCTGGTTGGCTTCCCAATCCTTCTGCGGCGCCAGACGGATGCGGGCGCCGTTCGCGCCGCCGCGTTTGTCGGAACCACGGAAGGTGGACGCCGACGCCCATGCGGTGGTAACCAGTTCCGAAACGGACAGACCTGACGCCAAAATCTTGCCCTTGAGGGATGCAATGTCCCGCGCATCGATCAATACATGATCGACTGCCGGGACGGGGTCTTGCCAGATGAGCGCTTCCGCCGGAACCTCCGGGCCGAGATAACGCGCACGCGGCCCCATGTCGCGGTGCGTCAGCTTGAACCACGCGCGGGCGAAGGCATCCGCCAACTGCTCCGGATGCTCGTAGAAATGCCGCGAGATTTTTTCGTAGACAGGATCGAATCGCAACGAAAGGTCGGTAGTCAGCATGGTCGGCGTGTGACGCCTGGACGGTTCGTGGGCATCGGGAATGCTGCCGGCGCCTGCGCCCCCCTTCGCTACCCACTGGTGCGCACCGGCGGGACTCTTGGTCAGCTCCCATTCGTAGCCGAACAGGTTCTCGAAGAAGTTGTTGCTCCACTGCGTCGGCGTGCTGGTCCAGGTGACTTCCAGGCCGCTGGAGATCGTGTCCCCGCCTTTGCCGCTGCCGAAGCTGCTCTTCCAGCCCAGCCCCTGCTGCTCGATACCTGCGGCCTCGGGCTCGGGGCCGACATGGGACACAGGCCCGGCGCCGTGGGTTTTGCCGAAAGTGTGGCCGCCGGCGATGAGCGCTACGGTCTCTTCGTCGTTCATCGCCATGCGCGCGAAGGTCTCGCGGATATCCCGCGCCGCCGCGAGCGGATCAGGATTGCCGTTCGGTCCTTCCGGGTTCACGTAGATCAGCCCCATCTGCACGGCCGCGAGCGGATTCTCAAGATCGCGGTCGCCGCTGTAGCGCTTGTCCTCCAGCCACTTGGCCTCGGCGCCCCAGTAAACGTCCTCTTCCGGCTCCCATACGTCCTGACGTCCGCCGCCGAAACCGAAGGTCTTGAAGCCCATCGATTCCAGCGCGACGTTGCCGGCGAGGATCATCAGGTCTGCCCAGGATATCTTGCGGCCATACTTCTGCTTGATCGGCCAAAGCAGCCTGCGCGCCTTGTCGAGGTTGACGTTGTCGGGCCAGCTGTTGAGCGGCGCGAAGCGCTGGTTGCCGCGCCCCGCACCGCCGCGGCCGTCGCCGATGCGGTAGGTGCCGGCGCTGTGCCATGCCATGCGGATGAACAGCGGGCCGTAGTGGCCGAAGTCCGCCTGCCACCAGTCCTGCGAGTCGGTCATCAGCGCCAGCAGATCCTGCTTCACCGCATTCAGGTCCAAGCTCTTGAACTCCTCGGCGTAGGTGAAATCCGCGCCCATGGGGTCGGACAACGGGGAATGCTGGTGCAGGATGTTCAGCTTCAGTTGATCGGGCCACCAGTCCGTGTTGGATTGGGATCCGGCAACCGCGCTGGTGCGCGCGTGGCCCGGGAATGGGCATTGGGATTCGTTTGACATGGTTATCTCCTGTGGTTGTTTGTACGCCTGTCGGCTCTATCCCCTGCGGCGGCTCACTTCGTCATTCAGCTGCCGGGAATAATCCTGCAGCGGTTTCAGGCCATCCGACGCCATCGCGGCGGCGATGGCGTCGACGCGCGCTCCGGCCAACACCAGATCGGGCGCGAGTTCGAAGAGCGGGATAGCCAGGAAGGGGCGCTCGAAAATATCGGGATCGGGCAGCCGGATGTCTCCATCGTCCATCACCAGATCGCCGTACACGATCAGGTCGAGGTCTATCGTGCGCGGCGCATATTTATCCTGTGTCCGCTTGCGTCCCAGCTCGTCCTCGATGGGACGCAGGATGGCGTGCTTCACCTGCGCGGGTAGCGCATCCGTTTCGATCTCCGCCACGCAATTGAAATAGGATGATTGCTCCGGGCGGTCGAGTGCGTCGGTGCAATAGACGGTGGAAACGCCGACGAGATGCGTTTGCCGGGCAAGGTTGCGGATCGCCGCCCGCACATTGCTCTCGGGTTCGATGTTGGAGCCTATGCCGATGAAGGCGCGCGCCATGGTCCGCTCACCGCTTGCGGCTGATTTCCACCGCCACGCTTCTCGCGAAACGCAGCGCGTGCGGCTTCTCCACGCACACGTCGACCTGCATCACTCCCCGATAACCCAGGCACAGTTCCGCGACGGCCTCCGCCAGCGCCTCCACCAGAAAGTATTGCGAGCTTTCCACCATGGCGAGGACGCGTTTCTTCAGCGCGCGGTAATCGACGGTGTCCTCGATGCTGTCGCTCTTGCCGGCCTTGCTGACGTCGGAATGGAGGGTCAGGTTGATCACCACGTCCTGCTTTTCGTGGCGCTCCTTCTCGTTGATGCCCAGTATGCAGCGCACGAGCAGGTCGCTAATCCGGATACGGTCCATATGTCCTCCAAAGGTTTCCTGCGTTATCGGTAACCACGAATGAGTCCGCGCAACTGCCCGTGCGTCATCGTTACCCGCTTGCGGATCAGTTCGCGCGCCGCCTCGACCTTGTTCCACACGTTGCACATCATCACGCCCCTGACCTTGCCGTCGCGCAGGTAGTAAACGACGCCGGTGTCGTTTTCTTTCTGCCAGTCGGCGAAAGTCTCCAGCCGCGAATCGACCTCGCCGGTCGCCTCGTAGCCGAACTCGAACAGGTCGGAGAAGAAATACGGCTGGTGGGTGTAGGGCTCGTACGCCCCGGCCATGTTGCGTCCCGCCCATTTGCCCTGAGTGAGAGCATGGTCCCAGTGCTCGATGCGCATTGCTTGCCCCAGAACCGGGTAAGGAAAGAAGGCATTGTCTCCGGCGGCATAGATGTCCGGACTGGAGGTCTGGAGGTATTCGTTCACCACGATGCCGTTGCCCGTTTCCAACCCGCCGCTTTGAGCGAGCGCCAGCTCCGGAACGACGCCCACGCCGACGATCACGATATCCGATGTTATCGTCTCGCCCTTCCCGGTGCGGGTGACAAATTCGTCACCGTCCTTACCGAAAGAAACGGGTTGGTCCGTTGCCAGAATCCGGACACCTTTCTCCCGATAGCGCTGCTGCACGGCTCGCGCCAAATAGTCGGGCAACACCCGGTCGCACAGCAGTTCTCCTGGAAAGATCATGGTGACATCGAGTTTGTTGATGTTGAGCGCGGCGGCCAACTCCGAGCCGATGAAGCCGCCGCCGATCACCACCGCCGACTTTCCTTCCGCTGCTTTTCCCTTGGTGTGCAGATAATCGTCCAGGCCGCGGAAGTAGCAGATGCCGTCGAGATCGCCGCCGGGAATATCCAGCTTACGCGGCTTGCATCCCGTCGCCAGCAGCAGTTTTCCGTAGCCATAGGTCGCGCCGCCGGCGACGGTGATCGTCTTTGCTGCGGGATCGAGCCGCGATGCCGCAGCACCCAGCGCCAAGGTCACGCCATGCGTCTCGTAAAAGGAGCGGTCATGGAGAAAGATGCCTTCCAACTGCATCTTGCCGAACCACAGTTTCTTCGACAGCGGCGGACGGTCGTAGGGCAAGTGGCTTTCTTCGGCGATCATCAGGATGCTTCCTGTCGCATCCCGCTCGCGTATGCCTTCCACCGCGGAAGCTCCCGCCAGCCCGCCGCCCACAATCACGTAGTCGTAATCGGATGTCATGCCGCCTCCCCGTCGTTCGGATAAGAATTCGCCCTCGGGCGCTTTGCGCCACCGACATATGAACCTCCATCGGTTCCTGCTCCGACTATCGCGAGTTTGATGGGCTGCAGCTTTCTGCATCGAATGCGGTGAATCAACGAGGTTAATGGATTGAATCACACCGTTTGCCGGCTCCAAATAAGCACTAGTGTGTATTTTGGCTTGGGACCATTAGGCCGTCATACCGGCGAAGGCCGGTATCCAGCAATGAAAAATAGGCCGCGAAGCGGACAAAACCATGACGTTGTCCCACTTGCGTGGGGAAGTTGATCATCTGGATTCCGGCCTTCGCGGGGATAACGGATTATTAGTAGATGTGCCCTTGGAGTGTAGGCGATGCTTTTGCTCGGGAATATAAGGCAAATGACTGCTTTTTCGGGTAGGTCTGACTCCATCGCGTTGCTGTAACCCTCAAATACGGGGCGCTGCATATAAAACCGGACTCTCGTCTAATAGCGACAATGAAATCCTCGCCATGTCCTGAATCTCATGCGCCATTGCCATTGCATTGAATAGTCATGCGCCGCAACTCCGGCAGGCATGAGCCGCAGGAGGTGCCGCACTTGCGCTTGGCTTGCAGCGCGGCCAGATCGAGGCCGGCGGCGAGGTCGGCGGCGATTTCGTTTTCCGAAACGTCGAAACAGTTGCACACCACGCGCCCCCGCGCCGGGGCCGAACTCGGCGGATTGCTCAGCGGGGCCAGCAGCCATTTGCGCAACGCCCGGGTATCGCTGCCGCGCACGATGAGGTCGATCAACCATTCGGCGGACTGCGTCGAATTGCACAACAAGGCGCCGTCCAGACGATCATTCCGGATCAGGGCGCGTTTGGCGATGCCGCGCCGGGCATCGCCAAACGCCAGCGTCGCGGCATCGTCCAGCCCCATCGCCGCACCGAGTTCCGCCAGCATCCCGGCCGCGGGCAAGTCATGCTCCGAGGCACCCCATGCGCGCAATACCACGATGTCGGCATCGCGCCCCGTCGAGGTCAGCGTCGCATGATCGAAACGGGCCAGCCAGGGTTGCAGCGACTCGCGCAGCCCGCCTTGGTCGTCTCGCCGCATGGCGACCAGTTGCCAGGCCGTCGCATATTTCTCGACCTGGACGGCCGCATGTTTCAGCTCGGGCTGGAATGAGACCGGATCGACCATGGACGGCATCAGCGCATTGACGCCCAGGCCGCGCATGAAACGGCCGCCCCAGTGCATCGGGATATAACTCTGCGCGGGGCGCAAGGCGGTCGATTGCAGCGCACGCAGAACCAGCATGCCACGCCCGTTTTTGACGCGCACCAGATCGCCGTCCGCTATCCCGCGCCGCTCCATGTCGCGCGCATTCATCTCTATCACCGGCTCGGGTGCATGGGCGTAGAGGCGCGGCACCGTCCCGGTGCGGCTCATGCCGTGCCACTGGTCGCGCAGGCGGCCGCTGTTGAGATGCAGCGGATGACGCGCGTCGGTGGCTTCGGCCGTCGGGCGATGCTCGACCGCGCCGAATCTGGCTCGGCCGCTGGCGGTCGGGAACAGGCCGTCCGCATAAAGGCGTCGGCCTCCCTGCGCGGCATCGGCGGGGAACGGCCATTGCTGCGGGCCGACGGACTCCAGCAGCGCATAGGACAGGCCGCCGATATCCAGATCGCGGCCCGCAGTCGTGGCGCGGTGTTCGTTGAAGATTTCCTCGGCGGAACGATAAGGGAACAAGGTCGCGCCGCCGATAGCGCCTCGGCCGGCTATGCGCCGTTCCAGTCGCCGCGCGAAATCCGCCGCGATGCGCCAGTCGGCCCGGGCCTCGCCGGGCGGCCGCACCGCGGCTTGCACGCGCGAGATGCGGCGCTCCGAGTTGGTGACCGTTCCTTCCTTCTCGCCCCAGCCTGCGGCAGGCAGCAGCAGATCGGCATAGGCCGCCGTATCGGTATGCGGCGTCACCTCCTGCAACACCACAAAAGGACAGGCCGCTAGCGCCTCGTGCACGAGATTCAGGTCGGGCAGCGACTGCGCCGGATTGGTGCAGGCGATCCATACCGCCTTGATCTCGCCGCGACGCATCGCATCGAATAATGCCACCGCGGTCAGCCCCGGCCTGGCCGGCACCTCGGCCACATTCCAGAGCCGCGCCACCTCGGCCCGGTGTGCGGCGTTGTTCATGTCGCGATGCGCGGACAACAGGTTGGCCATGCCGCCGACCTCGCGCCCGCCCATCGCGTTGGGCTGTCCCGTCAGCGAGAACGGCCCGCAGCCGGGCCTGCCGATCTTGCCGGTGGCGAGATGCAAATTGATCAGCGCGGCATTGTTGTCCGTGCCGTGACTCGACTGATTCAGCCCCTGACAGTAGAGGGAGAGCGAGTTCTTGGCGTGAAACTCGCGTAGCGATTCGTTTGCCTCCTCGCCCGCTTGCGGGAGAGGATTGAGGTGAGGGAAACGGTCATGGCAAGTTTCATCATCAGGGGCGGCACACTTGCCATGACCGTTGGATTCGCCGAACCAGCGCGCGGCGGTGACGATGTCCTCGGCCTTCACTCCGCATATCGCCGCAGCCATTTCCGGCGTGTATTCGCGCACCTTGCGCTTCAGCGCATCGAATCCCTCGGTATGGTCGCGGATGTAATCGTCGTCTATCAAGTCTTCCCACAGCAGCACATGGAGCATCGCGTTGTAGAGCGCGATGTCCGTGCCGGGCAGTATGGCCAGGTGCAGGTCGGCGGCCTCGGCGGTGTCGGTGCGGCGCGGATCGACGACGATGATTTTCATCTGCGGGCGCGCCGCCCGCGCATCCTCGATGCGGCGGAACAGCACCGGATGCGCCCAGGCAGTGTTGGAACCGGCGATCAGCAGGCAATCGGCATGGTCGATGTCTTCGTAGCAGCAAGGCGGCGCATCGGAGCCCAGCGTCGCCTTGTAGCCCGCCACCGCCGAGCTCATGCACAGGCGCGAATTGGTGTCGATGTTGTTGGTGCCTATCAGCCCCTTGGCCAGCTTGTTGAAGACATAGTAGTCCTCGGTCAGCAACTGGCCGCTGATGTAGAAGGCGACGCTGTCCGGGCCATGCTCCGCGATGGCCTCGGCGAATCGATCCGTCGCCTGTTCGAGCGCCGCTTCCCAACTCACGCGCCGACGCGGTTCCTCACGACTGACGCGCGATTCCGGATGGCGCAGCCTGACGGCCATCGCCTGCGGCGTCATGGTCAGGTGCAGCGAGCCGCCCTTGGTGCAGAGCCGGCCGAAGTTGGCCGGATGGTCCGGGTCGCCGCGCACGCCGATTATCCTTGCGCCATCGTGTTCGATGACGACGCCGCAGCCGACGCCGCAGTAGGGACAGGTCGATTTCGTTTCCATCATCCTTAAAACCTCTTTTCGTCCACGAAAATCACGAAAGACACGAAATAAAACCGCTGGTTATTCATTTTTTGCAGCCCACCAATTAGAGGATACGGTTATTCGTTGCATGCATTTGAATCTGTTCGTGCTTTTCGTGTATTTCGTGGACAAATGCTTTTTCTAGGATCATGTCCGGGACTACTTGCACGACACCCTCACCGCCCGAACTTCAGCCACACGCGACCGTCTTCCAGCCTGACCGCGAAGCTTTTGGCGCAGCCCTGGTCCGGCGCCACCGCCTCGCCATCCTTCAGGCCGATCTTCCAGCCGTGCAATGGGCAGCTGACGGTATCGCCGTGGACAATGCCTTGCGACAGCGGCCCGCCCCGGTGCGGGCATTTGTCGTGCATCGCGAATAGCCGGTCGTCTGCGGTGCGGAACAGCGCGATGTCGCCCTGTTCCGACGCCACGACGCGGCTGCCCTGCGGGGCGATGTCTTCCAGCGCGCAAATCTCGATCCAGCCGCTCATGCCGTTACTCCCTTAATGTGAAATTCGCGTAGCGATTCGTTTGCCTCCTCGCCCGCTTGCGGGAGAGGATTGAGGAGAGGGGAACGGGCATGGTTAGCTTCGCTATCAGCTTTGCCATGCCCGGTCATTTGGATGACTTCGTATTCGCGTCGCAGCGCCGGTTGCTGCACCGCCTGCTGCCAGGGGTCTTCGTAATCCTGCAGGGCGAACAACAGGCGTTCGTACAGCGCCCGGCGTCCAGACTCATCGTCCACCACCGCCGCCTTGACGTGATCGAGACCGACGCGAGCGACGTAATGGCAGGTGCGTTCGAGGTAGTAGCCCTGCTCGCGATAGAGTTGCAGAAAGGCGCCGGAATACTCCATGACCTCCGCGTCGTTCTTCACCTTGCACAGGAATTCGGCCACCTCGGTCTTGATGCCGCCGTTGCCGGCGACATACAGCTCGTAACCGGAATCGACGCCGATGATGCCGATGTCCTTGATGCCGGCCTCAGCGCAATTGCGCGGACAACCGGAAACCGCGAGCTTGACCTTGTGCGGGCTCCACATGCCGAACAGCATCTTCTCCAGCTTGACGCCCATGTCCATCGAACGCTGGGTGCCGAAGCGGCAATGTTCCGCCCCGACGCAGGTCTTCACCGTGCGTATGCTCTTGCCGTAGGCATGGCCGGACACCATACCGGCCGCGCCGAGATCGGCCCAGATTTTCGGCAGGTCTTCCTTCTTGATGCCGAGCAGATCGACGCGCGCGCCGCCGGTCATCTTCACCGTCGGCACGCGATATTTCTCCGCCACGTCGGCGATCGCGCGCAGCTCGGCGGGCGTCGTCAGCCCACCCCACATGCGCGGCACCACGCTGTAAGTGCCGTCTCGTTGGATGTTGGCGTGCGCGCGCTCGTTGACGAAGCGCGACTGCGGGTCGTCCTTCGCCTCGCCCGGCCAGGTCGAGATCAGGTAGTAGTTCAGCGCCGGGCGGCAGGAGGCGCAGCCGTTGGGCGTCTTCCATTCCAGCGCCTTCATCACCTCGGGTATCGCGATCAGGTGCTGGCTGCGGATCGCCTCGCGCACCACGCCGTGCGAGTGCTCGGTGCAGCCGCACACCGCCTTGTCCTTCGATTGCGACGGCGTGTAGGCCCCGCCCACCGTCGAGGCGAGAATCTGCTCGACCAGCCCGGTGCAGGAGCCGCACGAAGAGGAGGCCTTGGTGTGCTTGCGCACCTCATCCAGCGTGAACAGCCCGTGGCTCTTGATCGCCTTGACGATATCGCCCTTGCACACGCCGTTGCAGCCGCACACCTCGGCCTCGTCCGGCATGCCGGCCGCCTTCGACTGGCCGGCATGGCCGACGTCGCCGACGTGGTTCTGGCCGAACATCAGATGGTCGCGTATCTCGCGGATGTTCTGCCCGTCCTTGACCAGCTGGAAATACCAGGCCCCGTCCGCCGTGTCGCCGTACAGCACGGCCCCGACCAGGATGTCGTTCTTCACCACCAGCTTCTTGTACACATTGCCGGACGGATCGTGCAGGACAATTTCTTCGCTGCCCTCTCCGCCCATGAAGTCGCCGGCGGAGAACAGATCGATGCCGGTGACCTTGAGCTTGGTCGAGGTCACGGAGCCCGTGTAACGCGCGATGCCGTGATGCGCCAGATGGTTGGCGCAGACCCGCGCCTGATCGAACAGCGGCGCGACCAGGCCATAGGCGACGCCGCGATGGGACACGCATTCGCCGACGGCATAGATGCGCGGATCGTAGGTCTGCATCGTGTCGCTGACCACGATACCGCGATTGCAGTAGAGGCCGGCGGACTCGGCCAGCGCCATGCTGGGGCGGATACCGGCGGCGACCACCACCAGGTCGGCGGGAATCTCCAGGCCGTCCTTGAAGCGTAGCGCGGCCACGCGCCCGGACTCGCCGCGTATCAGCGCCTCGGTCTGCTTCTCCATTAAAAACTTGAGCCCGCGCGCTTCGAGCGAGGTCTTCAGCATGTCGGCTGCCGCCTTGTCGAGCTGGCGCTCCATCAGCCAGGGCATCAGGTGCACGACGGTCACGTCCATGCCGCGCTGGCGCAGGCCGTTGGCGGCCTCCAGCCCCAGCAAGCCGCCGCCGATCACCACCGCATGGCGATGTTCGCTTGCCGCGGCGATCATTTCGTCGGTGTCGCGGATGTCGCGATAACCGATCACCCCCGGCAGGTCGTTGCCCGGGATAGGCGGGATGAACGGCGTCGAACCCGTCGCCAGCAGCAATCGGTCGTACTCGGCCTCGGAGCCGTCGTCGGCGATCACCTTGCGCCCCGCGCGATCGATGCGCGCGATGCGCTTGCCCAGATGCAGCGCGATGCCGTTGTCGCGGTACCAGTCGAGCGGGTTCAGGATGATGTCCTGTATCGTCATCTCCCCGGCCAGCACCGGGGACAGCAGGATGCGGTTGTAGTTCGGATGCGGCTCGGCGCCGAAAACCGTGATGTCGTAGAGATCGGGGGCGAGCTTCAGCAGCTCTTCCACCGCGCGTATCCCGGCCATGCCGTTGCCCACCACGACCAGTCGCATTTTATTTTTCGTCATCATGTACTCCTCAAAATCCTAAAAACCTTCATTCCATCCACGAAAAACACGAAAAGCACGAAACAAACCAGTTTGTTAATAAGACATTCAGACTCGCCCATCGGGGGATGCGGCTAATCGATGCATGCATTCAAATCTGTTCGTGATATTTCGTGTCTTTCGTGGACAACGGTGTTTTCCCAAGATAAAGCACAACCCGGTCAGAGCCGCTCACGCCTCGAACACGGACTTGCGCGAAGAAATCTCTATCTCGCTGCCGGCCTCGATGCGGTCCGACAGCGCCGCATCCTTGCCATTGACGCTGCACAGCACATGACTCTCATCCAGCTCATCCACCCATCTGCCACCGCGCAGCCGCAAGCGGTGCAGCAGCTGTTCCAGTGTGCAGGCCTCGTCCGGTATCGCCATGCGTTCCGATGTCGCCAGCAGGAATTCGCTGGTTCGGCCGAAATACATGATCGCAACCTCGTGCCTGCGCTTGAGCGAGGCCTGGAACATCGCGGCGAATGGCTTTCCCATGGTGCTAAGCCGCTTCCTTGGCCTGCTTCTGGTACAGGAACTCGAGCACCCCGCCGCGCAGCGCGTGGTAGCGCGCATCGGTCGCCAATGCCAGACGGTTGCGCGGCTTGGGCAGGTCTACCGTCAGGATCTCGCCTATGGTCGCCGCCGGGCCGTTGGTCATCATCACGATGCGGTCGGACAGCAGCACCGCCTCGTCCACGTCGTGCGTGACCATCACCACCGTGCTGTTCGTCGCCGCAACGATTTTCATCAGCTCGTCCTGCAGATGCGCGCGGGTCAGCGCATCCAGCGCGCCGAACGGCTCGTCCATCAGCAGCACCCTGGGTTGCATGGAGAGGGCGCGGGCGATGCCGACGCGCTGCTTCATGCCGCCGGAGATTTCATGCGGATATTTTTGTTCCGCATGACTCAGGTGCACCAGCGCCAGCGCTTCCTTGGTGCGCTGCCGGAGCAGCGCCTTGTCTTCCGTCGCACCGAACACCCGCTCGACCGCGAGGTAAACGTTGTCGAAACAGGTCAGCCAGGGCAGCAGCGAGTGGTTCTGGAACACCACGCCGCGATCCGGCCCCGGCCCCGCGATCTCGCGATCCGCGCAGAGCATCACGCCATCGGTCGGCAGCAGCAGTCCGGCGATCAGGTTGAGCAGGGTGGACTTGCCGCAACCCGAGTGGCCGATCAGCGTGATGAATTCGCCGCGCTCGATCTTCAGGTCGATGTCCTTGAGTGCGACGAACTCGCCCTGCCGGGTTGAGAACGACATTTGCACGTTCTCGATTTGTACATAGCTTTTCATGGCGTTCCCGATCAATAGCTGAAGCGTTTGGCGATCCTGACCAGCATCGTTTCCAGCAGCAGTCCGACGATGCCGACGATGAAGATAGCGATGATGATGTGCTCGACATTGAGGTTGTTCCATTCGTCCCAGACCCAGAACCCGATGCCCACGCCGCCGGTCAGCATTTCCGCCGCGACGATCACCAGCCACGCGGTGCCGATGGCGAGGCGTATGCCGGTCAACATGTAGGGCAGCGTGGCGGGGAACAATATCCGGGTGAATATCTTCCACTCGGACAGGTTGAGCACCCGCGCCACGTTGAGGTAATCCTGCGGCAGCTGGCGCACGCCCATCGCGGTGTTGATGATCATCGGCCAGATGCTGGAGATGAAGATCACCCAGATGGCCGCCGGATTCGATGCATTGAATACCAGCAGGCCGATGGGCAGCCAGGCCAGCGGCGACACCGGCCTGAGCATGCTCACGATGGGCGAAGTCATCTTGTTCAGGAAGTTGAAGCGTCCGATCATGAAGCCGAGCGGAATGCCGATCAGCGCGGCGAGGCTGAAGCCGATGCCGACCCGCCCCAGCGAGTTCAGCACATTCCAGCCTATGCCCTGATCGTTCGGCCCGTTCTGATAGAACGGATCGCTGAACAGGACCACCGCCGAGTCCCAGGTCTTCATCGGCCCCGGCAGATTCTCGCTGGTCTGCGTCACCATGCCCCAGACCAGAACGAACATTCCCAGCCCCAGGAGCGGCGGAAAAATGTGCTCTGCAAAGAATTTTCTGGCTTTCATCATGCCCGCACCTTGAAGCTGGCCGCATAGCCTTTGGGATCCTTGCCGTCCCACACCTTGCCGTCTATCAGCTTGGAGCTGCGCATCACATCCTTGGGCACCGCCACCTTGACTTGGGAGGCCGCCTGTTTGTACAACTCGATCTGGTTGATCTGTTTGGCGACGCCCAGATAATCGGGATCGGTCTTGAGCAGGCCCCAGCGTTTGTGCTGGGTCAGGAACCACATGCCGTCGGAAAGGTAGGGGAAAGGCACTTTGCCGTCGTTAAAGAACTTCATGTGATTGGGGTCGTGCCACTTCTTGCCCAGGCCGTCTTCATAGTTGCCCAGGAAGCGTCCTTCGATGACATCGACGGGCGCATTGACGTACGACTTGGCGGAGATGATCTTGGCCACCTTGGCGCGGTTCGACTCGGCATCGATGAACTTCGCCGCGTCGAGCATCGCCATGATGAGTGCACGCGCCGTATTGGGATACTTCTGCACGAACTCGGCGGTGGCGCCCAATACCTTTTCGGGATGATCCTTCCAGACATCCTGCGACGACGCCACCGAGAAGCTGACGTTGTCGTAAATACCGCGGGCGTTCCACGGTTCGCCAACACAGAATCCGTCCATGCTGCCGACCCGCGCATTTGCCACCATCTGCGGCGGCGGCACCGTGATGGTCTTGACCTCGGAGATCGGATTGATCCCGTAATTCGCCAGCCAGTAGTACAGCCACATGGCGTGGGTTCCGGTCGGGAAAGTATGGGCGAAGGTATATTCGCGCGGCTGGGCCTTGATCAGCTTTGCCAGCGATGGACCGTCGGTGACCCCCTTGTCCTTGAGCTGGTTGGCAAGCGAGATGCCCTGACCGTTGTTGTCTATGGTCATCAGCACGGCCATGTCTTTCTGGTTGCCACCGATGCCAAGATGCACGCCGTACACCATGCCGTAAAGAATATGCGCGGCATGCAATTCGCCATTGACCACTTTGTCGCGCACAGCCGCCCAGGATGCTTCCTTGGAGGGGATGATCTTGATGCCGTATTTCTCGTCGAACTTCATCAGCGATGCGATCACCACCGAAGCGCAGTCGGTCAACGGGATGAAGCCCACCTTGACCTCCTTGAGCTCCGGCGCATCCGAACCGCCTGCCCAGGCAGCCGCACGCGTTCCCATCGGCACCATGGACATAATCCCGGCGGCCCCCAAACTTGCTCCCATCAGTTTCATGAAATCCCTCCGGCTGGTTTGTTCTGGAGCACTGGTTTGCTCTGGAGTACTGCTTTCCACTGCAGCGGATTTTTCAGTGCCCGTGATTTCTGCTTTCAAGTTTTCCATTTCCTGCTCTCCTTTACGTAACAGTTCCGCGAATTGAATCTGCAAAATAAAAAAAGGCGTCCGACTGCGCTTTTGCGCAGTGGGACGCCTTTGTCCTTTATTGCCTTACTTCAGCTTCTCCGAACCGCCGTTGGCTCGTTGATGGTTATTACAAAGCAACAGTCATGCCAACATCAAACAATAAATATACTCATTAATAATTATGCAATTACAACAATCACGCCGCGCGAATGGACTGTTCGACCTCATTCAATGCGCGACTTTGGTGCGCCGCCCGTACAAATTCATGCATGCTCACGCGCTCAGCTCCTTGGCCAGAATGATGGCTTCGGCAATTTCCGCCATCCGCTTTCCCTTGCTCATCGCCATGCTGCGCATCCGCTTGTAGGCATCCGCTTCGTTATAACCGTGATCCGCCATCAATATGCCCTTGGCGCGATCCACCAGCTTGCGTTCCGCTAGCTGATCCTTCGCCTCCTTCAATTCGTCGCGCAGTCGCTTGTGCTCGGAAAAACGGGCTGCCGCCACCTGAATGATCCCGCTCAGATCCTCGCCCTGTACCGTATGCGCCACATAGGCGCTGACTCCCGCGCGCATGGCTTCCTGAATGCTGTGCTGGTCCTTCTGCCCGCCCAGCACAACGACAGGCTTTTCCAGCGTCGAGGACATCAGGCTGATCTGCTCCAGCGTATCCCGACCGGGCGCATTCGCATCGACAATGATCACGTCCGCCAAGGCGGCCTGTATCGAGCGCTCATCCACCTGCTCCCAGGCCAGCACCCCGACGACATCGAATTCGGCCAGCTCGAGACTGGCCTTCAGCCAGGCCGCACGATCTCTCACATCGTCAATTATCAGAATTCGTTTCAATTTGGGCCCCCCGCTTTTTCAATACAGACCAGCAATTAGCGAGCCAAGGCCGAATCGCCCTGCTATATAGGCATCCATGAAGCGATCTACTGATTTGCGCACAAGAACGGTGCGCCGTGCGAGGGGTTGGTGCGGCGAAGGACCCCTAGGCCACAGACGCCTCTTTGCCTGTCAGCTTCTCGGCTTCGCGCTGCGACAGCGCGCAGCGGTTTCGCCCGAGTTCCAGTTCGCTGGCCTTTGCCTCGTCCACCTGGAGCAACCCCGTGTTGACCCGCCGGATATCGTCGTAGGACTGCGGATGTTCCGGCAGGCTGGCCTCGATATAGGCGCTGAATGCAGCCAGCCCCTGGCTTAACATGCGCAGACCTTCGTTGCGGCTGCGCAGCGCGCTGACAGGCGCACGGTAACAGCCTTGCTCGTCTGCCTCCTGCATTTGGCTGAAGTGGGCTGGAAGCACGATGGTACGGTCCGGCAATTCCAGCACCTGTTGCAGCGAATTGAAGAGGAGAGGAATCCAGGCCTTTGCCTTCCCGCCCAGATCGGGCCGCCCTATCGAATCGATGAACAACGTATCGCTGCTCAGCAAAAAGCGATCATCCACCAGCGGATTGATCATGCCGAGGGTGTGTCCGGGGAGATGGAGCGCGCGGACGCTCACATTGCCCAGATTGAAAGTCGTTCCGTCCTCCAGATAGCGGAAGGAGAACGTCGCCGGAAGCAGGTCGTCGGGATAGATACTGTCATAAGGATGCAGCCAGTAATCGGCCCCGACCGCCTTCGCCAACGCCACACCGCCGCTGAGATGATCGGCCTGCAGATGCGTGTCGAGCACAGCCGTGATGCGCAACTCTCGCTCGGCGGCGATGCGGGTATAAACCTCGATGTGGCGCGCGGGATCGACCACCATGGCCTCACCGTCGCTGGCCAGCAGGTAACTGAGGCAACCCCGTGCCGGGCGGCTGATCTGGACGATAGTGAGCCGCGAGGTTTCCTCGACGACCCGCACTTCGTAGTGGTCGCCCCAGGCTTTCATTCCGCCCGCCAAGTTGAATGCCTCGTAGCCGAGCCGCCGCAGTCCCTCGGCAACATGGGGCGACGTCTCGCCCCTCGCGCATACCGCCAGGATAGGCCCGCGCCGAGGCAGCCCGTCCTTCAGCCGTTTCGGAATCGCCCGGGCAAATGCCGCAGCAAGTTCTTCGTCCTCATCCTCCAGGTCAAGCAGATCGAAATAAGACAAGTTGGTAGTAGGGATTGGAACTTTGCCCTCAATTTTCCAGGCATTGAATTCACTCTGATTGCGCACATCCAGAATGGCGAATTGACTGTTCTCGCTCAGATGACGGTGCAGTTCCGCAGGGCTCCAAACAGGTATTTTTTGCTCGGTCATATCATCCTCCTGTTCTGTAAGCCAATCGCTACCCGCTGGGGTAAAGTAACTGGCGCGAATGGTTTTGGAGTGCTGCCACTACAGCTGATGATCACATGTGTATTGATGGCTTCTTTTACGACTACATTGATGCCATGAAGTTCTAACAATTCGTTCGAGAGGGACATGTCGGGCCTCTCGCTGATGTCTCCTAAGGCCGATGAGCGGGCAAGGTCGTCGGAACGATCTTCCGGTCAGATAACCCATGCCAAGCGGGCTCCACGGCACGAAGCCGATGCCAAGCTCTTCGCAGGTAGGCTGTTCGGCATTGCCGCAAATCACAGGCACGATCTTCGCCCCCGTCGCCACATCAATCAGCGTGAACAGCGGCACGCCGCTGCGACGTTGGGCAATACGCTAGACGGCATAATCAGCTTCGGCTGGGCAAGCTGTGCTGTATATGACGTCTATCTCAGTCTCATTCGCTTTTTGAGTCGAACTGCGAAACTCGATGAATCGCGCCGAAGATCAACTCAATGCTCTCCACGCGGAATCCAGACCAAACAGTAAAAAGTAAGCGGAAAAAACTATAAACCCGGCCAAATGATCGCCTACAAATCCTTTTCGTTTTTCAGAACGCATGGCACATCTCCTTTTCGATTAGTCCTATTCTGCATGGCCAACGTTACGTCGACATTACATGGCGAACGAGGCTGGCGACAGACTGAAAAGTCATCGTCTTCTCTTAAGCACGATGCAGACAACATCAATCAAAGCAGGAAGTGTGCCGATGAACGATAGACGGCCTTTTTGTCTGATTCCGCGACAAATTGCCGATGCCTCCGGAATAAAAAATACAAAAACATGCACACCTGTGGTGCAAAGCGCATCCAATTAACTGGGATATTTCATCGTCCTTCATGGAATTCTGCGAAAAGCCTTATCAATATTGGGACGCATGCACATGACGCGGAATCCGATTTGGATTGCAGACAAAGGATGCCGAACGAAATGAATGTAGGAGCGCAACTTGCCTCGCAGAGGTTCTTGCACCCTTGGGTGTTGCGCGATCAGGTTTTCGGGCAAATCGCCCGGCAAGCCGGGCTCCTACATGAAAGGCCCCATGAAATATCCGGGTTAAGCGAACAAGATCGTGCCCAAGATTCGGGTATTTAGGCAGCTTCCGCCCATGACTCATAACAACCATCACAGCCGATAAAAACCCGCCATCGGCGGGTTTCGTTTGTAGGATCAACGGCACAAATCGCGGTGTGGCCTGAGCGATCGGGTTGCAGTATTCCGCGCCCCCGCATGGTTCAACCACCCCACTCCTGCAAGCTGTAATGCTGTTCGTGGAACAACGCGACACAAGCATCGACCACCTTCTCATCAAAATGGCTGCCGCGTTGCGCGCTGATCTGCGCCAGCGCGGCCTCCATCCCCAGGCCGGCCCGGTATGGGCGGTGCGACGACATCGCCTCGACCACGTCGGCGACGCTGAGGATGCGCGCCTCGAGGATGATCTGGTCGCCTTTGAGGCCTTGCGGATAACCGGAGCCGTCCAGACGCTCATGATGCTGCAATACGATCTGCGCGATAGGCCAGGGGAAATCGATAGGGTTCAGTATCTCGTAACCGTTCCTGGGGTGATCCTTGATGAGAGCGAATTCCAGTTCGCTGAGTAGCCCCGGCTTGCTGAGTATCTCGGCCGGAACACGAATCTTGCCGACATCGTGCACCACGCTGGCCAGATGTATCCCCTCGACTTGCTCATCCGGGAGTTGCATCTTCCTGGCGATGGCAATGGCGAGTTGCGCCACCCGGCGTTGATGGCCGGAGGTGTAGGGATCGCGCATCTCGACGATGGCGGCAAGCGCGGTGATCGAGTCGAGCAGGCTGGATCTCAGCTTCTTCTCGCTTTCCCTCAACGCCTTCTCCGCCGCCTGGCGCGCGCGCGTGCTCTGCTCGGTTGCCAGCGCGCGCTGCACCGCAGGCGCCAGACGCGCCAGGCGATCCTTCAACACGTAATCCTTGGCTCCCGCATGGATCAGTTCCACTGCTTCGATGTCGCTGAGCGCGCCGGTGACCATGACCACCGGCACCTCGGGATGGTCCCGCTGCACGATACCCAGCGCGGCCATGCCGTTGAAGTTGGGCAATTTGTAGTCGGACAGGATGATATCCGGATGAAATTCTGCTAGCGCCCGCTCAAACGCGTCCTGCGTCTCAACCCGGAGCGCGGTGAAGACGATCCCGGCCTTGCGCAGTTCGCGTTCCGCCAGTTCGGCATCGGTCACGGTGTCTTCCAGCATCAAGACACGCAGCTCCCGATTCATGCTCGTCTGTTCCATGGCTATTTTTTCACGGGTGGATGGTTCACAAGCAGCCAGTACATCCCCAGTTCGGATACCGTCCGGGCGAACTCGTCGAACTCCACCGGCTTGCTGATGTAGCTGTTGACGCCGAGCTGGTAGCTCTCCGCCACGTCGCGGTCTTCCTTGGACGAGGTCAGCACCACGACCGGAATGGTCCGGGTGCGCTCGTCTTCCTTGACCCGGCGCAACACCTCCATGCCGTCCACCTTGGGCAGGCGCAGATCCAGCAGGATGACCCGAGGACCGTTCTCCACCTTGCGCCCGCTATAAGCGCCGCCGGCGAAGATGAAATCCAGCGCCTCGGCGCCGTCCTTCACCCACACCAGGGAGTTGGCCAGATTGCTTTTCTTCAGCGCCCTGATCGCCAGTTCCGCATCGGTCGGATTGTCTTCGACCAACAGTATCTCCACTTCTTTCACCGTATCATCCATGATCGTTCTCCTTTATCGGCAAAGCGAAATAAACCGTCGCGCCCTCGTCGACCTTGCCCTCCGCCCATACCCGCCCGCCGTGGCGGCTGACGATGCGCTTGAAAATGGCGAGTCCGATGCCGTTGCCTTCGAACTCCGTCACGGAATGCAGGCGTTCGAACACCCCGAACAATTTGCCGACATACCGCATATCGAAACCGACGCCGTTGTCTTTCACATAGTAAATGATTTCTCCCCCTTCGATGGAGGCCCCCACCTGGATTCTGGGCGGCTTTCTGGGGCGGCTGAACTTGATGGCATTGGACAGCAGGCAAACAAAGACCTGGCGCATCATGGCGCGATCGGCGACCGTGTGCGGCAGACTGCGGATGTCCAGTTCGATCTCGGCCCCATCCGGCTTGATCTCTTCCATCACTTCGCGCACCAGCTCCTCCATGTCGATCTCTTCGGGCGCCAGCGCCTTGCGACCGGTGCGGGAGAAGGTCAGCATGTCGTCGATGTACTGCGACATCCTCACGGTGTTGTTGCGCACGATCTTCAGCAGCCGTTTCGCCTCGTCGTCGAGCTGCCCCGCATGCTCGTCGAGCAGTATCTTCGAGAACCCGTCGATCGCGCGCAGCGGTATGCGCAAGTCGTGCGAGGCCGAATAGTTGAAGTTCTCCAGGTCGTAGATGGCGGTTTCGAGTTCGGCGGTGCGCTGCGACACCCGCTGCTCAAGCTCGGCATTGAACCGGGACAAGGCCGCCTCGGCCGCCTTGCGCTCGGTGATGTCGTGGTTGCTGACCCGCCGCCCCATGAACTGGCCGTCGCGTCCGAATACGGAGCGGCAGCCATGGGCGATCCAGCGGATCTCGCCGTCCTTGCGCAGGATGCGGAAGTCCACCGCGGACTCGTCTTGATGCCCGACATCGTGCCGGTGGCTCTGCATGAGGCGCTGGTCGTCCGTATGGACGATACGGAGCAGCAATCCCGGGTCGGACAAGAATTCCGATGAGGCATATCCGGTCATCCGCTCACAGGACGGTGACATGAACAGCATCTTGCCATCGCCCCCCTCCCAGTATTCCCAGTCGTAGGTGTAGTCGGCCACGGTGTGGAACTTCTCTTCCTCGCGCGCCAGCTCCATCGTGGCGGCCATCTGGCGCCGCCAGATGCGGTAGATCATCCAGGACAGCAGCAGCGTGACCAAGCTGAAGAATGCCGTCAGCGCCAGCATCTTGACGGCCTGCGCCCGCCAGGGCGCCATATATTCGTCGGTAGCCCTGCCGACGACGGCATACAGGGGATAGGCGGGAATCTTGTGGACGGCGAACTTCCGTTCGACGCCATCGACCGTGTGGCTGGAAATATACGTCTTGGCTTCCAGTCCAGAGCGGACCATTTCCCGCAGTTCGGGGACATCCAGCGTCTGCCCCAAGACTTTGTCGGCATCCACGGGCACCGGATGGCGCGCATAGATCCGCAGTTCCGCGTCGCGCAGGGAAACCGACCCGCGCAGGCCCACGTCGAATGAGGAGAAGACCTTGGCGAGATGCGCCAGCGAGACGTTCACGTAGACCACGCCGGCGAACGAACCGTCCTGCCGATGGATCGCGCGCGAGATGGGGACGACCCACAGCTTGTCGATACGCGCGAACACCGGTTTGGAGACCACCAGACCGGCCTCGGGATCATCGCGCTGGCGAGTGTAATATTCCCGATCCGAGTTGTTCAGCCGGGCATCGGGATTCACGCCCAGACCATAGGAGACGAAGCCGGCCGCATCCGTCGCGCGCATGCTGATGATCTCCGGCACGCGCCGCTGCAGCCGCGTCAGGGAAGCATTCAGGAACTGCCGGTCGATGTCGCCTTGCGCTAACTGGCGTTCGAACTCGTCAGCCGCGGAAAGCAGCGTCACATCGATCTTCTCGAATTCCCGTCCGATGTCATGCGCCAGCATCAGCGACAGATTCTGTGCCGTCACCTCGGCGCGCCCACCGAATTCGGCATGGCTCTGATGCAGCGTAAACGCCACCACGCCGAAGACGAAGATGTTGATCAGCGCCACGCCAGCCACCAGCCATCTGCCGAAAGCAGCGGAAGATGCCATCAGATCCGGAATATGAGTTTTGACGTCGCTGGACATATCCGCCTCCGGTCAGCGCTCTGCGTCCGGCCGCCCCGTTCGCGGCAATGCGAAATACATTGTCGCCCCCTGATCGACCTTGCCCTCTGCCCACACTCGCCCGCCGTGGCGGGTGACGATGCGCTTGACGATGGCAAGCCCGATGCCCGTGCCTTCGAACTCGGCGACGCCGTGCAGGCGCTGGAACACGCCGAACAGCTTGTCGGCGTACTGCATATCGAAACCGGCGCCGTTGTCCCGCACGTAATAGATCAGCTCGTCGCCCTCGATGGAGGCGCCCACCCTGATCCTGGCCGGCTCCCTGATCCGGCTGAACTTGATCGCATTGGACAGCAGGTTGACGAAGACTTGATGCATCATGGCGCGGTCTCCCTGCGCCGGCGGAAGATGTTCGATCTCCAGTTGCAGCTTGTCCTCGTCCACGACAGGCTGCAGCTCGTCGAACACATCGCGCGCCATCGTCTCCATGTCGATCTCGACCAGGGTCAATTCCAAGCGGCCGGCACGGGAGAATTTCAGGATGTCATCGATGAGTTGTCCCATGCGGACGGTGTTGTCCCGCACCACATTGAGAATCCGCAGGCCTTCGGCATCCAGCTTGTCGGCATAGTCCTCCTGCAAGATATGGGAGAAACCGTCGATGGCGCGCAGCGGCGTACGCAGGTCGTGCGACACCGAATAGGAGAACGCTTCGAGCTCCTTGTTCGCGGCCTCCAGCTGGGCCGTGCGCTCGGCGACGCGCTGCTCCAGCTCCAGATTGAGCGTGCGTATCTCGTCTTCCGCGCGCCGGCGTTCGATGCGGTCGCGCAGCACCATGATGCCGAAGGCCATGTCCCCCGCCAGCTCTTCCAGCAGACGAACCTCGCTCCGCGTGTAAGCATTGGGCTGGACGGCATAGATGTTGAGTATGCCGAATGCCGTTCCGCCCTCATCCTTGATCGGGAGGGAAATGCTGGAACGATAGCCGCGCTGCAGCGCGGCGGCGCGCCAGGGAGCGGCGTTCGGGTCGGTGACGAAATCCTGGATGCTGACGCTCTTCCCGGTGCGGATAGCCCCCCCGCTGGGACCGCGCCCGCGCTCCGTGTCCGCCCAGGTGAGCCGCGCCTGTTCGAGGTAGCCGCTCTCGACGCCTGCCCAGGAAACGGGGCGTATGGTTTTGGTTTCGTCGTTTTCCGCATACCCCACCCAGGCCATGCGATAACCGGCGTCGTCGCAAATGATGCGGCATATCTCGTCGAGCAGCGCCTGCTCGTCCTCGGCCCGCATCAGGGCCTGGTTGCAGTTGCTGATCGCGCGCAGTTCGCGGTTCAGCCGCTGCAGCGCCTGTTCGTCTTGGACTCGCTCGGTGATGTCGTGCACCGTGCCGACCGAACGCAGCGGCTTGCCGTCCTCGCCGTAATAAGTTTCGCATTTCTCGTTGACGTACTTGATGCGCCCGTCCGGCATCAGCAGCCGGTGCACGATGTCGTACGTTCCCCAGTTGGCGACCGAGTTGGTGTAGGCCTTGTTCACCATCTCGCGATCGTCGGGGTGGATCGCGTTCAGGAAAGCCTCGTAGGAGGCGCCGAACTTCTTCTTGTCGATCTCGAAGATGCGATAGATCTCGTCCGACCAGACCAGCGCATTATTCTCAAGGTTGAGCTCCCAGCTGCCCAGATGCGCGATGCGCTGCGCCTCGGCCAGACCGTGCTCGCTACGCCGCAATTGCTCTTCGGCCTGTTTGCGTCCGGTGATGTCCATCACCACGCCCCGAACCTGGACAGCCGCACCACTTGCGTCATGCACCAGTTCACCGCGTGCCAACATCCAGCCTCTGCTGCCATTCCTCTGCACTGTCTCCAGTTCGAGCTCATAGGGCGCGCCGGTTTCCGTAGCCCGTGCTATGGCGGTGCTCAATCTTTCCCAGCTCTCCGGGGTGAAGAGTTTCATGGATTCGGTATAGAGCGGAGGGGGGAGTGCCTGATCAAAACCGTACAATTTGTAGAGTTCTTCCGACCAGACAACCTGATTGGTCGCCAGATCCAGATGCCAACTGCCCAAATGGGCGATGCGCTGCGCTTCTTTCAGTGCCTCCTCGCTTTGGCGCAAGACGAATTCCGCCTTCTTGCGCTCGGTGATGTCACGCGCGGCGGCGAACACCCCCAGCACCCGACCCGCCTCGTCGCGGTAGACGCTGGCGTTATACAGCACATCGACGATATGACCGTCGCGGTGGCGCAAAGCCAGCGGGTAGTCGGTGACAGAGCCTTTCTGGAACACCTGCAGATAACCTTTGCGCGCCTCATCCGGCTCGGTGAAGTAATCGGAAAAATCCGTTCCGATCAACTCGGCCCGGTCCCTGCCGGTGACCTTCTCGGTCGCCCGGTTGACGTCGGTGATCTTGCCTTCCGCGCTGATGGTCACCAACGGGTCGAGGCTCGCCTCGATCAGGCTGCGGTTGTAGACGCCCGCATGGCGCAACTCTTCCTGCAGGAGCTTGTTCTCGGTGATGTCGCGCGCGATCGTGGAAACCCCGGCGACGGCGCCAGAAGCGTCCCTGATGGGCGAAAGGGTGAGCGCGACCTGGATCAGGCTGCCGTCCTTGCGCAGCCTTTCCGATTCGTAATTGGCGACGTTCTCGCCGCTGCGTATCTTTTCGAGAAACTCCTGGATCTCGGCATGGCGCTCAGGCGCTGCCAGTACCGTGACGTGCCTGCCGACGACTTCGTCGGCGCGATAGCCGTATATCCTTTCGGCCCCCTTGTTCCAACTGGTGATGATGCCGTCGATGGTCTTGCCGATGATCGCATCGTTGGAGGATTCCACGATGGCGGCAAGCTGGGTGCGGGTCGCTTCCGCCCGCTTGTGCTCGGTGTTGTCGCGCAGGATACCGACCGCATGCCAGCGTCCGTCGAGCTTGAGCGCCGAGATCGACAATTCGACGGGAACCTCATGTCCATCTTTGTGCAGCGCTTCTGTCTCTATGGTCTTGCCGATCACCGCCCCCTGCCCGGTGCTGCGGAATGCATCGAAGCCCCGAATCGCATCATTCTGGTAGCGTTGCGGAGTCAGCAGTTGGTGCAGCGGCTTGCCGAGCACTTCGTCGGCGCGATAACCCAGAATGCGCTCGGCGGCGGGATTCCAGTACACCAGCGCACCGCGGTTATCGACCATGATCAGCCCATCCAGTACGGCGGCACTAATCGCCTTGGACTTTTCTTCGCTGGATTCCAGCGCCTGCTGGCTGGCATCGCGCGCGGCGATCAGGCTTCCGGTGTAGGCCTCGTAACTTCTGCACAGCACGATCGCCCTGGAAAGGCTGGCCATCACCGGCTGGAACAACTGCGTCAATGGCAGGTCGCTATCCGGCAATTGCGGTGCAAGCAGCACGATCACCCCCTGCCCCTCGATGGGCAGGCGCAAATAACCCTTGTAGAGATTGACCTTGCCGGGCAGCGACGACAAGAGGGCGGCATTTTCGCCGCGCTCTGCCTCGCCGAACAGCAAATCCGCGGGCAGGCGAACCGTCTTCCCGATCAGGCCGGCCAGCTCATAATCGCCGACGGCCGCATCTATCCTCGCCTCGACCATGCCCGCGTCGTCGGCTGCCGCAAAGGGCGCTCCCAGACACACGAAACCGGCCGGAAACGAGGTGTGATAGAGCAAGCGTTGCAGCGTCTTGGTGAGCAGCGGTTTGACATTGACCTCACCGCCGATGACGAGCGCCATCTCATACAGGATGCTCAGGAGGTAGTCGCGCTCCATGCTCAGCCTTTGTCCAAACGGGTCGCGACCAGCGTGGCATTATGAAACAGCGGATACCCCCATTGCAGCGAACTCCCAATCTCTCCCAGCGAGAGTGCACCGGCGACCGAGGCCGCCCGGGTTAACTGGTCGAATTGGCGCAGTTCGCCGGTGGCTGCATCCAGCCCGAGATGCAGCCGCCGACCGGCGCAATAGAACAGCAATAGTTCGCTGTCTGCCAGTTCGCCATCGAGCTCGGTCAGGCCCTGCACCAGGGTTTGCAGCGTATATGGCGAATCTATCTTCGGCGCCTCCAGCAGCGTCAGCACCGCATTGGCGGGTATCTCCCCGACGCAGAACAGCGAACCGTCTTCTTCCAGCGCCACCGGGATGCGCACCAGCACCTCATGATTGGCGCGGACGATGCCGAACGGGAAATGCACCGCGTGCTGGTAGAAATTTTCACGCGTAACCTCCACACCGAACTGCGCGCGCACCAACTCCTGATACACCTCGAAAGCGGGTCGCCAGTCGATCTGCCGGATGCGATTGCCCTCGGTGGAGGTCGCCGAAATCATTTTTGGCGGCGCGTCGTAGCCGTGAGCCAGCATCGCGCCCAGATGCGGTTGCAGCAACATCAGCAGCACCCCGTTCTGAATGGTGCGCGTATTGTCGAACAGGCAGGGCATAGGCTGAAAGGTTTCGCTGCCAGCATTCGCGCCGACGTAATGCACGCGGTTGGCAAGCTGCAGGTATAACGCGTCAAGCAGCGTGCTGATGTTGGGCACCAAGGCGTCGAACATCAGGAACAATGTCACTTGGGGATTATTGTCTTTGATCTGGGCGCGTATCCTGCTGCCGATCTGTTCCGCCGCCATCGCTGCACCGGCGGCATCATGAGGGAGGTTTTCATACAACTCCACATAAGGCATGACATCGAAGCGCAGCAGCCATAAACCCCGCGTGCGAAATTCGCCGCTCTCGGCCAGCGCCGGAAACACAGCGCCCGCCAGCGCGACTTTTCGCCGCGTGCAAACCGCCTGTAACCGTTCGACGCCACCCTGTTCCGCTTCTGGCAACAGCGCCAACACCCCCATGCGCGGATAGGCCGTCCGCCAGGAGTCGAGCAGCGCCTCGATGGGCGCGTCATCCAGAGCGGGGAAATAGTGCATGCCCGGTGAGTTCATCATTCGCCTCCTTCTATCTTGCAGAAAAGAACAGTGACGGAATCGAAAAACATGTTGCCGCGGCCTCATCGGCCTTGCCCTCGAACGCGGCCGGCAGGAGTTCTTCGGGCGCATCGCGCCATACGAACCGCATGGCCCAAGAGGCATGTACGAGTGTATCTGAAATGCTGCTTGTTTCGCGAATTACCAATGCCGGAGCCTTGCCTCCCTCACCTGCGGTTCAAGGCCCCCTGTCGCAAACAGGTTCGGTACAGGCTACACCCAGTCTTTAGTCACGAGGAACTTGTCGTACAGCTCGGCCTCGGGCGTGCCTTGCTCCGGGTGCCAGTCGTAGCGCCATTTCACCAGCGGCGGCATCGACAGCAGGATGGATTCGGTGCGGCCGTTCGACTGCAGGCCGAAGATGGTGCCGCGGTCTATCACCAGGTTGAACTCGACGTAGCGACCGCGGCGATACAACTGGAAGTCGCGTTCGCGTTCGCCGTAGGGCGTGTCGCGGCGCTTCTCCAGGATGGGCACATAGGCCGACAGGTAGTGGTCGCCGACGCTCTGCTGGATCGCGAAGCAAGTGTCGAAGTCCGGTTCGCTCATGTCGTCGAAGAAGATGCCGCCGACGCCGCGCGGTTCGTTGCGGTGCTTCAGGAAGAAATATTCGTCGCACCATTTCTTGAATTTCGGATGCAGCGCGGGATCGAACGGGGCGAGCGAGTTCTTGCAGATTTGGTGGAAGTGCTGCGCGTCTTCCTCGAAACCGTAATAAGGCGTGAGATCCATGCCGCCGCCGAACCAGAACACCTTGTCGCCGTCCGGCTTCGTCGCCATGAACATGCGCACGTTCGCGTGCGAAGTCGGCGCATAGGGATTGCGCGGGTGCATCACCAGCGACACGCCCATCGCCTCCCAGCTGCATCCGGCCAGCTCGGGACGATGCTGCGTGGCGGAGACCGGCATCTTGTCGCCCTTCACATGCGAGAACGCCACACCGCCGCGCTCCAGCACATTGCCTTCCTCGATAATGCAGCTGATACCGCCGCCGTTGCCGCCTTCCCGCGTCCATTTGTCACGGATGAATTTCTTGCCGTCCACTTGCTCCAGACGTTCGACGATCAGCTCTTGCAGTTCGAGCAGGTATTCCTTGACGGCGTTGCTGTCCATTTTTTCTCCGGTAAATTCGTCATTCCGGCGCAGGCCGGAATCCAGGCTATCGAAAAGCCCTCCGCATCGCGGAGACAAAGCCAACTGCATGTTTGATAAAAGCGCTGGATTCCGGCCTGCGCCGGAATGACGGGTTATTGAATTACTTGCGCACGATTCTATCACCGAGCCACGCGCGTATCGTCGACGGCCGCTTGCGTTTGCCGACGCGCCCCGGCAGCACCCATACCTTGCTGCCGAACAGACGCAGGCATTCGGCATAGGTCTTCGCCGGGCGTTGTCCACCAAAGTTGGCGCTGGTCGAAACCAGCGCGCTGTTCACGCTGAGGCATAGCCGGTTCGCCAGCGGATGCGCGGTCAGCCGCACCGCCAGCGTGTCGTGGACGCCGCGCAGCCAGCGCGGGCAGGAGGGTTTGACCGGCATCAGGTAAGTGATCGCCTGCGCGCCGTCGTCTTTCAGTCTCTGCTGTTCGGCGGGAGTCAGCGGCTGCAGGTAGCGCGCGACCTGACGGTAATCCGACGCGATCAGGATCAGCCCCTTGCGCTGCGGACGCTGCTTGAGCCTGAGCAGGCGCAGCACCGCGTTGCGGTTGCGCGGATCGCAACCGAAACCGTAGCAGGATTCGGTGGGGTAGGCGAGGACGCCGCCGCGCTTGAGGTGTGCTGCGAGCGCACGGCCCGAGTATGACTGTCCGGCCATCACTTCTCGTCCCACGGCGCGAAGCCGATGCTGCGTTTCTTCCTGGGTTCAGGCGTCGTCAGCTGGCGGATGGCGGCGACGATTTCGGCAATGGCGCGGTCATGCGCGCCGACCTTGCGTTCGAGCTGGTTGAGCTTCTGCGCCAGTTCCTTGTGGCCGGAAACGAGTTCGCGCAGATGCACGAAGGTGCGCACCACCATCAGACTGACTTCTACGGCGCGATCCGACTTCAGCACATTGCCCAGCATGAGCGCGCCGTGTTCGGTGAAGGCGTAAGGCAAGAATTTCCTGTGCTGGCCCCGCCCGCTCTTTAAGATCACGATTTGTGACCTTAAAGCCGCATACTCGTCGGCAGTAAGCTGAAACATGAAGTCTTCCGGAAAACGCTCGCTGTTGCGCTTGACCGCTTGGTTCAGCGCCCGGATCTCCACCCCGTAGAGTTCAGCCAGATCGGCATCGAGCATAACCTTCTGCCCCCGGATGAGCAGTATCTTAGTTTCGATGTTCGCCGTAACCAAAAGTGATTTTCCTTCTGCCACCGCCGTCCCCTTCCCGAATCGCAGTCCGCCGAATGCTAACGTCTACGCCTGTCGCGCGCAAAGCAGAACGGGGAGCGTCGCCGCATCCCCGTTCCGGTCGTCATCGGCGAAAACGAATCACTTCCGCCCGATGGCGCGATAGCCGATGTCTCGCCGCATCTGACAACCGTCGAAATGGATGGTGTCGGCGATTTCATAGGCGCGGTTCTGCGCATGCTTGACCATGTCGCCGAGCGCTACGACGCACAGCACGCGACCGCCGCTGGTGACGACCTTGCCATCCTGCATCGTCGTGCCCGCATGGAATACGTGCGCGTCTTCCAGACCTTTAGACAGGCCGGTGATGACATCGCCCTTGCGCGGCGTGTCCGGGTAGTTCGCGGCGGCCATCACCACGCCCAGCGCGGTGCGCCTGTCCCACTCTGCCTCGACCTGATCCAGCGTGCCGTTGACGGCATGTTCGACGATGGCGGCGAGGTCGCTCTTCAGGCGCAGCATGATGGGTTGGGTCTCTGGGTCGCCCATGCGGCAGTTGAACTCCAGCACCTTGAGGCTGCCGTCCGGCGAGATCATCAGACCGGCATACAGGAAGCCGGTGTAAACGATGCCTTCACTTTCCATGCCGCGCATCACCGGCTGGATCACCTCGCGCAGCACGCGTGCATGGATCTCGGGAGTCACGACCGGTGCGGGCGAATATGCGCCCATGCCGCCGGTATTCGGGCCGTTGTCGCCGTCCAGCAGGCGCTTGTGGTCCTGGCTGGTCGCCATCGCCAGCACGTTCTTGCCGTCGGCCATCACGATGAAACTGGCTTCCTCGCCCGCGAGGAATTCCTCGATCACCACGCGCGCGCCGGCATCGCCCAGCTTGTTGTCGGAGAGCATCATATCGATGGCTTCGAACGCCTCGTCATTGCTCATCGCAACGACCACGCCCTTGCCTGCGGCGAGGCCGTCGGCCTTGATGACGATGGGCGCGCCGTGCTTCTCGACGTAGGCCTTGGCTTTAGCGATATCGCTGAAGGTCTCGAAGAACGCGGTGGGGATGTTGTGGCGCGTCATGAAGCGTTTCGCAAAATCCTTGGAGGATTCGAGCTGCGCCGCCGCCCTGGTCGGGCCGAATATCTTCAGCCCTGCCGCTCGGAACGCATCGACCACGCCCGCCGCCAGCGGCGCTTCCGGCCCGACCACAGTGAGCTCGATGTTCTCGCGCTTCACGAACTCGATCAGCACGGGGATCGCGGTGATCGCGACGTTCTCCACGCCGTCTTCCAGCGCCGTGCCGGCATTGCCCGGTGCGACGTAGACCTTCTGAACCTTCGCACCCTGCGCCAGACGCCATGCCAACGCGTGCTCGCGACCGCCGGAACCGATGACCAATATTTTCATGTTGATGCTCTCTTCAATAAAGAGAGAAGGGGGAAGAGGGAAGGGAGAAGGGTAAAAACCGACGCACTCCGCGGCTCCTACCCTTCCCCCTTCTCCCTTATCCCTTCCCCGATGTTTTAGTGCCGGAAATGACGGAAGCCGGTGAACACCATCGCCAGCCCATGCTCGTCCGCCGCGGCGATGACTTCCTCGTCGCGCATCGAGCCGCCCGGCTGGATCACCGCCTTCGCACCGGCTTGCGCCAGCACATCGATGCCGTCGCGGAACGGGAAGAAGGCATCGGAGGACACCACGGAATTCGCCAGGCTCAGGCCGGCATTCTGCGCCTTGATGCTGGCAATGCGGGTGGAATCCACGCGGCTCATCTGGCCTGCGCCGACGCCTAGCGTCTGGCCGCCCTTGCAGAACACGATCGCGTTGGATTTCACATACTTCGCGACGCGCCATGCGAACAGCAGGTCGGTCAGTTGCTCAGCGGTCGGCTGCACTTTGCTGACAACCTTAAGTTGCGATGCCTGCACATTCAGCGCATCCGGGCTCTGCACCAGCAGCCCGCCGCTGACGCGTTTGAAGTCGAACTGGTTGTGCGCATTGGACAGCGGCACGGTCAGCACGCGCACGTTCTGCTTCGCGGCGGTGACTTTCAATGCGGCTTCGGATGCGGAAGGCGCGATGATGAGTTCGACGAATTGGTTCGCGGTGATCTGCGCCGCACTCGCTTCGTCCAGCTCGCGATTGAACGCGATGATGCCGCCGAACGCAGAGGTGGTGTCGGTCGCGTAGGCCAGCTTGTAGGCGTTCAACGCAGTGTCGGCAATCGCCACGCCGCAGGGGTTGGCGTGCTTGACGATGACGCAGGCGGGCTGGTCGAAGGTCTTCACCAGCTCCCATGCCGCATCGGCGTCGCCGATGTTGTTGTAGCTGAGTTCCTTGCCCTGCAACTGGGTGTAGCCGGAGATGCCGCCTGCGACCGGATTGAGGTCGCGATAGAACGCGGCGCTCTGGTGCGGGTTCTCACCGTAGCGCATGTCCTGCACCTTGGCGAAGTTGAAGTTGATCTGCGCGGGGAACTCGCTCTTCTTGCCGTCGCTATCGATAGCGGTCAGGTAGTTGCTGATCATGCTGTCATAGGCAGCGGTGTGCGAGAACGCCTTCTTCATCAGGTCGAAGCGCGTCGCGTCGCTGACCGCAGCGCCATTCATGCGCATCTCTTCCAGCACGTCGGAGTAGTCAGCCGGGTCGGTGACGATGGCGACATGCGCGTGGTTCTTCGCCGCGGCGCGCACCATGGTCGGGCCGCCGATGTCGATGTTCTCGATGGCGTCTTCCAGCGTGCAGCCGGGCTTGGCGACGGTCGCCGCGAACGGATACAGGTTCACCACCACCAGATCGATGGTCGGGATGCCGTGCTTCGCCAATGTGGCGACATGCTCCGGCAGGTCGCGGCGCGCGAGGATGCCCGCGTGCACCTTCGGCTGCAGCGTCTTCACGCGGCCGTCCAGCATCTCGGGGAAGCCGGTGTAGTCGGCGACTTCGGTGCAGGGCACGCCGTTGTCGGCGAGCAGCTTGGCCGTGCCGCCGGTGGAAAGTATCTTCACGCCGAGACTATGCAGCCCCTGTGCAAATTCGAGGACACCGGACTTGTCCGACACGCTGATGAGTGCTTGCTTGATTGCTGCCATGATGATTCCCGATTAAATAGATTCTTTTAGCGAGAGGGCACGGCACGCCGTGCCCCTACGGTATTCTGTGCGTACGATATTCGGTGCGTTACGCTATTCCGTGCTGCAGCATCTTCTTGCGCAGCGTATTGCGGTTGATGCCCAGCATCGCGGCCGCATGGGTCTGGTTGCCGCCGACATGCTCCAGCACCGACTCGATCAGCGGCTTCTCGACGCAGTCCATCACCATATCGAACATGTTGCAGCAAGGGTCTTCGCCGTCGAGGTCGCGGAAATATTCCTTGAGCGCCTTGCGCACATGGCGCGCCATATCGTTCTCGTTCACCACACAATCATTCATGCTGCCAGTTCCTCCCTGTAGCACAGTCGCGATCCGCTCTGCGCTTGTTCTGTAAAGAATGCATCCACTGCTGCGAGCTGTTCTTCGACGCTCTCCAACTGATTCATGTGATGGCGAAAATGCGCCGAGCCGACCAGCCCCTTGGTGTACCAGGAGATATGCTTGCGCGCGACGCGCAGGCCAGTGAACTCGCCATAAAAGTCGTAAAGCTCCTGCACGTGGTCGGCGAGGATACGATGTATCTCGCCGACTTCCGGCGATGGCATGTGCATGCCCGTGTTCAGGAAATATTCGATCTCGCGGAACAGCCAGGGGCGCCCCTGCGCCGCGCGGCCTATCATCACCGCGTCCGCGCCGGTGTGCTCCAGCACGTATTTCGCCTTTTCAGGGGTGGTGATGTCGCCGTTGGCGATCACCGGAATTTTGATCTCCGCCTTCACCGCGGCGATGGTGTCGTATTCGGCGTCGCCGGTGTAAGCGCAGGCGCGCGTGCGGCCGTGGATCGCCAGCGCCTGGATGCCACTGTTCTCGGCGATGCGCGCGATGGCGATCGCGTTGCGATTGGCCCTATCCCAGCCGGTGCGTATCTTCAGCGTCACCGGCACGCCCACCGCGCCGACCACCGCTTCCAATATCTCGGCGACCAGCTTCTCGTTCTGCATCAGCGCGGAGCCTGCCATCACGTTGCAGATCTTCTTGGCCGGGCAACCCATGTTGATGTCGATGATCTGCGCGCCGTTGTCCACGTTGTATAGCGCGGCTTGCGCCAGCATCTTGGGATCGGCGCCGACGATCTGCACCGAGATCGGATCGACCTCGCCCTCGTGGTTGGCTCGGCGGCGGGTCTTCTCGGAACCGTACAGCAGCGAATTCGACGCCACCATCTCGCTCACGGCCATGCCCGCGCCCATGCGTTTGCACAGCATGCGGAACGGCCGATCGGTCACGCCCGCCATGGGTGCGACGATCAGGTTGTTCTTCAACTTGTATGGGCCGATTTGCATGCGCCTGAGCGGGAAGGATTTCGAAGGGGGCGGCGATTATAAATTAATCAGCACGGCCATGCTATGATGCCCGCGATTATTTCTGCGGAATATCCGACTATGGAATTCGACATCGTCATCGTCGGCGGCGGTCTGGTGGGAGCCAGCTTGGCCGCATCGCTCAGACACAGCGGTCTGTCGCTGGCGCTGGTGGAGAGCCAGTGCTCGCCCGCGCTGCCCGAAGACCCCGAACTGGCCGACTGGGACCCGCGTATATACGCGATCAGCCCCGGCAGCCGCCGCTTCCTCGAAGAAGCCGGCGCTTGGGATCATCTCGCTACGCACCGCGTCGCACCGGTGGAGGAGATGCGGGTATTCGGCGACGAAGGCGCGAAGCTAAAATTCAGTGCCTACGAGATGGGCGTGCCCGAACTGGCCTGCATCTTGGAGAACCGCGAACTGCAGCACGCGCTGTGGCAGATATTGCGGCATCAGGACAATTTGACCCTGCTGCAGCCGGCGCGCTGCGCCTCGCTCAACGTCGGCGAGCATTCCGCCGAACTCGAACTGCAGGATGGACTCCGCATCAAGGCGAAGCTGGTGGTCGGCGCCGACGGCCGCGACTCCTGGGTGCGCAATCAGGTCGGCCTCGGCACCTCGACGCCGGTGGACTATCGCCAGCACGGCGTGGTCGCCAACTTCACCACCGAGCTTCCGCACCGCGGCATCGCGTACCAGTGGTTCCAGCCGGACGGCATCCTCGCGCTGCTGCCGCTGCCGGGCAACCGAGTGTCCATGGTGTGGTCGGTCAGCCCGGAGGATTCCGCCGGGCTGCTGGCGCTCACCCGCGAAGAACTCAGCGCGAAGGTGGCTGCCGCCGCGCAACACACGCTGGGCGAGATGCAGGTCGTCACGCCCGCCGCCGCGTTCCCGCTGCGCCTGCTGGTGCTGCCAAAGATCGCAGCACCCCGCATTGCGCTGATCGGCGACGCCGCGCACAACATGCATCCGCTGGCCGGCCAGGGCGTGAACACCGGATTCCGCGATGCGCAGCAACTGGTGCAGACGCTGCTGGAGCGCGGCGGCTGCGCCGACTGCGGCGACGCGCAACTGCTGCGCCGCTACGACCGCAAACGCAAGGAAGACATCTATTCGATGCAGGCCACGACCTACGGCCTGAAGCATTTGTTCAACAACGACGATCCCATCCTGCGCAAGCTGCGCAATCTCGGGATGGATGCCACCAATCACCTGACCCCGCTGAAAAAGCTACTGGTGCAGCACGCGCTTAACTAACCCACGAGGAACTCATGAAGAAACTGATCGCCCTGCTCGCCGCCGCCCTGCTTTCCTCCTCCGTCCACGCCGGCGAGAGCGAAATCCGCCAGTCGCTGCAGAACAAGTTCCCCAACATCGGCAAGGTCGAGCATGTCGTCAAGACGCCCTACTCCGGCTTGTATGAGGTCGTTATCGGCGACCAGCTGCTGTACACCGACGCCAAGGGCGAATACTTGTTCGACGGCCATGTGATCGAACTGAAGAATCGCCGCGACATCACCGAAGAACGCCGCCGCGTTCTATTCGCGATCGACTTCGACAAACTGCCGCTGGACATCGCACTCAAGCGCGTCAAGGGCGACGGCTCGCGCCGCATGGCCTATTTCACCGACCCGGGCTGCGGCTTCTGCCGCAAGCTGGAAAAAGAACTGAGCAAGATCGACAACGTGACGCTGTATATGTTCGTCGGCCCGATCTTCTCGCTCCAATCCACCGAAGTCGTGCGCAACGTCATGTGTGCCAAGGACCCGATCAAGGCATGGGATAGCCTGATGATGAACGGCAACGCACCCGCGAATGCATCCTGCAACACCAAGACCGACAAGGTAATGGCGCTGGCGAAGAAAATGAACGTCAACGGCACACCCAACCTGATCTTCGGCAACGGCACACAGGTTCCCGGCTACCTGCCCGCCGAGGATCTGGAAAAATATCTGGACGCGTCGAAGAAGAAGTAATCCCGGATTCGGCGGCACGACTGCCGCCCCGCACCCGAAGCCTCAGGGAATATTGACCGTCGCCTGCCCGGCGAAGTTTATCGAGATCACCCCGCCGAATGAACACATCAGCTTGGATGAATTGTTCAGCGCGGGCATGTTGGCGATCATCACCGTCGCGCAACCCGGCGCCCAGGGAGCCGCGGTCATCGGCGTGCACGGCATCGGCGTCAGCACCCCCAAAGCCGCGGCAGTCGCAGCCGCCACCGCCGGATTCGCCGGGCTCTGGCACATACCGAACGGCAGGATGTTGACGAACGGCTTGTTGTCCATAATGTTCGCGTCCGGCACATTGCCCGTCATCACCCTGTTCGCCGGCAACACCATCAGCGAACTCGGCGCCATGCCGAAGCTGCATTGCATCACCGCGTTCATGCAGACTTGTTGGCCCATTCATTCCTCCTGACAATTCCTGTTTTATTATTCCCCGCTGAGACTTGCCATGCCCTCTCCTTATGGCCAATGCGGTGACAAAGTGACTGTCAATCTATCCTTTGGTGATGCTCCAGAAACTTTCATTTTCTTCCAACTGCAGCAAGCGCGCCTTGATGGCCCTCAGCAGCCTGTCCACACTGATATATTTTCTGGAATCGGTGCAATGGATCTGGTCGAATGCAGAAACATCAAAACTCACACTGTCAACGCCGTCTTTCGAAACAAGCGCCGCCACCATGCGTTCCACTGCCTCGAACGCCTCGACGGATGCGTCTTTGGTACCGGAGAAATCGCCCCCCGATTTTGCCTTATAGGCTGAACGAAAGGCGGCTGCAATGCGTGAAGCTCCGGCCCACGACTGGGCCTGGACAATATACTGATCTTCCATCGGGATGGTATCGCCTTTTTTGGCATTGGGTTTCGCCTGGGGTTTCCCGAGCACGGAATCCTTGTCGTACTTTTTGCCCGTCTCTATTTTCAGGCGCGCACCACCTTTATCAACCCCGGTGGCAATAGAGGCCAGCGCATCGTAGTGAATATCGGCGTTATCGGCCCCAACCTTCTTGATGTAGTTGTCAATGAAATTTCGCCCTTCGTAAGCGGTACTGCCCCACACGTTGCTCTTGCCGGAAGCCTTGTCGGTTTCCGTATATTTACTCGCCTTGATAATGAAATTTGGCTCGGTAGGATAAGTCATCAGGGGCTCAGCCTGGTGCACGGCCTGACGAATTGCAAGATCCACTACATTCGATTGCACAGTGTAGAGATAATCCTTGCCCTGGTACTTTTCGGGGTCAGCCAGCAGGTTGTATCCACCAATCACAACGTCGTGGCCCTGTGCCTCCAGTATTTCATCGTAGGCATCCAGCACTTTTTTCCACGAATTCTCACCATCTCCCTCCTTCAAGGTAGAGAAATCAGGTGCATCCGCATCAATGGAATGTACATATGCTTCACTGGCGTGATTGCTTGTTTTAAGGTGGTTTTCGATTTCTTCCGTTTTCTTGCCGGTTTTGCTGCGCAAAGCACCGTATGGGGCACCCGCAGTGCTGCGAATGCGCTGAAACTCGGCAAGCGCTTGAGGCGCTGCAAGCGATATGGCACCTTTGCGCCATAGCACAGACTTGCCATTAATCATGCCGGTTTCAAGATACTTTCCTACGGTTTCCGTGTCGGATTTTGGCAGATTCCCTTTGTTGTAATGGTAGCCCCATGTCCAGCCTTGAGTGTAAGTGGTGATCTTGTTCTTGGTTTTGTTAAAACTCTCAGCGGTAACCGTTCGCACGGCTTGCTCGGCCTTCGCGTTATCAGCACGGTTGAACTCAGCACGATTATTGATTCCAAAACTGACCGCCAACCTGGCCTTGCGCTCTTCATCACCCCAGTCTTGGCTGTTATCAGCGTATTTCTCCGCCAGACCACTGGCATTGGCTTCGCCGGTCCAGACAATTGCGTTACCGATGTAGGCCCGCCTGCCAGCAGCATCCCCTTGCTGGCCCAGTTCTTTGACATCGATCTCTTTCAGAGTCACATCGCTTGAGCCCTTCTGTACGGCGACTTCATCCAGATCGACTTCATGTTTCTCATAGAAATAAATTCTATCGCCCTGCTTATCGCCAGGGCGATACCATTGCTCATTTTCGTCACGTGACCAGACTAGGCCATTGCTATCGGTATAGGTAAATATATTGGGGTCATGCGGTGGCTGGCGTTGGATGACGCGCATGCCGGAGCTCTTTGCCTGCACGAGGACCGGGCCGGGCCGGTTTTCAATGCCGCTTTGCCGAACACAGATGCTATCGGTCAATGGGGGCTGTTCCAATATTCCAACATTTCCTTGCTGATGCAACTGCACCGCTCCCTGCCCCAACGCCCCTTTCCCCATCACATCCGCCTCATGCTCCAGCCCCTGATCGTCATTAACCGGAACCCCATCCTTCATCTGCATCGTCGGCTTAACCCGTCCCTGCGCTTGCTGCACCACATGCCAGGCCTCATGCGGCAGGTGCTGCTCCTGTCCCGGTGCAACGTGAATATCCGTCCCCTGCGCGTAAGCCAGCGCATTCAGTTGCGCGGGCTGCGACGAGTTGTAATGGACTTTGACGTTGTCCATCGACATGCCGGACAGTGTCTCGATGCCGTTCTTCAGATTATCAGGCAACCCGGTGTTGTTCGGTTTCGCGAGCGCTGCTTCACGCTGTGCAACTTGCGGCTGGAGCGGCTCTTCCGCCTCCTCGCGTTGCGCGGCTTCTCCTGCAAGTTTGTCGAGTTGCTGCCGCTGCGCCGTCACGTTCGGACTGTTGTGTATGGCGCTTATCGCCTTGCGTTGTGCAACCATGCCCGGACTGTTGTTCGCCATCGCCGAAAGCTGCGCCAGCTTGCCCGACTGCGGGCTGGCCTCCACCATCGCTTCGAGTTGTGCAATCCGTTCGCCTTGCGGCGATTCGAGCGCCACACCTCCGCCCTGCCGCACTGACGGTTGGCGTTGAACCATTCCATGCTGCGATTCTGCTTTTTGCATGACCATCTCCCAACTGCTTCAGATGCCGCTCATCGAGCTCATTAGTCGAGCTCTATCCATTTGCAGCCTCCTCGACAAAGCCAGCCATGATCCCAAACATCCAGCAGAGAAATGCAGCATCCTGACTACCATAGATATACCCCCCCGTTGTGACCATGTTTGGCATGACATGTCATATCTACCAGCACCATCCCGTACTGCCAATCCAAGTGATGCCACGTCCATTTGCCGGCTCTATGCGCCGCAATGGCAGAAGCTGTTTTGCCCAAACTAGCCCCTAACAGGCTGTCCGCCATGCCAAAATGCTGGGGTCTATTAGTCTTGTCGATGAGACTCGCATTCGGATGATTAGTAAGATTAATGTTCGTACCCGGTTCAATTGGATTCGTCCAGGTAGTATGGCTGGTCGTGGCTGCAAAATTGAAATAGCCATTTCCATTCCGCGTATAGGTTACGTCAACAAACCCTCCAAAGTTGTCCGTGGCATACGATTTCGGGCCAGATGGGCCTGCCCCACGCTGGAACTGTATCAATTGAGCCAGATCGCCAGATGATTCGCTTCTGCCTCTCTTTTTAGAGTGTTCTATTGCGCCATTACCACTCTCTTCAGGAACCTCTCTTTTCCCTCTATCCATTCTTTCCATAGCCGCCACAGCCTCTTTGTAATCTTTATGGGATTCGATTCCGCTGTCGCTATTGGCGCTGTATCCGTGATCCGAAACACCACTTTCCTGATCTGTTCCCTCGCTCGGCAGCGCCACGCCCGTCGCCTCCATGATGCGCTGTAGCGTGCCCGCCAGACCTTCAAGCTCCCGTTGCGCATCTTGCTTCTCCTTGTCCCTAGCGGCAGCCGTTTCGCCGCCGCCCTTTGCCGACTTCTGGTCGGCGGTTTCTATCTCCGCCATATCGCCCTTCAGCGCCGTCAACGCGGTGCGCGCCTTGGCGATGTCGGTCTGCACGGCTTGTTTCTGTTTGGCGTCTTCGGGCAGTTTCGCTGCCGCCTTATCGAGGAAGCTGGACACATCCTGTTTCGGGACCGGGTTGACGACTATCCTCGCGCTCTTGCCTTCGCCTTCCACATAAACGGCATGACTCTCTCCATCCTTTGTGGTGAATTCCTTGCGCCCTTTCCACCAGCTTGCCAATTTATTCTTGACCGCGCTCACCCCGCCCTTCACCTTGTCCACCACCGCGGAACCCAGCTTCATCGCGCCATTGATGACGTAGTCGACCGCGCCGTTGACCGGGGTGCGCAGCTTGTCGATGATGCTTTTCACCTTCTGTCCGATGCCGTCGATGCCGATGAGCTTGGCGAGCCAGGTGAACACCAACGGCAGGGTGTCCACCATGGTCTTCTCGACATAATTCGCGGCCGAGCCGATGGCGCCCTTGGAAATTTCGGCCAGCGAATCCAGCAATGAATTGACGACGGCGGCTATTCGCTTGATGTTCTCCATGAAGAATTGCAGCGTTTGCCACATGCCGTAAATCGCCTGCACGAATCCCGCGCCGGGGATGAGCATGCTGGTGACTTTCATCACGGCTTTCTGTATCACGGTGGTGATCGCCCAGTCCTCGATCTGGGCGATAAACGTATTCTTCATTTCCACCGCTTTTTCTTTCAACTCCGCGAACAGCACGCCGGGGCCTTCGGTGAACAACCGCTTCAGGTAACTCAGCACCATTTCCACGCGGCTCACGTTCTTTTCGCCGATGATATTTACCGCCCGCTCCCTCACGTATTCGTAGGTGACGCCCAGCACCTGCCTGATCAGCAGGAAGATACTGGGGCCATCGAATTGTTCGGGCAGGGTGATGCCGGACTGTCCGACTTGCCCCATCAGCCAGCCCATCAGGCCGGTCATGAGATGTTGCTTGATGTTGCCGACGAACTGGCTGAAGCCTTGCGCTCCCGCCTTGATCAGGTTGCCGAGGAACTTTGCGGGTTTCTTGATGATTTCCATCGCCTGTCCTGCCGCCTTCTGCACGATGGACCACAGTTCTTCGCCGGGCAATCCCAGCGAATTACAGGCAGTCATGAATGCAATGCGCGGCAGGTCGGCGAAGTTTCCCGTGATGATGGCGTTGAACATCATCACCGCGCCCTGGATCATCGACACCATGAAGTTCTGCGCAAAGTCGATGATTTGCGTCAGCGTGTCGCACAGCTTGTTGACGGCGGCCTTCAGCGTGTCGGCGATCTTGTCTATCGCTGTCGTGGCCGCGCTGACGAACTTGTCGATGACGGCGTTCAGCCGGCTCCTGATTGCCGGGAATGCCGCCAACGCGACATTCAGGAATCCCTTTACTACACTGGCGAAAGTATCCAGCAGCTTTTTCACGAGCGACGTGCAGGTATTGATAATGCTGTTCGCCAGATTTTTGGCGGCGGTGACGATGGACTTCACCACCGATGCGAGCGCGTTGACGATCGAGGTCACGGCCGTGGCGATCGACTTGGCGATATTGGAAAAGAAATCGCCGATTTTCTGCCACCATTTTCTTTTTTTCTTCTTTTTCTCGGCCCCCTTCCTTTCTTCCTCGGCCTTTTGCCTGTCCGCCTTCTGTTGCTCGGCGGCGACTTTCGTATCGGCCTCCGTCAGAGCGCTATTCGCCTGCTTTTCGTGGCTGGCAATCTGGGCATTGATTTCGTTTATCTTGCCCTGCTTTTCCTTGCCCACCTTCCCGTCGTATTCGGCCAGCACCGACTTCGATTCGGTCAGGCTTTTCTCTTTTTCCGCGCCGATCTGGTCTCTCGATAGCTTGATGGTTTGCGCCTGTTCCTCGTTTGCTTTTTTTCCAAGCACATCGGCCTGCCGGTTTGCATTGAGTATCGCGCCGGTCTGATCATGATCGCGCTTGACCTTTGCATTCTCGATCTGCGCCCGCGGCCCAGCGAGCGACTGCCGGAACATTCCCGCCGAAGCCGCATCGACCTTCTGGCGGAATCCCTCCGGCATGTCGATGTTCATGTACTCTTCCATCTCGGGAACGGTATTGGCCTGCACCGAGGTTTTCGATGCCGCCAACTCGACATGTTCCGCAGCATTCAATTGCCGCCCCTGAACCCGCTCTTCGCCGGGAGCACCGGCTATCTCGGCATTCAAACGGTTGCCGCCGGCAGCGACCTGCGCGCCTTTGGCTGCGGCTTCCGTTTCGGCCGTTTGCGGATTGGCATCACCTGCCGGAGAAAATTTGGGCGCATCGGACCTGAGCGCCACCGCCGGGTGCGTCCATTTATCCGGAGCATGGGTGGCGGCCTTTGGGGGCACCGGGATTTTTCTGGGCGGCTCGATATTCTCGGTTGAAATACCCGCCGTCACGGCGGGTGTGGTTGCAGTCAACCGGACGGCATCCTCGTGAAAACCGGAAGCCAGTTGCCCACTAAGCCGGCCAACGCCCCTGGCGATGACGGATGCGGGGGAATCTAGGAAATCGATAGCGACATCCGCACCGCCCTTGTTGCTCGTAGCGACGACACTGCCCTGCCCAGCGCCGCCTTGCTCGCCAACGACGCTGCCGGCTTGCGCTCCCGGGACTGCTACACCCCGCGTTCCGCCCGTGGCCTCCGCGACTTCGCCTGCCGCGATCTCTCCGGGAGCATTGTTCTCAAGGGCTGCGGGCTGCCCAGGATTCGCTTGCTTCTCCCTGTCCCCTGCATTCCCGGCGCTATGCAGATTCCCCGGCACTTCAGCTTCCTGCTGCGCGGCGGGAAGCGGGCCATGGCTGGAACCGCCGGCGGCTTTGCCCTGAGCGAGCATGGCGGGACTGCCGTGGATATGCGCGATGCGATTGCGCTGTGCCGCAACTGCGGGACTGGCGGCTATCATCGAGGCAAGCCCGCCCAGCTTCTCCGCTTGCGGGCTGCTCTCGATCATCGCGGCGAGTTGCGCGGCCCTTTCGTCCTGTGCTGGAGCAAGCGCGGCCCCGCCCCCCTGTCTGGTTGCAGGCTGCGGCTGGACACTCTTTTGCTGCGCTTCCGCTTTTTGCATGCTCGCCTACCCGCGCTCCCGCGCTCAATGATAGTTGTTGGACGCCCTCGAAAATGCCTCGTAGATGTCCGGCAGCTTGAGCCCCCGTTTCTCCATCACCGCCTGCCGCATGTAAACCAGGTACTGGCGGGGCATGACTTGCGGGATGTCGCCGGGGCGCATGCCCTTATCCAGGATGGTATTGGTCATGCGCGCAATCACGTCCCCCTGTTCGAAACCGGATGCGCCTATGGCCAGCATGCCTCCGTCTTCCACCAAGAAGCCGCCCAGTCCGACCACGGGCACGCTGGAGTTGTCCTCGGTCCAGGCGACGATCTCCGCGGGCGGCACCGAATCCTTGCCGCCTTCCGCGCGCAGGATGGATTGGTAATTCGAAACGAGGATCAGGTCGCCCTCGGCAGAGGCGCGGACGACCGCGCGCTTCCATTCGTCGAACGTGCTTGCATGGTGCGATGCCGCCAGCCGGAACGGCGACCAGTCTGCCGCCTCGATCTCCTTGCTGTCCTCCATCACCGAGCCGGACCGGTCGCCGATATGAACGATGCGCCGGCCGATCGGGTTGCCGTTCCTGTCGCGCAGTTCCGCGAGCGTGTCGCGCAGACTGCGCAGCGGTTTGCGCTCGAAGATTCCGGTCACGTTGGGCGCCCGATGGTAGCCGTAAGGTTCGACGGAACCGTTGATGCCGGCGAACACGATGGCGACCTCGGGGTCGCCGACATATTCCTTCACCGCGTATTTCTGCGCGTCGTCGTCGACGGCGACAATCAGGTTCGGTCGAAAGCGGCCGATCTCCCGCGCCGCCAGCACACCTGCGCGGCGCTTGAAGTCGGCGTCCGGCTGCCTCTTGGTGTTCATGTAATGCCATTGCACCTTGTAGTGCAGGTTGCCGTCGAGTACGCGCCGCAGCCCGGTGTCGATGTCGCGCGTCCACGCATAGTCGGTGTCGTAACTCTGGATCACCAGCACCTTGGGCTGCGAGGCCTTGAACCAGAACAGCAGCAGGACGACCAGCAGCAGGAAGGCGACGACCAGCCAGTTTTTCAGTTTCCTTGTCATAGCAACCCCAGCGCGGCCCAGAACGGAATCGCGGCATAGACGCCAGCCAGGCGGACGACATTCATCAGCATGTTGAATTTGAGGAATGCGCCCTCGTCGTATATGCGCTTCTCGCGCACCAGTTCCTGGAACTGCTGGTAGTGCGGGCACTGGTAGGGGAATACCCAGATGTCGCCGAGCAGCAGCAGGATGAAGCCGATCACCCAGGGGTTCACGCCAGCCTGGCTCGCGATCGGCATGAAGATGGTCGCGCAGATGGCGATGGTCGCGGTATTCGGGAACGCCAGCCGCATCACGAAGATCACGCCGAACAGCAGCGCGACGAACAGGCCGAAGCTGGTGCGCAGCACCTCGCCCAGCACGGCGAGTTCGGCGGTCAGCAATTTGTCCAGCCCAAGATAGTTGAACGTGCCGATGACGCCGATCAGCGTACCGAGGTAGACCAGCCCCGGCCAGTCGGTCTTCTCCTTGAACTCGCTACGGCTCAGGAACCCGAACAGCAGCAAGCCGTAGAGTATCGCCATGCCCATCCACGGCGGCTGGATGTTGTGGATGGAGGTGGTGACGATGCCAATGGTGAACAGCACGATGCCCGCGATGGCGGCCCACTCGCGCTGCTTGATGTTTCCCAGCAATTGCATCTGGACATCGACCTGCTGCTTCGACAACTGCGGCTTCTCGGCGCTGCCGAACATCAGCTTGACCGCCAGCAGGTAGAGCAGCAGCATCGCGACGGCCGCGATCGAGGTGGAAAACAGCCAGTAGATCCACGAGAAATGCTGCTGCTCCTGCGGCGACAGCATGCCGTAGATCACGAAGTTGATCGAACGGCTGGTGAGGAAGGTCGCCGAGAACAGCGTCGCCCCGGTGAATGCGGAAATCGCCAGCCTGGTCGCCGCCTTGCCGCGCAAGTGGAATTTCACCGTCTCCACCATGTCGATCAGGAACGGCGCCATCATCACGGTGCGCGCATTGATCGAGGGAATCACCGGATTGATCAGATAGCCGGTGAACAGCAGGCCGAAGTTGTGCCCGACATTCGTGCCGGGCAGGTATCGCAGCAGCCACAGCAGGCAACGGAAGCTCAGCCCGGAATACACCACCACGGTGCCGAGCCCGAGAATGCTCATCGCCATGAAGAAACCATCGGAAGCGAAGCCGCCCAGCACCACCTTGGGCGGCGCAAGCCCCAGCGCGAGGATCATCAGCACCGCGAACAGTCCGGGAATGAACTCATCGACGAGCTCGAAAACCCACATCACGATCGCCGCGCTGAAGATCGCAAGAAAGGTGCGCACCTCGCGCCCGACGCCCCACTGTTCGGTGAGCAGCATGATGCCCAGCGGAACCAAGATGGCCAGCAGCCAACCGAACGCCTCGATGCCCTCGCGCCCCTTCGGCACCTGCCGCTCGGACTGCGCGGTCGATGCCCGGCGCACCTCCTCCCCGCCGAAATTCGCCAGCAACGAAAAATAGAACTCCGCCTTGTGCCCCGGGTTGTACTGATTGAGCCCTATCAGACTGGTGCGCGGCACCGCGAACGCGACCACGTCGGTGGCCGCGACGGCATCCGATAAATAGCAAGGCACATCCGTCGCCGCCTCCTCGCCGAAGCGCGTGCCGTCCATCGTCACGCGCTTGCCCTCCGGCGTGACCAGCTCCACCGTCCCGCTCTCGATCAGGTAGAGCATGTCGGCATCGGCATGCGCACGGTAGATCGTCTCGCCGGCTTTAAAACATTTCTCGTGAACGTTCCGCACCATCCGTGCCAGACTCTCGTTCTGGCTTTTAGAGATGATCGGATCGTTGGTCAGGTGCAGGGCTGCACGGGTGCTGGTTGGCATTCTTGTTTTTCTCCCTGATATTGCAACTCATGATTGCGGCTAAAAAACCACAGGTTATTTTTATCCTGGAATCGGCCATGTTCGATGGAGTCTGACTTTATTGATTCCTTCTGCGCCGGAACGATTCCATCCGGCGCAATGCGCTTCGCTTATTGACGCCCTACGTCATTGCGCCTTACGCGAGTTGCAACATTGGGGAGCGACACGGTTATGCGGTTGCCGCATCATCGTCATCCATATCCCACTGCGAAAAACCTCCGTAATGGTAGAAACCTCCATGCGTGTACATATCCACCAATTCCATATTGTATTTATCCAATTTGTGGTGCCAGGTCCATTTTCCGGTACGGTCGCCTGAACTAATACCTTGCAGATTGTCGCCCAGCCGGAAATGCACTGACCTCGACATATCCGGAATGGTGGCGGTGTCACTCACCTCATTGGAATCTGCCAAGTCCACAGTTGCGGCAACCGGATTTGCCCCTTTTGGAGTCTGATCTGTAATGTTATTTGCGAAGGAATTTATGACCTTGTCGTTCTTTGCAAAACGGAACCATTTGAGCCCTTGGGTAGGCGTATTGATTTTTTTATTGCTTGTTTTGTCGTCCGTTGCATCGTTCAGATTTTCCTGCACATCCGTCTTGGCTTGCAGTACGCCGCCGAACATGGCCTGGAGTACCGCACCTTGAGCGACCATGCGCGGGCTATTTTGAATTGAACCCGCCAGTTGCCGCTGAGCCGCAGCTTGCGGGCTACCGTTCGCCAACGCCTCGAACTGGGCGATTCGTTCTCCCCGCGGCGATTCGAGTGCCGCTCCCTTACCCTGCCGTACGGCAGGTTGGCTCTGCACATGGCTGTGTTGCGACTCGGTTTTTTGCATTGCTTCGCTCCCTTTTTGTCATTCGGCGACATTCCTGTGCACCCGGACTTCCCTGCTTTCCGTAGGTCGGGTTAGGCCGCAGGCTGTAACCCGACATCGCGCCGTCGGGTTACGCTGCGCTAACCCGGCCTACTTCTTGGACGCTTCCATCTTCGGCAACTCCACCTTCGGCACTTCCGGTATCGGCGGCAGCGGAGGCAACGGCGGCAGTTCGGGCGCAGCCAGCATCTTCTGCAAACCCATCAGCTTATCCGGCAAAGCCTTGATCTGATCCCATAGCCACAGCCATACTTTCCATCCCAGCGGCTCCAGCACTTCCACCGGCAGCGCATGGCTCTTGATGCTGTCGTCGCTGTTGCGGCCCAATTGCCCCGCACTGTTGTTGCCCCAGGACATCTTCGTGCCGTCCGCCTTGAGCGCCACGGTGTGGCCGTCTCCCGCCGCCACGGCGATGACGTCGGCGAGCTTCGCCACGGGGACCGGCACGGTGCTCGCCTTGATAGTGCCGTCGCCGAGTTGGCCGTAGGTGTTGTCGCCCCAGGCCAGCAGCGCACCGCCCTCCAGCAGCGCCAGCGCGTGTTCGCTGCCCGCCGCAAGCAAGAGCGCCTTGGCGAGCTTGGGCACAAGCGTCGGCTTGTGGCTTTCGTCCAGAGTGCCGTTGCCCAACTGGCCGGTGTCGCTCTTTCCCCAGGACCAGACCGTGCCGTCGGACTTGGTCGCCAGCATGTAAGCCCCGCCCGCCGACACCGCGAGCACGTCTTTCAATCCCGCGACCTGCACCGGCGCATTGCGGTTCAGCGTCGTGCCGTCGCCCAGTTGCCCGTGCGCGTTGTTGCCCCAAGCCCACAGCGTGCCATCGTCTTTCAGCGCCACTGTGAAGTCGCGTCCTGCCACAATCGCCTTCACGTCGGCGAGACCCTTCACCGCAACGGGGCTGGCGCGGTCCGTCGTGCTGCCGTCGCCCAACTGACCGTTGTTGTTCATACCCCAAGTCCGCACCGTACCGTCGTTCATCAGCGCGACGCTGTGCCAGCCGCCAGCCGCGACGTCGCGCACGTCGGCCAGTCCCGGCACTGTCGCGGGCGTATCGCGCCGTTGCTTGCCGCCGTCGCCCAGTTGTCCCTTGTCGTTGTCGCCCCAGCTCTGCACCGTGCCGCCGAACATCAGCGCGACGGTGTGGTACATGCCCGCGGAAAGCGACAGCACGCTCTTGAGGCTGGAAATTCCGATCTGGTTGCGTTGCTGTCCAGTGCCGCCGCTGCCGAGTTGCCCTTGCGAGTTGTCGCCCCACGCGCTCACCGTGCCGTCGTACTTGAGGCACAGGCTGTGCGCTCCGCCCGCCGCCATCTCGGGCATGATGAAGATGGTCTTGTTGATGCGGCTGGACTGTTTCTCCGGCGTGGCCGGGTTGTAATCGGCATTGCCCGGCTGGTTCGCGGAGACGGTGCAGATACCCTCGTCTATGCCGCTCACCGCGCCCTCGCTCACGCTGCACACGTCGGGCGTCAGGCTGCCAAAAATCGGTGCGAGGCCGGAGCTGGCGGCGGCGCGCAGCTTGCCGCTGCTGCCCACGATGACCAGCGGCGCAGCGCCGAAATCTATGGTCTGGCTGCCCTTGCCGACGAGGATGTGTTGCGTCGCGCGCGGCGCGGCGGCGTAATGCCCGTCGCCCGGCTGACCGGCGGCAACGATGCACTCGCCCGCCGCTGCCGCGCCGACCTCGTCGCCACTGACCGTGCAGACGTCCGGCGTCAGGCTGGAGAAATGCACGGCGAGGCCGGAACTGGCAGCCGCCTTGACCTTGGCGTGCTGTCCCGCGGCAAGCTGAGGCGCGTCGCCGAAACTCACGCTCTGCGCGGCGTCGATCTCCGTACTTCCGAGATTGAGGCCGCCCATCACCGCTGCCGGACTCGGGCGATCCATCCCCCAACTGTCGTCGCCCACTTGGCCGGAATAATTCCAGCCCCACGCGAACACCGTGCCGTCCGCTTTCAACGCAACCGCATGCCCCTCGCCCGCCGCAATCGCCACCGCGCCGGCGAGGTTAGGCACGGCTGCGAGCGCATGGCTCTCGTTCGTCGTGCCGTCGCCGAGTTGCCCATGTTCGTTGTCGCCCCACGCCCACACCGTGTGGTCCGACTTCAGCGCCAGCGTAAAGCCGCCGCCCGCCGCGATAGCCACGACGTTGGCTAGCCCCTGCGCCTGCACCGGAATCGAACTGTCCGCCGTCCCGCCATTGCCGAGCTGACCGTGCGCGTTGCCCCCCCACGCCCACACCGTGCCGTCCGCCTTCAGCGCAACCGTGTGACTGCCGCCCGCCGCAATCGCCGTCACACCATCGAGTCCCTGCACCTTCACCGGACTCAGGCGGCCCAGCAAAGTGCCGTCGCCGAGCTGCCCATGCGCGTTGTCTCCCCACGCCCACACCGAACCGTCGGATTTCAGCGCCGCGCTGTGCGCCTCGCCCGCCGCGATGGCGCGTATGCCCGCGAGATCCGCCAGCGCCACAGGTTTGGGGCGAGCCACCTTGCTGCCGTCGCCCACCTGGCCGGAGACGTTCTTGCCCCACGCCAGCACCGAGCCGTCTTGCTTCAACGCCACCGTGTGATAACTCCCCGCCGCCACCGCCGCGATGTCGGAAACTTCCGGTACGACCACCGGACTCGATTGATCCTCCAACGACCCGTCACCCAGTTGCCCGTTAGGGTAGTTGTTCCCCCATGCTGCCACCGTGCCATCCGACTTCAACACGACCGTATGCTCGCGCCCCGCCGCCACTGCTGCCACGCCAGTGAACTCCGGCACGGCCTGCGGGATCAGGCGATACTGCGTGCTACCGTCCCCCAGTTGCCCTTTGGAATTGTCACCCCACGTTGCCAGTGTGCCGTCAGATTTCAGCGCGACGGTGTGCCCGTAGCCTGCCGTCACTATCGGAGTGACGGCGAACGCGGGTGCGGCGCAGAGCAGCGCGAGCAAAGCTGTGAAACAAATGGGATGGGAATGCAGAATCATCATCGGTTAGTGGTACGTGTTGTTCACTCCGTTATTTCTTGCTTAGCAAAATAAATTTAGCCTAGCCCCTTTAATCATTCCTTTATTCGCTTAAATCCCGCAACAAAAAAAGATGTCCGTGCAGGAATGCGTTAAAGTGCGTCGAATGACTTCTTCGAGTCATCCACCTTCTTCACTTCCGCGAGTTTTACTGTCGTATAGCCAAACCCTGGAGAATATTTCTGCGCCTCGGGTTTCGTATGCGCATAATTTGGCTCATCCGTGTCGCTCGGATAGTGAGTGTGGAGAACCGCCTTTCCGCTGTATTCCGTTTTCTTCTCGTCTGGCGCTTCCACCGTGAACTCGGCGCCGGGAACGGTGTTTTGGCCGTACTTCCGGACGAACTTGAACTCCTCGATCTCCCCATCGTCCACATCTTTGATGAGCGCCTTGAAAGGAGGAACATACGGCTGCGCGATCACCTCTTCTTGCCCGTAGAATTGTTCTTTGGTCAGATCGTAGACGATCTGCGCCATGTCCTCATGCCACTGAATAGGAATTGTCACGGCCGCGATTTCCCCCACGGTCTTAGCCGAATCGAGCGGCTCAAGCTTCTCGTCCACCCAATCCGTTACCTCTGTATACCCAGCTGTGCCGATCACCTCATCTTCGCCCCCTATATCTGTGACCGTCGAATTCATCTGCTCCGCGATGTGCTCCGCCAAGCTGGTCTTGAGCGTAGCGTTCGTAATTTCGGCGTAGGCCTTGCTCGTCATTACGGACTTTTGCAGTTCGGCATGTACAGATGCTCCATCAACCGCAGTCTCTTTCAGTACGCTGATTACGCTCGCGCGCCCTACAGTCTTTCCGTCAACCAACACGGACAAATCCTGAGACATGAAAGTTGCGTACAGATTGATAAAGCCAGCCTGCGACTCAGGTTCGATCACCTCATAGTCGCCGTTCTTCTTCTTCTCGCGCAAAATACGCTGCACAGGCGAATCGGAGTTATGTGTAGAAGATTCAAATGCACTTTTTCCTGAACGGTGCAACTGCATAGCCTTCGCCCCCATCACATCCGCCTCATGTTCCAGCGACCTGTCGTCGTTGACCGGCACGCCCTCCTTCATCTGCATCGTCGGCTTCACCCGCCCTTGCGCTTGTTGCACCACATGCCAAGCTTCATGCGGCAGGTGCTGTTCCTGTCCGGGCGCGACATGGATGTCCGTTCCCTGCGCGTAAGCCAGTGCGTTGAGCTGTGCGGGTTGCGAGGAGTTGTAGTGGACCTTGACGTTGTCCATCGACATGCCGGACAGCGACTCGATGCCGCTCTTGAGGTTGTCCGGCAGGCCGGTATTATTAGGCTTGGCGACCTCCTTCAACTGAGTGGATGAGGCCGCCTCAAACTTTCCCTGAAGAAGCTCCTCTTCTTCGGCGCGCTGAACAGCTTCAAATTTTCCTTGCAGCGGTTCTTCTTCCTCCACGCGTTGAGCTGTCTCGAATTTCCCCTGGAGTAGATCTTCTTCCTCGACACGTTGAGCGGTTTCGAATTTACCTTGCAGCGGCTCTTCTTCCTCCACGCGCTGGGCAGTTTCAAACTTCCCCTGAAGAGGTTCTTCTTCCTCGACGCGTTGAGCGGTGTCAAATTTGCCTTGCAGCATCTCCTCTTCCGCGCCTTGCCGCTGTATCGCACCACCGAACAGGCTGTTTAGCTTCTTGCGCTGGGCGATCATCGCCGGGCTGCCGTCGATGACGTTCGTCTGTTCGTTCTCGCGCGACCAGGACGTAAATTTGGCTTGCGCGGTGCGTTGCGCATTTTCCGATTCGCTGCCTTGTTTCTGAACTCGTTGCATTTCGGCCTCCTTGTTTAAGGTTGATGCATCAAAAATAAATTTCTGCTGTGCGTAGTTTCTACCCTCTCCCTGGCCCTCTAATACAACTACTAGCCATTCGACTAAGCTGCATACCAACCGCAGCCAAGTCGCTGGTTATCCCTGCATGGGAGAGGGGACAACAGCGCGCGATTTTTAATCACGTCACGGGCTCTTGTACAACAGCACCGTAAAGTCATCTTCCAAATACCCGCGCAGCAGTCGCACGTTCGGCGACAGCCGCTTGCAGAACTCGACGACCTTCTCCGCGTCGTGCCCGACCAGCAGCGGATGCGGCGGGAACCTCGACGCGTCCAGCATGTTGAAGGCGAGCGCCTTGTTCGCGGCGAGGTACATTTTCACGATCATCGAAAAATAGAATCCGGGATCTTCGCAGCGGTAGCCCAGCACACCGGAGGCGAACACGTAGTCGGCCTGCGGCAGTTCCGCATCGGTGAAGTCCGCGATGCAGAAATAACAGGACGGGCGCTGGCCGTAGAGCGTGCGCGCCTGTACGACGAACTCCGCCATCTGGTCTATGCCGACATAGCTGTAGCCGTGAAAGCGCGCATCGAGGAAGCCCTTCAGGTCGCCGTGACCGCAGCCGATGTCGAGCACCGAGCAGCCGTTCAGGTCACCCACTGCAGAGAGCGCCTCGAAGCGTTTCATCTGGCTCTCTTCGCCGCGATAGCCGAGCGCGCCGACCGTGCCGCCGTCGAATTCGCCGATGCGGTGGCGGTGGTAATGGATGATGGTGGCTTTTTCCAGCAGGGTCATCATGGCAAGTCCGCCTTTCTCTTTTTGTCGTAGTAGTTCCATACGATGTAGGCGAGGGCAATCGCAATGACGAGGATCAGAAGCCCGTTCCCCTTGGATATTCTTTCCCATGCCGGATCGCAGAACAACAGGGCAAAAGTGAGCAGCAGGAAGGGGGCGACCACGCCGCCGAGGAAATGCAGGAAATATCTGTTGAACAGGTTCCGCCAGTCGCACGCGAGTATGTACAGCGGAATGCTCGCCAACAAAACCAGCAGGAAAATATCCCAGGTGATCCTGAACGCCCATCTGTTCGGACAGACGTATTGGCAGACGGCCGGCTTCGCCGCACTCGCGCCATTGGCGCTGTTCAGGAAATTGTCGTGCAGCACATCGCTGGCAAGAGTGGACGAATCCGCCGTTGGATCGACTCCGGATATGACGGGTTGCGTCCAGAAACCGATTCCGCCGAAATTGTCTTTTGCATAAATCACGTCGTCCAGCAGCTGGCTTTCGTTGCGTCCATCGTAGGTGAGCACCATCGCGACATTGCGCTGCAGCTTCATCCTGTCCTTGCCGTGCAAGCCGTTCTCGATATTCAACCGCAACATTTTCTTGTCGTAGGTGGTCGGCTCCTGCAACAACACCAGAAAGAGCGCGTCCAGTTCCTTGTCGTTCTCGTCGCTGCCCTCGACGTTGTCCACCAGCGATAACAAGCGGGGATAGTCGTAGACGCCCTTGCCCAGTTCCGCGCTGCGGAACATGAGGTTCACGGAATATTTGCGACCGCCGGATTTCAGCTTGTCGCGCAAGGCGCGGATAAATCCGTCGAAGGCATCGACCGCATCTGCATCCTGCGGATAGCCCGAGAAATACAGGGTGACGCCGTCGCCCATTACCGGGGGAGGATTCGTCCCCATGGAGATATAGGGTTTCACTTTGGAAAACGTATCGGTCAACGGCGTATCGACCAGCGCGACGATATTCGCGACCAGGTTCTCGAAGAGCGCCGCCTTTTCTTCGTTGCTGGACTGGTCCCATCCTCGCCAGTCGTTCCGGTAGATGACCAGATCCACCTTCGCGCCGTAGGTTCTGGCTTCGCGGATGAATCCCGCATCCAGCCCGGTCCAGCGCGAAGCGTTGGGTATGTTGCCCTTGTCGTCGAAAGTCAGCCCGTAATAACCGATGCGGGTTTGCACGCTGAAGTCGATGGCCTGCTTGTCGCCGGCCATCCAGTAGGGATAAAACCCGTAGATTTCCCCGGCCAAGTTGCTGTGTACGCAGTTGCACGACTTGCCGTCCCACAGGATGTTCTTCGACTTGTCGAACGGATGCGTCTTCCGGGCCTGCTCGATCACTACCGGGCGATATTGCTCGTACAACTCGCCCAGTTGCGCGAACAATCCGTCGATTGCGGATTCCAGCGCCTTGGCATCGTCGAACTTCTGTCCCTGCAACGTGCCCAGCAGACCGAGAACAGCCGGGTGCAATTTCGCGGCTTTCAGTTCTTCCAGCAGCAGCTCGTCCATCTTGTCGGCGGCACGGCTCTCGATCACTCCCCTGATGCTCTTCCTTAACGGATTGTTGGAGCCCAGCATGGCGACCCGCGCCTTGGTCGCCAACCAGAACAACTCGGGATCCGGATAATCCACGCCTTGCATATCGTCCAGCAGCGCCAGATAAATTTCCGGGACGATGGAGTCTTTTATCTTCTTGTCGATCTCCTGCGCGCGCGCCTTGTCGAACGCATAAACGGTCACCTCTTCGGCATGGGCGAGGATGGGGGAGCGGGACTTGTCGATCTGGTCCGAAATCTCTTTCAGCACCGTCTGCATCGCCCAGGCGAGCGCCTTGTCGTCCTTGTATCTCACCCCCAGAAGTTTTCGCAACCGCTCCAGGATGACAACGGCCAGCGGATCGTCCTTCTGCGCCTCGGCGAATGTCGCCAGCGAGCTTTCGCTCAAGCTCGCGCCCGCTGGTGAAATTTTCGCCAACGTGATGAGTTGCGGTTTGAATGCCATCGTTCGCTCGACCAGCTTGTCCAGCTCCGCATCCACCGCCTCGTCCAACGTGTCGCCGGGGTAATTCAAATCCTTCATGCCCTGTATCGCCAGCAGGACGTATTCGGGGACGTTTCCCACCTTGAGTTCGTCGAATGATTTGGCGCTGATCCTGTAGCTGGTTTGCTGTTCCGCGATTCTCTCGGCCAGTTGCACGTACTCGAAGGAATCGGCCACGCCCTTCAGCGCCGTACCGGCTGCCGCCTCGAACCCCTCCTGGTCCTCGTAGGTCGCATCCAGCAATTTCGCCATCGCCTTGGCAACCCCTTCCCGAGATTTCAGTTGCACGATGTCGTCCTTGGTCAGCAAGTAACTGACCGACGTATCGTCGCCGCTGCCGACCAAGGCCTGCGAAGCCCGGCGCGTCCGGTAGCGATCCAGCACGGCGATCACCTCCTCCGCATTGCCGCCCAGTTCGACCCGGGCAATCTCCGCCGCATCCTTCTGCTTCCCCTCCCATTTCTGGAAGCCCTTGCTCGCCAGCGTTGTCGTCCAGTTCTGATAAGCCCTGTGGATGGCCGCGTGATTGCGCAACATGAGCAGCAAGTCTGCGTTCAACGCGAATTTTGCCCTGCCGCAGAAGCGCAACAATTCCGACCTGGTTTTCGATCCCAGCACATCGTCCACGCCGCCCGGATCGAGGCCGAGTTCGACCAGGTGCCGCTGCGCATCGGCGACGATGCCCTTGCCGTGTTTCTTTGCCGCTAGGTCAGCCAGCATCCCGCTGCAATCCAGTTCCGCCGCTACACCCGGCAGGGCGATGCATGCCATCAGCGCCGCGGCGGCGAACCGGCGCATGCGCTGCAACATTCTTCTTGTGTATGCACTCACCATAACCGTTACCTAAATGGTCTTCCCTTCCTTGATGAGCTCCTTCGCGATCCCCTTCACCAGATCGTCGTGCGAAATCGCGTCCCTGCCCATGTGCAGCGCGCGTATCGCGCCGTAGCGCACCACGTTGGCGATGGCCCCGCCCGCGAGCACATATTCCTCGGCCAGTTTTTCCAGATCGACGCTGTCCTCCAGCCGGCACTTGCCCTTGAAATAGCCCTGCCACAGCAGCAGCCTGTGCTCGGCATCCGGCAGCGAAAAATAGATCGAGGTCTGGAATCGCCGCGAGAACGCCTCGTCGATGTTGGCCTTCAGGTTCGTCGCGAGAATGACCACGCCGGGAAAATCCTCGACCCGCTGCAACAGGTAGGAAACTTCCTGATTCGCATAGCGGTCGTTCGAACTGGAGGTCTGCGTGCGCTTGCCGAACAGCGCATCGGCCTCGTCGAAGAACAGGATCCAGTTCTTGGTCTTAGCCTGATCGAAAATATTGGCGAGATTTTTCTCCGTCTCGCCGATGTATTTCGAGACCACCATCGACAAGTCGATGCGGTACACGTCCAGTCCGGCATTCGCCCCGATCAGCGTGGCGGTCAGCGTCTTGCCCGTACCGGGCGGGCCGTAGAACAGGCAGCGATAGCCCGGCTTGACCGTCCGCTCCAGCCCCCAATCTTCCATGATGGTTTTCGAGTGCCGCAGCCAAGCGTTGATGTTTTCCACTTCCTCCAGCACATCGTGGGTCAGCACCAGATCGTCCCAGGTCAGCTTGGTCGTAATCCGCTTCGCCGGGAAGTTCATGCTGTAATCTGGCTTGAGGTCCTGCCCCGTGGTGAAACGGTTCAGGTATTCGTTCGACAGCTTCAGCACGCCGTTGAACAGAGGTTCGCCGCTCGCCCGATGCTCGACCTCGATGATGCCCTTCGCGGCGAAGAAATGATCGTCGTCCAGCATGCCGATGAAATTGAAGCGCCCCGCCAGATCGTTGCCGTGCAGGATGAAAGACGCCGTTTCGCAAGTAGGCAGGAAGCCGCCGTGTACTTGCCCTTTGACGCCGCCGAACTCGGTAAACGCGCGCTCGAAATTTTTGTTGCTGACGAAAAAGGTGTCGAGCGCCTGCGGGCGGATGTGCGGAATCAGCGCGAGCATCAGCACGATGCGCTCGTCGAATCCCATCCCGCATTCCCTGACCAGACGCGCGTATTCCGATTCGTCGTCGCACAGCTCCGGGGGCCGGTGTTCGCGGATGTCTTTGCACTCGGACTCCTGCCCGAAATGCAGGCCGAAGCGCGTCTCGACGACCCGTGTGAACCAGTCGAGTTCGGCCTCCAGGCTGGCGGCGTTCGCTTGGCTCATCGGCAAGGATTCAGAGCGTCCTGAAATTTTCAATCGCTGCTGCATCAGCGCCACTCCACATAAATCGGTCGTCTCATCCACGGATGCTTGATGAGCGCAAAACTCCAGGGCAAACGGTCGAGCAGCACATCGATGCCCTTGGGCTCCACCTTGAGATGCCAGTTATCTTCCTTCAACTGCAATCGTCCGCTGCGTTGCAGGAACGATTCGCGCAGCCCCTGCACGGAGGTGTTGCCGAGTATCGTCCAGTTCCGGATGATCCCGTTCAGCATGCCCTCGATGGCATCCTTCTCACGCGAAAGCAGTTCGATCTCCCTGACGATGGGAACGCCGGTGGGAACTCCACACAACAGTTTGTTCAGCGACAGCAAAAATTCCGGTGAATCGCAACTCTCGTTGACCATGAACTGGAGCAGATGAATCGCGCGCTCGGCGGATCGCTCGTCCTTGAATTTCGTTCCCTCGGTCAGGTCCAGCATCCTGAACAACTGGGGCAGATAAGGTGTGGCCAGCACCATCCCGGCATTGGCGATATAGATCTCTTCGGCGCTCTCGCTATCGTCCATAGCCCCGTGTCCATCGAATGCGGACGTATTTTCAACCTGCATGGTTTTATCCCCTGTAGTCGCCCGAGGCCGAGCATCTTCAACCATCTGCGGGCGATGCTTGTCGCCGGACATCGCTCCCGGCAATGCCCTGTTTTCTTCGCCGCGATCATCGGTGGAAATTTGTCGCGCAGCCTCCTGAGAAACCACGCTCGCGGCCTCTTCGAGATCGATAGCACTATCATGGATCAGGTTTTCCAGAATGAAGCGGTAATAACCCTGCTCGCTCTGCGCGCGCGCTGCATATCGCTCGACCGTGCGCAGGAATTCGCTTTCCCTCGCACCCGAATTCAGGCGAATCAGCGCCGTCGCCACCGCTTTAGCCTCGCGCGCACCGAGCGTCCCGACATCCGTGCGCAGTTCGCCCGCCTGCAGTTGCCGCAGCAGATGCGCCAGAGTTTCTGGATAGGCGTTCGCCATCTCTGCTACCAGCGCCGCAAAGTCCGGCTCGCCGCCGCTCGCGCCGCTCAGGCGTTGCGTCACGCGCCGATACAGTTCGCCCGCCTGCTCCGTTTCGATTGCACTCGTTCCGGTTGCGCTCATTTCGGTTGCGGCTGTGCGGGCACTCTCTTCCTGTGTGTCGGCGCGCATATCCTGCCGTGCGGATAGCGCCTGGCCCAGCGCCGCATCGGTTCGGGTAACGGCTTGCAATATGCCGTCCCGGCTAACGCTCTGTTCGCCCAAGCAGTTCAGCAGGCCGCTGACATAGTCGCGCCGGTCAAAGCCGCTGCTTGCGGTCGCATGCAGATAACCCATGGTGTATTCCCACAGCGGAGTGTTTTTTGCGCTGCTTGCCCCACCTTGCTCCTGTTGCAGTTGCACCGCCAACGTTTCGATGAAGCCGCTTTCCATCGGTGCGAGGATGCGCACCAGTTCCGCCAGCAGAGTTTTCGGGAACCCTTGCGCCACCCGCTGCCGTGCGCTCTGGTCGCCCATCCGACGCTGAAAACTCTCGCGTACCAGCCCGGCATGGCGTTGACGTATCTCGTCCCATGCGCCGACGAGTTCGCCGGCATTTCCTTCGGACAGCGCCGTGTCCAGCAGCGTGCGTAACCAGACAGTGCGTACAGGCATCGCAACTTCATCCGATGCATGGGCGACATTTTGTTCCTGCGTGGATTCTTCGTCCCGTGTCGTATCGCCAGCTGGCGCGGGGCGCTCAGTCATCGGTATTGCATCGTTTCCCGGTGCGGCATCGTCAAGCGCGGCTTCGAGGTCCACCGTCTCGTTGCGTATCAGTCGTTCCAGTACGTAACGGTAATAGCGCTGCCGGTCCCTCGCCTGCAACGCTTGCGCATCGACCTCGCGCAGGAAGCCGTTTTCCTTCGCACCCGAATTCAAGCGGATCAACGCCGCTGCCATCTGCCTGGCCTCTCCTGCATCGAGTACATCGATCTGCGCGCGCAACTCGCCGGATTGCAGTTGCCGGTGCAAGCGCACCAACGTTTCGGGATAAGTGCTCGCCATTTCTTCTACCAGCGCCACGAATTCCGGCTCGCCGCCGCTCGCGCCGATCAAACGACCTGTCACGCGTCGATACAGTTCGGAGGCGCGTCCGGTTTCGGCGAACTCGGCAAGTGGTAGCGTGATTCTTTCCCGTCCGTCGGCCTGCCTGTCTTGCTGCGCGGATAGCGGCTGTTCCAATGCCGCATCGCCGACGGAATCAGAATGCGCCCGCTGCTGCGCCGCTTCGTTGCCCGCATCGTCAAGCGTGGCTTCGAGGTCCACCGTTTCGTTGCGGATCAGTCGTTCCAGTATGTGCCGATAGTAGCGCTGCCGGTCTCGCACCTGCTGTGCCTGTGTTTGGACTGCGCGCAGAAAGTCGCTTTCCTTCGCGCCCGAATTCAGTCGAATCAGCACCGTCACCATCTGTCCGGCTTCGCGCGCATCAAGCGCGCCGACATCCGCATGCAGTTCGCCCGATTGCAGTTGCCGTTGCAGGCGTGCCAGCATTTCGGGATAGGCGCTCGCCATCTCTTCGAGCAGCGCCGCGAATTCCGGCTCGCTGCTCGTTCCATTCAGGCGTTGGGTCACGCGGCGGTACAGCTCCCCGGCGTGGGCGGGTTCTTCCGCCGGAGGCTGGGTGCCGATTGCGGGCTCCGCCTGCATGTCGGCGAGCGCCGCCTGCAATTCGGGGTCGAGGGCGACGATCGCTTGCAGCAGCGGGCCTTGTTCCATTCCCTGCGCCGACAGGCTGCGAATCAGGCCGCGCACATATTCCGCGCGGTCGCCGTCTTGCGCGCCGTGCATGCGGCCCAGGGTGTAGCGCCAGAAGGCGGCGTTCTTTTCGTTTTTCGCGCCGCGCAATTCCGGCAGGGTGGACAGGGCAGCCATGAAGTCGCGCTCCTGCGACGACAGGATGTTCAGCAGGTCCTGCAGCATGGATTCTGGAAATCCTTCCGCCAGTTTCTTCAGCAATTTGCCGTCGCCCATGCGCTGCATGAACACCTCGCGCACCAGTTCGCAGTGTTCGTTGCGCAGTGCTTCCCACTGCCCTGCCAGTTCGCCGGCGTCGCCGGTGGCAAAGGCGGTTTCCAGTTGCGCGCGCTGACGGGCGATACGATCCGGCGTCTGTTGCGCCTCGTTCATGGCTGCGTCGAAATCCACGGCCTGGTTGCGAATCAGCTTCTCCAGGATATGGCGGTAAAAGCCGGGCTCGTCTTTTGCCTTTCCGACACGGGCATCGAGCTCCCGCTGGAAGTCTTTTCCTTCGTTGCCTTGAGCCAGCCCGGCGAAGAACACGGCCAGTTGCCTGGCCTCGCGCGCGTTGAGCCGCAATGCATCCATGTCGAGTTCGTCCGTTTGCAAACGTCGATACAAACGTTTCAGCGTCTCGGGATGAGCATCCGCCAGTTCCGCGATTTCACTGGAATAGTCCCCCGCCTGCTCATCCCGGCCATCCTGCCGGCTCAAATGAAGCACGAGCCGTTCATACAATTCCGCTGTCCGCCCGGCATCGATAGGCGGAATCGGCTGGGCTGTTTTTTCGATGATGGGCTGCGTTTCGGCAACGCGGGCTGTACCGCCGATAGGGATCGGCGTCTCGCCGACTCGAGTCTTCCCACCGAGATGAGGCTCGGACAGGGACAGCGTCAACACCGGATCGATGGCCGCCATGGCGCGCCAGAAAAGGCTGGCATCCACGCCCTGCATCACCATGCGCTGTATCAGCCCGCGCGCATACTCGTCCCGTTTGAAATCGCGCGCGCCGAACGCGTAAACGTAGGCCAGAGCATGCTCTCTTGCGGCGAGCCGGATATCTCCCGCCTTCTCTCCCTCACCCAGCAATCCAAGTTGCGTGTCCAGACGCTCGATAAAGCCGCTCGCCAGCGGGGCCAGCACGCGCATCAACTCGAACAGCATCGCCTCGGGAAAACGCTCCGCCAGTTTCTTCCTGCTGGCACCCTCCCTCATCCTGATGTTGAAAACTTCCCGTACAAGACCGCCGCGATTGAATCTCAGCTCGTCCCACACATCGGCGATGGCTTCGGCATTACCCTCCATCAGCGCCGACTCGAAACGAGTGCGCAACGCGTCAATGCCGGAGGCATCATCCATTCGCACACGAACCGGAGCCCCCTCTTCTCCGGCCTCCGATTCCGGCGCAGCAGCCATAGCGGCTTCGAGGTCCACCACCCTGTTGCGCAGCAGCATCTCCAGTATCGTCCGGTAATAATGCAGTTCGTCCCGAGCCTTCCCGGCATGCAATTCGATCTCGCGCAGGAAGTCGTCCCCCATGCGTCCATGGTTCGAAACGATGAAGGCCGCCGCGTGCAGGCTTGCTTCGCGTGCGCTCAGCGCCGCAACGTCCATGGCAGCGGCATCCGATTGCAACTGCCGGTAAAACTCCCGCGCGACTTCGGGCCATGCCTCGGCAAGTTCGCCGATTTCCTGCGCCAAGGTGCGATCCCGGTCGCACAGGCGTTGCAGCAACTTCCGGCCCAACATTCCGGCCAACAAGCCCTGCAATGATGAATCCGCCGCCCTCTTGCCAGTCGCCAACGCCGAAACAATTCCGCCCTCATGCGCGATTATTGCTCCCCCCAACTCCGGATCGATGCGGGCGATAGCCCGCAGGATGTCCGCCTGTGCGTAACCCCGTTCGGACAAATGCCGCACAAGACCGCGCGCGTATTCTGACCTGTCGTATCTGCTCGCGCCGCAGGCATGGAGATACGACAGGGTGTATTCCAGCAGCGGGATATTTTTCGCGCCGACCAGCCCACCCGAACGCAACTCAGGCTGCCCCGCCAGCATTTCGACGAACCCGCCATCCTCTGGCGCGAGCGCGCGCATCAGCTCGTGCAGCATGAGTTCCGGAAATCCATCGACCAGCCTGGATCGCGCGACTTCATTGCCCAAACGTTGCGCGAAAACTTCCCGCAACATGGCGACATGATTCAGGAGCAGCTCGCCCCATACCGCTTCCACCCCCTCCGCGTGTCCCAGCACCAGCGCTTCCTCCAACCGGATGCGCAACAGCTTGACGGGCTCCAACGCCGGCTCCGCATCGACCGTCGCATCATCTTCTTGCCGGGACGATGAGCTTGCTGAATCCTCCATGTCAGCAACGTCCGGCGCGGTGCGCTGCAAGTCGCGAGGAACAATCTCCCCCTGCGATCGCACCGCATCTTCGAGATCGATAGTCCGGTTGCGGATCATATTTTCCAGAATGCACTGGTAATACCCCCGCTCGCTCTTCGCGCGTCCGGCATATCGCCCGATCGCGCGCAGAAAGTCGCTTTCCTTCGCGCCAGAATTCAGCCGGATCAGCGCCGCCACCAACTGCCTGGCTTCGCCTGCATCCAGCCTCCCGACGTTGGCGTGCAACTCGCCGGATTGCAATTGCCGTTGCAAGTACGCCAGCGTTTCCGGATAGGCACTCGCCATCTCTTCTACCAGCGCCGCGAATTCCGGCTCTCCGCTCGCGCCGCTCAGGCGACGTGTCACGCGCCGGTACAACTCGACGGCGCGTCCGGTTTCGGCGAACTCGGCAAGTGGTCGTGTGATTCTTTCTTTTCCGTCTGACTGCCTGTCTTGCTGCGCGGATAGCTGCGGTCCCGGTGCCGCATCGCCGACAGAATCAGTGCGCACCCGCTGCTGAACCGCTTTGTTGCCCGCGTCGTCAAGCGCGGCTTCGAGATCCACTGTTTCGTTGCGGATCAGTCGTTCCAGTACGTAACGGTAATAGCGCTGACGGTCTCGCGCCTGCTGCGCCTGTGCTTCGACCGCGCGCAGGAAGCCGCTTTCCTTCGCACCCGAATTCAGCCGGATCAGCGCCGCCGACATTTGTTCGGCTTCGCGCGCGTCCAGCGTCCCGACATCCGCATGCAGTTCGCCCGTTTGCAATTGCCGTTGCAGGCGCGCCAGCGTTTCGGGATAGGCATTCGCCATCTCTTCGAGCAGAACCGCGAATTCCGGCTCGCTGTTCGTTCCATTCAGGCGTTGCGTCACCCGGCGATACAACTCCTCGGCGCGAGCGGGTTCGGCGGCGCGAGCAGATTCTTCCATCGAAAGCCGCTTGTCGGTTGCAGGCCGCACCTGCATGTCGGCGAGCGCTGCCTGCAATTCGGGAGCGAGGACGACGAGCGCCTGCAGCAGCGGGCGTTGTTCCACCTCCTGCGCCGACAGGCTACGGATCAGGCCGCGCGCATATTCCGCGCGGTCACCGTCTTGTGCGCCGTGCAGGCGGCCCAGGGTGTAGCGCCAGAAGGCGGCGTTCTTTTCGTTCTTCGCGCCGCGCAATGCCGGCAGGCCGGACAGGGCGGCCATGAAGCCGCTGTCCTGCGGCGACAGGATATTCAGCAGGTCCAGCAGCATGGATTCGGGAAATCCTTCCGCCAGTTTCTTCAGCAGCTTGTCGTCGCCCATGCGCTGCATGAACACCTCGCGCACCAGTTCACGGTGACCGTTGCGCAATGCGTCCCACTGCCCTGCCAGTTCGTCGGCGTCGCCGGTGGCAAAGGCGGTTTCCAGTAGCGCACGCTGGCGAGCGATATTCGAACGCCGTTCCGACGATCCTTCCGATTGCTTCGCGGCACTCGCGGCGAGAGACGCATCCACACGCCCCTCGTCCCTGGCCTCGCCATATCCGCGCACGTCGCCTTTCGACTTCCGGCCCGGCAAGTTTCCAGCGGACACACCGCTTTCGGCGGAAACGTCTTTAACGTGAAACTCGCGCAGCGATTCGTTCGCGCCCTCGCTCGCTTGCGGGAGAGGGTTGGGGAGAGGGGAACGCGCATGGCGCACGAACAAGTCTTTTGCAATTTCTCTGAGCAGCCGCTCAGGATCAGGCACGCCGGTTTTCAGGTGCTCGCCGATCAGCCTCTCCCATACCTGTGCCTTGAGTTCATTTGCGGTAATGCTTGCGGACATTTTCTTCCGCATGTCTTCGAGCTTCCCCGTCAACTCGCCCAGCAGGACGGCTTGTGCCGGTGCGAGCAAGCGCATGAAATCGGTCAGGAGCCGGTCCGGGAATTGCCTGACCAGGCGCTTCACGACGACATCGCGATGCGGGGTTCTTTTCATGAATTCGACGAATGCGTCGCCTTGCCGGGCGAGCGTTTGTTCGAGCATCGCATCGACCGCGTCCCCCGTCGCGCGATGGTCATGCCACGGCATGCGCCCGGTCTCCAGAAAAACTTCCAGTTGTCCGCGTGCAGCCTGCGGCCTGCCGATCATGCCTTCGAGCGGAGAATGCGTCGCGGCGAGCGACTGCATCTTTTCCTTCAGGAACGCCCTGAGTTTTTCCCCGAACCGGCTTTCCATCTCGTCGCAGAATCCAGCGTGGCGGATATCGCCCAGATCGAGCTCCAGCCGGTCGATTCTGACCACCGTGCCGCCGTCCGCAAGCTCGCAGAAAATCTCGTCGGCCAGCGGCAGCAGGCGCTCGCGGATAAAGTCGGCCAGCCCCGGCTCTTGCTCGCGGGCGATCTCCATCGAGTCGAACGAGATGTCGAATTCCGCATCTTCGATGATGTGGCGCTTATCCATTCTTCTTCCTTATCTCGCGAAGAAAAAGAATCATCTGCGCCGCCACCGCATCGGTCTTGTCCGCGCCACCGGATTGCCGTTTCGCTTTCAGCCATTCCTCGTGCAGCACCTCGAACCTGCGCATCGGTCCCGCGGCTAGCCAGAAAATTTCCGGGTAAATATGCGCCGGGCAGTTCAGGTAAACCGTCTCCTCCGCCAGGTTCCTGAAATCCTTGTCGGCATAACATCCCGGCCCTGCGGGAAACAGGACGGTGATCCTGAAGTTGTAGAAATCGTCGGGAATGCGATGGCCGTTCCGCGCGGACTCGCCGCGGGGGCGCAGCAGGATATGCTCCACGATACGGATATCGGCGCCCGTGCGATCTTGTTCCGACGCGCCGTCCGGCGACGGCTTCAGACCGAGCAGCAGCGCCAGTTTTTTATTCAGCCCGGCAGTGTTGCCGCTGTCGTCCGCCGGCTTGAGATAATCGAATGCCGCGGCCCGGTTCTTGCCGATATCCACGATCCCTTTCAGGAAGGCGATCTTTTTCTCGATGCGTTCGCCTTCCGCATCCGTGCCCTCTTCCCAGAATTGCCGCAAGGAATTCAGTGTGAGTTTTTCACCGTACATGCCCAGCAAATAATCGAGCGCCCGGCTCCGCCTGTCGCCATAGCGCTCGAACTTCGCCAGCAACCCGGCGACATCGACCTCCATCTGCGCGACGCCGTTCGCATAGAGCGTCTCGACCTCGGGGATGACATCGCTCCGCAAGACCTGCGGGGGGCGAGTCCGTACTTGCGGCTCGTCCAGAGAAAACAGCTCCGGTATGCCCTGCATGTTTTGCAAAAAATTCACCATGGCCTGCTCGAAGAACAGCAAGTAGGCCTTGAGTTGCATCGCCTGCGCCTTTCTTGTGGGCGACGCCGAATCGGGCACGCCGTGTGCGTTGAGTCCGTAGACATCCGGAAAATGATTCTGGATCGAGAAATACTCGCTGACGTTCCTGAAATCGGCGGCGGGCATCATGGCCTCCACCCAGTCGAATTGCCGTTTATGGCGTCTCGATGCCTGGCTCTGGAATTCCAGCCGTTCGAATTCGGTTTCAACCTTGCGCAGCGAAACCCGGTATGCCTTGCCAGCCCGCTGAAGCCTGACGCCATCCGCGCCATCCTGTAGCGGAAAGCGCAGGCAGGCCACACTCAAGCAGGAATGCTCACCACCCAGCCTGATGCAATCGTGCCCGTTGCCTTGCCCATCCACAAATGCGAGATGTCTGACATTCGTCACTCCGTCTATCCGGCTGACTCTTCCGATCAGGTCGGGAATCGAAAACTGGCCGCGCCATGGATGCAACGCCTCTTCGGCGATATAGCCGTGCGCCGTCGCTACGCCGTCGAAAAGCGCTTCGAGCGTATGCCCGCTCTTGTACATTTCCACGGAAGAATGGACGGCAACCGTGGGGCTCAGGTATTGCGCGCATACGTAATATATCTCCGCCAGGATGCCGTCCGGCTCGCGCTTGCCGTCGATCTCGATTTCGCCGCGCAATGCATAGGGAATGCGTTCGACGATTTCCACGCCGGCCAGGTCTTCGCATAAATTCCGGTTCGCCGCATAGACCTTCTCGATGAGGTCGGTGTAAACCTTCCTGACGCTCACATCGCCCTGATTCTTCACCCGTTCGCTCAATTGCACGTAGATGAAATGCAGCCCCTGCACGCCTCCCGTTTCCGCCGAATTCCGCTTGACCCACACGTTGTCGATGTTGGGAACGGCGTCTAGTATCAGCTTACGGTAGTCGTTATCGGTCACCGCGCGGCAGGAAAATATTTCGTCCGGGCGATGCAGGGCCTGCTTGTCGAAATCGATTTCGCCACCGTCCCGCGCCAGGTAATCCCCCGCGCCGAACCCGCTCCGATAGGCCAGGTCGGTCAGTCCGTAACACAGCGCCTCCAGTATGGTGACGCCCGGATCGTGCAAGTTGTAATCCGTCCAGACATCGCCGGATATTTCCTGGACGAGCCGTATCCCTTCCTTCCTCAGGCCGTCGAAATCGAGGCCATCCGGATCGGGCTGGAGCTTCTTGATGAACGATGCGTCCATCATGTTTTATGTGTCCCTCTCGGCATCGGTATATTCATGTTCCATTCCGGTCTCCCCGCTCTTGCGGTCTCTCAGTTCTCGCGGTCACCCGGATCACGCGCCGCCCGTCGTGTTTTTCGCCCCGTCCTTCTTGACGCAATCCGTCATGAAAGGGTCGAACCATAACTGGGTCAGGTAATAGCGGATGTAGATTTCCTCCTTGGCGTTCTGTTCGTAACAGCACCGCACCCTCATCTCCAGCGAGTAATCGTGCGTCCCGCCGACCCAGCGCAGCTCGATCTGGTCGCACCTCGACGAAAAATGCGCCTGGTGATAGGTGATGTTTCCTTTTTTCGAATTGAACGTGCTCAGCGCATAGGCGTGCAGCAGCGCATATCTGCCGCTGTGCGGCTTGCCGACGCCGGCCATGATCTCGAACGCCTGGCAGCCGTCCAGCCTGGCGATGACGGGATGCCACTTCCCGTCGGCCCTCACCTCCATCGTTCCCGCCCTGCCGATCCGTCCATCCGCGGCGATGACGCCGTCGATATCCAGTTCGTGCTCCGGATCGTTTTTGTTGATGCCTACCCGGATTTTTCCTTCGGTGGATTTGCCCGGTCCCACGACAGTTTCCGGTGCACTCGCCAACGTCAGCCCGGTGGCCTTGTTGTTACCGTAGAAGAAATTCAGGTTCTTGTTGTTCTCCACGTTTCCGCCGTAGCCGCTCACCGAAAAGGCAATCGACCAGAGCGGCGCTTTGACGGTGATTTCGTCGTAGAAACCGACCAGCTTGCTGCGATTGTCCAGCTGGGCGATTTTCATCCCCTCTTCGGGCGTCTTGTCGAATCCATCGTCTACGATATTCACCACCGAATCGATGAGGTCGCCGAACGCCTCCTGCGTGGGCAGTTGCCCGTCGGCGAAATAAGCGGACAACGTTTTCCTGTTGCGTTTCGTCATTGATTTCCCCGTGACAGAATGAATGTGTTTCCGATAGCCAGGTTGGCGATCCCGGTTTTCTGGGGCGGACATACGCCCGCCTCGTCCTCGACCTCGATCAGGTGATGTCCGACGGGTATCGCGATGCTCCACGGATGGAGCGGTTGAATATCGCCGTTCTTGTTCCTTGCCGTATCGGAAAGCCGATGGTGGCAGCGATCGTCGCCGTCATCGATCCGCAGCATGGAAAGCCCGGAAACGGATTCGACATAGTCGAGCCCCTGGATGTGGGACTGGATGTCATTGCAGCGCAGCCGCCAGCCGAACCGCGCCGCCAGTCCGCCGTCGCTCCAAGGCGAAAGGTAATCCACGATCTCCCGGTTCAGCCGGTTGAGCTGGGCGCCCCGTCCCGCGCCCTTCCTGAACTTCACCTTGCAGCGCACCTGTATCCGCTCGTAAGCCGGATTCCTGACTGAAATTTTCACGCAAGCGGATGCGAGCCCCTTGACGAAATCCCTGACCTCCCGCAACAGCAAGGCGTTGACCATGGGATGCGAATTCGCCGTGACCTGCTCTTTCAGATACGGGATCAATACGATCAGCAGATGGCCCGGTTTGATCTTGCGTCGCGACTCCGCATCGCCCGTCATGCAAGAGAAGCATTTGGCCTTGTATATCTCCGGGAATCGTTGCAGGACTAGCCTTTCGTAATCCCATGGCGTGACCGCGCGGTTCTTGTGGCGCAGGCGCTCGCTGGCCCGTATCGTCCGCTGCGTGTCGCTCTCGGGCGGCTTCCCGCCCGAGGACTCCATAATCTGGCGTATCCCGGCGAGTCCCGGAATCGAAAACTTCGTTTCCTTGATGCTGCCCGCAGGCAGCGCGGACGCGAGATGGGAAAGGCTGTTCTCCTCCCGTTTCGCCCAACTCACCCGCAACGCCTGGGCATGAACCGCATAGAGGCTGCACAACGTATGCATGTGCTCGTCGTCCACGGACACCCTGAGCCAGAACTGGTCCGACGGCAGTATGGTGTTTGCGCGGTCGATGTCGTCGGGGATGTCCAGCGTCACGATGCCGGACGACAGGAAGCCGTCGGTCGTGTCGGATACCACTTGGGTCTTCTTGAGCGGTCGCCACTGGTTCGAGGCGAGGTAATACCACTCGAACTCGAACGGTCTGGCGCTGGCATCCGGCAGCGAATCCTCGCGCAAATGGAAGAACAAGGTGAGCGGGCCGGACAGCCTCGTTGCCGTCAGGCCGATGAACAGATTCCCGTCCGTTTCGTAGCGCGGAACCAGATGAATTTTTCCGTAGGCTCGCGGCGACAGGCTCTCGAAACCCTGCGGGTGGAGATGGAATACTTTTTCCTGACGCAGCTCATTTTCCGTCGAACCGATGCGCTCCAGACTGATTTGAGAGACCGCTTTGTAATTGACCGAGATGCCGCTTATCAACGGCGTATAAGGCGTATTCGGCAACGGCTTGGGCGGCAGCGATCTGGACAGCCATTTAGCGAGCCCGAATTTCTTGAGCCTGGCGTTATCGGTCATCACCTTGGTCAGTATCGACGGATACTCTTTGTGGCCGAAGGCAAAAGACGGCTGAGCCAGCGCGAGTTTAAAAAAGCCGTCCTTGGACAGGGAATCGTAACCGTATTGCTCTTCGGCGACGTTCTCCAGCGGCCTCATGAATTTGCACACGCCGCGAAAAGAAAAACGTCGCCGCTTGCCGACTTTGCCGCTGCCGTTTTTTCCCGCACCGTCCCCGCTTGTCCCGGCACCGTCCCGGGATTCGAACAACTCCACGATCGGCTGTTCGCCCTCTTCGGCGGGCAGCCACTTGCGGTCTCGCAACACGGCGAGACCGGCCTTGAACGTGGCGTTATCGATAGCCATCGAATACGCCCGGTAGTACTCGCCGAAGCCGTTCATTTCCTGCGGCAATCCGCTCCACTCGACATCCACCTCGAAGGCGACCAGTTTCTTCCTGGCCGCCTCGTAGCTGCCGACGACGAGATAGTCGCCGAAGGACGGCGTCGCGCCGAAAGGATTGAACTGCACATCGGCGCTCAACGGGCCGTACTGGTTGTATATCCGGATATCCGTACAGCCCCGGACATCGACCTCGATCAGGATTTCCCTGACCGCCATTTCGGACAGCAGGCTGTAGGGATACAAATAGGCGTCCGGATTGACGGTGAACCTGACCACCGGCAACTCGGTGTCAAAATTCTCGCCATGGATTGCCGGCGAATACGGCACGACCGCCCCCGCGCTATCGGGGAGACGAAACTGGATCTTGAAACTGTTTTCTTCGCAGCCGTCCCCATCGACAATCCGGCTTAACGGTAAATAATCGTCAACCTCGAACCAGCCGGTTTCGCCCGTGAGGCTGATCCTGAACATGTGGCGGAATGCCTTGAAGAAGGCATCCGCCTTGCTCGTCGGAAGCACCCGGCTCAACCTGTCCGCGAAAACATTCGGGTCGCCCGCCTTGCCGCCGGGAGCGAGTTTGAAAGTCAGGCCGATATCGCGTTGCCCGTGTTTCAGCAGCAGCACGTTGCTTGCGACGGCGAATCCGATCCGCGCTTCCTCGAACTGGCTGGCGTCCTTGCTGCGTTGCGGCACGCCGAACAGGGGATGCGAAAGCTGTGCGCCACTCTCTCCGCCGCCGCGGCTCATCCGGTTCAGTTTCGCCGAGGTGGCGAACCGCTTGCGCCGTCCGCCGCGCCCCGGCGACGAGGCCAGCGAATTCTCGGGAGAGCTCAGGCTATTGCGCCCGAAATAGAGGGTGTGCAAGGAGCTGACCTTCGCATCGGTCACCAGCAAATCGTTGTCCGCCGCATAAATCAGTTCGGCATCGTTTTCGTCCAGACCGGCCCTGAATTCCGTGCCTTTGCCTATCGTCACCTCGCGGCCTGCGGTGTCCGGCTGGACGATCAAACAGGCGCTATCGGGAACGAACTCGCGGCGTTGGATTTTCAATACGTCTTCGTAATAAAAATTCAGATGCCGCATGGTGAACCCGTTGGCCTTGTCCTGCACCTTGGCGAACAAGCGCAGGAACGCGATATACAGGCCTATCGCCGGATCGTGGTTACTCCGTTCGAGCGACACGCGCAACATATCCCTGGCCCCGCCTTGCAAAAACAACAGGGCGTTGTAAAACGCATGGAAGTTGGACTTCAGGAATTCTGCGACGGCGGAGTGGCCGGATGCCGGGCTGGGAACTGCGCTGCCGCTCTTGCCCGGCTTTCCGTCGCCGCCCCAGATCGGGCCGAACGTCCGGAATGCCTCGTCGGCGTTATGCACATGATGTTGCCGCAAGAAAACGCGCAGGCGCTGCAATTCCGTCCCCAGCGTTTTTTCGATCACGCCCTGCATGCTCTCGCGCACCCGCACTGCCGCGACGCTCGACAATCTGCCCAGCCTGACGAACCATGCGTCGATAGCCATCGCCAGCCTGAAGGTCGGCAGCATCGCCAAAGCGGTGCGGCCATCACGCAATTGGGCGAGACGCGTTTCCATATCCGCGACGAACGCGGAGAAATCCCTTTCGGCCCCGTTCAAATTCGTCGCCAGTATCGATGCGAGTATGCCCGCTTCGTCGGCCCCGAAGAATTCGCCCCAGTTGCCTTCGGCGCGAGAGTCCGCATCCCGGTGCTTCACCAGTGCGGCATATTCGGAGACCATGGCCAACATGTCCTCGAAACGCATCTCGTCCACATTGACATATCCCTCCTTCAATGCGGGCAACAGGCGCTCGTCCTGGCTGGTTCCATCCCTGATAATCAACTTGGCCATCGTGTCCGATTTCGGGGTCCGGTTATGCGGAAAGGTTCGTGCCCTGCAGGAAATAGAACGGGAAAACCAGATTGGTTCTGCTGTTCGTCGTCCTGACCCGGTAGTTGAGTTTGATCAACAGCACGCCTTCTTGCGCCTGCTCTTCGTCTATCTCTATCTCTTCGAGATCGACCCGCGGTTCGAAATAAAGCACGGCGCGCTGGATCGCATCCCGGATCAGCGTCAGCGTGCTTTCGTTGATGCTTTCGAATACCAGTTGCTTCAGCCCACAACCGTATGCGGGCTGCATGACCCGCTCCCTGGGCACGGTGGCCATCAGGATGCGCAGGCTCTCGTCGATATCCTCCGCGCCGTGAACCATCCTGACCGTCCCGGCATCGCGGTTGAATTCGGGCGGAAATCCCCAGCCCTTGCCCAGAAAAGATTGATCGGAAAACGATTGATCGGCGCTCATCGTCATCGGCCCGTCAATTAATCATGACCATCGAACCTTTTACGGTCGTCTGGCCCGATGCGGAGATTTCGGCGCTGGCGTTGCCCTTGGCCGTGAAACCGGTTTTGGCGGTGTGGGTGATGTTCATCGCATCGCCCTTGAAGTCGGCCTTGGATTCGATCTCCACATTGCCCGTGGCCGAGATGCTGACCTTGCCCTTCGCGGAGATGGTGATGTCCTTGGGGCTGTCCAACAGGATGCCGTCCTCGCTGAGCTTGGCCTGGTTGCCGGTCTGGTCCTTCAGCAGGATGGACTTGCCGTCGTCGCTGATCACGATCTGGTTTTTTCCCGGTGTGATGATGGTGATGATCTTCTTGTCGTCGTCGAATTCGAGCGTGAGTTTGCTCTTGGTGACGATCGCCTTCTTGAAGTTGTCCGCGGTCAATTCGTAGGCCGGTTTCCTCTTGCTGCTGTACAGGCTGCCCAGGATCACCGGATTGGAGGGATCGTTGTTGAAATAGCCGAGCACAACCTCGTCGCCGATCTCCGGCACGAAGAACGCGCCGATGCCATCGGACGCATAAAACTGCATCAGCCTGGCCCACACGCCGTCCGTCTCCGCCTTCAATACGGGAATCGAAACCTGAACTTTGTACTGCCCTTCCGGATCGGCATCCAGCTTCTTCACCACGCCGACATGCAGCCCTTCGATTCCCGGCAACCATCCCGATGCGGGCGGCGCAACCAGGTCGCGGTTCTCGGCAAACCAGTCGTGTGGCATCCCGAATTCGACTTCCGTGGCCCAGTTCCCGTCGATCACTTGGTGATGAACGGAGCTGACGAAAACCTTGCCGTTGAACCGGTTGCCCACGCCCTCGATCTCGATCAACTCGCCGGCACGGGCCTTGGCGCTGCCCTGAAAGCGCATGCGCCCCTGCACTCGCGCCAGTCCCGACTTGACCTGCTGCGCATCGGCCCAGGATTTCAGCGCAGCGCTTTCCAGCGGAGCCGGGGTCTGGAGACGGAATGCGCTCAGCCCGATGACCTTGGCCAGCGTGGCGGAAGTCAGGTCGCCCTGCTCGTTCAACGTCTTTGGCGTCGCCTGCTGCTCCACGATGGCCTGATTCTTCACATCCCACGAGACGCCTTCGACCTTGGAAAACTGGTTCCTGGCATCGATGTTCGCGTGGAACTCCAGCAAGTCGCTGCCGTAAGTGACTTTCAACTGGGGAGTGCCATCGGTCGCGGGCGCTTTGACGCTCACCTTGGCAGCATCCACGATCACCAGCAGGCCGTTGACCTCGGCGCGCGACAGCATGAAATCCCAGTCCGTGCAGTAGTACTGCACCAGTTCCTTGTACTGCGTCTCGGTCGATCCCACGTCGGCGGTGAGCCCGCTGCAATTGCCGATCAGCTTGGTGATGATGTCGCTGTCTTTCGAATCGACGTAATTGGCGTTCTTGCGGCCTACGGTCATCGCGACGGCCTTGTCGCGGCATTCGACGACCAGACGTGAATAATTGTCTCCGGTGATCTTGATCCCGTGCTTGACGACGATGCCCTCGAAAATAGTCTCCTCGTCGGAGCCGTATCCGGCGTTGATCTTTATCGCACCGCCGGGTTTGAAATGGGCCGCATTGCTGACCGGAAAATCCTTGTTCGGCATGTCGCCGTCCAGCACGACGATCTCGGCCACCGGTATCTTGTTGATGATCTTCCTGACCGATACGGATACGACCTGCACCGTACCGGGCAGGGCCGTCCCCTCGCTGAACAGGGACAGCCTGACAACCCCGCCATCTATCGCCGGTGAACTCGCCATGATGTTTTACCTTAACGGCGGGAAATTCAGCCGGGTGCCCGGTTTGATATCCCGAAAATTGGTGATGCCGTTAAACTTCGCGACTTCCAGGTAATAGGCGCTGTTCTTGTAGATGCGGAAACACAGCAGGGGCAAGGAATCACCCGCCTGCACATCCACGGAGTGGGTCAGGTCTGGCGAGCTCAGATTGGCGGTGTTCGCCGCCTCCGTCGGACCGACATACTGGATGAAAGACAGCTTCACCTTCGCTCTCAGCGGGTCCCCGGTCGGCTTGAACAGGGTGTATTCGACCGACATCGTGCTGAGCTTGCCGACGAATTTGAAGCTCCCCCATACCAGCATCACGGTGTTCGGCTCATGCTCCGTTCCGACCAGCGTATAAACGACCTTTCTCAGGTCACCCAGTTGCGTATCGACATCGATGGCAGTCGAATTCGCCGAGGTCGGTGGAACCACGCCAGTCCCGTCCATGACGATGTCGAATTCCATCTTCTTCTCGCCGGCACCGTTGAATCGCGGCTGCATCACCGGCGCTCCCATCGCCTTGGTGGTGTTGTAGGTGATTTCGAAGTTGCGCGTGTAATTCGACGGGTTCAGCCGTACCGTAAAGGCTTCGCCGGTCTTGGGGCCGGTGACGTTGCCCTTGTCGTCGAGAGCGCATGGAGTGATTGTCAGCTTGGTGATCAATTATCTCTCCTTGATTTCCTGCAAGGCTTCCTGGATCAGCCTTTTGCATTCTTCGAGAATCGCCTGATTCCCGTTTTCCTCGATGCCGGTTTCTTCGTCCGGGGCGCGACGTTGCACCACGTTCGACTTCACCACCATCTGTCTTATCTCTATCGACATGATGTTCAGAGAGTCCGTGAAGAACTCATGTAACTCAATTCGATCGTTTCTATGGCCACATCGTTTTTCGTCGAGTTGAATGCCTCGACATTCCACTTGATCGGATAAGCGTCGGCGAACTCCCATCCGCGCAACGGACTTCCTTCTTCGTTCAGCAAATACACGCTGACCAGCGTCGGCACGATAGGCTCCATGAAATTCGTTTCCAGCACCTTCTGACACCAGACGACCAGCGGCGAACTCATATCGGCGATGCCGCGCTTCAATACCAGGTTCGAATGTTTGAGCGACTTCGGCAATTGCCGCGTGTACTGGTTGCCTCCCTCGACTATCGGCTCGGTTTCCATCTCGGAAGAAATGCCGGACACCTCCTGAAAAGAGGTATCCGAATTTCCCTGCGAGGACGCAAACACGACCTTGAAATAAAAGGCCGGCAGCGGATAGCTTGCGGAAGTGACCATGGGTTCGTCGGTTACAAGAAAATGGGATTACAAAAAACCGGGATTACAAAAAAACGGAATTGCAAAAAACTGGGGAAGGGTCGCCCCTCCCCCATGACTACGCCAGCATCATCAGCCGTTCGAGATGGTGAGGCCTTCGTGGACGATCTCGATAGACTCGACCGCCACTTCGTTGCCTTCCGACTTCAGGTCCGTGCCGGTGATCTTGGTCGGCCACGCGTTCGCCAGCGTCCACACCATCGTGGGCGCACCGGCCTCGTCGAGCAGGCTGATGGTGACCGGAACGCGTTTGATGGTGTTCATCTTGATCTGGTTGAGCCAATCCCAGAATTTATTGTCTCCCTTGAAGATGCCCTTCTTCATGGTGATGTTGCCGAACTTCTTCATCCCCGGCATCTTGATGACCGAGAACTGCGGGCTGTCGCCATGCCGGTATTTAATTTCTTCCGACTGGATATCCAGCCCGGATACTTCCTGGAAAGACATCACGTTGGCATCCCACTTCACCTGGAAGTAGAACTTGGGCATGGGCCATACTGTCGCCGATTGTGCGGAACCGTCATCTGCCATGACATACTCCTCTCTGTAAAAATATTAAATGGTTGTTTATGCGTTAACTGATTGTGCTGAAAATCAGGACTTCTGCATCTGCTGCTGGAAGGTGATCTCGATGAATTCGGCCGGGCGGCTGATCGCCACCAGCACCGTCACTCTCAGGACGCCCTCCAGAATGTCTTCCGGCGTCATGGTTTCCCCGAGGCCGCAGAAAACGGCAAACGCATCGTCCGGAACAGCTCCTGCCAGACCGCCCTTTTTCCAGACGCCGGTCAGGAAGTTGCGGACCATGCTCTTGATGGTGACCCAGGTATTCGCGACGTTGGGCTCGAACACGTAGGCCTTGCTCGCCAGCCTGATGGATTCTTCGAGCATGATCATCGTGCGGCGGACGTTGATGTAGCGCCAATCCAGACTATTGCCGTCCAGCGTGCGCGCACCCCATACCAGCGTACCCTCGCCGACGAACGGACGGATCGCATTGATGGACTTGCCCTGCGGCGTGACGTTCAGGTCTTCCTGGTCACCATGGGTGATGTTGACGGTCGGCGAGGTCACCGCATTCAGGCTGACGTTCGCCGGCGCTTTCCACACCCCGCGGTTGTTGTCCACCATCGTGTACACGCCCGCCATGGCCGCAGCCGGAGGCAGCAGGTTGAGCATGGCAGCCATGTCCGTCAGGATCATGTTGTAACTCGGGCTGAGCGAGATCAGGCTCTTGTTCAGCATCGCCTTGTCTTGCGGCGTTGCATTTGCCTTGGCGATGCCATCGACGATGGACTTGAGCTGCTCGGCCTTTGCTGCCGGTTGGGCCGCGATATTGAGTTCGGCCTCCAGCATTCCCTGAAGCAGGGTCTGGCTCGCGCTATCCAGATTCCAGTACGCCAGATCCTTCGCCTGAGTGATCGTGGTATTGAGCCAGGGATAGTAGGCCATGCCAAAATCGAGGAAGTTGATGCCCAGCGAATTGCGGAAGGTAGCCACCGGATCGCCAGCCGGATCCTGACGGCTGCGGTAACCGTCTGAAATATCCAGAATCGCCACCCGGTTCTTCATCACGTTGCCGCAGTGATCCAGCATGGCCTGCTCGACGCTGATGCAATCGGCCTGCTTCAGCAAGACCGCATCCGGTATCACCACGATGGTAGGCTCTTGCTCCTTGACTAGCAGATCGATGCCGCCCGTGAGTTTGTCCATAGCCACATCATCGCCGTAGCTGCCTATCGACACAATGTAGCAAGGCCCGCCGCCGTTCTGGAAGAACAGCATCATGCTGTAGTACAGCAAATATTTGCCCTGCGCCTGCTCCAGCATGTAGTCCTTGCCGCCCACGGAAATCGATGGCGGGACCACAGGCGGCGTCGCCGCCTCTGTCAAACTGAACTGCACCGAAGGACCGAAACCGAAGTAATTCTGGAACTCGGCCATCGACGTAATCCGCCAGGGCTGATTGCTCAGCGACTTGCCTTTGTTGTCCGCTTTTTCGGTATAACCGATAAAAGCAGGCACCGCTGTTGCGACTTCCACGACCGAATTCGGAAAGGCGCTCTTCTCGACGATATAAACGCCGGGTGTTTTCATAGCTCCCATGTTGCCCCCTTTCAATAGTTAACTTACCTCACGTAAATCGAACCTGCTCTCTTGAAACACTTGCTCCACCAACATCAATCGACAACTCAACAATTGATAAAACTTTCCGCAACGATCACGCTCTTGCCATCGATCACATCCATACCCAGCCTGCTTTCGGATGCGACCGGCAAGCGCTTGACCAGCACCTTCCCAGTACCCGGTCCCGGCTCCCTCAACTGAAAGCGGCAGGTCGATTTCTCCAGCACCGGAATCAATGCCTTCGACCTGAATACCTTTGCCGGCCTGTCTCCAGGCAACATCACCTCGCCGCAGAACTCGAACTCCACCCGGTTGTCGAGATCGACGATGAAAGGATTGCTCCTGTTCATGTTCCCCAGCAGGTGATACTTCCAGTAAGCCCGTCTGGCATCGAATCTGATGAAGCAATCCCGAGTACGCCATCCCGATGCCGTAGATGTGTCGTCACCCACTCCGGGCTCCACGCAGACACTCACCACAAAATCCGGCGGCACCCGCCTGTCCCTGTCGCAAAGAATGTCTTTGGCGATCAGGCTGTCGAAGTCCCTGAAATCCTTTTCAGACACGGAATCTTCCTTGCTAAGCCGTATCTTTCCGTCGCCGGAATCAGTAGCTCCTTCACGATTATCGAAGTACAGAACAGCATTTCCGCTACGCATGTCAGGCGCGGTGTAATTCGCAAACGTCCGGTCTTTTGCATGGATCTTGAAGCTGAAACACAACGCGCCGTTCGCGTCTTTCGCATAAAGCCGCAGGGCATCTGACCTGCTCTCGTCATAAAACGCCGCCACGCCGTTCTTCGTCGGCCTGACCAGCACATTCGCGCCGTTGATTACCTTCATCGTTGCCGGTACAGGGACAAAATCCAGCCCCTTCCATGCGCCATCCGTGAAGTAGCCGTGCTCCACGGAAACGCTAAACAATGGCCGGAAAGTTCCCATGACATTCCCGGTTCAAGCCACCGAACCCTGATATCCCTTGATGGGAGAAAGCTGACTCAGGACATCGCCCGAATCGAACGCGACCATCCTGACCTTGTACAGGATCGACGGCTGGTATTTCCCGCTCAATATCCCCCACAGGCTGCTCAAATCCTGGATGTTCAGGTTCTCGATATCCAACGCCAGTTTGTTGATTCTCTTGTCCAGCTCGGGAGTCACCTGATGGTCGAACACCGGTTGGCGCTGAAAGAAACTGACCGTATTCGAAAGGAACTTGAGCGCCTCGGCGTAATTGCTGCAGCCGAAATTTCCGGCGACCATGACATACAGATTCAGGAACACCGGCGGATAGCTCGAAGCGGATCTCTCGAAACTGCCCAGATTGCCCGGACGCGAAGAGGTCGTTTCTTTCTCGATATTGACCAGAAACACGACCAGCTTGTTATTGATATTGGGAGCCAGCGTACCGTCCTGCTCCATGATGTTGGACAGCACAACCACGTCCTCATTTAGGTCGAACGACCTTTTCAGGAACTGGTTCAGTTGATTGGTAATATGGGATACGGCAGCGTGTATCATTTTTTCCCTGTTCAAGCTGCCCTGATAAAACGAGACCGGGTCAAACCGATATCACCTCCGATGGTTTGATCCCATATGGCGACAAGCACTCCTGAAATTAAAGGATGTCCCCGAGCTTCGATATACGCAGCAGCTTGCTATTGTTGTTATTTTTACTTGTGTATAGGTGCGGTATTTCTGCTTACCCCATTCCTCGCCCGCCTGCTCCAAGTCTTCATCTTTGGCATGAATGGGACTACGTGTTGTGAGATTCACCGAATGCCGTCTCCACAACCGGACGCGGATTGTTATTGACATACCCCCCTTAGTCAACAACGAAGAATATCTATGCAATTTAATGAAATACATAGGTATTTTCATTAAATGCATATGCATTTAGACCGAAATGCATATGCATTTCGGTCTATTGCGCATTAGCCAAAATTGTGCAAGGAAGGTCTATTTGAAACGAAAAAATCGAGAGGAAATCAAACTCGGTAGATGCGAAAATTATCTCTCGTAGCTTGATATGTTCGGCACGCAGATTACGGGTTGAGTTAAGGGAGAAACGCCAGAACGCAAAGGCCATCAGACACAGCGCATCGTCGGTCAGCGCACATAGCCGAGAGCCTGCAGGGCATCGAAGATTTTCCCCGTCAGCAACGCATGGCCTTCCGCATTCGGGTGCAGCGGATCGACCTTCATCGCCGGATCGGATAACACCTCGGGGATCGCCTCTTCGATCAGCGGCACTCGATGTTTGTCGGCCACCTTCAGGTAGAACTCGGGCGGCGACAGGTTCCGGAACACCGCCCCCGCGACGCTCGGCTGCGGCGTCGCAAGCAGCACCGCCGCAGCACCGGAGGCTTGGACCATATCGAGTATCTGCCCCAGGTTGGCGACGGTCTCCGGTTCGGGGACATGGCGCAGCATGTCGTTACCGCCCAGCGTCACCAGCACCAGCACGGGCTGATGCTCTTCCAGCAGCGCCGGCAGCCGCGCCAGCGCATCGTCGCTCTTGTCGCCGCTCACGCCGCCGTTGACGACATCCCAACCCGTCCGCTCCGCCAGCAAGGCAGGCCAGGCCTGCTCAGGCGCCACGCCGGCGCCTGCGGTCAGGCTGTCGCCGAGCGCCAGCACCTTGCTGCCGGGGGGAAGCGCGGTCTGCTGCGGCTCGCTGCCGCAAGCGGCAAGCATCAATGCGCCGAAGACCAGCAGAATGACGCGCCCGAGAATGCCGGCCTCGAACCGGGTCGAACGAATGGGTGTATTCATGGCAAGCTCCTGTAGCACCGCGAGACGCGCGCAACGATATTCTGGCATTATTCCCGCCGGTTGCACGCAACGACCGCCGTTCGGGAAAGATTGCAGGAGAAAATCATGACGACTCAAGCAATGGACAGGAAAACGCTGCGCCTCGTGGTCCACGGCCGCGTACAAGGCGTGTATTTCCGCGACTCGATGCGCCGCGAAGCGCAAAGACTGGGCGTTTCGGGCTGGGTGCGCAACCGCGGCGACGGCTCCGTGGAAGCCGCGGTGCAAGGCGAACCGGCCGCGGTGGATGCCATCGTGAACTGGGCGCATCGCGGCCCGGACTATGCCCAAGTCGAACGCGTCGACATCGAGCCGCATCAGGGCGGTTACGCCGGCTTCGAAATCGTCGCGTAACGACTGCCGCTTTGGCTGTTGCGCGCCGGCTTGCGATTCGCTCCGGAGCAGGACTGATTGCGCGACAGTTTGCACGAAGCGCCGGCAATGGCATCATACGGAAACCAGCTATCCGACCAGGTTACGCACATCAGCATGTTTAAGCTAATGCAGTTCAATATGCAGTTCGGCCAGATGTGGGATGAGAACAATATCTATAACGCGCCGATAGACCTCGACCTCACGATAGGAGAAATTCGCCGCCGCGATGCCGACATCGTCATGCTGCAAGAGGTGGAACATGCGCAGCCCGGCGGCTTGCAGATCGAGCCGCCGCCCAATTACACGCGACTGAAGGCCGCCCTCGAGGGCTATCACAGCTACTTTTCGTACCCGAAGGCCGATCCGCGCGAACTGCCTTTCGGCATAGGCTTGGCGATATTCTCGAAGACGCCGCTGCACGACATCTACCGTTGCGACCTGCCCTCGCCGCCCATCGAGTTCGAATTCGAAGGCGAGAAGAAGACGCCCACCGACCGTTTGCTCATCGGCGCAAAAACCGTGGTGGACGGACAAGAACTGCAGCTCTTCAACACCCATCTGCTGGCGTATTTCATGCTCAACTCATCGGGCGAAGCGCATCCCGAACAACGCCGGCTCCTCGTCGAACAGGTGCGCCGCACCAACGGCCCCGCACTGATCGCGGGAGACTTCAACGCCAGCAATTGCGCATCGCTGGTGCGCCAGTTCTCCGACGCGGGTTTCCAGACCGTGCAAGACACCGAGGTCACCTGGCGCTTCCGGCCCTATGTGCTCGACCATGTCTTCTACAGCAGGCATTTGCGCCCAGTACGCCACGCCGTGGAACCGACCATCGCCTCAGACCATCACATCCTGGTCGCGGAGTTCGAGTTCAAGGAATAGTTTCAGGCCGGGCCGGGCTTCTGAATCATCGCCAATCCATCACTCCAGCACCCTGCCCCGCATACTCTTCAATGCCCCGCGCTTCGCCTTGCTGTCCATGCGCTTCTTCTGCGAACTGCGCGTCGGTTTGGTCGCGCGCCGCTCCGCAGGCAGCACCGCGATGCTCTGCACCAATTCCTTCAGGCGACGCAGCGCCTCGGTGCGATTCTTTTCCTGGCTGCGGGATTCCTGCGCCTTGATGACGACCACGCCGTCCTTGGTGATGCGCTGGTCGCTCAGTTGCAGCAGGCGCTGCTTGAATTCCAGCGGCAGCGACGAGGCACCGATATCGAAACGCAGATGCACCGCGCTCGACACCTTGTTGACGTTCTGCCCGCCCGCACCCTGCGCGCGCACGGCGGTCATCTCGATCTCGTGATCGGCAATCAGGACGTTGTGCGCGATATAGAGCATGCGAAGGCTAAAATAGAACTCGCGAAGTGATCCGTTCGCATCCTCGCCCGCTTGCGGGAGAGGATGAGGAGAGGGAAACGGTCATGGAAAATCTCATAATCAGAGGTGACATACCTGCCATGACCGTTAGGCCGGCGACAGCATCGCCAGTCCCCAGCCCACACCGAAGCCGGTCACTTCGGACGCGACGATGCCCAAGCCCCCATCGCAGCGGCTGGACGACAGGTCCACATGCAGCCAAGGTGTGTCGTGCTCGACAAAGCGTTTGAGGAAGCGCGTCGCGAGGATGTGGTCGGCCTCGCCCGCCAGCGTGCACTGCTTGATGTCGGCGACCTTGGAATCGAGTTCGGCTTCGTAGTCCTCATCCTGCGGGAAGGCGCACAGGCGCTCGCCGGTTTGTTTCCCCGTGCTCACCGCGCGCTGCGCCAACTCGTCGCTGGTGGCGAACACGCCAGAGTAGCGCGCGCCCAGCGCGGTCGCCATGCTGCCGGTCAGCGTCGCGAAATCGATCATCATGTCCGGCTTCGCGCGCGAAGCCAGCGTCAGCGTATCGGCCAGCACCATGCGACCCTCGGCGTCGGTGTGGATGATCTCGATGCTGGTGCCGTTCAGCGCCTTGACGATGTCGTTCTGCTTGTAGGCCTTGGGGCTGATGTGGTTCTGCGCCAGCGCCAGCCAGCAGTCGATGTTCACCGCCAGCTTCTGTTCGCTCGCCGCGAGCAGGATGCCGAGCGCGACCGCGGAGCCGTTCATGTCCTCGTGCATGTTGTGCATGTAGCGCGAAGGCTTCAGGTTGTGGCCGCCGGTGTCGAAGCAGATGCCCTTGCCGACCAGCGCGACGGTACGCTTCGCCTTCGGATGCTTGTACGACAGATGCACGATGGCCGCATCCTCCGGATCGCTGCCCTGCGCCACCGCGACGAACGCGCCTGCGCCCATCTTGCGCAGCTTCTTCATGTCGAACTCTTCGTGCTTCCAGCCGTTGTCCTGCGCCAGCGCCCTGATGCGAGTGCGGTACATGCCCGGCGTCAGCTCGTTCGGCGGCAGGATAGTCAGCTCGCGGCACAGCAGGTTGCCTTCCGCCTGCGCGCGCAAGGCGTCGAACGGCTTCTTGTCGATGCCGCCGACCAACGAAATCTTTTGCAACGGCTTGCGCTCGTCCTTCTTCTTGTGCACCGGCAACAGCGCGCTATTCACCCAAGCGCCGTACACCGCCAGTTCGGCGGCGCGCTGCGCCGTCGCACCGGACACATGGATCGCCAGCGCCTTCGGCTGCTCGTCCAGCAGCAATTGCAGCGCCTTGCGCACCAGCACCTGCTGCGCAAACGTGTCTTTGTCCGCATCCAGCATCGCCCAGGCCACCAGCGTCCCGTCCGCCGCATTCGCCGCGACCGGCGACTTCGCCAGTTCTTCCGCCTTCATGTCGCGGCGCTTGAGCACTGCGGCGAGCAGGTCGCCGTGCGGCGCATCTTTCGGCAGGGTCTTGCCCTTGGGAAGGACGATCAGTTGATGGGAGGCGGAAAGGGTGTTCGAAAAAGTCAGTTGGGCGAGGGGCATTATTTTCTCCGAGAATCGTACATGGATTATACGAGCATCCGCGTTTCAATATACCCCACGCCACCTGTCGCCGATCCACGCGAATGCTCGCTTATAATCTGACCTCCTAATAAATTAGCCAGCATCGACCACTGGATACATGAAAGAAAAATACAAATGAATTTTTCCAAGATTATTCGCTTTGCCATCGGCATGACTGTATGTGGTTGCGCTCTAGCGACGGATGATTTCCCAGAGGGATACATCAAAAGACAGCTTGAGGCCGCAAAGACGCCTGTTGACGTCAATATAGCTGATCTCAAATCCGGTGAACTGATGAGTGTGCAGTATCTGAACAGGCCTGTTTGGATTTATCGACGCACACCCCTAGATAAAGAATATCTGACAAAACACGATAGCTCCTTGCTAGCCGACCCCGAGGGCAAAAATTCAATCCCGTCTATTGAAGCATCATACGGATCGACCTCTTCCTATGTTTGGTCTCGACTCCTACTCGCAGGCCAATCCATGATTGATACGACGCCTAGTCGCTCATTGAATGATGAGTACTTTGTGGTAGGGGGCTGGAGCCCTCTTTCTGGCTGTATGTTGACCTACCAATCTTCGGAAGAACGTCCAAAATCAACCGCCATCTTTCATGACCCATGCTCGGGTGCATCCTTCGATACTGCAGGAAGAATCCTCAAAGGTACGCAGACCAGTTACAACTTATACCTCCTACCTTATAAATTTATAAACAAAACAACCTTGTCAATCGGGCTAAATAACTCAATGACTCTTCCCGAAATTCGGACTCCGGCAAGGGCATACCCAGAAATGACTCCTACCGAAAGGCTTATTACCGCCTGTCGTTACAACGATTTGGAAGCTGCAAAACAAGCACTGAAAGACGGAGCCAATGCAAATTACTTTGAAATAGGGAAAGGCAGCCCACTTGATGCAGCAATTATTGGCAGTTCAATGAAAGTCATTGACTTTCTTATTGCCAATGGTGCCAAACCAACCCCAAATTCGTTAAATGCGGCCCGTTTTATAGGTCGAACCGATTTGATACAGGTAATTAGTAAGATGCAGTAGCCGGACCTTGACTAGATGCCCCACGAACACCCAATCCTTGCCCAGTCTGCGCCCTACCCTGTGCTAGCATTACGCCCCTGAAAAGCGTCGCCCGACGCCGTAATACGAAGAATCACACCATGCGCCAATACCTCGATTTAATGCAGCACGTCCTCGACCACGGAACGACAAAATCAGACCGCACCGGCACCGGCACGACCAGCGTGTTCGGCTACCAGATGCGCTTCGATCTCTCCGAGGGCTTTCCGCTGGTCACCACGAAGAAGTGCCACCTGAAATCCATCGTTCATGAACTGCTGTGGTTCTTGCAGGGCAGCACCAACACCAAATACCTCAAGGACAACGGCGTTTCGATCTGGGACGAATGGGCGGACGAGAGCGGCAACCTCGGGCCGGTGTACGGCAAGCAGTGGCGCTCATGGGAGGCGGTGGATGGGCGCGTAATCGACCAGATCAAGATCGCGGTGGATCAGTTGAAGAACAACCCAGATTCGCGCCGCATCATCGTCTCGGCCTGGAACGTGGGCGAGCTGGACCGGATGGCGCTGGCACCCTGCCATGCGTTCTTCCAGTTCTACGTCGCCGATGGCAAGCTGTCCTGCCAGCTCTACCAGCGCAGCGCCGACATCTTCCTCGGCGTGCCGTTCAACATCGCCTCGTATGCCTTGCTGACGATGATGATGGCGCAGGTGTGCGGGCTGGAATACGGCGACTTCGTGCACACCTTCGGCGACGCGCACCTGTATTCCAACCACATGGAGCAGACCGCACTGCAACTGTCGCGCGAGCCGCGCGCGCTGCCGACGATGAAGATCAACCCTGAAGTGAAAGACATCTTCGGCTTCAGGTTCGATGACTTCACGCTGGAAGGCTACGACCCGCATCCGGCGATCAAGGCGCCGGTGGCGGTCTAGTCCAACGCAATGAACCCGGATCGTTCATTAGGCCGTCATACCGGCGAAGGCCGGTATCCAGCGATGAAAAATCCGCCGCGAAGCGGACAAAGCCCTGATTTTGTCCCACTTGCGTGGGAAATTTTTAATCATTCTAGATTCCGGCCTTCGCCGGAATGACGTAGTTTTTCTAACGGATAATCTGGGATGAACGCCTCCCCTCTCGCGAACAGTGCACTCGACGACAAGCAGTTGCTGAAGCTGCTGGCCGAGCTGAAGCGCATACGCGCGAAGGTCAAGAAGACGCAGAAGGCCTGTCTCGAAGCATGGCAGCCGCATATCCACTGGCGCGGCTTCAAACCCTCCGCGCAGAACATGGCGGCCTACATCGGGCTGCGCCGCCAGGACCTGCGGCCCGTACAGGCGCAACTCGCCGCCCTCGGCCTGTCGTCGCTCGGGCGCACCGAGGAGCATGTGCTCGCGAACCTGGAGGCCGTCATCCAGGCGCTGAAGGCGCTGACCGGCGAGCGTCCAGAATCGAAGAAGATACAGTCCACCGCCAACGCCTTTGCCAAGACCGCCGCCCACCTGAACAAGCTGACCAAACGGCTGCTGGGCAACGCACCGAAAAACCGCACGGTGCGCATCATGGTGACGCTGCCCGGCGAGGCCGCCACGGACTATGGGTTCGTCAGGGAACTGGTCAAGCGCGGCATGGATTCCGCCCGCATCAACTGCGCGCACGACACGCCGGAGAGCTGGCGCAAGATGGCGGCCTTCGTCCGTCAGGCGGAGAAGGAGACCGGACGTTCCTGCAAGATACTGATGGACCTCGCGGGACAGAAACTGCGCACCGGCCCGGTCGCGTTCGACCACGGCGTGGTCCGCCTCAAGCCGCGGCGCGACAGCCGCGGCTCCTTCCTCGAATCCGCGACGGTGGTGCTGGATGCCGGCGGCGCGCCGGGCCGCGAAGCCATCAAGGACGTGCTAGGCAACCGCTTGCCGGCGCGAGTGAGCGTCGATCCCGCGTGGCTGAAGCGACTGAAGAAGGGCGACAAGATTTCGCTGACCGACCTGCGCGGCAAGGCGGTCACGCTGATTGTGGAAGAGCGGCTGTCCAAACTCGAAGTGCTCGCCTCGTCGCGCAACTCCGCGTATCTGGAAGAGGGCAGCGTGCTGCGCCATGCGGACGCCGAATGCAAGGCGGGCGCGGTGATCGCGCCGCCGGTCGACATCCTGTTGCGCATCGGCGACATGCTGCAACTGACCCGCAAGCCGCTGCCGGGCGAACCGGCCAAGATCGACGAGGCGAACGGCCGCCTTATCCCCGCCCATATCTCCTGCGCGGAGCCGGCCATCTTCGACTGTCTCAAGAAGGGCCAGCGGGTGCTGATCGACGACGGCCATATCTGCGCCGAAGTCGCCGAGTTGAACGACGAAGGCGCGCTACTGAAGATCACCCGCGCCCGCTCGCAGGGATCGAAGCTCGCGCCCGAGAAGGGGCTGAACTTCCCGGACACCAACATCGCCCTGCCCGCGCTCACAGGGAAGGATCGCGAGGACCTGGACTGCATCGTCAAGCATGCCGACATCGTCGGCTATTCCTTCGTCCAGTCCGGCGAAGACATGCAGTTGCTGATAGCCGAACTGGCGAAGCGCGGCGCGGACAAGCTGGGCATCGTCGCCAAGATCGAGACCAAACTCGCATTGAAGAACCTGCCCGAGATCATCATCCGCAGCGCGGGCAGCCACCCGTTCGGCGTGATGATCGCGCGCGGCGACCTGGCCGTCGAACTGGGCTATGAGCAGCTGGCCGAAACCCAGGAAGAAATCATGTGGCTGTGCGAGGCGGCCCAGGTGCCGGTGATCTGGGCGACGCAGGTGCTGGAAGGGCTGGTCAAACAGAACATGCTGACCCGCGCCGAAGTCACCGATGCCGCGATGGCGGAACGCGCCGAATGCATCATGCTGAACAAGGGGCCGTTCGTGCTGGACGCGATCGCGGTGCTGGACATCATCGTCGCCAGCATGCACTCCCACCAGAAAAAGAAAAGCTCGCAGATGCGCGCGCTGCAGTGGTGAGGCCGTCATACCGGCGAATAACCAGCGACTTGGCTGGCGTTGTTTGCCAGCTTAGTCGAATGGCTAGTAGTTCCATCAGGCCGGTATCCAGCAATGAAAAAATACGCCGCGTAGCGGACAAACTCATATTTTGACCCACTTGCGTGGGAAACTATAATTGTTCTGGATTCCGGCCTTCGCCGGAATGACGTAAATTTTTCTAATGGACAATCTGGGATAATCCCGCATCCCAATCGACCCGAGCTTTTCCGATGACCACCAACCTAACCCCTCGTCTCTCCATCATCGTCGCGATGGCGAAGAACCGCACCATAGGCGTGGACAACACGCTGCCCTGGCGCTGCCCGGAAGACCTGAAGCACTTCAAGGCTCTGACGATGGGGCATCACATGATCATGGGGCGCAAGACCTACGACTCCATCGGCAAGCCGCTGCCGGGGCGCACGACGGTGGTGGTCACGCGCAACCGCGACCTGCAGGTTCCCGGCTGCGTGACGACCCATACGCTGGAGCAGTCCATCGCGGCTTGTGCCGGCGACGAAATGGCATTCATCGTCGGCGGCGCGGAGCTTTACGCGCAGGCGCTGCCGCTGGTGGACACGCTGTACATCACCGAGATCCAGCAGGACATCGAGGGCGACGCGCACTTCCCGGAATTCGACAAGACCGAGTGGCAGGAAGTCTCGCGCGAGATGCGCATACAGGAAACGCCGCAGCCGCTGGAATACCACTTCGTTTGCTATCGGCGTAAGTAATCAGTCCGTTCGGCCTGAGCATGTCGAAGGCCGCAATCCTTTCATCACGGATAATCCGATAGGCCGTCATCGATGGAGCTACCAGCCACTCGACTAAGCCCGCAAGCGGGCAAGTCGCTGGTTATCCGGTGGAAGCCGGAATGACGGCCTGATGCAAATGCCCTCTCGGTCAGGCGATCCTGAAGCGGCCGGCCAGCTCGTCCAGTTGCCGGCTTAGCTTGGCCATCTCCTGGGCAGAGGACGCCGTCTGGGCAGAAGCGATGGTGTTCTCTTCGGTGCCCTGAGCGATGTTCTCGATGCGCCTTGCAATGTCGCGCGCGGCAAGCGATTGTTCCTGAATTGCGGCGTTGATGTCGTCCACCGCGTGCGCCGCCTGTTGGGCGGCATCGCGGATGCTGCCGACCGAGTCGCCCGCCTTCCGGGCCAGGCCTACGCCCTCGTTGACGCGCGCCACGCCCACTTCCATTTCCTTCACCGCCAGCGTGGTGCCTTCCTGTATCTTGCCTATCATGCCGGTGATCTCGGTGGTGGAGGTCGCGGTGCGCTCCGCCAGCTTGCGAACTTCGTCGGCCACCACGGCGAAGCCGCGCCCCTGCTCGCCCGCACGCGCCGCCTCGATGGCCGCATTCAACGCCAGCAAATTGGTCTGATCGGCGATCTCGCGTATGGAGCTGGCGATACTGGAAATCTGCATGGAGTATTTTTCCAGTCCGCGTATGGTCGTCGCCACGCTATTCACCGCCGTGGCGATGTTCTCCATCTCGGTCGCGGCACTATGAATAATGCGCCCGCCCTCGCTGGCCTGTTCGCTCGATGTCTGGCTGACGCGATGCGCATCGTTCGCATTTTCGCTGACATGATCGATGGAAACGGAAAGCTGCTCCATCGCAGCCGCCATACCGGAAGCATCGTCCGACTGCCGCTCAGTCACCCTCGAACTGTTCTGCGCCGAGACGGAAACCAGGTTCGAATTCTCGTTAAGCGCGGTTATCCCCTCGCGCACGCTGGCGATCAGTTCGTGCAGGTTGTTGCGCATCACGGAAAGCGAAGCGACCAAGCCCCCCATCTCGTCCTTGGACGCCGCCGGCAAGGGGCGGGTCAGGTCGCCAGCCGCAATGGATTTTGCGGCCTCCTGCGCCTCGTTGAGGCCTTGCTTGACCTTGCGAATGATCATGTAGGACTGCAGCAGCAAGCCCAGCGAGCCGATCATGATCAGCACGGCAAAAATCATCAGGCCGACTTCGGAAGTGTGCTGCGATTTTTCGAACTCGGCCCTGGCGACCTCGGTCTGGTAGACGATCAATGTATCCATCGCATCATCCAGCGCCTGACGCTCCTCGCGCCCGGCCTTGAGATATCCGGCGAGTATCGAGGGGCTGAAATTTCTCGACCGCAATGCAGCCTCCGCCTCATCCTGTTTTGCGCGCCACGCCGAACGAGCGGCTTCGACATTCGCCGCAAGGACTTTTTCTTCCCCGGTCAGATAAGTGGCCATGAACTTCTTCCACAGTTCATCCACCTCCCCACGCCGCGCGCCCACCGCATCCAGATGCACTTCGAGCGGATGTTCGTGTATGGCGGAAACCGGTCCGGCCGGATCGTGCTGGAACGCCAGCAACAATTCGGTATAGGCCTTGCGCGTATCGGCATCGATCTTGCCGAGGTCGTACATCGGCACGGCGCGATCTTCATACACCGTCTTGAGCGCGGCGGAAGAAGTGGACAAACCATACCATCCGACCGCGATGGCCACCACGAACCCGGCCAGTCCGCTGCCGGCCAGCAGCCACAGCCGCGACACGATGCGCATGCCGCCGAACTTGCGTGCCATCCTGGCCAGCGCGTTATTGCTGACCACCTGACCTTCGTCCAGCCGGCTCGAACTGTCGCGGCGCATGCGCGCGTAGAGCTCCTCGGCGGCAGTCACTTCCTGGCGCGTAGCGGCGACACGCACCGAGACATAACCCGTTCCGTCGGCCAGCGGCGACGCATAGGCGCGCACCCAGTAATGGTCGCCGTTCTTGCACCGGTTCTTCACCAGCCCGGTCCACGGACGGCCTTGCTTCAGGGTGTCCCACAGATCGCGGAATGCCTCCTCCGGCATATCTGGATGGCGCACGATGTTGTGCGGCTGCCCGATCAACTCTTCGCGCGTGAAACCGGAAAGCTCGACGAATGCATCATTGGCGCTGGTGATCTGGCCTTTGAGGTTGGTATAGGAGATGACAGTCCTTCCTTGTGGGAAAGGATGTTCGCGACCAGAAACAGGCTGATTGTTACGCATGTAAACCCCCGAGCGATTGTTTTTTGATTTGGCGCTATTGCGCTGATTTTTTAGCAGTATATAGAATAAGAAAATAATAATACTCAAATATATTGCTCGAAAAATCCCGGCAAGTTCGACCGGGAATCGAGACCATTCCCGACCGGATCACAAGCACGCAAGAATCGAGCCATCGGCTCCGGTATAATCGCGCCGCATGTCAAACCATAATCCTCCCCTCGAATTACTCGAACTCCTCGCCCCGGCAAAGACCGCCGCCATCGGACGCGAAGCCGTGACGCACGGCGCGGACGCGGTCTATATCGGCGGGCCGTCGTTCGGCGCGCGCGACAAGGCGGGCAATGCTATGGAGGACATCGCCGGGCTGGTCGAATTCGCGCACCGTTACCGCGCGAAGATCTTCGTCACGCTGAACACCATATTGCACGACGCCGAACTCGAAACGGCGCGCAAGCTCGCGTGGGATTGCTGGGATGCCGGCGTCGATGCGCTGATCGTGCAGGACATGGGACTGCTGGAACTCGACCTGCCGCCTATAGACCTGCACGCCTCGACCCAGTGCGACATCCGCACGCCGGAGAAGGCGAAATTTCTGTCCGATGTCGGCTTCTCGCAGATCGTGCTGGCGCGCGAACTGACGGTCTCGGAGATCGCGAAGGTGCGCGCCGCGGTGCCCGCCGACACCGTGATCGAGCACTTCATCCACGGCGCGCTGTGCGTCGCCTACTCCGGCCAATGCAACATCAGCCATGCGCACACCGGGCGCTCTGCGAACCGCGGCGACTGCTCGCAGGCCTGCCGCCTGCCCTACACGCTGACCGACGCGCAGGGCCGCGTGGTCGCGTACGACAAGCACCTGCTGTCGGTGAAGGACAACAACCAGAGCGCGAACCTGCGCGCGTTGATCGCCGCGGGCGTGCGCAGCTTCAAGATCGAGGGGCGCTACAAGGATGCGGCTTACGTGAAGAACATCACCGGCCACTATCGCATGCTGCTCGACGAGATACTGGAAGAACGCAGCGACCTCTCGCGCGCGTCCAGCGGACGCACGAAGCTGCTGTTCACGCCCAACCCGGACAAGACCTTCCATCGCGGAGCGACGGACTATTTCACCAACGGCCGCAAGGCCAACATCGGTGCGTTCGACACCCCGACCTTCGTCGGCCTCGAACTGGGCGAGGTCACGCAAGTCGGCGACAAGTGGTTCGAGATGGAGTCGAACGAAGCGCTAGCGAACAGCGACGGCCTGAACTATCAGCACAAGCGTGTAGTACACGGCTTGCAGGCAAACATCGTCGAAAACAAAGGCAAGGTGTGGCGCGTGTTCCCGAACGAGCCCATGCATACGCTGGAAGGACTGCGCCCCGGCGTGGTCATCAGCCGCAACCGCGACCACGCCTGGGAACAGGCGCTGGCGAAGAAGTCAGCAGAACGGCGCATAGGCGTGAGCGCAGCCTTCGCAGAAACTGCCGAAGGGTTTTCGCTGACGCTGCGGGACGAGGACGGCATCGAAGCTACCGCGAGCATCGCCTTCGACAAGCAAGCCGCACAACACCCGGCCGAGGCGAAAAAGAGTCTGCGCGAACAGCTCGACCGCTTCGGCAGCAGCGATTTCGAGTTGCGCCCACCGTCCCCTCTCCCTTGCAGGGAGAGGGCTAGGGAGAGGGTAGAAACTCTGCCACTCAACGACTCTACCCCCACCCCAACCCTCCCCCTGCAAGGGGGAGGGAGTGATTCCGCTCCCATCACAATTAACTGGTCCCAGCCCTGGTTCGTCCCCGGCTCTGCGATCAACAAGCTGCGCCGCGATGCGGTGGGGAAGCTCGAAGCTGCCCGCCTCGCCGCCCATGTCCGCCCGCAGCGCAAGGCCGCGTGCGGAGGGGTGGCGGCACAGCCGCCGGGAACCCACCGGCCTACCCCTTGCGGGTGCGCAGAGCCGCCCGCGCAGTATCCGGAAGAGTCGCTATCCTTCCTCGCCAACGTCTACAACAGCGCGGCGCGGGCCTTCTACGCGAAGCACGGCGTCAGGGTGGTCGCGGCGGCCTACGAGTCGCACCGCGAGACCGGCGAAGTCTCGCTGATGGTCACGCGCCACTGCATACGCTACTCGATGAGCCTGTGCCCCAAGCAGGCCAAGGGCGTGGTCGGCGTGCAGGGGCAGGTGCGCGCCGAGCCGATGACGCTGGTCAACGGCAGCGAGCAGCTGCGGCTGGAGTTCGACTGCAAGGCTTGCGAGATGCATGTGATCGGCAAGATCAAGAAACACATCCTGAAAATGCCATCTCCGACTTCGGTTCCAGTGATGTTTCATCCGCGCCGCCCGCCCGCCGGTTGAATGGCGTAAACTGGCTGCGAGCAGGGATTATTTGAAGCATGCACGCCATGAGCACAACAAATACAACCGACCCGAAGAGTTACATGAGCATCGCAAAATCGCTGACATGGCGTTACGCGATCGCGCTGTCCCTGGTGGCGACGCTGTCGACGGCTGCATGGCTCAGCCTGGACCTTGTAATCTCCGAGCAGCAGAGCACGGCGGCGGTGGTCAATGTGAGCGGCCGGCAGCGCATGCTCAGCCAGCGCACCGCGCTGTACTCGAATCTGCTGGTGCATGCGCGCAAGACCGAGCGGCCGGGCATACGCGCGAAGCTGAAAGAGGCTGTCGATCTGCTGGACGCTTCGCATCAGGGCCTGACGCATGGCGACAAGGCCATGGGGCTGCCCGACACCATGTCCCCCGCAGTGCACGCGATGTACTTCGACGGCCCGGACCCGCTCGACGTGCAAGTAGAAACCTATATCAAAACGGTTCGCGACCTGCTGTTGCAAGACGATGCCGCATTGATGCCGGACAACCCCTTGCTGCAATACATCACCCGAACCGCGCCGACCACGCTGGTCTACGCGCTCGACCGGATGGTGCAGCAATATCAACTGGAAGGCGAGGCATCCGTGGCTCGCCTGCAGAAAGCCGAAACGATATTCTGGGTCGTCACGCTGTTGTTGTTGATACTGGAAGCGGCGCTGATTTTTCATCCTTTTACACGGCACGTCAGAAACATCATCGGCAAGTTGCAGAGCGTGACCGGGGAACTGCGATTGCAGCAGGAACATCTCGAGGAATCGGTCAGGCAACGCACGCTGGACCTGGAAAACAGAAGCAAGGAACTGGCCGAGAGCGAGGAGAAATTTCGCCGGATCGGCACTTCGGCGCAAGACGCCATCATGATCGTGGGCGCGGATGAAAAGGTAACCTACTGGAACCCCGCTGCCGAAAAGATTTTCGGTTACCCAGCGGACGAAGCCATCGGCAAGAACATGCACGCCCTGCTTACGCCCGCGCACTATCTCGATGCGGCGCATAGCGGCTTCGGCCATTTCCGGCATTCCGGCGAAGGGCCTGTCATAGGCAAGACGTTCGAGATCACCGCATTGCGCAAGAGCGGCGAAGCCTTCCCCGTCGAGCTGTCGATTTCCGCGTTCAAGTTGCAGGATGGCTGGTACGCGCTGGGCATCATTCGCGACATCACCGAACGCAAGCTTTCCGAAGAGAACCTGCGCATTATCGCCAGCGTTTTCGGCAACAGCCAGGAAGCCATCCTGATTACCGATGCCAACAACAGCATTGTGGACGTCAACCCGGCCTTCATCCATATCACCGGCTACAGCCGCGATGAGGTGCTGGGCCGCGATCCGAAGCTGCTGAATTCGGGACATCACGACAGCGACTTCTACGCCGCGATGTGGCAAGACCTGAAAGAGAAAAGAAGCTGGCGCGGCGAAATCTGGAACCGCCGCAAATCCGGCGAAATTTATGCGGAACTGCTCTCGATTTCGGTCATCAGCGACGACAACGGCAAAGCGCAACGCTACGTCGGCGTGTTCTCGGATATCAGCAATCTCAAGGCCCACGAAGCCGAACTGAACCGCATCGCCCATTACGATGCGCTGACCGGCATTCCCAACCGGATGCTGCTGGCCGACCGCATGAAGCAGGCCATCGCGCACACGATGCGCGAACAGCTCATGGTGGCGGTCTGCTATCTCGATCTCGACGGCTTCAAGGGCATCAACGACACCATGGGGCACGATGCGGGCGACCTGGTGTTGATTGAGGTGGCCAAGCGACTCAAGAGCACCATACGCGGCGGCGACACCGTCGCCCGTCTGGGCGGAGACGAATTCGTGGTGGTGCTGCTCGATCTGGAGAGAGGCGATGAGTGCGTGGCGACGCTTGAGCGTTTGCTTGCAGCGATCTCTGCGCCGATGACGATCAAGGACAGCACGCTGGCGCTGAGCACCAGCATCGGCGTCAGCATCTATCCGCTGGACGATGAAGATCCCGACACGCTGCTGCGGCATGCCGACCAGGCCATGTACATGGCCAAACAATCCGGCAAAAACCGCTTCCATATTTACGATCCCGCGCTGGACATGCACACCCGCAACCAGAACGAATTCCTGAACAATATCCGCTACGGACTGGAGCACGAACAGTTCGAACTGCACTACCAGCCTAAAATCGACTTGCGCACCAAACAACTGGCCGGCGTGGAAGCGCTGATCCGCTGGCGGCACCCAGAACGCGGCCTGCTTTTCCCGGCAGAGTTCCTGCGCCCCGTCGAGAACACCGAACTCGACATCGAAATCGGCGATTGGGTGATCGCCACGGCGCTTACCCAAATCGACCGCTGGCGCCGCGCCGGGCTGGACATCGAAGTCAGCATCAATATTTCGGCCTACCATCTGGAATTCCGCGGCTTCGCGGAAAAGTTGCACCAGCATCTGGCGCATTACCCTGACCTGCCGTCGGGCAGGATGCAGATCGAAGTGCTGGAAACGGTGGCGCTCAAGGACATCGCCATCGTGCGCGAAGTGCTCGAAACCTGCCGCAACTTCGGCGTGCGATTCGCCCTGGACGATTTCGGCACCGGCTACTCTTCGCTGTCCTACCTCAGCGGCCTGCCGGTGGACGTGCTCAAGATAGACCAGTCCTTCGTGCGTGACATGCTGGAAGACAAGGGCGACATGGCCATCGTTCAGGGCATTATCGCCTTGGCCCAGGCCTTCGACAGGCAGACCGTAGCCGAAGGCATCGAGACCGAAGCACATTACCGGGCCTTGCTCGACATGGGCTGCGAACTGGGCCAGGGATACGGCATCGCCCGCCCGATGCCGGCGGACGAACTGGCCCGCTGGCGGGCCGGATAATGCCGGTCTCTGGTAGAATAAAACATGTTCAAGTAGAGATATAAACCTTATCCCATCCGCGTTCTGGTTCATCTTTACTGCCAGAAAGGACTCGTTGTGAATGCAGCTGCATCCCTGCGCCAGGCGCTGGATCACCTTGGCACATTGCCTCCCATCCCGCGCATCGCGCAAAAAATTCTTTCGCTGAAAATTAACAGCGACGAGGGCGAACGGATATTGCTCGAGTTGATCGAAAAAGATCCTCCCATCCTGACCAAGGTCATCGGCCTGGCCAATTCGCCCTTGTTCGGCACGGGCCGGAAAATCCTGAGCCTGCACGAGGCAGCAACCATACTCGGCAGCAAACGCATCAAAATGGTCGCCCTCAGTTTCGCGATGATGTCGTCCATGACCAGAAAACCGGCCGGACAGCTGGACATTCAGGGCTTATGGCAGCACAGCCTGTCCGTCGCCATGACCATGGATACCCTGGCCCGCCTGATGCCGCGCGAGCTTCGCCCCTCGGACGAAGAAATCTATCTCGCCGGATTGCTGCACGACATCGGCTTTCTGGTGCTGGACTACCTCGACCCCCGACTCAGCAATGCATTCCATGCCCGTCTGGCCGCAGAGCCACCGTGTACGGTGGAAGAAGCCGAAGCGACAATGCTGGAAACCAGCCACGGCGAACTGGGCGCCGAACTCGGTCGCCACTGGAACCTGCCGGAAACCATTATTTCCGTGCTGCATTACCACCACAACCCAAGCGACCAACGGGCAGCCTCAGGACAGCCGCTGGTTGCAATGACCAACCTTGCGGAAAAGCTGCTGCCCACGTTCGGTATGGTCGAGCCAGTGCCTATGGATATTGCCGACGAAGAGTGGCAATCTCTCGGCATCGATCCGCTGAAAGCGGACGAGGTCAGAATCAAGGTCCAAGAGCACATCAGGAATGTGACCGCGGCGATCAACGACTGAGAACGGTTCACGGCAACACGGCCGACGCAACAACATGGATGGCAGGGGCGCGGCGCACCGTGCCCCACGATTCTATCCAACAATTGGAAAGGTCCCGATCGATGAAAGCTTTTGTCTGGAATGCCCGTTTCGAAACCGGCATCGCTTCGGTAGACGAACAACATCAGCGGCTGGTCGAAATCGTCAATCGCATCGGCAATGTGCTGATAGCCGGCAATGCCGACGAAGACTCTATCGGCAAGGTGTTTACCGAACTGGCCGGGTATGCGACCTACCATTTTGCCGACGAAGAACGCTTGATGGCCGAAACCGGAGTATCCGCCAGCCATATCGAGCTGCATCGGCAACACCATCGTCAATTCGTCGAGCAACTCACCAGCATGTGGAAGGGGCGCGCCGATCTCGGCAGCCCGGCCGAGGTGCTCCATGGATTCCTCTCATCATGGCTGACTTTCCACATTCTCGAAGAAGACCAGTCGATGGCGCGGCAAATCGCGCAGATACACCGTGGCGAGACGGCGGAAGAGGCGTTTCGGCAGGAACAGCTTCCTTCCGACCAGAGCAGCGCAGTGCTGCTGTCGGCGATGCACCAGCTCTATCGCGTGCTTTCGTTGCAGAACCAGGCGCTGGCCGAATCCAACACCCTGCTTGAACAGAAGGTGGACGAGCGCACCCGCGAACTGCTGCAATCCGGCAAGATGGCAGCCATCGGCCAGCTGGCAGCCGGAGTCGCCCATGAGATCAACAACCCCGTCGGCTTCGTCAATTCCAACCTCGCCACACTGCGCCGTTATGCCGCGCAATTGCTCGCTATCATCGACGCCTGCGCAGCCAGCCCGGCAGCCAATACCGAACTCGAAAAACATCTCGCCAGAAGCAAGACCGATCTCGCATTCCTACGCGAGGATCTGCCTGCGCTGCTCAATGAATCGCAAGAAGGACTAGATCGCGTCACACGCATCGTGCAGGCGCTCAAGGATTTCGCGCACGCCGATCCCACCGAGATGCAGGATTCGGATTTGCTGGCCGGACTGGAAAGCACACTCGATGTGGTCTGGAACGAGCTCAGGAACAAAGCGAAAATCGCGCGCGAGCTTGCCCCGCTGCCGCCGGTGCGCTGCATCCCCGGCCAGATCAACCAGGTCTTCATGAACCTGTTGCTCAACGCCGTGCAAGCCATCGAAAGCCGCGGCATCATCACACTGCAAAGCGGTCACGACGACAAGGGCGTGTGGATCGCCATCGCCGACAACGGCTGCGGCATGACGGAAGACGTGCGCAAACATCTGTTCGAACCATTCTTCACCACTCGGCCGGTAGGCCAGGGAACCGGCTTGGGCCTGTCCGTTTCCTGGGACATCGTCGTAAACAAACACGGCGGTCGCATCGACGTGGAAAGCGAACCCGGCAAAGGCAGCCGCTTCACGGTGTGGCTGCCGCTGAAATAACATCGCCCCAATAGAAACGTTAACGTGAAACTCGCGTAGCGATTCGTTCGCCTCCTCGCCCGCTTGCGGGAGAGGAGAGCATAGCGAGGAGCCGAGGTGAGGGAGAGCGTAGCGAGGGTTCCGGGCATGGCAAGTTTCATAATTAGGGGGACATACTTGCCATGCCCGTTAACAACATGACACCGGCCATCATACGCACCATGTAGATCATGCCCGGGGCCGCCGTCCAGGTTCGCGCATAACACCCCGCACCCCTCCCCGGAACCGGCCGGTCGATTCGGCTTCCCCCTAGAGGGTATTACCTGCATTCCCAGAGGCGAATGCTCCTTCGACTATCCCCCTGCCTGCGCTGAATAGGCAGAATGCCCCCACTCTGTAACATTGCTCCATGCCAGAAATACATTCCCGCCCCCCCGTTGAACCGATGGAGAATCGAATGAATCTTTTTGCGTCCCAGTTACCGATGCTGCTAACAGGCATAACCGTGTTGATAGCGGGAAAACTCATCAGCGCGGAACGAAAACAAAGCCGCAAAGCGGCATTCATTGAATGCCTGGGGTGTGTACTCGGTTTTCTGATTACCTTCAGCGTCGTAATCCTGGCATTCGCCAGCGTGTGATCCACGGTGCCGGCAGGCAACAAAAAAGGCAGCGCGATGCGCTGCCTTTTTTGTTGCTGCGACCCGCAAAACCTTACCTGACGCAATCCACGAAGTAGCGCTTCACGCCGTCCACTTCTTCGGCAACCAGCCCGTGGATATCGGTCTCGAAGCCGGGCAGACGCTGGCTGAAATCGCGGGCGAATTTCAGATAATCGACAATGGTCTTGTTGAATATCTCGCCGGGGATCAACAGCGGGATGCCCGGTGGATAAGGAGTCAGCAGCACGGCCGTGATGCGGCCTTCGAGCTGATCGATCTCGACGCGGTCGATCTCGTCGTGCGCCATTTTCGCAAACGCGTCGGACGGCTTCATCGCAGGCTGCATGTCGGACAAATACATCTCGGTGGTCATGCGCGCGACGTTGTGCTTGTTGTAGGCGTCGTGGATCTGCTGGCACAGGTCGCGCAACCCGACGCGTTCATAGCGCGGGTACTTGGCGGCGAATTCCGGCAGGATGCGCCAGATCGGCGCGTTCTTGTCGTAGTCGTCCTTGAACTGCTGCAACGCGGTCAGCAGCGTGTTCCAGCGGCCCTTGGTGATGCCGATGGTGAACATGATGAAGAACGAGTACAGGCCGCATTTCTCGACGATCACGCCGTGCTCGGACAAATACTTGGTCACCATGGACGCGGGGATACCGCTATCGGCGAAGTCGCCGTCCACATCCAGTCCGGGCGTGATGATGGTCGCCTTGATCGGGTCGAGCATATTGAAACCGTCCGCGAGTTTGCCGAAGCCGTGCCACTTGTCGGCGGCTTTCAGCACCCAGTCCTCGCGCGAACCGACACCTTCGTCGGCGATCACCTCCGGCCCCCACACCTTGAACCACCAGTCGCTGCCAAACTCCTCGTCCACCTTCTTCATCGCGCGGCGGAAGTCCATCGCCTCGGCGATGGACTCTTCAACCAGCGCGGTGCCACCCGGCGGCTCCATCATCGCCGCTGCCACGTCGCACGAGGCGATGATGGAATACTGCGGCGAAGTGGAGGTGTGCATCAGATAGGCTTCATTGAACACATGGCTGTTGAGCTTGCGACTCTTCGACTCGCGCACCAGGATCTGCGAGGCCTGCGACAGGCCCGCCAGCAGCTTGTGGGTGGACTGCGTCGCGAAGATCATCGACTCCTCCGCGCGCGGCCTGTCGCGACCGATCGCGTGCATGTCCTTGTAGAAATCGTGGAACGCCGCATGCGGCAGCCAGGCTTCATCGAAGTGCAGCGTGTCGATGCGGCCGTCCAGCATCTCCTTCAGCATCTCGACGTTGTACACCACGCCGTCGTAGGTACTCTGCGTGATCGTCAGGATGCGCGGCTTCTTGGTCTTGTCCTTGATGAAAGGATTCGCGTCGATCTTTTTCTGGATGTTCGCCGGCTCGAATTCCGATTTCGGGATCGGGCCGATGATGCCGTAGTGGTTGCGTGTCGGCGTCAGGAACACCGGCACCGCGCCGGTCATCATGATCGAGTGCAGGATGGACTTGTGGCAATTGCGGTCCACCACGACGATGTCGTCCGGCGCCACCGTCGAGTGCCACACGATCTTGTTCGAGGTCGAAGTGCCGTTCGTAACGAAGAACAGGTGATCTGCATTGAAAATACGCGCGGCGTTGCGTTCCGAGGCCGCGACCGGCCCGGTGTGATCGAGCAGTTGGCCGAGTTCGTCCACCGCATTGCACACGTCCGCGCGCAGCATGTTCTCGCCGAAGAACTGGTGGAACATCTGACCCACCGGCGACTTCAGGAACGCGACGCCGCCGGAGTGGCCGGGGCAGTGCCAGGAATACGAACCGTCCTGCGCGTAGTTCAGCAGCGCGCGGAAGAACGGCGGCGCGAGCGAATCGAGGTAGGACTTCGCCTCGCGGATGATGTGGCGCGCGACGAACTCCGGCGTGTCCTCGTGCATGTGAATAAAGCCGTGCAGCTCGCGCAGGATGTCGTTCGGGATATGGCGCGAGGTGCGCGTCTCGCCGTACAGGTAGATCGGGATGTCGGCGTTCTTGAAACGGATCTCCTCGACGAAAGCGCGCAGCGATTTCAACGCAACCTCGGTCTCCTCCTTGCTGCCCGCACCGAACTCCTCGTCGTCGATGGAGAGCAGGAACGCCGACGCGCGGCTCTGTTGCTGCGCGAACGAAGTCAGGTCACCGTAGCTGGTGACGCCCAGCACTTCCATACCCTCTTTCTCGATCGCCCCTGCAAGAGCGCGGATGCCGAGGCCGCTGGCGTTCTCAGAACGGAAGTCTTCGTCGATGATGACTATGGGAAACCTGAATTTCATTGCTTAACTCCCAGTGGGGATAACGATTTGGCGCGGATTGTCGCAGATTTCAAAGGCGGCGTGGCCCTATGTTGGGACAGCCGGAAGGGGATCAGTCCTGTGGCGGAAAAGAACTTTCCAGCGACGCAACCAACTCGGCCAGCACCGCGCGGAACTGCTGTTCGTCGCAGCCCATCAGCACCGCGTCTTCCAGTGCATCCTGACAGACCTGGCGGATCTCGACGATATTCTCCTGCATCACCTTGTTCTTCTCGATGCAGGCGATGACATCGCCCGCGGGCGAGCGCCAGACGATGGATTGCCGGTGCGACATGGATCAGGTCTTCGGCAGGGTCACGCCGACCTGCCCCTGATACTTACCGCCGCGGTCCTTGTACGAGGTCTCGCAGACTTCGTCGCTTTCGAAGAACAGCACCTGCGCCACGCCTTCGTTCGCGTAGATCTTCGCCGGCAGCGGCGTGGTGTTGGAGAACTCCAGCGTCACGTAGCCTTCCCATTCTGGCTCGAACGGCGTGACGTTGACGATGATGCCGCAGCGCGCGTAGGTGCTCTTGCCGAGACAGACGGTCAGCACGCTACGCGGAATCTTGAAGTATTCGACGGTACGCGCCAGCGCGAACGAGTTCGGCGGGATGATGCAGTAGTCGGCCTCGACGGTGACGAAGGAATTCGGGTCGAAGTTCTTGGGATCGACGATGGTGCTGTTGATGTTGGTAAACAGCTTGAATTCGCGCGAGCAGCGGATGTCGTAGCCGTAGCTCGACGTGCCGTAAGACACGATCTTGTGCCCGTTCGCTTCCTTGACCTGGTTGGGCTCGAACGGCGAAATCATGCCGTGCTGTTCGGCCATGCGCCGTATCCACTTGTCTGACTTGATACTCATCGTGCGTCCTTGAGAGGTTTGTGCGGGCGCGATTTTACCCCATAAACCCCGCTTGTCAGTCGTCCGGATCCGGATTCGGCTCGCGCACCTGGTTCAGCAGATCTTCAGCGTGCAGCTCGGTCTCGGCGAAGATCATCTTGACGACATACGACGCATCGCCAGAATGCTCGGCCCGCAACTCCTTGACGCGTGCCGCAGCGTCGCGATACGAGGCATGTTCTTCCAGCTTTTCCAGCATGCGGATCGGCCGTTCGGAGATTTTGAAAATGAAATAGGGCATGGTCGCTCGTGAGTTAGTCGCCGGATCAGGCGGGGGGACGTTTCATGAAATTGATCACGCTGGAGCCGGGTGCGGCCCGGCTCTCGCAGCTGCCTTCCCCGACGCCGGCATAGTGTTCGGCCTCGTGCAGCATGTTGATGACGTCCACATAGTGTTTCTGTTTCGCCATCGTCAGTGCGGTGTAGCCGCCCTCGTTCTTCGCCAGCACATCCGCGCCGGCGTTCAGCAGCGTGGCAACCACTTCCGCCTCGCCGTAGCCGGCCGCCAGCATCAGCGGCCGCACGCCGTAGCCGATGGAAGCTTCCATGTTCGCGCCGGCGGCGATCAGCGCCTGCACCACGTCGGCGAAGCCGCGTTTCTGTTCGGCGTTATAGACCGCATGGGCCAGCGCGGTCCAGCCGCGTTCGTCGGCCGCGTTGACGTCGGCGCCTGCCGTGATCAACGCCTGTACCGTCGCCAGTTCTCCGGCCTTCGCCGCTGCTATCAGATCATTGGACATCGAGCTTCCTGTAAGGTTATTTCTTGACGGTCTTCATCAGCGCGAGACGGATCGCCTCGGGCGTCTTCATGATGTTCATGAAGCTGTTGCTGCCCATCATGCTCAGATCGGGGAAGTTGATCGCGATGCGGAAGCGCGCATACAGCGCATACACCTTGTTGTCGGAGACCAACACCTCGTAGGGCAGATGCGCGGTGGACTTCATGTCGCGGAAATCGATCTCCTTCATGACGAACTGGTCGTCCATGTACTTGCCGTCGCCGCTGCCTTTCAGCGCCACGCCGAACACACTCTCCTTCTTGCCCGGCACATCGACGCGATAGACTTTGGATACGCCATTGCTGTTCTTCGCGAGCTTCGCGTCCACGGCCTGCACCGCTTCTTCGTAGCTGCCGTATTCGGCCAATTCGCTGGGCTCGTCGAAATACTCCATACCGATGGTGTAGTGGTACTTGCGCACCGACTTGGCGCTCATGCCGCCGGCGCCGAATTCCTCCACCCTGCCCAGCGCTGTTTCCAGCGCAGCCGACACGCCGGAGAGGTCGCCCTTCATGCGGTAGGCGTGCGACATATACACCGGGTTGGTGTAGCTGACCTGCACCTGGCCTGCACCTTCGGTGACCGATACGCGCTGCACCGCGCCGTAGCCGCCGAACTCGGAGGCCGCGGCGTTCTTCTTCAACTCGTCGCTGGTGACGACAATGATGTTCGCGCCTGCATAGGGCGCGTATTCGCCGACCACGGCGAAGCCGGCGGCAGCCAGCGCGCTCTTCGTCTGCGCCGATTTCTCGGCCACCGTCCCCGCCCCCTTGGAGCCCAGCACGAACGGTTTCAGCAACGCATCGGCAGCCTGTGCGCCAGTCGATACGAACATCAGCAATGCGGACAGCAACATACCCTTGAATCTCATCATGCCTCTCCTTACGTTGGTTGGACTACACGAAAAAACGGTTCAGGAATTCTGCGGATGGAACCACGCGAGCTTCTCGCGCAGCGTGACCACGCCGCCTACGATGATGAGCGTCGGCGCTTGCGGCTTCTCGCGTTCGGCGATGGCCGGCAGCGTCGCCAACGTACCAGTGATGACGCGCTGCGTGGGCTGTGTGCCGTGCTGCACGATCGCGATGGGCGTGGTGTCCGGCAAACCATGCTTGATGAGTTCGGCGCACAGCGTATCCAGCCCGTGCAGCCCCATGTAAACCACCACAGTCTGCTTCGGGCGAGCCAGCGCATCCCAGTCGAGATTCATCGTGCCATCCTTGAGGTGGCCGGTGACGAACATGCAAGACTGCGCGTAATCGCGATGCGTCAGCGGGATGCCCGCGTAGGACGCGACGCCGGAGGCCGCGGTGATGCCGGGCACGACCTGGAAGGCGATGCCTTCGGCCGCCAGCGTCTCAATCTCCTCGCCGCCGCGCCCGAAGATGAACGGGTCGCCGCCCTTGAGGCGCAGCACGCGCTTGCCCTCTTTCGCGAGGCGCACCAGCAGTTCGTTGATTTCTTCCTGCTGCAGCGTGTGGTCGTTGCGCTTCTTGCCGACGTAGATGCGTTCCGCGTCGCGGCGCGTCATCTCGACGATGGGCTTGGAGACCAGCGCGTCGTACACCACCACATCGGCCTTCTGCATCAGGCGCAGCGCGCGGAAGGTCAGCAGGTCGGGATCGCCGGGGCCCGCGCCGACGAGGTAGACCTCGCCGCGCTGGATGTTGTCCTCGTTCGCAAGCATCTGCTGCAGCATGGCTTCGGCGCTCGCCTCGTCGCCGGTCAGCACCTTCTCGGAAACCACGCCCTCGAACACGTTCTCCCAGAAGATGCGACGCTTGGCCGGGTTGATGACGGACTGCTTGACCTGCTCGCGGAAACGTTCGGCAAAGGCGGCCAGCTTGCTGTAGTTCTGCGGAATCACCGCCTCCAGCTTGCCGCGCATCATGCGTGTCAGCACCGGCGACGCGCCGCCGCTGGAGAACGCCACCATCAGCGGCGAGCGATCGAGGATGGCCGGCATGATGAAGCTGCACAGCTCGGGATCGTCCACGACGTTCACCGGAATGTTGCGCGCCTGCGCCAGTTCGGAGACCTGCTTGTTCACCTCGCGGTCGTTGGTCGCCGCGATCACCAGCGTCACGCCGTCCAGATGCGACGCATCGAATCGTGCGACGACGGCCTCGACCTTGGCGTTAGCCTGCAGGTCGTCGTCGATCTCGGGTGCGACCACGCGCACCATAGCACCCGCGTCGAGCAGCACTCCCGCCTTGCGCGAGCCGACCGAGCCGCCGCCAACCACGAGGCAGAGCTTGTTTTTTACATTGGCGAAAATCGGCAGAAAATCCATGTTCAATGCTCTTGGTAGGTCGGGTTAGCGTAAGCGTAACCCGACATTTATCGGTGAAGTCGGGTTACGGCCTGAAGGCCTAACCCGACCTACATGGTTTTATCCTTGTATCGACTTAAGAATCAGCGGTACCAGCGCCTCGGGCAGCTTGATCTTGCCTGCCAGCGCGAACGCATGCGCGCTCTCGGACATCTTGTCCCAGGTCTTCTTGATGATGAGTATCCACTTCGCCTCGTCGTAGTCCGGCTTCATCTCGGCGAAGTGCAGCATGTAATGTTCGATGAAACACAGATCGACCACGTCCTCCATCAACTGCGTCTCGGGATTGGTCTTCAGGTCTTTCTTGCCGACGATGGTCTTCACGCGGTCTATCATTTCGTCGTCGTAGCCGACCTGCTTCATCAATGCACCCGCGGTCTCCGCGTGGAATTTGTACAGGTTGGTGCGCCACAACATGTAGCCCTTCTTGTCCATCGGATAGTCGCTACGCGGGCTCTTCCAGCGCTGGATGTGCTGCGCGCGGCAAGCCAGCTTCACCGCCTCCGACGCCTCCGGCGCATAGCGCTCCTGCATCTCGGTCATGCGCTGCGCGTAAAGTAGTTCTTTGGGATATTCCTTGCCGTCGGCGACTTCCTTGTTCGGGTCTTCGGCGTTGGCCTTGTCGAATGCCGCGATAGCGGCCTGGTACAAACTGGAGTTCATAGTGCTTTCTCGATGATGGGGGTTGACGATTGCTCCTTGCAGCGCCGCACGAAGGCGACGAAGCGGGTAGCCCAATAGCAACTGCCGATGGTGCGCAAATGGGTGTAGGACGCCAACAGATTGTTGACGATCAATCCGTCGCGCCCGCCATCGATGCCGTAGCCGCGCTCGACATGGTAAGCGAAGCGCGTATCCGCCGGTAGGTTCTCCAGCGAGGAGTAATGAAACTCGTGGGCGCGTATCTGTTTCGCAGGCGCGTCCGGGCGCGGCCAGGGATGCGCTTCGTCTTCCTTCAGATGCACATAGCCGCGGCCTATCGGCTTGGCGTGCATCTTCACGTCGCCGGGGATCGCGCCGACCATGTCGTAGCTGCGGCCTTCGTAATTAATACCGCGCGACAGATACATCAGCCCGCCGCATTCGGCATAGGCCGGCATGCCATTTTCTATCGCCTGTTTAATCTCGCCGCGCAGCGTCTCGTTCGCTTCCAGTTCGACCGCGCAGGCCTCGGGGAAGCCGCCGCCGATATACATCCCGTCCACCTCCGGCAGGTGCGCGTCGTTCAGCGCGTCGAACGGCACCAGCTCCGCGCCCGCCGCCTCCAGCGCATCGAGGTCATCGGCGTAGTAGAAGCCGAAGGCGCGGTCGCGCGCGATGGCGATGCGCACCTTGTCGCCGACCGGCATGGGCAATATCTCGGCAGTACGCGGTGCTGGCAATGGTTCTTTCTTCGACAGCGCAAGCAGCATATCCAGATCGACCTGCTCCGCGATGGCCTCGCCGATCTGTTTGATCTTCGCGTTCGCCGCGATGGATTCGTTGGAAGGCATCAGGCCAAGATGGCGTTCGACGATGGAGAGACGCTCGTCGTGCTGGATCGCACCGACCACCGGCACATCGGTGTAATGCTCGATCACCGCGCGCAGCTTGGATTCGTGGCGCTTGCCGCCGAGGTTGTTCAGGATCACGCCCGCGATGCGGATGTCCTTGTCGAATGCCTGATAACCGAGGATCAGCGGTGCGATGCCGCGCGTCATGCCGCGCGCATCGATGACGAGGATCACCGGCAGGTCCAGCAGCTTGGCCAGCGCGGCGTTGCTGTTGCTGCCGTCCAGCGCCAAGCCGTCGTACAGGCCCTTGTTGCCCTCAACCAGATTCACCTCGGACGCATGCCGCGCGAAGGTCGCGACGACGTCGTCGTCCTCCATCAGATACAGGTCGAGGTTACGGCAGGGATGGCCGGCGGCTTGCGACAACCACATCGGGTCGATGTAGTCCGGCCCCTTCTTGAACGGCTGCACCGCATGGCCGCGCGCCGCGAGCGCGGCGCACAGACCGATGCTGACCATGGTCTTGCCGGAAGATTTGTGCGCAGCCGAGATAAGGAAACGGTTCATTCGACCCTCAGACATGTAGGATGGGTTGAGCTTGCGATACCCATCGTTCGTATGATCGCGGGACCAATCGGTGGGTATCGCGGAGTTTATCCTGAGCGATGCCGAAGGGCTCAACCCATCCTACGTTTTGCTGTTTACGATCAATCCGCAATGTACGGCTTGTCCTGCGGCATGAAATTCAGCACGCGCACGCTGACGGTGGTGATGACGAAGGCGATCGCCAGTCCGCCGAAGCCCAGCAGGAACTCGTACAGCGAAGGCGTGTAAGCCGCGATCTGCCCATCGCCGAAGCTGCTGCTGACTTCATAACCCGGGAAAATGCTCAACGGGAACGCCTGTCCGCCGATGATGAATACATACAGCAGCGCGAAAGCGCCGAGCACCACCAGCAGCGAAGCCGTCATCACGCAGCGCGTCTTGCCCATGCCCGGCATGAAGATCAATGCCAGCGGCAGTACGTTGCCGAGCAGGACATAGCCCCACCAGAACAGGTTCGTATACACGCCGCCATCGCGCAGGATGAACAGCTCGAAACTCTGCTGATGCGCAAAATACATGTTGGTGAAATGATAGGTCGCGACCATGTACAGCGAGCCGAGCACGAATACCCCGAGCAGGTTCTTCTTGCGGTTCAGGATGGCCGGATCGAGGATCTTTTCGTTCCAGTTATAGATCACAGTCTGCACCACATGGAACACCGCCAGACCCCAGGCGAACGACAGCACGATGAACATCGGCGGCAGCAGCGCCGAGCCGTAGGCCTGGCGCGCGGTCAGGAACGCGAAGATCAGACCGGTGCCGGTGGTCAGCACGAAGCGCCAGACGAACACCGCCAGGCCGGCAGCCTTGTTGAACGGATTCATGCGGCGCTCCATCATCGTCCACAGGTAGACGATCACCAGCGAGAACATGCCGGAATACAGCACCACGTTCCACGCGAACACCGAGGTGAGGTTGTAGTTCGTCGCGGCGACCATGATGCGGTCCGGCCGGCCGAGGTCCAGCATCAGCACCGTCAGGCCGCCCGCGAGCATCGCGATGGACAGCAGGCTGGCCAGCGGCGCGCGCGCCTTGTACACGGCCTTGCCGAACACCGAGCCGATGGACGCGACGTTCAGCACGCCGGACGCGGCAACGATCAGGAAGATCGCGAACACATGCGGAATGCCCCAGACGATCTGGTTGTTCATGCCGCTGATGATGTGGCCGTAATGCTCCATCATGTGCACGGCATACAGGCCGGCCAGCGCGACTGCGCCGCCCGCGGCCAGCAATACCCAGTACAGGTGATTCTTGAAATACATCGGAGGATGGCTGCTCATCTATAACCCCTGATAACGGATGCCGGTGTTGAGCCCAAGATCGGCGCGCACCTGTGTGGTTGCAACGGAACGTAGTTTCTTTGCGATCTCGCTGTCCGCATCGTTCAGATCGCCGAACAGGATCGCTTTGTTCGCACAGGCCTCGGAACAGGCCGGCTTCAGCCCTTGATCGATACGATGCACGCACAGCGTGCATGCCTCCACCGTGCCCTTGCCGCGCGGCACGTCCGGATTCTGGTCGGTCAGCGGCTCATGCACGAACGAGCGCGCCTTGTACGGGCAGGCCATCATGCAATAGCGGCATCCGATGCAACGATGCTTGTCGACCAGCACGATGCCGTCGGCGCGCTTCATCGAAGCATTGGTCGGGCACACGTCAACGCAGGGCGGGTGCTCGCAGTGCTGGCACATCATCGGTAGCGACAACTCGCGTCCGTTGCTGACGTCCTTGATCTCGATCTTGCGTATCCATTGCGAGTCGGTAGCCTTGGTCTCGCCGGAAAGGCCGTTTTCCTTGTTGCAGGCGCTCACGCAATCGTTGCAGCCATCCTTGCACTGCGTGGTGTCGATCAGCATGCCCCAGCGCACCTTATCGCTCGCGCCTTGGGTATCGCCATGCGCCACCTGGAACAGCATCATGCCCGGCGCGATCGCAACCGCCGCAGCGCCCGCCGATGTCTTCAGAAAACTACGACGTGTCAGATCGATGTCGCTCATTTCGCTTCCCTCTGCTGCAACCATGCGCTCTTGCGCTTGCCGGAATGGCACTCGAAGCAGTCGATCTTGACCGCCTCGTAGCGATGGCACGAGACGCAGAAGCTGTCGTCGCGCGCGATCACGCTGTCGTCCTTGGTGCTCGCATGGCATTCGATGCAATTCTTCAGGCTGTGCTTTTCATCGCGCAGCCCCTTGCGCACTGCATCGTCGCGCTCGTGCTTCAGCAGATGCATGTGGTTCTTGCGCATCCATTGCGGGTCTTCGACGCACTGACCGCCCTTGCCGATGTCCAGCTTGGGCGCGTTCGCATCGGCAGCCCAGGCCATCGGAATGCACAGACAGAGCAACAGAGAGAAGAACAGCTTTTTCATTATTCGCCGAGTCCCATCTGGATGTAACCGGTCGGACACACGTCGGCGCAGATATGGCAACCGATGCACTTGTCGTAGTCGGTCGTCACGTAGCGGCCCAGCGTCGCCTCGGACTTCTTCACGCGGGACACGGCGGTCTGCGGGCAGTACACCACGCAGTTGTCGCACTCGAAGCACATGCCGCAGCTCATGCAACGCTTGGCTTCGGCTTGCGCTTCCGCCTCTGCCAGCACGCCGAGACGCTCGTCGAAGTTGCCCAACGCGGTCTGCTCGTCCAGCGTGATCACGTGGCGCTGCTTGCGCTCCACATAGGAGAAGTGGCCGAGGAACAGCTTGTCGTGCGGAATGATGTAGCGGTCCGAACGGTTGTCGAAGTTGTGCACCGCGATGTTGGAGTTGTAAGTGCCGCGCAGCGGCTCGTGCGATTCCTCGATCTTGATGCCCTTCTCGACCATCTTGCGCATCAGGTCGAACTGGTGCGCATCGATCTTCGGGCGCTTCTCCAGATCCTTGCCTTGCAGGAAGTTGTGGATGCCGTCCGCGGCGATGGAGCCGTGGCCCACCGCGGTGGTCAGCAGGTGCGGGCGGATCACGTCGCCGCCGGCGAACACGCCCGGCTTGCCGTTCACCACGTAGTTGCGGTCGGTGGAGACCGCGCCCTTGCCGTTGTTGAACTCTTCCAGCCCGGTGAAGTCCACCGCCTGGCCGATCGCGGAGACGATCAGGTCGGCTTCGATGTCCTGCTCGGAACCCTCGACGTTCTTGATCTCCAGACGGCCAGAGGCCATCTTGGCTTCGCACTGCATCACGCGCAGCGCGGTGGCACGGCCGTTCGCATCGCGCACGATGCCGACCGGCACCAGGCCGCCGCGGATAGCGATGCCTTCCGCCAGCGCCTGTTCGATCTCGTGCTTGTTGGCCTGCATCTTGTCGATATGGAACAGCGAGGTCAGCGTCACGATCGCGCCTTCCTTCGCCGAGATCTCGGCGACGTCGTGCGCCATGCGCCCAGCGATAGCCGCTTCGGCATCGGTCGGATGGGCATGCGCGATGTGACCCAGACGACGCGCGATGGTCGCCACGTCGATGGAGGTGTCGCCGCCGCCGACAACCACGACGCGCTTGCCGACATGCTGCAGACGGCCGTCGTTGAACGCCTTCAGGAAGGCGGTTGCGGTCACGACGTTAGGCGCGTCCGCTTCGGCGATAGGCAATGCGCGACCAGCTTGTGCGCCCATGCCCAGGAACACCGAATCGAACTCCTTGCGGATCTGTTCCAGCGTGATGTCTTTGCCCACGTGGCAGTTCATGCGGGTCTTCACGCCCAGCTCGATGATGCGCTGGATTTCAGCATCCAGCACGTCGCGCGGGGTACGGAAGCCGGGGATGCCGTAACGCATCATGCCGCCGAGGAATTCGTGCTCGTCGAATATCGTGACGTCGTGGCCCTTCATCACCAACTGATAGGCGCAGGACAGGCCGGCAGGACCGCCACCGAGGATCGCGACCTTCTTGCCGGAAGATGCGACTGTCGGCGTGTTGAACTTCAGGTTGTTCTTGATCGCGTAGTCGCCGAGGAAGTGCTCAACCGAGTTGATACCGACGTGATCTTCCACTTCGTTGCGGTTACAGCCGCTTTCGCAAGGCGCGGGGCACACGCGGCCCATCACAGACGGGAATGGATTGGCTTCGGTCAGGCGGCGCCATGCGTATTCCTGCCATGGCATAGCCGGCTTGCCGTCGGCGCCGTTCGGCACCTTCTCGGTGCCGCGCACGATGCCCAGATAACCGCGGATGTCTTCGCCGGCAGGGCAGCTGCCCTGGCAAGGCGGTGTGGACTGGATATAGGTTGGGCACTTGTAGGAGTATCCAGCCTGGAAAATTTTCTCGTTCAGGCGGCGCACTTTGCTGTCGCCATCCTTGTAACGACGGAACGTGATCTTTTGTGTGGTTTCGGTTGTTGCTGACATGTCGTCCTACCTCCAGTGAATTATTTCTTATCGCCCAGGATAATTGCGTTGCTGACGAGTTGATGTACCCCACCAACCACTCTTCTATCGAACCCGTAGATGGGCAAGACCTTGGTAAATTGCGCCTTGCAGATCGCGCAGATCGTCGCCATGAAATTGACGCCATGCTCTTCCTTGACCTGGTTGAGCGCTTCCATCCGCGGCAGCGCGCCCTTGACGCGGATCTCCAGCAGGTCGTCGGTCAGCAGACCGCCCCCCCCGCCGCAGCAGAAGGTGCGTTCGCGCGTGGTCTCCGGCGACATCTCGACGAAATTGTTCGCGACCGTCTTGATGATGTTGCGCGGAATCTCGAACTGCCCGCCTGCGTAGTCGCCCATCCGCGAACCGCGCGCGACGTTGCAGGAATCGTGGAAGGTGATGATGTGCTTGTCGTTCTTCGATTTGTCGAACGTCAGCGCACCGCGCTCGATCGCATCCCACGTGAATTCGCAGATATGCGTCGGCTGCTTGTAGCGATGGTCGAGCTGCTTTTGCAGCATCTGCGCGAAACGGTCCACCTCGCTCGCGCCGTCGCCCACGCCGGAAAGCGTGTTCCAGAAGCTGTAAGCGACGCGCCATGCATGGCCGCATTCACCGACCACGATGCGCTTCACGCCCAGTTCCAGCGCGGCCTCGCGGATGCGCAGCGCGATCTTGCGCAGTTGCTCGTAGTTGCCGATGAACATACCGAAGTTGCCGGCCTCGGAAGCCATAGTCGACAGCGTCCAGCTGGTGCCGGTCGCGTGGAACACCTTGGCGTAGCCGATCAGGGAGTCGATATGCGGCTCGGCGAAGAAGTCGGCGGACGGCGTAATCAGCAACACTTCCGCGCCCTTCACGTCGATCGGAAATTTCACGTCGATGCCGGTGTCTTCCTTCACATCCTCTTCAAGCCCTTCCAGCGTATCCAGCAGCGCGGGGCCGGGCAGACCGAGGTTGTTGCCGATCTTGTGCACCTTGCCGATGATCTCGTTGGAATACTTCTGGCCGTAGCCGATGGAATCCAGTATTTCGCGCGCCGCCATCGTCACTTCGGCGGTGTCGATACCGTAGGGACAGAACACCGAGCAGCGGCGACATTCGGAACACTGGTTGAAGTAGTTGTACCACTCGTCCAGCACTTCGCGCGTCAGGTCGCGCGCGCCGACCAGTTTTGGGAACAGCTTGCCGGGCAAGGTGAAGTAGCGGCGATACACGCTGCGGACCAGATCCTGGCGCGCGACCGGCATATTCTTCGGGTCTTGCGTGCCGATGAAATAGTGACACTTGTCGGTGCAGGCGCCGCAATGCACGCAGGCGTCCATATACACCTTGAACGAACGATATTTCGACAGCAGTTCGCCCATCTTGGCGATGGCCTTGTCATGCCAGTCGTCCACGAGCTTGCCCGGGAAACCGATCGCTTCGTTGATCTTTTCGTTGGCGACGAACGGCCCCTTGCCTTCCATCGCGCCCGGCTTCAGCGCGGGAATGATGGGAATGACACGGTAGGCCGGTGCAGTGATATCGCTCATTTACCCGACTCCGATTCCATTTGTTTGGCCCAACCAGCGATATGCCGCTTGTCGCGCGGATTATCGGTCTGGTTGCGCGTTGGCGAGAAAAAGACCCCTGGCGCATGAAGAAGCTTGCTGATGGGGAAGAACACCAGGAGTAACAGGACCAGCGACAGATGCACGATCAACAGCGCATCCGCGGGCAAGGTCTGGATGTCGAAGTGCATCCAGCCGAGGAAGAAGGTCTTGACCGCGATCACGTCGGTATGCGCGGCGAATTTCATCAGCAGCCCGGAGGCGGCGATGGCGATCAGCAGCACCAACCAGAGATGGTCGGAAGGCGTGGAGATATAACGGATGCGTTCGACGAACAGGCGGCGCGCCCACAGCCCGGCGAGCCCGGCGAGCATGGTGATGCCCGCGTAGACGCCGAACGGTTGTATGAATGCGACCCAGCCCCAGACGGGCTCGGTGAAATAACGCAGGTGGCGCAACACCACCAGTGCCAGACTGGCATGGAACAACCAGCCCATGGACCATGTCCACAGATTGGCCTTGAACAGGCTTTCGAAGAACACTACCTCGCGCGTCATGCGCAGCACCACGCCACCCTTGGTGGTCGGTGCAGGAGTGGTCGGTATCTTCAACGGCGCGGGAGTCCGCGCGTAAGTATTGATGCGTGACAACAATCCCACGACGAACAACAAGGTTGCAAGATAGAACAGGATTGCGAACAGGGTGCTCATCATGGGAATGTCTTGTCGAAGTTACTTTTCTATTGATACTTAAACGATTAAACGCAACCGGTCGGCTTCGGCAGACCGGCGATCTTGCATGCCTGCTTGCCAGGTCCGTACGGAAACAGACCGTACAGGTATTCGCTGGTGCCCTTCTCAGGTCCCAGCTTTTTGCCGATGGCTTTGGTCAGCACGCGCACAGCTGGAGCGATCTGATATTCCTCGAAGTACTCGCGCAGGAAGTTGATCACTTCCCAATGCTGCTCGCTCATGTCGATGTTCTCGGTCTTCGCGATGTAGTTCGCGACATCGGAATTCCAGTCGGTCAGATTGATCAGGTAACCTTCTTCGTCGGTTTCGTAGGACTTGCCGTCAACTTCGATGTTAGCCATCGTATTTCTCCTTAATTAGATCGGTTGGTTGTTCACAACTACTGCTTTTTTTGCCAGAGGGGATTCTTCCCTCTCCCCGACCCTCACCCGCATACCCCCTTATCCAACTTTCCCCCGCAAGCGGGAGAAAGGGCGAACGAGAAAGGCAATATCAACTCCCGGGCGAGGGAGCAAGACTTCACTTTACAGCCAGGACTGGCAGTTCTTGTTCGACAGGGTAAGATCGACGAAACCGCCGTAATCCACCGGCGAAACGCCTTCGAGCAACCGGTCGCCCAGACCGCGCGCATCGAGATCCGGCTGCAATACATAGACCTTGCAACGGCCCATCGCCTCTTGCAACTTGGCGGCGCAGGCGTTGCCCGAAGTTGCGGCAACGACCGCATCCTCGATCAGCAGGATATCGCCGGACTGTGCCACGCGCAGACAGCTATCGAGCGAGCCGTTGGTCAGCGGGGATTTATTGATGATGTGCAGCATTTGTCGACTCCCTTAGAAACTCAAGACCACGTCTTGCTGATCCATCAACTCGCCCATTTCTGCGCGGCTCAGCACAACGACATCCACCAGCAGATCTTCTTCGCTGAGTCCGCGAGCCTCCATCGACTCCTTTTCGACATACAGCTTCTCGACGTCATATCCTTCCAACGCGCGATAGGCCGGAGAAAAGTTTTTGGTCTCGATGCCTTTTGTCTGCTGGCCCTTTTTCAGCTGGTACACGCCGTCATCCATAAATACCAACGACACGTCCTGATCGAACGCCGCGGTGATCAGCACCACTTCCAGCGACTCCAACGCGTAAATCGTACCGTAAGGCGCCTTGCGGTTCACGAACATGAATTTTTTCATATCACTCATCTCGTTCCCCCTTAATCGCCGAAGGTGACCAGACGGTCACATTTGACACCCGCTTCAACCAACTGGCCGAGACCGGAGATACGGAACCCCGATGCGAGATTTTCTTCCTTGATGCCCCGGCGCAACGCGGCGGCGACACACACCACCAGATCGACCTTATGCTCTTCGGCCAGCTTGGTCCAGCGGCTGACGATATTGCGGTCGTCCTGCGGAGGCTCGGTCAGCTTCGAGGCGTTATTGACGCCGTCGTGATAGAAGAACACGCGCCATACCTCGTGCCCCTTCTCGATGGCCGCCTTGGCGAACAGGTAAGCGGAGTCGCTTGCCTGATGCTGGTACGGCCCTTCGTTGACTACGATTCCAAATTTCATTCTGCTCATCCTAATAATTTGATGCAGGTCGGGTTTCACCCAGAGGGTGCAAGAACCCCTGCGGGGCAACCCGACTCCCCAAATGTCGGGCCGAAGCCCGACCTACGCTTAGAAACGAATATGCGTCGACGAATTGAGGTTGGCACGCGAACCGCGCCAATCGTCAATCAGGTACTTGGTGAACGGCAGCCCAGTCTTCTCGAAGAAACGCGGCCAGCCGATACGATCGATCCAGTCGGCCATACGCTCCCAAGGGCGTGCATCTTCCTTGTATACATGCAGAATATTCTTCACCACTGCAGCGACTTCAGGCCAGCGCGGCGCGTTGTTCGGCAGACCGGACGCCACCATCTTCATGAAGGTCGGCTTGCCGCGTGCATTGGAGTTCTTGCCACCGACCCAGATCGCCAGCTTGGAATACTCCGGGTCGTTGATCTGCATCGGCGGGCAGGGAGGATAGCAAGCACCGCAGCACATACACTTGGACTCGTCGATCTCCAGGGAAGGCTTGCCGTTCACCATCGCGGGACGGATCGCCGCAACCGGGCAACGTGCGACCACGGTCGGACGCTCGCACACGTTGGCAACCAGATCATGATTGATGACCGGCGGCTTGGTGTGCTGCACGATGATCGCGAGGTCGGCCTGGCCGCCGCAGTTGATTTCGCAGCAGGAGGTGGACAGGTGCACGCGGTTCGGCATCTCTTCGCGACGGAATTCGTCGTACAACTCGTCCATCAGCGCCTTCACCACGCCGGAGGCGTCGGTGCCGGGGATATCGCAGTGCAACCAGCCCTGGGTGTGCGCGATCATGGTCACCGAGTTGCCGGTGCCGCCGACCGGGAAACCGCTCTTTTCCAGCTCGGCGATCAGCGGAGCGACCTTGCTCTCGTCGGAGACGATGTACTCGATGTTGGAACGGATCGTGAAGCGCACGCGACCTTCGGCGAAGTTATCGGCGATGTCGCACAGCTTGCGGATGGTGTAGACGTCCATCTGACGCTGCGTGCCGGCGCGAACGGACCACACTTCGTCGCCGCTGTGCGAGACATGGTGCAGCACGCCCGGACGCGGACGGTCGTGGTATTTCCAGTTGCCGTAATTCTTCGCCAGCGACGGATGCAGGTACTTCTTGTTATCGGGTACGCCAGTCTCTTTCGGCTTGCGCATTTGCACGGGTGCATTCATGTTCTATCTCTCCTCAGGCAGATTGCTTTTTGGCGTTGATCTTGGCGACTTCGGCATCCCAACCGTCGGTACGGACGTAAGGATTCATGCGCGGCGAATTGACCATTGCCGGATCGGCCTCAATCTCCATCGCATCGAGGTAATTGGCCAGGCCGATACGCTCGATCATTTCACCTGTGCGCTCGTGCTCCAGTGCGTTCTCGGCGAAGAAGTCGATGGCGCGCTGGGCGAAATCGACCAGCTTCTCGACTTCCTCTTCGGTATCCAGCTTCATGAACGGGATCACCACGGTACCCAGCAGACCGCCGATCTTCAGGTGGCTCTTGCCGCCGATCAGCACGCTCGCACCCCTATCCTTACCGGGAGCCAGCGCGCCGGTCATCACATTGACGCAGTGCATGCAGCGCACGCAATCCTGATTATTGATCTCGACGGCATGGGTTTCGCTGACCGCCACGCTGGAGATGTGCTCACCAGACTTGATCTTGCCGATCTCCTTCACCTGGAAGGTCTTGGTCGGGCAGCGCGCCACCACGTCGTTCACCAGCTCGTCCATGCCGTGTTTGACGAACCACTTCTTGGCCAGCGCCTCATCGGTCTGAATGTTGTCGCGCCATGTACCGATCACGGCCATGTCGGAGCGCTGGATCGCATTCATGCAGTCGTTCGGGCACCCCGAGAACTTGAATTTGAACTTGTATGGCAGCGAAGGACGGTGCAGATCGTCCAGGAAGGTGTTCAGCACGGCACGGTGTGACTGAGCTTCGTTGTAGCAAGACTGTTCGCAACGTGCGGCGCCAACGCAAGACATGGAAGTGCGCACCGCGGGGCCTGCGCCGCCGAGGTCGAAACCCATCTCGTTGAATTCATCGAAGGCCTTTTGCACGTTCTCGGTAGTGCAACCCTGGAACATGATGTCGCCGGACTGGCCATGCAGCGCGATCAGGCCGGAACCGTGCTTCTCCCAGATGTCGCAGAATTGGCGCAACGTGGCTGTGTCGTAGTGCATACCCGGAGGCGGCATCACGCGCAACGTATGGAATTCGGCAGCATCCTTGAACTTGGGCGAACCGTCTTCGTTTTTCAACTCGGTGAAGCGCGGGATCACACCGCCGCCGTAACCGAACACGCCAACCGTACCGCCCTTCCAGTAGCCCTTGCGAGTCTTGTAGGACTCTTCCAGCTGACCAAGCAGATCGACCACATGGTCCTTATTCTTGGCCAACTCCTTCAAGCCGGTCACAAAACTGGGCCATGGACCACTCTCGAGCTGATCGAGGTTTGGGGTATCATGCATCTTCTTAGCCATAATCTTCCTTTCAGTCGCGCTGCCCATTACTCTAACTGCTGGCAAACGCTGATTGACCCGGCAGAGACGGGGTCCTGCTTCTGTCTGAATTGGCCGCCCTACTCTGCGACCCGCCCGAAATTATCCGTACTGAGGTATTCACCTGAACCGCATGGTACGGTGCATCGCCGCCGCAATCCATCACCCTGAGCAACTACCCTATATAACCCTTAAGGGTGGGATAAGGCCTTCCCCCGGTAGTATTTCAATGGCATAGCAATTAAGGATAGACTGCGCTCATTCTTAAACAAACGCAATGCACCTACGAGGACATCCAGATGGCGCAAATCCGGGAATTAACCCGATTCAAGGTTCCCTTGGGCAGCCAGGAAATCGAATTGCAGCAGATCGATCACGCCGAAGGTGGCATGAGCCTGTTGCGCGTACGCATCCGCGAGGGCAAACGCTTCACCATATTCGACATCGATCCGGCCACCGCGCAGCTCTGGGCGGATGCGATGCAGGACTGGGCAAAAACCCAGCAAACGCATGACAAGTAAGCCCGCTCCGGCAACCATGATCGATCTGGCCTTCGATGTCAGCGGTAATGCACCGCCCGCCGATCACCCGTTCACAATCTGGGATGCACTGTCCAACCTTGCGCCCGCGCTGGCCGATGCGGATCGTGCCGGCATCTTGCCGATGCGCCTGCCAGAACATGCCGCAGAAGCTCTGCCCAAACGCGCAAAACTGACCTTGCGTATTCCCCTGGCTCTGGCGGAAGAACTGACGGTCGCACTGTCCGGCGCGCAACTCGACCTGGGAAGCAGCCTGCTGCAACTCGGCATGGGCAGGACGCGTGCGATAACAGCCTACCCAACCATACACGCTCATCAAGTCGCCAGCGACGAGGATGAGCTGGCCTTCATGGATGGCGTGCGCGCACAACTCGACGAAATGCGCATCGCATGCAACCTGATCTGCGGCTTGCGCCACACGATAGGCGATGAAACCCGATCCATCCAAGGATATAGCCTGGTCGTGCACGACCTGAAAGCCGAGGCTTCGCTGAAACTGCAATACGCCGGGCTGGGCGAGGCCCGCCAATACGGCTGCGGAATTTTTGTGCCTTACAAAGTCATCTCCGGCTTGAACGATGACTGAGTCAGGATTTTTACTTAACCAAGTGGAGGAAAACAATGGGATACGTAGTCGCAGGCAACGAACTTGAAACCGATGATGAGGGCTTTCTGCTGGAAGCGGATTACAGCGATGAAGTGGTAAGCGTGATCGCCGCCGCAGAGAACATCGAACTGAGCCCGAAACACATGGAAGTCATCAACTACATGCGCGAGGAATACAAGGAGAACGGCCACACGCCGAACTTCCGCAACATGCTCAAGGGCGTCAACGAATTCTGGCCCGAGGCGGACAGCAAGGCGCTGTACGACCTGTTCCCGACCGGCCCGGCCAAACAGGCCGCCAAGATCGGCGGATTGCCGCAGCCTTACGGCAAGGGCGGATATTAATTTCTTAAAAAACCCAGTCCACGGAAGACACGGAAAGCACGGAAAACTTCAAAACCCTCGAAGTCTCATCGGGTATATACGAACAATGATTTTTGTCTTTCGCTTTTTTCCGTGTCTTCCGTGGACCAGCTTTTAGTAACCAGTTTCAGCAACCGACAGGACTAACCAAATGACTCCCAAAGACTTGCATGCCAACGTGACGCTGGACCTGCGCGGCCTGACTTGCCCGGCTCCGCTGCTGGGCGCGAAGCGCGTCGTCAACGACCTGAAGGACGAGCAGATCCTGCTGCTAGTCTCCGACTGCCCCGGTACCCGCGACGATCTGTTCGCCTGGGCCGAGCAGACCGGCAACCAGGTGCTGAAGACCGAGACGCTGGCCGACGGCGGAACCGGCTACTACGTGATGAAGGGCAAGGGCGAGGCGCATCAGGCCAACGTGCTGCTCGACATCCGCGGCGTGGTCTGCCCCGGCCCCATCGTCGAAGCCAAGAAACTGCTGAACGGCATGAACTCCGGCGAGATTCTCAAGCTGGTCAGCAACTGCCCTGGCATCCATTCCGACATCGTCGGGTGGGCGAGCATGACCGGCGTCAAGCTGCTGGAAACCAGCGAAATCGCCTCGGGCGAGCACGCGTTCTATCTGCAAAAACAGTAGTGGAACGCTCGAAGATCCGCATCAAGAGCAACTGGTTCAAGGCCGGGCGCGAACACGGGCCGGAGGAACTGGCCGGCGCGGTGTCGTTCGTCGCATCGCGCATGGCCGACAATGCGCTGAGGAACACCCGCCGCGCCGACTTCGAGATCGCCGTCGGCCCGCAGTACTTCGCCTTCCTCACCGAGTTCCTGATCTACGCGATCCAGGTCGCCGACCGCATCGCCTACCGCCGGCTGTCCGCCGAGGATAGAGTCACGTTCACCGGCATATTGGCGAACCGCATCGGCGACACCTATGCCGAGAACGAGAGCCGCTTACTGGGCGGCGAGATCGGCGAGTGCAAACACCGTTTCATCGAGCGGCTCAACCAGCAGGCCGATGGTTATGCCGACTTCGACTACGGCGAGGATGGCCCATCGTTCAACTTCACGCGCTACCTCGGCTATTGCATGGACGGCATCATGGACGCCAAGGACAGCGGCTGGATCATCGACCAGATGATCACCGTCGAGGCGCCCGACGCGGCCGAGACGATAGAGAAGACGATGCGCAACCTGCTCGAAACCGAACCGCGTCCAGCGCGCCGACGCAGCGGCACAAGCGGGGACTAACCAGCAATGAGCAACCCGTTCGATCTGGCCGACAACGACGCATACCTGCGCTGGCGCGAGCACAAGCTGGTGCAGGCCATCACCGATCCCGGCGAACTGGTCGTCGAAATAACCAATCCCGCCGCGCTGAGCGCCGCCGAACGCAGCGAACTACTGACGCGCTGCCGGCGCAGCAACATGGCGATCTACGCGACCCGCGCCGACATGGACGAGCAGTCGGTGCAACGGCTAGGCGCGCAACTCGGACTGCTGCGGCTGGACGCCAATTGGCTGGCCGGCGAGCAGGGCGTGTCGCGCATCGCCGTGAGCCGCGACGACAGTCCGCGGCAAACCTACATCCCCTACACCGACCGCGCGATCAAGTGGCATACCGACGGCTACTACAACCCGCCGGAACGGCAGATACGCGGCATGATCCTGCATTGCATGCGGCCTGCCGCACAGAGCGGCGAGAACCGTCTGCTGGATCACGAGATCGCTTACCTGCTGCTGCGCGATGCCGATGTCGAATTCGTCCGCGCGCTGTCCGCGCCGGAGGCGATGACGATACCGGAGCGCACCGACGAACAAGGCGTCGCGCGCGCCGCCCAGACCGGGCCGGTGTTCTCGGTCGACGACGGCGGCAACCTGCACATGCGCTACACCGCACGCACCCGCAGCATCGAATGGAAACAGGACGACGCGACGCGGGCCGCGGTCGCGCAACTCGAACGCCTGCTGGACAGCGACCTGCCTCATATCTTCCGCACATGCCTAGCCCCCGGCATGGGGCTGCTGTGCAACAACGTGCTGCATGACCGCGCCGCATTCACCGACGATCCAGAGCGCCCGCGCCTGCTGTTCCGCGCCCGCTACCTGGATCGCGTTTCCGCCACATAAGGATAAACATGAACCCTACCTCTTCGATTCTTCGCCAATTGCAATTCTCCTTCCTAGGCTTCGGGCTGGCGATGGGCATCGTATTTCCGTTCTACGCCTACTTCTTCGTCGACTGGAAGACGGGCATGCTACCGTGGTTCGTCGTCGGCTGCGTGATCGCCGGCATCACCATGGGCATCGCCAACCACAAGCTGCTCGAATGGCTGCTGATCCGCAAGCTGCGTCAGGTCGCCATGGCTGCCGAACGCATACGCGGCGGCGACCTGCGCCAGGGATGCGGCGTGCGCAGCAACGACACGGTGGGCGAGATCACCCAGGGATTCGACGCGATGGCCGACGGGCTGCGCGAGACCCTGCGCGGCATCGCCCAGTCCGCCCAGTCGGTGGATACGACCGCCCGAGAGATCGGCACGGCAATGCGCGCGCTGGGCGAGAACATGGACGAACACCGCCACAACGCCAGCGAGATCGCCAAGGTCATCGACGGCATGGCCGATGCGGCGAACTCCATCCTCGCGCTGTCGGATGAGGCAGGAAAGAATGCATCATCCGCCGACGAGCTGATACACACAGGCGTCGCCCATGTGACCACGACCGAACAAGCCATCTCCGAACTCGACGCGGCCAGCACCAAAATATCGGCCAACGCCGCCAGCCTGGAAGCCAGTGCCAAAGAAGTCGAAGCCGCCGTCTCGGCGATCCGCGCGATCGCCGAACAGACCAACCTGCTCGCGCTGAACGCCGCGATCGAGGCGGCACGCGCCGGCGAACAGGGGCGCGGCTTCGCGGTCGTCGCCGACGAGGTCCGCAAGCTCTCGGAGCAGGCCGCTCAGGCCACCACCCGCATCGACACCGTGCTGCAGCGCGTCAATCAGGACGTCACCTCCACCGTGCAGCTATCCGACGAAAACGCCCGCGCGGTCCGCGCAGGACTCGCAGCCTCGAAGCTATCCTCCGAGACCTTCACGCAGATCGAACAGGCCACCGCCGCGATGCGCACTTCGGTAGAGGCCGTACACGAAGCTGCCGACGACCAGCAGATGCTGGTCGGTATCGTCATGTCGCGCATCGCCGACAACGAGGCGCACACCGACAGCGCCGCGCAACACACGATGGCATGCATCGCCGATGCGGACCGCATGGTCGAGGCCGCGCGCAGTCTGAACGAAACCACGCACAAGTTCGTAGTCTGACCATTGCGACGCGCATCGCCGTAATTTACCTGGGGGAATTCATGTCGCATCTGCTCCGGCTTTTCTTGGCTCTGTTTCCAATACTGGCATTTGCCGCCCCGCTTCCGGTGGAACAGGTCGCACCCGGCGTGTATGTCCACCACGGCGAGCATAAGGACCTCAATGAAGGTTACGGCGGCGACATCTGCAATATCGGCTTCATCGTCGGTTCAAAGGGCGTAGCGGTGATCGACACCGGAGGCTCGCCGAAGATAGGCGCCCAATTGCGCGAGGCGGTGCGCAAAGTCACCCAACTACCCATCCTGTACGTGATCAACACCCATGTGCATCCGGACCACTCGCTGGGCAATGCCGCATTCAAGCGGGATAAACCTGTCTTTGTCGGGCACGGCAAGCTGGCCGAGGCGATGGCGCAGCGCAAGGAAGCCTATCTGCGCAACCAGCGCGCATGGGTGGGTGCGGATGCCGCCGGAACCGAACTGATACCGCCGACTTTGCCGGTCACCGTAACCGCCGACATCGATCTCGGCGGTCGCGCCCTGCGCCTGACGGCCTATCCGCTCGCGCACAGCCCGACCGACATGACCGTATTCGATAGCGCCAGCAACACGCTGTGGACCGGCGACCTGCTGTTCATCGAACGCACGCCTTCCATCGACGGCAGCCTGTCCGGCTGGCTGGGCGTCATCGAACAACTGCGCGCCGTCCCAGCCGCTCGCGTCGTTCCCGGCCACGGCTCTTCGACGAGCAACCTGCTCGCCGCGCTGGACGACGAGCAGCGCTATCTCGGCACGCTGCTCGCCGACGTGCGCGCCGCCATCGAACGTGGCGACAGCCTGGAGAAAACCATCACAACCGCGGCGCAATCCGAACAGAAAAAATGGCTGCTGTTCGACATCGTCAACCGGCGCAACGTCGCGCTGGTGTTTCCGATGCTGGAATGGGAATAGCCGTGAGGCTAAAGGGCGCATCGGGCTTTATGCACTGGTGCTAGCGGCGATGCGCTTGCCGCCCGACTGCGAGGCGGTGATAAGATGAAAACCTGTCAACCCGGCGGGGAACCATCATGAACCTCCAGCCTGCTCCTATCGAAGACATCCCTCTGGGCGCGCCCCTGCCCTGGCGGATATATGACCGCAACGGTTACATCGTGTTTGCGCGCGGGGAGATGGTGGCCAGCCGCGAACAACTGGAAAGCCTGCTCCCCGAAGGCCTGTTGCGGGACATGGATGCGCCGCCCCGGACCCACGAGCAGGGCGAGCTGGCCGAGTTCGGCGAGACCGCCCCGCCCGGCGCATTCCCGCCCGGCGGCATCAAGCCGCAGATCGGCGAACGCATCCAACTGCGCCTGCTGGACCAGTCCCCGCAAAGCTACTATTCCGCGACGCTGATCGGCTACATCAGGAACCTGAGCATACTGGTGACGAGGCCGATGGCCGGGACGCCCCCATTCGTCCCAGCGGAAGGCAGAGAGGTCGAAGTGCGCATGGTCACCGGCAACAACATCTACGCGTTCCGCTCGGCTATCCAGCGGATATGCATCAGCCCCTCCAACTACCTGCACCTGGATTACCCCGTCGAAGTCCGCGTGCAGAAACTGCGCAAATCGCCCTGGGTCAGGGTGAATCTCGGCGCCACCGCGACCGACGCGCAGGGCGCCCACGAAGCCGCCCGCCTGGTCAACCTGAGCCCCGACGGCGCGCAACTCCACGCCCCGCCCACACTGGGCGAACCGGGCGCGACGCTACGGCTCTCGTTCCATGCCGCAATGGACGACCTGAAGACCACGCTGAACCTCGAAGCGACGATCCTGCATGTCCATGCGCCCCTCCCCGGACGGGACGCGGAGGCCAACGCGCTCGAATACGGAATCGCCTTCCGCAACCTCACCGCCGAAGACGAACTCTGGCTGAAGGGGCTGGTGTACCGGAACATCGCGGAGGGGCGGCTGGCGTAGCGGCCCGCCCGATCCAGAATATTGCCGGGCCGAAATGCATAGATATTTCGGTCTATTGTTTTCGCCCCCATGCTCGGGTAAGGTCGCGAACGTTGCCCGGCCAACGACAAACAGAAAACAGGGAGATCGCAGCAATGCGCCAGCTTATACGGCAGTCCGTTCCAGCATGTCCGGCAGTTTTGCCGGCGACTTTACGTTAGGCAAACCACAACATCCATGGGGAATAATATTACTGAACCCTTATTGCTCATCGCGAACTTCCTCGAATCAAGGCGTGTAGCCTCGGCTGTAGTGCTGGCTTCTATTTTGTTTTTCATCGCTACGATCACAGGCTATACCGAGATGGTCACCTACGAATTTCGCAATGTCGAGTTGCCGCCATACTCTATTGCCATAGGCTTGGTTATATTCTGTTATGCCAGCGCTCTTCTCATACTTTTTGTACTCACTTGGATGCTGTCACTGAGTGCCAAAGCATTCAAATCAGTTTCAGCTTGGCTTGTTAGAAGGTATCAGGCGCTACGATCCCTTTACGACAACTACCAGCTCACCAAATGTCGAATCACAAAAGTTGTATCTATGCTTTCCCCCCAAGAAAAAGCCTTTCTCGAATTGTTCTGCGCAGATGGTGTGGCACTCCAAAGGATGGCAAATGAACTTCTGCCACATCAGACCTACATGGCTCACTATGAGCTGATCAAGAATGATCTTGTCATCAAGAACAAAGCAGATTTCCCCGCTGAATGTTTTGCTCTTAAAGCCGAGGCCATCCCCTTTCTGCGTAAGTTGTTCTATGGTGGTAAAAGGCCGCTCACCCAAATTGAGCTTCGACTTGATCGCGTGGCAAGCTCAGGCTCTTCTGGTGGCGGTGCGATAGGCAGCTCGCGTGGGATGCGACGATGAATGCATTTTAGGTGATGGCTATGCCGAAAAAGAAGGCGACGATGCCCGCGCAATATTCTGGTTTTGTCCTGACATTTGAGCCAAAACGAACGCAACCCGCGTAAGGCGCACACCGTAGGGCGTCAATAAGCGTAGCGCATTGCGCCGGATGGAACCTCCCCGATAACACATACGGCGCAATGCGCTACGCTTATTGCGCCCTACAATTCTGTTTGGTCCGTATCCACCTGACGATCTGCGGCCAATTTTTAGTATGGAATTCGGGCATCTTTATCAGCGCGACAGGAGCCGCATCGATGACATCGATTCCCCAGCGTGCGAATACAAAAAGTCCCGCGTCGGAAAGCGCCAGTTTCTTCAACCATTGCACCCGGTCAATCAGGTAGCGATCCGGCTCCGAGCCCGCAAATCCCTGTGCAACATAGTTCTCGAAAAATGCCTTGGCCACCAACACCGCCAAGCGTGCCTGTTCGACACCGTTGCTATCCCGCTTGTATTTCAGTTCGTGCAGATTGGCGATGCGGCTCTTGAGTACGAGAGTGGGGTGCAGTATGCGAATCAATCCATACGCCGGGTGTTCGAATTCGACTGCGGATTCCCGGATTTCCCTGTTGCTCAATCCGACCAGGCGCCCCATAAAATCGACGAACAGCGTCCGACCATCCTGGGTGCGATAAGTAACGATAGCGGTATTGGGCGTATGGTCGTTTGCATCCGGAATGCTGAGCGTGCCGCCCAGCTCGGTCGCAACGACTTTGGCATCGTGCTTCGAGGCCAGAACATCGGCGTCCTGTGTGAGATAGGGAGCGTCGATCTTCGGCACAGGAACATTGAAGTAATCGACCCAGAACGTTAAGGCCTGACCGCCGACCAGAATGGCCGGTTGAGGCGCTTGTCGAAGCGCGTGAAAGAACCCGGGAAGGTCGCTAGGCTGAAACCAGTCGTACCCGGCGACCACAGTCTAGCCCGGCATGCGGACAATACGAAATGCGGCGGGATCGACTTCGGAGATCAGCTTCGCACGCGAAACCGCCTCTGCTGCCGACATCTGGCTGACGGCTTTTCCAAAAGCGGCACGGCGCGCTTCCTTGCCCGATGCGACGTGACTACCGGCAGCAAGAGCAAGCCGCGAGCGCATCTTCTCGCGCTCGGCTTTATTCACAGATGGGTTGGCAAGCTGCTTTTTCATGGAGGCATCGTAGCACGCAGGCATAAAAGCATTCAATGAAGTCTTATGGAATCCGCAGGGCTAATCTGCTCTTCAAATAATTATGTTCAAAATCAATAAATGTAGGGTGGGCTATGCCCACCATGTCGGGCATAGCCCGACCTACATTTGGTTCCCGCTCGTCCGGCTTTGGGAAATACAAAGGACTGCTTAAGGGCACCACTCAGAGATCACCCTTGCTCGCCGCGACCATCATGTCTTTCATCGCCGCCATCACGCGCTCGGCGCTTTGGCGGGTGTCGGCGGGCAGCGCCTTGATCAGCTTGAGGTCCATCATCATCGAGATGACCCAGCGCTTGCCGTCCTTGTCTTCGAGGATCGCGATGCGGCAGGGCATGAAGGCGATCATCATCGGATCGGCGGTCAGCATCTTGTTGGCCGTGAGGCCGTCGCAGAAGTTGAATATCTCCATGCGCTTGGTGGGCTTGCCGGTCAGCGCCTCGATCTCCTTGTAGATCGGGTTGCCGCCGACGAACTTGAGGTTGTGCTGGTTGGCGCGCAACTTGAGCGATTCGACCGCATCGTCGAAGCTGATGCCGTCCTGCACCTGGATGCGGGCGATCTGGAGTTTGACGTTGGTGTAGCTGATACCTTGGGGCTTCTCGGCGGCGCTGGCGAGTTGTGTGACGGCCAGCACCAGGATGGCGAGGAGAGCGTGGAGTTTTTTCATTTCGATTCCTTTCCAATAAGTATGTCATTCCGGCGAAGGCCGGAATCCAGCCAGATAAACAGTTCCTGCAACGCAGGACAAAATTAAATGCCTATTGATAACTGCACTGGATTCCGGCCTTCGCCGGAATGACGGGACAGTTATTCAATTCTCACTACCTGATCACCTCACCACAAGGCCCGGCGCAATCGCGCCGGATGGTTCGATACGGCCTGCGGCCTACTGAGCGTGTGCTGTTGGGGCTTTAGCCTCTTACAGCCACGGCCTGCCCCTTGCGGGTACACCACGAACGGTTTGAGGTGACGGTGTTTAAACTATTCCCGGATTGCCAGTCATACCCTTCAGCTTCGGCACATTGGGCACACTCGCCCTGACCACTTTTTCGTTGCGCAAATGTCTCGCGACCAAGTCCCAGATCGGTTCGCCGCCCTTGTCGCGCGCGGCTTCCGTCACCGGTGCCCAGCCGGCCACCTTGTAGATTTTGGCGGCATCCAGCAGCTCGCCATTTAAGCGCATGTCCTGAATGCGCTTGCCCATACCGGCATTCGGTTCGCAGGTGTACTCCAGCCCGCCCACGCGCACCATGTCGCCGCCCTGCTGATAGTAGGGGTCGGGGTTGAACAGGTTGTCGCCCACGTCTTCCAGCACGTTCTTGATTTGCGCGCCGGTCATCTCGGTGACCGTGGTGTACGGATAGGTGATCGCGGTCTGGTTGAGCACGTCTTCCATGGTGATGTCCGAACCCGGCAGCAGCGAGGTGCCCCAGCGGAAGCCCGGCGAGAAGGCGATGGGCGCGTCCTTCTCCTTCATCAGCGCATCGAGTATCACCTGGTCGAAGCTACCGTTGAAGTTGCCGCGGCGATACAGCAGGCCGTCGGTGGTCGCCAGCCTCTCGTCAAGCTTGCTTGCATAAGGCACGCGGTGTCTCTGTATCAGCGCGGTCATGCCGGGGTCGGCCTCCAGCAGGTTGGCGAACACCGGCAGCAGTTTGTAGCGGAAGCCCGCGACCTTGCCGCCCTTCACTTCGAAATCCAGCACGCCGAGGAACTTGCCGTTCGATCCCGCATTGGTCACCAGCGTGGTGCCGCCGGCATTCTTCACCGGGATGGGCGCGGGGATGCCGTCGTGGGTGTGTCCGCCGAGGATGGCGTCCAGACCGCTGACGCGCGAGGCCAGCTTGAGGTCGACGTCCATGCCGTTATGCGACAGCAGCACGACAACCTGCGCGCCCTTCTTGCGCGCCTCGTCTATCGTGAGCTGGAGATTCTCTTCCTGAATGCCGTACGACCAGTCCGGCACGAAGTAGCGCGGGTTGGCGATGACGCTGTACGGGAAGGCCTGGCCGATGATCGCGACCGGGACGCCGTTCATTTCCTTGATGACGTAAGGCTTGAACACCGGGTCGCCGAAGTCGTTGGTCTTCACGTTCTGCGCGACCACGTCCATCTTGCCGCTCAGCGCGCCTTCCTCGGCTTCCTTGATGCGCTGCGCGCCGTACATGCACTCGAAGTGCATGGTCATCACGTCCACGCCCAGTTCGAGACAGGCGTCTATCATGTCCTGCCCCTTGGTCCATAGCGCCTGGCCGCTGCCCTGCCAGGTGTCGCCGCCGTCCAGCAGCAGCGCGCCGGGGCGCGACGCGCGTATCTGTTTGACCAGCGTGGCGAGATGCGCGAAGCCGCCGACCTTGCCGTAGGTGCGCGCCGCTTCGACGTAGTCGAGGCAGGTGTAGGCATGCGCCTCGGGCGAACCCTGCTTGACGCCGAAACGCTTGAGCAGCGCGTTGCCGACCAGATGCGGCGGCTGCCCGCTCATGCTGCCTACGCCGAGGTTGATCTCCGGCTCGCGGAAATACATCGGGTTCAGTTGCGCGTGGCTGTCGGTGATATGCAGCAGGCTGACGTTGCCGTAACGGCGCAAGTCGTACATGCGCGAGGCATCGCTGGCTGCGTAGCTCCGGTTGCTGTTCAGCAGGAAACCTCCCGCCGAGGCGATGGCGAGTAATTGCAAAAACTCGCGACGGTTCATGTCCATGGAATTTCTTTCGCTGCGTGATCGGGCTTGATGTGCCGGCCCCCGCGTATGCGAAGGCCGGCTGTGTGACGTTACTTGTTGACCGGCGATTCCGGATCGAGCAGCAAGGCGACCAGGTCCTTGATCTGCGCCTCGGTCAGGATGCCCATGTGGCCGAAGCGCGGCATGTTGGCGCAGGCGTTGTAGGCCTTGGCGTTGTAGATGCGGCCGTAGGCATAGCGCTGCATCTCTTCGGTATTGCCGCGAGTCTTGCCGAAATGCAGCAGGCTGGGGCCGATGGTGCCGAAGGCAATCTCCTTGGCCGACAACTGATGGCAGTTGTAGCAATTGCCGCCGGCAGGGTCTTCAGGTTTGTCGCTCCAGGTCATGCCGCGGCCGCTCTGGGCCAGCTTCTCGCCGGCCTTCCAGTCGCCCATGTACTTGCCGTCGGCCGGCCATTTGACGGCCTTTTCCTGCCCGGCTTCCAGCTTGTGCTTCAGCTTCGCGGGCACGTTGTCCACGTACTTGCTGCATGCCGCCTGCAACTCGTCCTGGTTCACACGGGTGGCTTTGGCGATGCCCTTGTCGCGAAAATCCCGCTTGATGATTTCGGCGGTTTTCGCATCCAGCGATGCGGCCTGTGCGGGCAGGATTGCGGCAGCAAAAGACGCGGCCACGACCATTCCAATGATTTGCTTTGCATTCATGTTCATCTCCCCTTTTAGCGTTTCAGGCCTGGACCGTCATACTTGGCGCCGTTCGCGCTGACCGCAAGAAACGCGGTCAACGCCACCGTTGCTTCCGAGGCGAACTTCGGCTCGGGGAAACGCTGTTGGCGGAAGCAGTCGTTCAGACGCCACTGGAAGGAGCGGGTCAGCCCCTGAGAGACGCGATAGGCGGGCCAAGTGGTATAGGCCGATTGCGCATCCTTCTTGTTGCTGCTCAGGTTGGGCAGATCCTGCATGCGGATACGTACACCGCTGGTCGCATGGCAGGTGGAGCAGGCGAAGTCGTAAGGGCCGGCGCGATAGTTGAAGATGCGCTTGCCGATCTCGTATGCCTCTTTTTCCTTGGGATGCTTGACCGAAACGGCCATCTTGACGCCCTTGGACTGGCCCACCACATAAGTGGCCAGCGACGAGATGTCGGAGGCCTTCTTGTCGCTGGCGAAAGGCTTGGCGGCGATCTCGTCTTCCTTCAGGCCCTGCAAGGTAGTCATGCAGGTCAGCAGGCGCGACTCCAAGTCCTGCACCTTGCCGGTGTCCTTGAAGTAGCGTGGCAATTCGGCATAAGCGCCTTTCACCACGCCGGGCCCCTTGCCCAAGTCGCATTTTTCCAGGTTGGCCTGATTGGGACCTGCTGCCTTCTTCCACAGCTCCTCGCCGCGCATCTCGTCGAATTCGGCCGGATTGCCGTCGCTGATCATTTCGCGATATGCCGCGATACGATCCGAATCCGTCGTTTCACTTTCTGCCGCTTGCGCCGCACAGCTTGCCGCCAGCGCGAGCATCAGGATTGCCTTGTTTACGTTGTTCATCTTTACCTCCCCAAGGAAAAACTGGCTACCGAAATCGGCAGCCAGTTTAGATATATCGAACGTTATGCAGCGATCGTCACCTCATCGCTACGAGTGTCGCCTTTGTTGTCCATCCAGCTGACCGTGACCTTCTCGCCCGCGGCCCCGCCCTTGAAATGAAACAGCAGGTAAGGGTTCTTCGAGATGGACTGACCGAACTGGGCTTCCAGTACGGTGCGCCCCTGATGCTGCGCTTTGACTTCGGTGATGAACCATGCCGGCACGAGCGTGCCGTCTGCTTCCTTGCGCAGTCCGGTCTCCATTTCGTGTTGCATCAGTACTTTGACTTCGGTTACGCCGTCTTTGACAGCGGCGCGGATCTTCATTGGATTGCCCATGATTTTTATCCTTGATCGAGTGAAATTATCCGGCAGGCGTTAACCGCCACAGCCGCCTGCGGTCACTTTGACTTCCTTGGCGACGCGATAGAACTTGCCATCCGCCTTGACCAGCGCCACGACATTGGCGGTCTTACCCATTTTGACGCGGGTTGTGACCAAGCCTTCGGTTCCCGAAGGAATCGTGAAGTTGGCCGCCAGAACGTTGGGGTTTTTGTCTACCAAGATGGATATTTGCTCGACATTGGGCAATGTGCTGCTTACGGTAACCGGCACCACGGAGCCGTTCTCCGCGATTTCGGGCACCGTCAACTGAATGGAGGCCGCGTTGTTTTCGGGAACGATCACCCCCAGCGCATTCAATGCCTCATCCATGCTCTTGGCCGAGAAGGCGGCCTTGTTCCACTCGGCCAACGCTACGCCCGAGTGCAATAAACCAAGCGAGCCGAACAACGCCAGCAAACCGGCGCCTCCGCTCAACTTGAGCGCCTTGCGACGCCCCAGATCAATTTCCATGCTCATCGGATATCTCCTCTTTACTGTTACAAACCGTGTAGCTCACCCATAGTCCACGAATCTCGCGGACTATGGGCTAGCAAATGCTGGTTGGTTTTTAGAAACGATGGGTATACATCAACTGCCAGTTGAGCTGGCTGTGATCGATGGAATAGCCGCCGGCTGCTGCAGGTGCAGTCACCGTCACCTTCGGCACATATGACAGGGATGCATTCACCTCGGACACTTTATCCATGGCGTAACCAGCGCCGAGCGTGTAGTGGTCCTTGATGATGGCCGGGAAGAGCGGGTTCACGGTGCTATCCGGAACCGGGTTGTTGGCCAGATTCGCACCGGCACGCAGAGTCAGCTGAGGGGTAGTCTTGTAGGCAAAACCAATGTTGAACACGTCCTGATCGACCCAGTTCTGCGGCATCTTCATGTCCATATTGATACCGCCCATATCCGTGCTGCTGAACGTCATATGGAAGTTCTTCATGACATTGGCCCAGCCGATACGCTTGTAATCGACCGCCACCATCAGATCGTCGCTCGCCTGGACAGCCATGCCCAGACCATAGACCTCGGGAAACTGGAAATCGACGATAGTTACCTTGCCGTTAAGCGTGTAAACGGCACCGGCCGGGCCACCCATCGTTCCGCCGTTGTCGATGAAGCTCACCTGCGCGCCGTCCGCAGCCATGTCGCCCAGACTGGTCTTGGAATGGTAGGTCGCGCCGATCGTCAACTGGCCATTCACCTTGTAGGTCATGCCCAGCTTGCCGGCGAACCCGGTGGAATTCGCCTTGCCGGTAAAATCGCTGCCGTCGGTGAAATTGAAATAGCCGACGTTCAATGCACTGCCGAAAAATCCCGGCAGGGCTGCGGCGCCGGCGCCTGTCGCAGTCAGATTACCTGCGGCAAAAAGACCCAGCATCTGGGGTTGCCCCATGGCCATTTGCAGATCCATGCCGCCCCAGACCAGATCCAGAGAGCCGCCGATATTGAAATCGGGCGTCACGTTGTACGAAACGGGAACGATCAGGTTGCCCACGCCCACTTCGGAACGGGAGGGGCCGGCACCGGCGCTCACCCAGTCTGTTGCGGTATATTCCGTACCCATGCCGCCTTGGGCGAATACGCCCACGCCATAGGACAACGCGCCATCTTTCTTGACCCAGCCGCCGGCAGGCATGTAATACGCCGTACCGCCGGATTCGGCGTTAGGCATCCCCGTCATCTTGGAAGTCACGCTCGGATGCAAGCCGCCCAAGGCCACATCCAGCCGACTCTCGCCGTCAGCCATCAATCCCAGGGTCGCCGGGTTGTTTGCCATCGCTGCCGTGCCATTGTCGAACGCCATCGAGGCCCCGCCCATGCCGGTAGCGATGGGGCCGTAACCTTCCATCAACATGCCATTGGTAGCATGAACCAGCGGCGATGCCATCATGCCGGCGGCAAACAACGAAACAACGATCTTCTTAATTTTCATTTATTGACTCCCTGATTGGTTGATGGGACTGCAGACTACATTGCGACTACTCCAATTTTCAGAAATTACGGTATTACACGAACAGGCAAATGTCGGTCTCTCCGGCAAAGCCGAAAAACATCGACGCGCCGCCGTATTCGACGTTGTCGATGAATTCGCTCTTGTCGAATTCGAACAGATCGACGGTCATCTGGCAAGCGATGAACTTCACGTCGGCTTCCAGGCACAGGTCGCGCAGTTCTTCCAGCGAGGCGACGCCATGCTTGGCCAGCTTCTGCTTCATCATCATCGTCGCCATGGATTCCATGCCGGGCAGCATTTGCACCATCACCGGCATCGGCACCGGCATCGGCATCGCCGGATTGGCCAGCGGACTGATCTTCACGTCGGACAGATCCTTGCGCAGCAGCTGCAGGCCGTAGAACGTGAAGAATATCTGCACGTCATAGCCCAGCGCCGCGGCGGTCGAGGCCAGGATGAACGGCGGATACGCCATGTCCAGCGTGCCCTTGGTGGCGATGATCGCCATTTTTTTGGTGGTCATGTTTTCCCCTTTACCTGAATGCGAAAGAATTTATTTTTTCTTCATGAAGAAAATGTACTTGCCGCCTTCTTCGGTGGTCGACAGCAAGGTATTGCCGGTCTGATCGGCGAAAGCCTGCATATCCTTGACCGAGCCGCAGTCGGTAGCGATCACTTTGAGCACCTGCCCGGGCTGCATGTCGGCCAGCGCCTTCTTGGTCTTCACGATCGGCAGGGGGCAGGACATACCGCTGGCATCAAACTCTTTATCGAAATTCATTTATCTTTACTCCAACTAGTTATTAAAGTTACCGCTAAAACAGCGTCATCACAAATGCGATGCGCATTATAGGAATGGGCAGCGCTTAAGCGTCCATACCCACGACGGGTGCCGACGATAACCCATATGGGTTATCTTGCAAAACAGGGTTATTTCCCCTCCCCGAGGGCGAACACTATACAAAAAACAAACCCGGCCGAGGCTGGGTTTGTTTTTCGATCAAAGCCCGACTGACTCAGGAGGACATCTCGTTAAGGATGTTCTTGACCCAGCTCTGGGCATACACCGCTTCCAGCTCGGACAAGTCTGGAGACACGCCGACCGAACCCGGAACCGCTTCGATGACATTCTTCTCCTTGTTCACCTGGTAGACGCCGGTCACGCTGACCGCTTCCTTTTCAGACAGGAAGCTGTAGCAAGTGTTGACGCCGGACATCTCGGTGGTTTCCCTGCCGTTCATCAATGCCACGATATTGGCGGCGCAGACCTTGGCCTCCGAATTGGCCGAGTAACCGGACTTGGGCATCGCGCCGGCAATCGACGAATCGCCGATGACGTGGATGTCCTTGTGCAGCGTGGACTCGAATGTCGTGGGATTGACCGGACACCACTTGCCGTCGGGTCCGACCAGACCGGCCACATGGGCGATATGGCCTGCCTTCTGCGGCGGGATGATGTTGATGACATCGCCCTTGATCTCGTCGATGCCCTCGATCAGCACGGACATGTTCTTGTTGTCCACTTCGGTGACCTTCTTGGCCGGACGGTAATCGATGATGCCCTCGTAGTGCTTCTTCCAGCCCTTCAGGAACAAGCCCTTTTTCGAGACGATGTCCGGATTGGCATCCAGCACAATGATCTTCGAGCCCGGCTTGTGCTGCTTGAGATACATGGCGATCATGCTGGTGCGCTCGTACGGTCCGGGCGGGCAGCGGAACGGCGCCAGCGGGATGGACAGCACGACGGTGCCGCCCGGCTTCATGGCTTCGAGCTGCTTGCGCAACAGCACGGTCTGCGGGCCGGCCTTCCAAGCATGAGGCATGACTTCCTGATCGTAGCCCTTGATCTCGTCGGTGCGGAATTCGACACCCGGAGAAACCACCAGACGGTCGTATTGGAATACGCCTTTGCTGGTTGTCACGCTGTGGTTCTCGGCATCGATGCCGGTGACTTCGGCCTGAACCACCTTGATGCCGTGATTTTTGGCCAGTTTGTCGTACTTGATGGTCAGCGACTTCAGGTCGGGCAGGATGCCGCCGAGATACAGGTTGCTGAACGGGCAGGACACGTAATGGTCGTTGCGCTCGATCAGGGTCACTTCGATGCTGGCATCCATCATGCGGATGTAGCGGGCGGCGATGGTGCCGCCGTAGCCGCCGCCGATCACCACTACTTTATGTTTGCCACCCGCCGACGTTGCGGCGTTTGCATAACCGGCTAGGCCGACGGATGCGGTCGCTGCCGCGCCTGCGCCGAGGAGCTTAAGGAAATTTCTGCGTTCCATTGTCATGTTGTCTCTCTCCTGATTATTTCTGGCTGGCATAGAAATGAGCCACCGCATCCCAATCGTCGGCAGTCAACGACTTCACTTTCTCCGTCTTCTTCTCCGACATCTTGCGAGCGCCGCTCTGGAACTCTGCCATCTGTATCTGCAGATACTTCAGCCACTGACCGGCGACGACGGGGGTATCCTCTTCGAAGTCCTTGCCGTTCTCCAGGTGGCAGCGCTTGCAGGCGCTGTTGTAGACCGACTTGCCCTTGGCAACCTTCGCGCGATCAACCGCGGCCTTCTGTGCTGCAGGTGCCGGCTTCTGCTGGGCGAAGAATTCGGCCATCGCGACGACTTGCTCGTCGGAGTAGCCCTTGGCCAAACGGCTCATCACCGTACCGGGACGTTCGCCGCTCTTGAACTTTTTCATCGCGTCGATGAAGAAATCCTTGTTCTGTCCGGCCAGGCTAGGCATGCTGGGGCCGGCACTGGCACCATTGGTGCCGTGACACCCGCCGCAGGCATTGGACAGCATCTCCGCGCTGGGCGGTGCTGCATGTGCCACAGCCGACATGACCAGCGCACCGAGTGCCAAGGCCATTCCACTCCATTTTCTTCTCATTTTTTACTCCTCTCTGTGTGAATAACGCATCCCGAAACGGGTATATCTGCTACCACTGCCTGTACTGCCGTGCCGCTTTATTGCTTTACTGCCTTGAAATCTGCCTTGTCGTTGTCCAGCCCCAGCGTGTAACCCAACGACACATGATGGAAACGTCCGTCGGCGCTGTCGTCGTGGATAGCGAAGCCGATGTTATAGAGCTTGCCCGCCGCGATCGCGTGATCGCCCTTGCCACCTGCTGCCAGCGTGCGCTCGAACACCACGGTCCAGTGCTTGCCGCTCTTCTTGCCTTCGGCCTTGACCAAGCTCTTGCCGCCACCCATGCGACGGGAATCGAGAACGTAGCCGTCGACCGCTTTCTCGCCCTTGCCGCTATTGAACTGGATCAGATCCATGAACTTGCCGGCCTTGAGCGCCGCATCGATCTCGGCATCGGACTTGAGCTTGTCCCAGCCCCCGCGCGCATTGCCGGTCATCGTCAACTCGGTGCGCGATTCCTTGAGGTACTTGGTGACGCCGTCGCCCCAACCCAGCTCCTTGGACTTGGCATGGCCCTTGGCGGCATCGCTGGCGCCCGGCATGCCGCGCAAGTCTTCGTGACAGGTGGCCCAGCAACCGGCGCGGTCGGCGAACTCGACCTTGTTTTCATCGAACATGACCGTCAGCTTCATGTCGTTCTTCGAGTCCATCTTCTTGCCGCCGCCGCTTACGGGCGTATCCCACTCGAAGCGCAGATAGATCTTGTTGCCGTCATGTGCGGCCTGCACGGATACCGGGATAGAGCCAACCTTGCCCTTGGGCACGGCGGCATCCAGCGGCTGGCTCATATTGCCCACCGGCTTGCCGGATACGATCATGCCGCCGATCTGTTCCGCGTCCGTATCGTGACATTTTGTACATGCCCGTTTCTTGTCCAGAATCTGATTGGAAGACGAGTGGTTCTTCTTGGTCAGCACCCACTCAAGCCCGGACTGGCCGGGATAGAACACCGGGACCTTGGCGGTCGGCACCTTGCTCCAGTCAGGGGCCGCGAAGGCCGGACCGGCGATAACTGCGCCCAACAATGCAATAACGATTTTTTTCATTTATCAGCTCCCGATTACGTTACCCAAAAAATTGGCGGAGCAGCTTGATCGCCGACTCCGCCATTCAATATCAATTCGCTGCCGTGTCTGTTTCCTCATCTAGGAGGTGGTGCACCGGCTTGTGGGCAATGCCCTTGTGGCAATCGATGCAGGTCAGGTTATCTTCCTGTGCCTCCTCATGCTTGATCTGGGAGCGCGCCTTTTGCTTGTCCGGGTCCATGGTGGCGAAGTTGTGGCAGTTGCGGCACTCCTTGGAATCGCGGCTCTTCATCCGCTCCCAAACGCGTTTCGCCATCTCCAGCCGGTGCGCCTCGAATTTCTCCGGCGTATCCACGATGCCGCTGACATGGCCGACGATGTCGCGGGCGGCAAAAAGTTTTTGCAGCGACTTGTACACATAATCGGACGGAGTCTTGCTGCTGGCCACGTGGCAATCGGAACAGTTCACGGTCGTGCCGCTGCGGTTCTTGTAGTGGACCGTCTGCTGGAGTTCCTTGTAGGGAATGGTCATTTCGTGGCAGGAAGTACAGAACTCGGAACGGTTGGTCCACTCCATCGCCATGTTGAGGCCGCCCCAGGCGGAAACGCCCAACAGCACGCCGGCCGCCAGCAGGGTAATCAATGAATATTGCGTGGGCCTTCTCAGTTTCTGCCATATCCCCGTCTTGGGCGATGCCGGCTTTTCCTTCTGACTTTCTTCGACCATCTTTACTCTTCCCTTGAAATATTATTTTTTAATTTGAATCACACAACGACCTGCCCACGAGTAAATGGACAGGCTTTATTTCTCGATCAGCTTATCGTCGCTTCGTCCGCGCGCTTGTCGCCGCGGTTATCCACCCAGGAAAGCGTGATCCTGTCTCCGGCCTTGCCGCCCTTGAAGCGAAAACCCAGATAGGGATTCTTGGATACGGAAGTGCCGAACTGCCCTTCCAGCACGACACGCCCTTCATGCAATACCTTGAACTCGGTGATATGCCAGGCCGGAACCAGCTTGCCCGCCTCATCCTTGCGTCGCCCGTTCTCCATCTCGTGCTGCATCAGCGCGCGGACTTCGGTCACGCCATTCGTGACGGAGGCGCGCATTTTTGTCGGACTGGACATCAGCATCCTCCCGCAGTGACTTTGACTTCGCGCGAAACGCGGTAGAACTTGCCGTCGGCCTTGACCAACGCGATGACCGTTGCGGTCTGCGCCATCTTGATCTTGGTGTTGAGATAGCCCTCGGTGCCTTCTGGAATAACGAAACTGGAGACCAGCATCGTCGGATTCTTGTCCACCAGAATTGAAATCTGCTCCGTGCGCGCCAGCGAACTTTCCACGGTGACCGGAACCACCGCACCGTTCTCGGCGACATCGGGCGCAGTAAGTTGAATAGCCGCGCTGCTTTCGGGAACGACGACGCCCAATGCAGTCAAGGCTTCGTCCATGGTCTTGGCATCGAAAGCGCTCTTCTGCCATTCGGCCAATGCGCTACCCGGCTGAATCAGACCAACAGCGGCAAGCAGCCCGAGCAATCCGAGTCCGCCACCGGTTTTTAGGGCCTTGCGCCGCTCCAGATCAATGCCGACTTCCATCAAACTCACCTTCTGGATTCAGAAAATTAATAGGCTGGCATCGTCCGCGATTTCACTCAACAGCGTCCATCCCCACAACGGGTAAAGGGACTAACTCCTTGGGGCTACTTTTCAGAATATGCTTATATGCTGATTAGCAGCATCGGCAAAAACAGTTCATGACATAACCCCGCTGCGGCGCAAGCGGCGACCACAGGCAGGTATGGTCGATGTAATCCAGAAATGAATGCGCGCCCCGACGCCCGGTCAGATTTCGATGTTCCTACAGCCAGGTCTTGACCCCGTCGTCGCCGCCTATGCGCTGTTTCATCAGGCGGCGTTTCGCATCCGGCCTGACTTTGAGCACTTCGGCATAGATCGCCTCCAGCGCCCTCTCCTCATCGGCAAACAGATTCTCCTCGCCGATGTATGTCAACAAGCCGGAATGCCGCATCACGTCCAGCACCTGCTTCTTCAGACCGCTGAATGTCACGCGGATGCCGTTCGAGCGCAGCCTTTCCACCAGATGATGGATGACCTCGTCGCCGGACGCATCGAGCTGGTTGATGCCGTCCGACACGATCAGCAGATGCTTGGCTTGCGGGTTGTTGGCCACCGCTTCGAGGACGGTGTCTTCGAAATACGGCACATTGGCGAAGTACAGCGAGCCGTCGTAGCGCATCGCGATGATGTTCTCGCTCACGGGAAGGTTATGCACCTTCACGTCGCGCAGCGTGCCGTCGGGATGACGACCGAGGATCGCCACGCGCGGTTTCATCGTACGGTACAGATAGAGGATGATCGCCAGCCCCGCCCCAACCATGATGCCGTTGTCCAGATGCGGCGCGAACGCCAGCGTGGCGACGAAGGTCACGACGGCAGCGATACCGTCGTGTTTGTGGGTGTGCCAAGCATGCGAGATCGCATTGAAGTTCACCAGTCCGATCACCGCCATCATGATGACCGCCGCCAGCACCGCCTGCGGTAGGTGGTAAAGCAGCGGCGTGAGGAACAGCAAGGTGACCAGCACGATCAGGCCGGCGAACACATTGGACAATCCCGTTTTTGCGCCCGCGTTCAGATTGACCGCCGAGCGCGAGAACGATCCGCTGACCGGGAACGATTGGCTCAGGCTGCCGACGATATTGGAGATGCCTTGCCCCAGCAGTTCCTGATTGGGGTCGATGCGCTGCTTGGTCTTGGCCGCCATCGCCTTGGCGATCGATACCGCCTCCATGAAGCCGACCAGCGAGATCACCAGCGCGCTGGACAGCAGCGACATCGCGGTCTCCCAGTTCATTCTGGGCAACTGGATGGCTGGCAGGCCGGACGGGATGCCGCCCACCACTTCGCCGCCGCCGACCAGTTTCAACTCCCCCTTCGCGACCTTCTTGATGCGCCAGCGATAGCCGTCCGATTGCTCGCCCTGCGGCAGTTGTCCGGCGAGATACAGCCGGGCAGGCTGCGCGCCGTTTGCAGGAACCTGTTCGAAGATGAACTTGCGCAACGAACGCGCGGTCTTGCGGTTTTCCTCCTCCAGATTCTGGAGTTCGAGCCTGAGCAACTCGATTTCATACTTGAGGGCGGCCTGATGCTGGCGGCTTCCGTCATGCGCTTTCTGGAGTTGCTTGAGTTCTGCGGATTTGGCGGTTAGCGTGCCGTTCAACTCCCCGAGCTTGATCTCGACCAGAGAAAAATTATTCGCGAGGCTCTTCACCTCGACATCGACGATCTCCTCGACCTGGCCCTTGCCGTTGTGCTCGAAGCCAATCGCGAAACTGGCGATGGTGGTGACCACTACGGCGATCAGCACCCCGGGCAGTTTGGGGGCATATTTTTTCAGCCCCCACATGATCGCGAACGCGGAAGCGCCCATAACCAGGGTAGGCATGTGCGTTTCGCCGATCTGCAACAGCACGCCCCAGATGTCGTTGATGAAATGCTCGCTGCGCCCCATCGACACGCCGAACAGTTTGTTGAGCTGGGAAAGGCCAATGATGATGGCCGCGGCATTGGTGAAACCGACGATCACCGGGTGCGACAGGAAATTCACCACCACGCCGAGTTTGAACACCCCCAGCGCAAGTTGGATCAGCCCGACCAGCAGCGCCAGCAGGATCGCCAATGCGACGAACTGCTCCGAGCCGGTGGCCGCCAACGGAGCCAGAGCGGATGCGGTCAGCAACGAAACGACGGCGACCGGGCCGGTGGCAAGCTGCGCCGACGAACCCCACATCGCGGCGATAATGCCCGGCAGGAAGGCCGCATACAGACCGTAGTAAGCGGGCAGGCCGGCCAGTTGCGCATAGGCCATCGACTGCGGAATCAGCACCAGCGCGACGGTGACGCCCGCGATCAAGTCGGCTTTGACCGCTCCGCCTCGTACCGGCCACCAAGACAGAAAAGGCAGGAAGCGGACGAGGCGTTTATTCATGATGCAGGGAAGCTATGTCCGGGGTTCGCCAGAATTAAACGATTGCCCTTCTCGTTCGCCTGGCTTCGCCCCCCTCGCTTCGCTCTCCCCGCTTGCGGGAGAGGATTGATGTGAGGGAAGACGGGGTTCACCGTCGGGCAACTTGTCGTGACACTCGGAGAAGATGCGCGCCTTGCAGTTGCGGCAGATCTCCGGATCTAGCGTGGAATAGATAGGCTTGATCCAGTTCGACATGACCGGGAAGAAGCCGCCCACTCCGATGTCATCCAGCTTGTCCGACTTGCGCAAGAACTTGTAGATCTCGTCCTTGCACCGGTAGAAATACAGGCCGCCGCCCATCTTGCGGCGACGGCGCGCTTCCTGCGCCAGCATCTCGGCCCCCGCCACATCGATGAAGCTGATGCCGCGGGCGACGATCATCACCGACTTCTGTTGCGGATTGTCCTCGTCGATCTGCATCAGACTGTTGCGCACATGATCGACCGCGCCGAAGAAGATCGCACCGTTCATGCGCACCATGCTCAGTTGCGGACATTGCGGGTGATCTTCCGCGCCCACGAAGTGGTAGGCCCCCTCCTCTTTCGCCGGCACCACCGGGACGATGTTGGGACGCGACACGCGATACAGGTAGAGCGAAAGCGACAGCAGGATGCCGAAGAAGATGCCCTTCTCCAGATCGACCAGCGTGCCCAGCAACGTCACCCACAGGATCACCGTCTCGGCCCGGCTGGTCTTCGAGATACTGGCGATGTGATGAAAGTCGATCAGCCCCCAAGCGACCAGAAACAGGATGCCCGCCATTGCCGCCGTCGGCAGATACGAGGCCAGCGGTGCGACCAGGAACAGGATCAGCAGCAGGAAGATCGACGCATACACCGTCGCCATCGGCGTCTTTGCACCGGCAGCGTAGTTCACTCCGCTACGATTGAACGATCCGCAGGAGGCGTAGCTGGAGAAAAAGCTGCCGACCAGATTCGACAGACCCTGACCGATGAATTCCTGATTTCCGTCGATGCGCTGTTCGGACTTGACCGCGATGGCACGCGAGATGGATACGGCCTCGGTCAGTGCCAGCAAAGTCACCACCAGCGCCGGAAACAGCACCTTGTGTATGGTGTCGTAGGAAAAGTCAGGCAGCGACAGCGGCGGCAACTGCGCCGGCAGCGCGCCCACGGTCTTGATCAGCGTAGTCTCGGCGCCGAGCTCCAGATTGAGCAGAAAAGCGACTACGCTGCCGACCACCATCGCCACGATCATGTAGGGCAGCTTGGGGATATAGCGCTTGGCCAGTATGCCGGTAGCCAGCGTCACCCCGCCGACCAGCGTGACCCAGGGATTGATGTTGCCGAACTGCTCGATGAAGCGTTCGATCACCACATGGAAAGGCGCGCCACGTTCGATAGGAATGCCGAAGAAGTTCTTCACCTGACTGGCCGCGATCAGCACCGCCGCGCCTGCGGTGAAACCGATCACCACCGTATGCGAAATGAAATTGACCAGCACACCCATGCGCGCAAGGCCGAGGATCAACTGAAACAGCCCCACCAGGAAGGTCAGCGTCAACACCATGCTGATGAACTCGGGCGAACCGGGATCGGCCAGCGGACTCATCGCCGCGAACACCGCGATGGAAATCGCCGTGGTCGGGCCGGAAACTAGGTGCCAGGAAGAGCCGAACAATGCGGCGATGATGGCGGGAATCATCGCCGCATACAGGCCGTATTCCGGCGGCATCCCGGCGATGGTGGCGAATGCCACGCCCTGCGGCAGCACGATCAGCGCGCCGGTGATGCCGGCGATCAGGTCGGCACGGGTGGATTGGCGATCCACCAGATGCTGCCACTGCATGAACGGCAGCAGCCGATTCAGCCAGTAATTACGGGTATGGGACGTTTTCAAAGTGACGGGATCAACCTATGGTCTGGTAATAGAGATTCTGCGGATGGTTGGCCTGCGCGAAGAAGAACCAGCGCTCCGCCAGCAAACCGAGATACTGAATTATAAACGCAAGGGCGAGCAGGCCCGGGGTCAGTATGCCGAGCGCCAGCAAGGCCAGCGGCAGCACGAACGTCAGGATCAGGAAAGCCGGCTTGATGGCGCGCATGAAGGCCGCACTCTTGCCATGGAAAAATTCGCGTGTATTGAACGTGCCTCCCATCGCCCCCATGGAACGCTGCACGATATACGGGTGCTTGATACCGATGGCGGTCTGCAGCGTCGATTTCGGTTTGAGACGCGCGTTGCGCACCAGCGACGCCCAGCGTCCGGCAAACGCCAGCAAGGTGATGACGATCGCCCAGCCCGCGAAGAAATCAGACTGGTCGGGCGCCGCCGAAGCGGCATAGAACGATGCCAGCACGAAGCCGGAGGCTCCACCCATCAGGATATAGTTGATCACAGTCAGCGGCGAATGCCATTCGCGCAAGAAGCGCAGGCAGGCGTAGATCATCGCGGTGCAGATGAACAAGGCGAAGGCCAGCATGGTGCCGATGACACCGAGCACAGTAGACAGATCAACAATCAAGCCGCCGGGCAGTGTCGTCAACTCTGGCCGATAGCCGGTCAGGTGGGACGCGCCGAACAGGAACACGATGCCCATGAATGCCGGCAGCACGATGACCTCGCGCGACAACCACGAGGTGCGCCATTGCGTGGCCGAACGCCAGGCGCGTTCCGGGCGCCCCAAGTGAAAGAAGGATGCGATCAATCCGCCCACCAGCAGCAACAAGGCCAGAACGCTGCCGTAACCGTAGAAGGCATCGGACTGCATCGGCAGCAGGCCGAACAGCGCGTAGGACTGGTGCGTGAACAGCGCGAGGAACAGCCCCTGCGCCGCACCGATGAGCGTAGTCAGAAAAATGACGGAAAAAGCTGGTTTCATAATGAGCCGTTCTTAAATGGTTTGCTTCATCACCACGCCGAGACATCGTCCATGGACGACTCGCCCTTGCCCGGTTTGGGCTGCTGGCCATCGACCTTGAGCGGATTGTCCGCACGTTCGAGTTCGTCCTGATGGATCTTGAGCTTGGTCTTGCGACGCGGCAAGTAGTGGTTGGCAGGATGCGTGCCCCACTCCGGCATCAGCGCATAACCGCCGTCCTCGCGTATCGCCTGCGACACCTCCGATTCCGGATCGTGGATATCGCCGAACAAACGCGCGCTGGTCGGACAGGCTTTCACGCAGGAAGGCTTGCGGTCGGCCTCGGCCATGGATTCGTCGTAGATGCGATCCACGCACAAGGTGCATTTCTTCATCACCTTCGCCTTCTCGTCGAACTCGCGCGCGCCATACGGGCAGGCCCAGGTGCAGTATTTGCAGCCTATGCACTTGTCGTAGTCCACCAGCACGATACCGTCTTCCTTGCGCTTGTACGATGCGCCGGTCGGGCACACCGGCACGCACGGCGGGTCTTCGCAATGCAAACAGGATTTAGGGAAGTGCAGCGTCTCGCTGTGCGGATACTGTCCGATCTCGAAGGTCTGCACGCGATTGAAGAACGTGCCGGTCGGGTTCAGACCGTAGGGGTTCTCGTCGCACAGCGGGCCGGCGGAGCCGGAAGTGTTCCACTCCTTGCAACTGGTCACGCAGGCGCTGCAACCGACGCAGACGTTCAGGTCAATAACTAGGGCGAGTTGGGTCATTTGCCGCACTCCTGATTTTCACTCTGACTCACGCAAACCGCGTCGGCACTTCCCCCTTTAGCAAAGGGGGATTGAGGGGGATTTGAAAATGTGGCGTCACCCATCCTGCCGCAAATCCCCCCTAGCCCCCCTTTTGCAAAGGGGGGGACGGTTTGGTGTTGATTCAGCAGGCAGGTCATTTCGCACCGCCCTTCTTCTTGCCGCCGCCGAAGTACGCCAGCAGGCTAGGATGTTCTTTCATACCGGGATATTTCTTCATGGGTTCGAACTGCGGCGAAGTCTGCTCGGGCTCGCCCTCTTCCGCCTTGTAGATACGCACGCGCACGTCGTACCACGCCGCCTGTCCAGTGATCGGATCGGAGTTGGAGAAGCGCTTGCCGTCATGTTGCGCCGGCAACTCTTCCGAAATCAGGTGGTTGAGCAAAAAGCCCTGCTGCGACTCGTTGGCGTTGGGTTCCAAGTTCCACGCCCCGGCCGCCTTGCCGATGGCGTTCCAGGTCCACACCGTGCCCGGCTCGACCGACTCGCTGTAGCGCGCCATGCAGCGCACCTTGCCCCATTGCGATTCGCACCACATCCAGTCGCCGTCGGCGATGCCCGCATCCTTTGCGGTCTGCGAATTCACATACAGATAATTGTGCGCGTGGATCTGGCGCAGCCATGCGTTCTGCGAATCCCACGAGTGGTACATCGCCATCGGGCGCTGCGTCAGCGCCGACAGCGGATACTTCAGCTTGTCGCTGGTCTGCACTTCCAGCGGCTCGTAGTAGAACGGCAGCGGGTCGAAATAGGTCTCGATGCGTTTCGCCAGATGCTTGGGCGGCTGGCGCGTGATGCTCTTGCCTTGGGCTGCCAGACGGAATTTCTGCAACACCTCGGAATACAGGTGGATCAGAATGGGCTCGGAATAGCGCGTGATGCCGTTGCGCTGCGACCATTCCAGATAGCCCTTGTTCCAGTTGCGCATAAACTGGTATGAGCGCGGCAGCTTGTGGTGATGCACGCAATCGTTCTTGGCGTACATTTCCCACTGGTTCGGGTTCGGCTCGCCCTTGATGGACTTCTCGCCGCCCTTGCCGCGCCAGCCGGACAGGAAGCCGATGCCGGAACCGGGTGCGGTCTCCCAGTTGACGATGAAGTCGGGATAGTTTTTATATTTGCGCGCGCCGTCCGCAGTGACGAATGCAGGCAGCTTCAGGCGCGTGCCGAGTTCGATCAGCACTTCCTGGAACGGCTTGCATTCGCCGGTCGGTGGCAGCACCGGGATGCGCACCGAATCCACCGGGCCGTCGAACTCGGAGATCGGACGGTCGAGCATGGACATCACGTCATGGCGTTCGAGGTAAGTCGTGTCCGGCAGGATCAGGTCGGCGAACGCGGTGGTCTCCGAATGGAAAGCGTCGCACACCACGATGTACGGAATCTTGTATGTGCCGTCTTCTTCCTTATCGACCAGCATCTTGCGCACTTCGCTGGTGTTCATCGAAGAGTTCCACGCCATGTTGGCCATGAACATCAGCAGCGTGTCGATCTTGTACGGATCGCCGCGCCATGCGTTGGTGATGGCGTTGTGCATCATGCCGTGCACCGACAGCGGGTACTCCCACGAGAAGGCCTTGTCGAGGCGCACCGGAGTACCATCCGCATTCACGAACAGATCGTCCGGATCGGCCGGCCAGCCCAGCGGCATGCCGTCCAGCGGCGTGTTCGGCTGCACCGCGCGCGGATCGTTCGGCGTGCGCGCGCAGGGCGGGATGGGACGCGGGAACGGCGCTTTGTGGCGGAAGCCGCCGGGACGGTCGATGGTGCCCAGCAGCGTCATCAGGATGGACAGAGCGCGTATGGTCTGGAAGCCGTTGGAGTGCGCGGCTAGGCCGCGCATGGCGTGGAACGAAACCGGGTTGCCGGTGACGGTGTCGTGTTCCTTGCCCCAGCTATCTGTCCACGCGATAGGCAGTTCGATCTTCTGGTCGCGCGCGGTGATGCCCATCTCGTGCGCGAGGCGCTTGATGGTATCCGCCGGAATACCGGTGATGCCTTCTGCCCACTCGGGCGTGTAATCCTTGACGCGGTCTTGCAGCAACTGGAACGCGGGCTTGACCGCGACGCCGTCGGGCAATTTGAATTCGCCGAGCAGGAAGGGATCGGCACCTTCGGTGTGGGTGATGACCGGCTTGTCGGTGTTGCGGTCCCACCACAGCTTGTTCTGCGGGTCGTAGCAGCCCTCTTCTTCAGGCACTTCGGTGCGCACGAACATGCCGAACTCGTCGTGCTCGGCATCCAGGTTCACCAGTTGGCCGGAGTTGGTGTAGCGCACCAGGAAGTCGCGGTCGTACAGGCCGAGCGCGATGATCTCGTGAATCAGCGCCAGCATCAGCGCGCCGTCGGTGCCGGGACGGATCGGCACCCATTCGTCGGCGATGGCGGAATAGCCGGTGCGCACCGGATTGATGGAAATGAAACGGCCGCCTTCGCGCTTGAACTTGGACAGCGCGATCTTCATCGGATTGGAGTGATGGTCTTCCGCCGTGCCGATCATGATGAACAGCTTGGAGCGCTCCAGATCGGGCCCGCCGAATTCCCAGAACGAGCCGCCGATGGTGTAGATCATGCCCGCGGCCATGTTCACCGAGCAGAAGCCGCCATGCGCCGCGTAGTTGGGCGTGCCGAACTGGCGCGCAAACATGCCGGTCAGCGCCTGCATCTGATCGCGACCGGTGAACAGCGCGAACTTCTTCGGGTCGGTCGCGCGTATTTTGCCCAAGCGTTCGGTCAGGATGGAGAAGGTCTCTTCCCAGCTGATCTCCTCGAAATCGCCCGCGCCGCGCTCGGTGCCCGGCTTGCGGCGCAACGGCTTAGTTAAGCGCGCCGGCGAATACTGCTTCATGATGCCGGAGGAACCCTTGGCGCAGATCACGCCGTTGTTCAGCGGATGATCGGGATTGCCGTCGATGTAACGCACCTCGCCGTTGCGCAGGTGCACGCGGATACCGCAACGGCACGCACACATGTAGCAGGTGGTTTTCTTTATTTCGGTTTTCGCATCCGCGACAGGCGGAGCGAACGGGTCGTGCAATGGGGACGATGACATAGGCCGGTGGTATTTACGTAATGATCGAGGCGTAACTGCCTTACAAGACTACTCGGATTTTCGGTTGCGAAAGTATGGGCATCGGGGCCAAATGCCGCCATAGCCGTGATGAGGGGTCGCACATAACCCGTAAGAGGGAGCAGCCATCACCCCATCCGGGGTATCGCAGAGACGCCGGCGATGCTCTAGTGTGCGACATCGGAGAATTCATAAGTAGTTGACTGGATTACTACAATACAAGGGAGGCAGGCATGGCTTTGGTGAACCCGCACGGCGGGGGCAATCTCAGACCTTTGTTGTTGGAAGGCGAAGATCTGATCGCAGAATTGAAACGGGCGAACGAGTTCCCGAAAGTGACCGTGAGCTCGCGCGAAAAGGGCGACCTCATCATGTTCGGCATCGGCGGCTTTACGCCGCTCGAAGGCTTCATGACCCACGCCGATTGGCAAGGCGTCTGCGACGGCATGACCATGACCAACGGGCTGTTCTGGCCCATCCCCATCACCCTCTCCACCAGCCAGTCTACGGCGGACGCCATCCCTACCGGCAGCGACATCGCGCTGATCGATCCGGACGACGGCAGCATCCTCGCCACGATGCGCATCACCGAAAAATACAGCATCGACAAGGCGCATGAATGCGCCACCGTGTTCGGCACCACCGACCCCAAGCATCCCGGCGTGAAGATGGTGATGGAGCAAGGCGAAGTCAATCTCGCCGGCCCGGTGAAGGTGCTGTCGCAAGGCGGTTTCCCGCAGAAATACGGCGCGTTGTTCAAGACCCCGAAAGAGACGCGCGAGCTGTTCAACGAGCTGGGCTGGAGCAAGGTCGCCTGCTTCCAGACGCGCAACCCGATGCACCGCTCGCACGAATATCTGGCCAAGGTCGCCATCGAAGTATGCGACGGCGTGCTGATCCATTCGCTGCTGGGCAATCTCAAGCCGGGCGACATCCCGGCCGAAGTGCGCACCCACGCCATCATCGCGCTGACCAAAAATTATTTTGTCGCCAAGACCGTGGTGCAGGCCGGCTATCCGCTGGACATGCGCTATGCCGGGCCGCGCGAGGCCTTGCTGCATGCGGTGTTCCGCCAGAACTACGGCTGCTCGCACCAGATCGTCGGGCGCGACCATGCCGGCGTCGGCAGCTATTACGGCCCGTTCGACGCGCATTACATTTTCGACAAAATACCCAAGGGCGCACTGGAAACGCAGGCGATGAAAATCGACATCTCCTTCTGGTGTTACAAGTGCGGCGGCATGGCCTCGGGGCGCACCTGCCCGCACGACGATGCCGACCGTCTGCAGGTCTCCGGCACCCAGTTACGCAAGATGCTCTCGGAAGGCGAAGAAGTCCCCACGGAGTTCAGCCGTCCCGAAGTGCTGGAGATTTTGCGTGCCTATTACGCGAGTTTGCAATGAAGGTGAAAGTAGGCGGTAGGTTCGTAGAGTGAAGAATTTTTGTGGGAGTACTTTTCCCATACTCGACAGCCAACCGGTTTAAGGATAGTCAGTCGTTTGCAATTTTTGAGGAGGAACTAATGTTTACGAGCAACCCCTTTGCCACACTTACCGAAGTGATATCCCCCGCGATGATGCAGGGCTACATCGTGCTCATGGTCCTGCTGGTCATGGGCGGGACGATACTCGACATGCTGCACAAGAAGAGCGCGACGTACTTCTTCGAGAATGCGAAAAAAGCGAAGAAGAGCGCAAAACGCTCGGTCAGCGGGGGTGAAAAGGTCGCGATGGCCGTTTCCGTGCTGACGAACGAAGTGATGACCGCAGGCGAATTCAGCAATCCGCAACGCAGGCTCTCCCACCTGCTGATGATGTACGGATTCATCCTGTTCGTGGCGACCACCGCGATCATGATCTTCTCGCCGGACACCCCCTCCACCCTGCTGCCGCAACTGTGGCACATCGGCGCGCTGATGCTGGCCATCGGCGGATACTGGTTCTGGATCGTCATCCGCGTGGACGTGTCTGCGGAAGGCCTGCCCTGGTTGCGGTTCGAGCGTGCGGATTTGTTTATTGTCTCGCTGCTTGCCACCTCGACTTTCGCACTGATCTGGTCATACACCGGCGGCGGATTGGGTATCCCCTTCGCCCTGTTCATCCTGTCCAGCACCGTACTGTTCGGCGGCGTCTACTGGTCCAAGTTCGCGCACATGTTCTTCAAGCCGGCGGCGGCGCACCAGAAGAGGATCATCATGGCCGATGGTGGGCGCGAGAACCTGCCGCCCGACTATGACCTGACCGATCCCGAAGTGCAGCGCAAGTTTCCGGACATCCCTACGTATATGGGCAAGAACCCACCAAACATGGGGCTTTGCATCAAGGCTGAAAGAGCAAAACACTACTGACACTGACTCGACTAATTATTTATAAAGAATAGAGGAATAAATTATGCCAACCTTTGTATATATGACGCGTTGTGATGGTTGTGGAGAATGCGTCGACATCTGCCCATCAGACATCATGCACATCGACAAGAAGCTGCGACGTGCATACAACATCGAACCGAACATGTGCTGGGAATGCTATTCCTGCGTGAAAGCCTGCCCGCACCAGGCGATCGATGTACGTGGTTACGCAGACTTTGCGCCGCTTGGTCACTCGGTACGCGTGATCCGGGATGAGGAAAAAGGCACCATTGCGTGGCGCATCAAGTTCCGCAACGGCAAGAAGGATATGGAGCTGTTAGCGCCGATCACGACCAAGCCTTGGGGCTCGGCGACACCCAAACTCGCAGATGTACCTGCTCCGAGCAAGGAAATGCGTAACAGTGAGTTATTGTTCAATGAGCCGAAATATATCCGCATGGATGAAGGTGGCCTGCATACACTGGAATCCAATGGCCTGGAAATCAAAGAGGGAGTGCAATACTGATGAGCTACCAGACAATTATTGAAGACGGTATCGACATCCTGGTCGCAGGCGCGGGCCTAGGCGGTACGGGTGCGGCATTCGAGGCAAGATATTGGGGGCAGAACAAGAAGATCGTCATCGCCGAAAAGGCGAACATCATGCGTTCCGGTGCAGTCGCCCAGGGCCTGTATGCGATCAACTGCTACATGGGTACACGTTTTGGCGAGAACAATCCCGAAGACCATGTGCGCTATGCACGTATCGACCTGATGGGCATGGTGCGCGAAGATCTGGCTTTCGATATGGCACGCCACGTCGACTCCACTGTGCATAATTTTGAAGAATGGGGCCTACCCATCATGCGCAACGAGAAGAGTGGTTCGTTCCTGCGTGAAGGACGTTGGCAGATCATGATCCATGGCGAATCCTACAAGCCTATCGTTGCCGAAGCGGCCAAGAAGTCGGCGGACAAGGTTTTCAACCGCGTCTGTTTGACCCACCTGCTGATGGATGAATCCAAGGAAAACCGCGTTGCCGGGGCCGTGGGCTTCAATGTCCGCACGGGCAACTACCACGTGTTCAAGTCCAAGACCGTTGTCTGTGGCGCCGGCGGCGCTTCCAACATCTTCAAGCCGCGTTCAGTCGGTGAAGGTGCGGGCCGAGTCTGGTACGCACCATGGTCGTCTGGTTCTGCATATGGCTTGATGATCGAAGCCGGCGCGAAGATGACGCAAATGGAAAACCGTATCGTGCTGGCTCGATTCAAGGATGGTTATGGTCCGGTAGGCGCCTACTTCCTGCACCTCAAGACCTATACCCAGAACGCCTACGGTGAAGAGTACGAGTCCAAGTGGTTCCCCGCACTGCAGCAAATGGTCGGCAAGGAATACCTGGACCCGGAAGTCTCGCACCGGACTCACCGACCCATTCCGACCTGCCTGCGTAACCACGCAATCATCAACGAGGTGAACGCCGGTCGCGGCCCGATCCACATGGTCACCATGGAAGCCTTCCAGGACCCTCACCTCGAGGAGATCGGCTGGCACAACTTCCTGGGCATGACCGTTGGTCAGGCAGTGCTTTGGGCGGCGACAGACGTCGACCCCAAGTACGAGAACCCCGAGCTGACCACCTCCGAGCCTTATGTCATGGGTTCGCATGCGACCGGTTGCGGTGCATGGTGCTCGGGTCCGCAAGACGTGTCGCCGCCGGAGTATTACTGGGGCTACAACCGCATGACGACCATCGAAGGTCTGTTCGGTGCGGGTGATGCGGTGGGCGGCACGCCGCACGCATTCTCGTCGGGCTCTTTCACCGAAGGTCGTCTGGCCGCCAAGGCTGCCTGTAAATATATCGACGACGGAAAAGCGGAAGGCATCCGTGTTTCCGACGCGCAGATCAATCGTCGCAGGGAGCAGATCTACAAGCCGCTGGAAACGTATCGCGTCTACAGCAACGAAGTGGTCGCCGGCAGCGTCAACCCCAACTTCATCAATCCGAGACAGGGTCTGGATCGTTTGCAGAAACTGATGGACGAGTACTGCGGTGGTTTTGGCGTCAACTACATGACCAACGACAAGCTGCTGAATATCGGTCTGAAGAAGATGTCGATTCTGGGTGAAGATCTGGAAAAGGTTGCCGCATCGGATATCCATGAACTGCTGCGCGCATGGGAGCTGAAGCACCGTTTCCTGACTTCCGAGAGTGTGTTCCACCACACGCTGTTCCGCAAGGAAACGCGTTGGCCGGGATACTACTACCGCGGCGACGCAATGAAGCTGGATGACCAGAACTGGCACGTGCTGACTGTGTCCCGCCGTGATCCCAAGACGGGCGAGTACACGATGGAAAAAGCACCGCTCTACCACCTGGTAGGCGATGCGGAGAAGGCGCCGCCGGAAGGACATTAAGCAAACGCAGGCTTGATTTACCGGTTTTGTAAAATCAGGCTTACGCAAAAATATTTGCGATGACTTGGTAGTACATTAAAGAGGACCGGCATAATCCATGTTGGTCCTCTTTTTGTCTCTTGCGCAGGAATGGAGTTTGGTTGATGAATATCATTGAAAAGTCAGATGAAGAGATACTGGAGCTCGCACACCCCATGTGGGCGGATCTGGTGAAATACTCGAATGAAGGCAACTACGGCGCTTTCACACGTCAATTTTCGAGCACGTTGATCGCGGGTGCCAATGAGGTCGAGATGGGCAAGCAGTTTGCCAGAAGCGAACTGGCGAAGAATCTGTCGCCGGACTATGAGTACCTCGGCATCATCCGTCGCGGCGAACATGTCTCCGTGCTATACAAACAGAGAAGCACGGCAAAACCCGGCGAATGGCTGGGAAGGCTGGTGCTTGGTTATGAAAAAGACAAGGTAAGAATCTTCGGTGCGACCATTTTTTAAGACCCGATTATAAAAATCATATTGAATATGTCAGATACCATTGAAGACGAAAAATTTGTTGAGCTGAATTACAAGGTCATCGACAACAAAACCGGCGACATCCTGGTCACCGTGGACTATCCGCTGGGCTATGTGCACGGCGTGAATGACGTGATGTCCGAGGACGTGACCAAGGCGCTGTACGGCAAGAAAGTCGGCGACATCATCGATGTGCCCATCGACACCAGACTGCTCTACGGCGAGCGAGATGAATCGCTGGTATTTACCGATCGCATCGAGAACGTCCCGGAGGAATACCGCGAGATCGGCATGACCATCACCATGGAGAACGAAAAAGGCGAGCCGAGGAACTTCATCGTCACCCGCTTCGACGACAAGACATTGACCGTGGACGGCAACAATCCGCTGTGCGGCAGGGAAGTCACTTTCATGCTGGAAGTCTTGTCGATACGCGACGCCACCGAGGAAGAAATCGATCTTGGTGGCGCAGTCGGCGCCGATCCCGATCTGAACGAGATACTCGAACGGGCACAATGAAGCTCTCTACCCTCTACCTCCTCTACCCCGAGAACAAGGCACTGGAACGCGCCATTGCGGATGGACTCTGTTTGCTGAATGAACAAGATGCAGCAGCGGCCATGCCGGATACGCAAGTCGCCGTCGCGGACAACTTCCGCTACACGCGCGGAAATTATGAGCAGCACCGCTACAGCACCCGCATTTTCGAACGCCTGCGCGAAGCGCTGGAGGCATCGCAGGCCGCCTCTCCGCGCGCGGAGACACTGAACAAGCTCGGCAACATCCTCGCCGCACTGGGCCAGCAGCGCAGAGACGCGGCATTGTTCGAGCAGGCCGTCCAGTGTTTCGAACAGGCATTAGAAAGCTACACTCAGGAAGATACGCCGCAGGAATGGGCTGCCACACAATACAACCTCGGCACGGCCAATCAGGCGCTGGGCCGCTTGCTTGAGACGACCAACCCGCTGAAGCTCGCGGTGGATGCATATACCAACGCCTTGCTGGTCTGGACACGAGAAGCGCATCCGGAAGCATGGATGCAGACCATGCACCAGCTCGGCGCGGCCTTGTACACCTACGGCATCCAGCTCAAAGGCAACCGTCAACTGCAAAAGTCCGTGGTCGCCTGGAAGAATGCTCTGGCCGCACTCAACGCGGACGATCACGCACTGGAACTGACCGCCACCCATAACAACCGCGGCGTCACCTTGCACCATCTGGGCGAGTCGGAAGCGAACCCGGACCGGTTGAAAGAAGCGATCAATTCATATGAGAAGGCCTTGACTGTCGGCATGGAACAGCAGTTGCCCATCCATGTATCCGTCATCTGCCGCGTGAACAAGGCGACAGCACAGAATGCACTGGCGCAATTGACGAACGATGCCGCGCTTGCGGAAGAGATGGCCGATGAATTCGAAGTAATCATCGAATGTTTCCGTCACGCGCTTCAGCCGCTCTGCTTAAGGCATTGCGAAGAACAACTGAAACTGGCGCAGACGGCTTCAAGCAGTCAGGTTGCGGGGTAAAGAATGGCTCAGACCCGCCCGGACAGTTTGTTATCCACCTCGATGAAGGAGCCGGTATCCGCCAGAAAACGGATCGTGCGCGCGCCGAAGCCGACTTCCGGGCTGGCTTCGCCCTTGTCGATGGACAAGGTCAGCGCCACGCCCAGACGCGGAGACAGATTGTGGCTCTTGCAGACTTCCACGATCTTTTCCTTGAGCGGTTCCAGTTGTTTGACGAGGCCGTCCGTCAAGGCGAACACGTCCACCTCTCCGGCAGCGGTCTCGGTGGACAGCTCCCAGGAACTGATGACGGGCTTGTCCAGATTGCTGTATGCGCCGGCGGCATTGACCGTGGTGGGTTCTATCCCCAGCAGGCGCGTGATGTCGTCGGGGTTGAAATGATAGCCAAGCAATGCAAAGTAAGCCCGTCCTTTGTTCGATGCCACGATGATGTCCTCGTCGATGATTTTCTTCGTCCGAGTATAACGTACAGAAAGAGGTGCGCTGTTGTCGACTGAAGCCACACCAGAAAAAAAACGGGATCCCAACGATCCCTGCCTGTTCTGCAAGGATCCGCGCGGCGTGTCGCTGCAGCACGAACTCGCTTTCAGCGCGCGCGACACCTACCCGACCAGTCCGGGACACACGCTGGTCATCCCGCGCCGGCATGTCGCCAGCTTCTTCGAGCTGACGCAGGAAGAAGTCGCGGCCTGCATGGGACTCATCCAGCAGGAAAAGAAACTGCTGGATGCAGAGTTCCAGCCGGACGGCTACAACATCGGCGTCAACGTCGGACCGGCCGCCGGGCAAAGCATCCTCCACGTGCATATCCACATCATCCCCCGCTACAAAGGGGACGTTGAGAACCCGCAGGGAGGCGTGCGGCATGTGATACCCCACAAGGCACACTACACGCGCAAATAATACAGTTCCACGGCCACATGGGAGGGGCCAGCTACGATAAACCTCCCGCTATCGAGCATCTGTTTTCTACAACCAAAGGAGATAGGAACATGAGTGAAGAAAAGAAACCGTTTTGCCGTCCCAAGATTCCGGACGGACACGCATTCCGCGTAACCACCCGCCAGAAAGAGATCGTGCCGGGGCAGTTCTTCGTCGGCTACGAAACCACCTGGGAACCGGCGCAGAAAGAAGTGCCTTACACCACGCCCAAGACGCCATAAAAAATCAGCACAGCAATCAGCCGCGCGCGCTTGAACAGGTGCGCGGCTAGCGGTTTTTTGCAAAAGGCACGATCTATCGTGCCTTTTGCTTTTCGACCGGAAGCAATATCCGCCAACTGGCGAAGGACATCGACCACCCTCGGCTTCGACCGGCTCACACGCGCAGCGATGAGGAAGGGGAAATCTTGAAGGTGGATGTTCGGCCACAGCAGTCATTACTGCTCTGATTGAATGATGTCCGTTATGTACCCAGGAGCGGAGGGATATCCAACTATTTCTGCATATGGCAGCAGCAAGGTCATTCTGATAGAGTTCCTGCGCGCCGCGTATATGCGTCCAAAGTGGACAAGGGCCGAGCACCCGAATTCAAGACACCAGCAAACAAGGACAAGGAGGGGTATGACCGACGGCCAATTCCGTGTACTCAGCCTAGATGGTGGCGGAGCAAAGGGGTTCTACACGCTCGGCATATTGCGCGAGATCGAGGCCCTAATAGGATGCCCTATCCATGAGCGATTCGACCTGATTTTTGGAACGAGCACCGGAGCGATCATCACGTCGATGATGGCATTGGGTAAGAGCGTCAACGAGATCATTGCACTTTATCAGGATCACATCCCCACGGTCATGAAGAAGACCAACGCTGACGACAGGTCGGAGGCGCTTGCTGTGCTATCAAAAACCATTTTCGGCGATGCGAAATTCGATGACCTAAAGACGAATATCGGAATCGTGGCAACGAAGTGGATTTTCGAGCAGCCGATGATTTTTAAAGGCGGTATCGCACAGGCGCATGGTCGAAAGGCAACCTTTACGCCAGGATTCGGTGTGCTGATCAGGGACGCGGTCCAAGCGTCTTGTTCGGCGTACCCATACTTCAACCGCAAGATGGTCGTGACGGAAAACGGAGATCACATCGAGTTGATCGACGGAGGCTTCTGCGCGAACAATCCAACCCTGTATGCCATCGCGGATGCGACTGTCGCGATGCAAATCCCACCTGAACAAATCCGGGTTGTGAGCCTTGGGGTCGGCACATACCCGCCCCGCAAGTTGGAATGGTGGACGTTGGATCACTGGAAGAGCAAGACACCCGGCGTGCAACTCCTGCAGAAAACGCTAGAGATCAACACGCAGTCGATGGATCAGCTTCGGAAAATCCTCTACAAGCACATCCCAACGGTCCGCATCAGCCAGTCGTTTTCAGAGCCAGCGATGGCGACGGACCTGTTTGAGCATGATCTCAAGAAGCTCAACATCCTCACGCAGCGTGGCGTACAGTCGTTCGCGGAGCACGAGGAAACGCTCAAGACATTTCTTCTCTGAAGGGGAAACCAATGCCGATCCCAGAATCACAACTTGAGACGTGGTCTCATCAAGGCTCAGTAACTCAGTCCGCACAAACCTACGAATCGATCCGAAAGGTGCTGAACGATAGCGCCTCCCCGTACTACTCAAAGGACTTCTCGATCTTCCTCCACGGGTCATACGGCAACGACACGAACGTCTACCGGGATAGCGACGTGGACATTGTGATCTGTCTCAATCAGACCTACTACTCGGATACGAATGCCCTCACGGAAGGTGCGAAGAGTAGTTACGGAAAAGAGTTTATCTCGGCAACGTACCAATATGCCGACTTCAAGTCAGACGTGATCGCGTGGCTTTCCAAGGCGTATGGTGCAGACGTTGTTCCGGGGAAGAAGGCCATTCTTATCAAGGGGAAGGGGACGAGGCGCGATGCTGACGTTCTCGTGTGCGCACAGCATCGACGCTACCAAGCCACAAGCAATGGTGCTGATGACAAATATGACGAAGGTATTTGTTTCTGGGCCAGCGATGGGACGCAGATCATTAATTTTCCCAAGCAACATGCGGAGAACTGCACGACAAAGCATCAGGGGACATATCTGAGGTTCAAGCCCCTGGTGCGTGTCTACAAGAACATGCGGAACCGCATGATCGATGACGGATACATCGCGGACGGAGTTGCACCTTCGTACTTCATTGAGGGGATGCTCTGGAACGTGCCTGAGAGTCACTTCGGCAAGAGCTACGAGGATTCGTTCGTCAACACCTTCAACTGGGTGTCAAACGCAGACAAGACGAAGTTTGCGTGTGCGAACGATCTCTTTTGGCTCGTTCGCGACAACGCCAAAAACTGTTGGCCGACGGCGAACTTTGAGGCGTATCTGGCAGCAGTAAAAAGGTACTGGAACGATTGGAGCTAGGTCGCTTGTTCGAATGCCAGATACTGCGGAGGCAGAGTCCAATCGCAAGACCATCCTCAAGACTTAAAACCGCCGACCATCTTTAATGTTGATCGTCAGGTTTGAGTTCAAACCAGAAGTAATTCGGATTTAATCGAATCGACAGCTCTGGCCGAAATCCACTCATCAACCCCGACACCCCTACCATCACCCGCGACGCGCTGCCTCGATTGCCGCGATGTCGATCTTTGACATTTCCATCATCGCGTCGAATGCACGCTTGGCGGCAGCGGGATCGGGGTCCGAGATCGCTTGAATGAGCGCAATCGGCGTGATTTGCCAGGACAGGCCCCATTTGTCCTTGCACCAACCGCATGCGCTTTCCTGTCCGCCGTTGCCCACGATCGCGTTCCAGTAACGGTCCGTTTCGGCCTGGTCTGCGGTTGCAATCTGGAACGAGAACGCTTCGCTGTGTTTGAATTCCGGGCCGCCGTTGAGTCCCAGGCATGGAATCCCAAGAACGGTGAACGAGACGGTCAGCACGTCCCCCTGCTTTCCGGACGGGTAATCTCCCGGTGCGCGGTACACCTCGCCGACGACTGAATCGGGAAATGTCCTGGCGTAAAAGTGCGCCGCTTCCTCGGCGTCGCGGTCATACCAAAGACAGATCGTGTTTTTTGCAGGGGTCATCATGGCTATCCTCCATTGAGTGAAACACGGGTTACCGAGCCGCTCATTCCAAGTTGTCAACGGCGAGTGGGATGACTGTTAATGCGCGATTTCATCCCGGATTATTCATTAGACTTCGTCCCCTCCCCCTTGCAGGGGGTGGGCTAGGGAGGGGGTAGAAACGCTAGAGTTCCACGACTCTACCCCCATCCTAAAGCCCCCTCGCTTCGCTCTCCCCCTCTGCAAGGGGGAAGGAACTGGCTTGGCTCTAATGGATAATCTGGGTTCATATCACCACACGCCGCTCGCCATCTTTTTGCGGCGAGTCAGTTCCTTCTCGCTCGGTTCGACACTCGCGAACGAACCGGGCCGTATATCGCCAGCCGGCACATAGCAACTCATCACCACGCCGGTGGTCGAGACCTGGGAGCGGACGAGCCGCAGCGCAGATGGTTTGGCGGTCTCGCCGAAGAGGCGCTTGCCGCACCCGAGCACCAACGGAAAAGTCCACACGTTGTACTCGTCGATCAGCGATGCACGCTGCAACGTCTGGATCAGATCGCCGCTGCCGATGATCTGCAGGTCCGGGCCCGGCTGGGCCTTGAGCGCGATGACGGCAGTGACCGCATCGCCTTGAAGCAGGGTCGAGTTGTTCCAGTGCAGCGTCTTCAAGGTGCGCGAAGCAACATGCTTCTTTGCTGCATTGAGCGTCTTCGAAATCGGATCGTCAGCGGGCTGGTATGGCCAGTACGCTTCGAATATCTCGAAGGTCCTGCGTCCGAGCAGCAGCTCCCTGTCCTTGCCGTCGAAACCCGATGCCGAGACGTCCATCGCTTCGTCCCAGTAGTTGAATGTCCAGCCGCCAAGGGCAAAACCGCCGGTCGGGTCTTCTTCCGGTCCGCCGGGCGCCTGCATGATGCCGTCCAGCGACACGAAGGTGGATGCGATGAGTTTTCTCATGGGAGCACTCCTGCAGTTGTTAAAGGTCATGCCGGAGAAAGTGATCTGCATATTCGTTCCGACAGTGAATCTCGGGTACGAATACAACGGGATATGCGCGCGGCTAGTGTGTCAGTTTTTCACTGCGGAACAAATACACGGAACACTGCAGTTGCAGTCATGAAACGTCCGTCGTGCAGCGATTGATTTCATTGGTCCCGGAGTTCGATGATGCTCGCTCGGAACAGCCGCGCGAGCCTGAACGGTCGTGCGGCTGATTTATTTTGTGGCACGCATGCTTTGGAGCCGAGTTCTTTTTGCTTGCGGCTGTTGATTGCTTCGACGCTTACTCGTCAAATGGATTTTTTATTTCCACCCCGGTTCCGCGAAAATCATCCACGTTGCGGGTGACGACAGTTAGATCGTGAATCAATGCGATTGCTGCTATCTGTTTATCGATGGGATGCTGAGGATGAGGCGACATTAACCATCCCCACACTTGGGCGCACTCTTCATCAAAAGACAAAATCCTATCCGCATAATCACCAACGACCATACCAAGCCATTTCTCAAGTTTCTTGGTTTGCGGAATATCGCCGCGATGGCGGATGTTTTCTAAGCCGCGCCGAATTTCTCCGATTGTTTGAGCGGATAAATATATGTCGGCAGCATCCGTTTCTTTGAAAAATCTCCTCACGCCGGGATTGGCTTTCGTCCCCTTGCGCGCCTCACTGATGACATTGGTATCGACCAAGTACATACAGAATGCTATGCGTTGCGAAAATTAAAGTCGGCGTCTTCGCCGACGTTAGGCATAGCCGACAAAACTTCGGCAACCGAACGACGCTTTGGGCGTTGCAGGGCTGATTTAAGAATCTCGCGATGCTCGGCCTCAGCACTTCTTCCATGCGATGCCGCCAGTTGCTTTAAAGCCAGGGCGACATCCTCTTCCACATTGCGAACAACAAGATTGGTGGCCACGATGAAAACTCCTTTTGTAATCATTGATAGCAATATACTTAATGAGTGATTGCATTGCAATCTAAATTTACTGATGAATTGTGATGTCAGGTTTATCAACAAAGCGGCAACAGGTGAGCGCTGCATCGATCCGCCAAGGCCGATGAGAGCCATGCATGACACGTGGCGCGACCGTTCTATATGAGCCGAAATGATGTCGTGCCGTCAGCTATCCGACCCGATCATTCCTTCGCCCAATAAGCCGTCGCTATCCCCTCGCCCAGATCGGCCTCGATCAGGCGGCGGCGAACTTCGAGCAAGCGGGCTATCAGCGCGGGTTCGTGTTTGGCATAGGCTTCTGCATCCGGGATGCGGTTCACCACGACACCGAGCAGTTCGGTGATGGCGTTGCCGATGGAGTTCTGGCTGATGGTGACGATGAGTTTGCCTGCATCGTTGCGGTAGATGAGCTGTTTGAAGGCGGGTTGCCAGCGGATGGCGTTGGCATATTTCGCATCGACGATGCAATGGTCGCGCACTTTCTTGGCGGTCTTCATGAAGTCGTTGTTGAACAGCAGCACGCTCTCCACTTGTTCCGGGAAATACACATCCGGCAGCATGGGCGCGTTGTGGGTGGAGACCTGCGAGAAGAAGGTGCGGTAAAAGTCGATGAAGCCCTTCAGTACTTCGTCGTACTCTTTCCAAAAATGCACGTCTTTAAGTGCGGCCGCCCCGCCTTGTACTTCCCAACTGGGCAAGCCCTGCGGGTAGCCGGTGAGTGCGATGCGCGCATCGTCTTCGCTAGCCGGTTTGAGTATCTTCAAGCTCAGCGCCTTGGCAAAGAACTCGCGGTACACGTCGCGCATATAGGCCTGGAACAGGCTGTGCTGCCCGCCATCGGTGAGGTTGGGATTGTTGGTGTCGGCCAATTCTGCCGCGTGCAAGGTCGCCATCGGGAACACGACAAAATGGTTGTGCAGCATGCGTATGCTGGGTACGCCGGGTGAAGTCAACGGCCATGTCGCATCCAGACTCGCCTCTCCCGCGAGGATCAGCGCTTCTGCTGGGTCAGGATATTGCTCCAGCATGTAATCGATGATGATCTGATTCATGCGATTCCACACCTGCTTCACATTGTCTGCAACTTGGGTGCGCCGCACGGGGCGCCCCAGCGGATTGAGGATGCTCTTGGATGTGTTGTAGATGATGGAGCAATCGAACTCGGTGCTGTGACCCAATGCCTTGCGATACAGTAGAAGGCTCTCTTGGTTCATCAACAGACCGTTGTTGTTCACCAGGTCGTTGAGGTTCTCGGTGCTATTGAAGAACTCGTTGTGCTTCAGTCCTTCCGGGACTTCCAAGGGGATGGAGCGGAAGGGGGTAACGATTTCACGAGGGCCGGACTGCATGCTTCATTCCCTAAGGATGGTGGTCATGATTATTTCCATTTGCCCGTCATGCCGGGCATGACCCGGCATCCAGATTATTGAACGAACTGGATTCCCTTTGCGCGGAAATGACGAGACCTGAGCAGTTTTACGTTTGCGCCCAAGGCAGATCATCGAAGCGCCATCCGTTATGCGAGTTGCGGTGATGGCTTTCGTCGAGATCGCCTTCGAATCCGTGCGCGACGTTGTATATCTCTTTCAGACCGGCCTTTTCCAGCGCTTCGCCCGCATCGGCGGAGCGGCGACCCGAACGGCAGATGAGCACGACGGGACGATTGACGCTGGATGCCTTGCGCACATGCGCAACGAACATCGGATTGACTTCCCAGTCCGGGCCGTCCACCCATGGAATGTGGATGGAGCCGCGCGGGTGGCCGACGAACATGTATTCCATCTCGCTGCGCACATCGACGAACACGGCTTCGGGATTGGCTTGCAGAAAATCGTAGGCTTCTTTCGGGTTGAGGTGTTGCATGGTCGCTCTCCTTCTGAATGTATACGGGATGCGAGGATTATAGTCCCGTGGACGCGCGATTGTGTTCAGCGAATCGGCGAGACCTACTTCCCTGCGATGTCCCGTAATTTCGTCGGCTGGATGACATGCCCGTCCAGACCGGCCTGTATTTCGAAATTCATGGTCGAGAGGTCTCCCAGTATCCAGGTTGGTATCGCCTTCACGCCCGGCGCATCGATACCGGCCACCGAGCCGGGATTGACCAGCCAGCATTCGCCGTCCTTGACATGCTTCTGCTTGTCGACATGGGCGGTATGGCTATGGCCATGACAGACCAGATCGTAATCGCCGGTGCAGGCGAAAGCCTGTCCGTGGTGCGGCATATGAGTGACGAATATCCTGCGTCCGCCGAGTTCGAGCACCGCCTCTTCGCCGTAATAGGTGAACAGGCCATTGGCCTTCGCCATCATGCGGTACAGGGCCGCGACGTCGCCGATGTTATTGCCGTGTACTGCGTGTATGGGGATGTCGAGTTTGAGGGAAGCGCGCAGCGTGTTGACGCCAATCAGGTCGCCGCAGTGGATGACAGCTTGCGCTCCGGCAGACTGAGCCTCAAGGATCGCCGCCACCAAAGGATCGGAGCGGTCGTGACTGTCTGAAACGATGCAGATTTTCATAACCTTATCGTATGGCGGGTTTGACGGGCATGGCAAGTGTGTCGCCCCTGATTATGAAACTTGTCACGCCCGTCCCCTCACCTCAATCCTCTCCCGCAAGCGGGCGAGGAGGCGAACGAATCGCTGCGCGAGTTTTAAGTCGACGCATTAGGCCCAATTCATGGATGATGTGTCTATAGCCTCATCGGGCAGGGGCTGACATAGCCCGAATGGGCGATGCTAGCGATATTTTCAGCTTATTGATATTTTGGGGGATTCGGCATAGTCTGCCTAACGCTTTTACCGAAACAAACCAACGAGTCGATGCGGAAAAAAACAATTCTCATCTCCAACACCAACCACAGCGGTTTTTCGTGGGCACGCGATCCCGACTTTACGCCTCCCGGCAAGGATGGCGGAATGGATGCCTGCCTCAGCCATGAACTCGCCGCGCCGCGCGTCGGCGAGTTGCGCGCATTGCTGGAAACCTTTCTGGAAAGCATCATCGGCACGGTCAATGCGACTGCCGGCGTGGTGCGATTGCTTTCGCCGGACGGATGTACGCTGCAAATCATCGGCTCTGCGGGACTGTCCGCCGAACTGCAGGAAGAAGCGGAAAGCTTCGTCGAACTCGATTGCGAGGTCAGCGACAAAGCGACTTTCGGCCATGTCATCCACGCTTCGGACATCAGCTCCTGCGACTCACGGCAAAACTGCCGCTACGCCAGTTGCCGCTTCCAGTCGCTGGTCGCCGCCCCGCTCGAAGCGCCCAACGCACCGGGGACCGCGCTCGGCATACTGACCGTCTTTTTCGATGTCCATCGCGAAGCGGCAAGCCAGACCATGAACGTCATCGCGGCCTTTGCCGAAATCATGGGCGCCGCCATCGAGCACACCCGGCTCAATCGCGAAACCAGCCGCATGGAGCGGCTAGCCGCGCGCCAGGAGATCGCCAACGATATCCACGATTCGCTGGCGCAAACGCTGACCTATGCACGCATGCGCGTCAGCCTGCAACTCGAAGCGATACGTGGCGGCAACGAAGTGATGGCCGCCAAATACGCGAGCGACATCGACGAGGCGCTGGAAATCGCCCAGAAGGGCACGCGCGAGTTGATCGCCGACTTCCGTTGCGAACTGAATCCCGGCGGCCTGCTGGCGGCGCTGCATGACCTCACCGCCGAATTCCGCGAACGCAACGACATCATCCTCGATTATCACAACCGACTGGTCGATCTCGAACTGCCGCTCGAACACGAAATTCAGGTCTATCACATCGTGCGCGAGGCGCTGACCAACATCGCCCGCCATTCCGGCGCATCCCATGCGCGCCTGTTCGTCGATGCCGATTTCGGGTATTACGTCTTCACCATAGAGGATAATGGCAGCGGCTCCCACACTTTCACCCCGGTGGAAGGACACTACGGCATGATGATCATGCGCGAGCGTGCGCACCGTATCGATGGCGAGATCCGGGTGGACAGCGCTTCCGGCCTGGGCACCAAGGTCCAACTTTTCTTTCCCGAACCATCGCCGAACTGGAGAACAACGAATGACTAACAAATTGAAGGTGGTGCTGGTCGACGATCAAAGCCTGTGCCGGCGCGGCCTGAGCGAACTGCTGTCGAACTGCTACGGCTTCAGTGTGCTGGGCGCGACTGCCAGCATAGACGAGCTGCGCCTGCTGCTCGACCAGAAGCCCGACCTGCTGATCGTCGATCTGCGCATGAAACCGCTGGACGGCATCTCGCTGCTGGAACAACTGCGCAGCGAAGGCTATCTCACCCCCGCCGTAATGCTGACGATGAGCGACTCCGAAACCGATCTGGCCCGCGCGATCCGCGCCGGCGTACGCGGCTATCTGCTCAAGGACATGGCGCCCGAAGAAGTGGTCGATGCAATCCGGCGCGTCGCTGCAGGCGAACTGGTCGTTGCGCCGACGATGACCATCAAGATGATAGACCTGCTGCGCGGCGACCAGCCCGGCCAGGAACCGAAGAGCTCGCTCAAGTTACTCACCGAACGCGAACGCGAAATTCTGCAATTGCTGGCGCGAGGCGAAAGCAACAAAGCCATCGCGCAAACCTTGTCGATCAGCTACGACACCGTCAAGCAGCATGTACGCCACATCCTGAACAAGCTCAATCTCTCCTCGCGAGTCAAAGCCGCGGTGCTGTTCGCCAAAGAACAGGGCATGTCCAACAACAACGATGAGCCGCCAAGCTGTTAACCCCCCATCCGGGTTACATTGCCACTTACCCGATGTGGCTATAGACACCCCCAGACCGATTGCGCCTAATAGCGCCTCTGGCAACACCATGCTCGCCTGGAACACACTCCAAGCGGCTTTGGCTATTCTTCTGCGTAGACCTGCATACAAGGCAACGCAATGAACAAACCAGGCAAGCAACATTAAAAGCCTTTATGGCTCTTACCAACCGAATCAGGGAGAGGAAAAACATGGCACACATCGTAATCATGGGAGCTGGCATCGGCGGCATGCCCGCGGCATATGAGATGCGGGAGAAACTGGAAAAACAGCACAAAGTGACAGTGGTCTCGAACAGCGAGAACTTTCACTTCGTGCCATCCAACCCATGGGTAGGCGTCAAATGGCGCGAACGCAAGCAGATCGAATTCCCGGTGCGCACTTATCTGGAGCGCAAAGGCATCGAGTTCATCTCGACCGGCGTCAAACGTGTACATCCCGACCAGAATCAGCTCGAACTGAACGACGGCAAGATGCTCGCCTACGATTACTTGGTGATCGCCACCGGGCCGAAGCTGGCCTTCGAGGAAGTGGAAGGCCTCGGCCCGCACGGCGGCCACACCTACTCGGTCTGCCACGTCGATCACGCGATGAAGTCGCACGACGAATGGGATCAATTCTGCAAGAATCCGGGCCCCATCGTGGTCGGCGCGGTACAGGGCGCATCCTGCTTCGGCCCCGCCTACGAATACGCCTTCATCATGGAGACCGACCTGCGCAAGCGCAAGATCCGCGACAAGGTGCCGATGACCTTCGTCACCTCCGAGCCCTATATCGGCCACCTCGGCCTCGGCGGCGTGGGCGACTCCAACGGCATCCTCGAATCCGGCATGCGCGACAAGCACATCAAGTGGATCTGCAACGCCAAGGTCACCAAGATCGAAGCGGGCAAGATGTATGTCACCGAGCACGACGACATGGGGCAGGAAAAGAAGAAGCACGAACTGCCGTTCAATTACAGCATGATGCTGCCAGCCTTCAAGGGCGTGGATGCGGTGTTCGGCATCGAGGGTTTGGTTCAGGCGCGCGGCTTCGTCACGGTGGACAAGCACCAGCGCAACCAGAAGTACAAGAACATCTTCGCGGTCGGCGTCTGCGTCGCGATCCCGCCGGTGGAACCGACCCCGGTTCCGGTCGGCACGCCCAAGACCGGCTACATGATCGAGTCGATGGTGACCGCCACCGTGCACAACATCCATGCCGACCTGACCGGCCAGCCGGCCGACCGGGAAGCGACTTGGAACGCGGTGTGCCTGGCCGACTTCGGCGAGAGCGGCGTGGCCTTCGTGGCGATCCCGCAGATCCCGCCGCGCAACGTCAACTGGTTCTCCGAAGGCAAGTGGGTGCACCTGGCCAAGGTCGCGTTCGAGAAGTACTTCATCCGCAAGATGAAGAAGGGCACTTCCGAGCCGTTCTATGAAGGCAGCATCATGAAGATGATGGGCATCGAGAAACTGAAGTAATTTTCATGCCGGCACGGAGTATTCCACTCCGTGCCGCATCGACGATGGCCGACCACATCTCGTTCCGGTTATTGTGACATCACACCATCAATCAGCAGGTCTCGGCAGTACGTTCCCAAGCATTTCAGCAACAGCTCACCAAGCAATTACACGACCGACAAAGTTGGAACATACCGGTGTAGTATGCGCGGTACGGGCGCAACATCCATACGGATTGATTTAAATCCAGATTGTCCATTAGGCCGTCATACCGGCGAAGGCCGGTATCCAGCAATGGGAAATACGCCGCGAAGCGGACAAAGCCATGATTTTGGCCCACTTGCGTGGGAAATTTTTAATCTTTCTGGATTCCGGCCTTCGCCGGAATGACGTGATTTTTCTAACGGACAATCCGGGTTAAACAAGCAAGCCTCTTCCGAAAATTCAACCCAGAGCGTCAACTTAATAAAAGGAGACTTAGATGATGGCCAAGTTCTTAATATTAATGTTCGTTTCGTTGTATTCCAGCGCGTTGATGGCGGCGACCGCCGTCGTCCAGACGGCCACAGGCAATGTCACGGCGGCGATCGGCACCAACGCGCCAACGATCATCACCAAGGATTCTGCACTCGAATCCGGCATGACGATCACCACCGGCGACAACAGCAACGTCGTCATGAAGTTCGAGGACGGCCAGGTCGTCGTCCTGAACGCCAACACGACCTTCAAGATCAATCGCTACACCTTCAACGCAGCCCAGCCTCAAAACGGCAACGCTTTCTTCTCGCTAGTCAAAGGTGCCTTGCGCTCCATCAGCGGCATGATCGGCAAGCACAACAACAGCGGTTTCCGCCTCCACACCCCGGTGGCGACGATCGGCATACGCGGCACCGACTTCATGGCCGCGACCGGCTCTCCTCTGTATCTGTCGGTCGGGCAAGGTGTGGTATCCGCCACAAACGGAGCGGGAACAGGTGTATTTTTTGCAGGGCAAGTAGGCTTTGTCGGCAGTATGACCGCAGCCCCCTTAAGCATTGTCACCTCCCAGCTTCCCGCCAGCGTTGCGTCGTCCTTCGGGCAATTGGGCGGCATTCCGGTAGGGGGAGCCCCAGGGGCGGCTAACAGCTCTTCGATGAGCAATACCGGCTACGGAAACACCGCAACCGGCAGCACCAGCTCCACGACAAGCACCGCCTCCACGGGCAGCACGAGTACAGGTACCGGCACAGCCAGCTCGACGACTGCCGGAACAACCGCAGGAACAACGGGCACGGCAGCAGGTGGCGCGGCAGCGACCGGGGCAGCCGTCGGCAGCTTGAGCACGGTTGCTGTCGTCGGCTCCGTTGCGGCGGCGGCTGGCTTGGTAGCTGTTGCGACGAACAACAATACGACAGCCGCGACGACTACGGTCACCGTCACCGCACCGTAAGGTTTAGCTTTCCGTTTCACCAAAAAGAAAAGTCCCTGCCGGGACTTTTCTTTTTGCGCTCTGCTAATCCATTTTCCAGTATGCCGTCACACCGTTGGGCGCGATCCCCCACTCCATACTGGACTTTGTGTCGTTACGATGAGATCGGTACATGAAATCGCCAATGGCATATCCCAACAAGCCACCGGCCACCGTATCGGACAGCCAGTGGTTGCGGCCACCAATACGCGCCAAATTGGTGACCGCCGCCACACCGTATAGCCATGGCGCATCGTACGCCTTGGCGTAGGGAGTGATCGCCGCCCACATGATGGTCGTATGCCCGGAAGGCATGGATGCATTGCCGTTCTTTTTATTGGCGAAGGCAAAGTTTGACGGGCCATTGCCGACGCTGGGCCGGTCACGGCCAATGGCATATTTCAGCACCATGGTGCCGGCCAACCCTATGCCCCCGGCCGCCAGCGAGCTGTAAGCGGTGGTGGATAGCTTGCTGCCCGACTCCTCGCCGATGAATGCCAGGCCCGACGCCCCCAGCACGGCAAAAGGCAACAGATTTCCGCCCGTCTCGATGGCCTTCATCGAGGAGCGAGAACCATAGTTAACTGCCAACCTGTCCGCGGGCTTATCCAGCACGGAAGACACCAACGTCACGCCGCCCATCCACATCATCGATTCCCAGAACTGGGTGGTCGCCACACCGCGCCCAACGTTCGTCAGGTCGCCCTTCGCCATCGCAAAAACGGATTTGCGGGGTCCGGCACCAGAAGGCGTGTCCGACACTGCGCCAAACTGCGTCTTTCTTTCGTCTGACCACGGTCCCCACTTGAGCAAGTCACCGCCTTGTTTCTCGGTCAGGTTGAACAGCTGGAATCTGCGATGCAACATCGCTCCACCATCGCGCGTCAACGGATGCCATGTGACACCGGCCGTATTGGTGCTGGAACGGGTCAACATGACATCGAACGGGATGTTGAGATAAACCCCCTTGTCGAAACTGCCCTCGCCGAACTGCGCCGCCGAGACGTTGGTCTTGGTGGCAAAGGCGCCCATCTTTAAGCCATTCTGAAACACGCGCGACAAATCCAGCGTCGCGCCCCAATCGCCCGCCAGATACCTTCCTGCACGCAGAGTGGCATTGACATCCTGAAAGCCGGTGTTCCAGTACAGACTGGCGTGACCGGTCAGCGTCTTGTAAGCCTGAAAACTGAAATCCTGTCCGAATCCGCGCTGCCGCACCGCATTGACATCCACGCCGAACGTCACCGGACTATGCCAGGGGCGGTATAGCCATTCGCCGCCGACACCGCCGAACATGCTTTCCAGCATGCCCCCATAGAGACTGTAAAAATTCTCGTTATCCAGCTTACCCACATGGGTGAACTGGAGTATCGGCACCGTCACGGGCGATGTATTGGAATATTGTTCTATCTGTGTCCGCACTCTGGGCAGGGTGCTTTGGGAGGCCGGATAAATGAACTTGCCGTAGTTGTCGATCAGTCCATATTGCAGCGAACCGGTCAACCAGGTATCGGGCCGAAAGCGCCAGCTTCCTTGCCCGCCCCAAGTGAATTTGTACAGCAGCCCTTCTGGACCGCCGAAAGAATGGTCCAAAAATAATCCGGTATTGCCGGTAAAGGCTTGCGGCAGCCTGTCTATCAGCGTGTCCGTCTGGGGATGCTCGAATCCGGCGAGGGCCGCCCTCTCGAACACCGCATTCTGACGGCGATGCGTCGGGATATAGCGGGTTCTGGCCTCGGCCCAGGCGCGGCGATCAACCTGGAATTCATGCAGCTCCAATCCGTAATCGGCGGACTGGATGCGGAATACGAGAACGCTGCGGCCCGGCACATTCCGGTGCAACACCGACACGATGCGATCGACATACGCATTCCAGTATTGGGCGTCGGCACCCTGGAAGCGAACGATCAACTCGCTGCCGGCCCGCTTGATCTGCAGCACCCGCCATGAGGTTTTTTCCTCCAACAATGCCGCGACCTTATTCCAGTCGGGCTCCTGCAGCGGATAGTCGGCGCTAACAGGCTCGCCGTCGGGATCGTTGAGTTTAGGCATATGGAGCTTGCTCAAATCCCCATGCACGCTCATACCTATCGCCAACGTCGTGCCGCGCTCCCAGTTCACGGCAAGATCGACGCCGGAATTCACCCGATAGACCGCGCCGAAGTTGAACGGGCTGCTCTGTTTCTGGTTGTTGCTTATCGGCTCATGCTGGTAATCGTTGCCGTCGTATTCCAGTTTCAACAACAGCGGTTGCCATGGCGTCTGGTACTGCACCCCGCCGAACAGCGAGGTTGGCCCCCTGAACATGCTCGAGCTGTTCACCGTGCCGCCCGTCGCGACAGTGGCGGCTGCGCGGGTATTGAATTTTTGACTGAGCACGGACAGCGGGTTGCCCAAATTGCCGCGCGCCCCCAAGTAGCCCCAGCCCAGCCCCAGAGACCAGTCGAAGTTGCCGGTCCGCTTGCTGGACACCAGATATTCCCCGGAAAACAAGCCGGTCCCGCCCAAGTCCCTGAGACCAACCGAAAAGTCTGGCAGAACCGCCGACTCTTCCAGCAAACGCACCTTGAAATCGACGCTCTTGTCCTTGAAGGACTGGTCGCCAGAAAAGGTGGTCGGTCCGTAGTAACGGTTGGAAACGGCGGACCAGCGCACCGCCAGTTCGAACCAGTCCATCAGCTGCATGGTTCCGGTCATGCGCGTATACGGATAGACGCGGCTCGCGCTGACGGCGGCATTGCCCGCGCTGGCCATCCGCGCGGTCGGGGTCTGGATCAGCCCGATGGTTCCCCAGTCGTTGTACGACAAGACATTGTTGCGCGGCGAGGTCGGGCGTCCCGCATACCCAAGCTTCCCGGCGAGCCAGTTTTCCGGCTGTGCATCAAGCGCGACGATGCGCGCAGGCGCCATATCGGCGGCAACCCCCTGAGTGGCCAGGAACCTCGCCACTTGCTCCATGATGGCATCCGGCCAGGGGATGGCCTGATCGGCCACGACTATCCATGCGCCGGGGGCCGGCGGATCCTGTTCGTTCTCGTTCCAGGCGGCCACGCCGGCACGCTGCACCAGACCGTCCGGCTGCACGATCCAGGCCAGCTGCGGACTGCCCGTCGCATCGCAGCGGCGCACATAATCCCGCGCATAGAAGTCGACCGAGTGCGCCACCTGGCAGGTCTGCCCATCGCCCCTGACCAGCGTCACCGTGGTCGGCCTCGACGGAACGACCAGCCGCTGCCCCTGCTTCATCGGGGGATCGTACCGATCGTTCACCTCCAGCCAGCGCGGGTCGATCCTCTCGACCACCACCCGTCCGGTAGACGGGAATGCGGAGACAAACGCGGCAAGACTGCCCGCGTCGGCGCGAGCGACCTCGGGGGCGAATTCGGGGGAATTGATCTGCTCCAGCAGGTGGAGCTTGGCGTTTCTCTGGAGCCGCGCCTCTTCCGGCACCATCCAGGTCAGCCCGGGCAGGTAGGGCTCGCCTTCCGTCGCCCTGGCGCGCAACACCTCCGGACGCGCGGTCAGCCAGCGGCTCAGGCGTATGTCGGCGTCGAGCTCGACGGATATCCCGGCCCAGGCCGTGCCGAACGGCTGCAACAGACAGGCCGCCGCCACCCAGCGTATCGTCCGCTTGCCGCTCAACGTCCCTCCCCGCCGGAAACCGGCCAGTTTTGCCAGGAAAGGCAATATTGCGCGGTCAGGCACTGCTCGCCATAGACCACCCGCGCCGCAGGCGTCCCGGCATGCTCGACCGCATACCGCGCCGGCTGACCGTCTCCGGCGCCACCGGCAACGCTTTCTTCGAACCAGGTCAATAAAGCGGGCGCAATCCCCGCCAGACCGGAGTCGTCGGGGGCGGGGATGCGCCGGATATGCATTTCATCGCGTATGCCATAGCGATAGCCGGGGCTGACATCCCGTATCCGCACGAACTCCGCCCGCTCCCCGATCGAATGCCAGGCAGGCAAATTAACGAAGGTCACGCCGGACCAATCGACGACACCCCGGATCGCAGCGCCGACCAGGCGACCATCGTCCAGGCGCAGGACACTCCCGTCGCCGCTGTACCAGACCTGGACCGGCCCGTTCGCCGCAGGATCGACATAACCCAACACCAGCAGATTTTCCTGTCCGGCAGCCACCACGCGCAGATACTGAAGCGCCGGATCGAGACGATGCGGCGCACTGCCGCCGCCTTGAGATAAACGGTAGGCATCCAGCACGGCCTGGGTGGCGGGCTCGACGGTGCAGCCCGCCAAACACAATGCAACAACCGCCGCCCGGCATATCACGCTAACCCTCATGAACACCCCGAGCCGCTGTCGCCGCAAGCCTCAACGCGCGACAGGCGATGGCCGCCCCCCTTGCAAGCTGGCGGTCTCGCGTCTCGCGAGGACAAACGTAGGGAATAGAAAAAGCGACCATCATCCGGCAGCAAAAAGGATTCTATAAATCGGAAGGGGGCAAAAGAAAAGTCCCCGAAGGGACTTTCCTTTTGCCGCCCCGAGACGACCAGACTTACGGGGCAACGGTGGTCGTGGCGACAGATTGATTCACATTATTGTTCGTCGCGACCGCGACCGCAGCAAGACCGGCAACGCCAACAGCCAAAGTACCCATGCCAATGCCAGCAGCCGCCAGACCACCTGCTGCTGCCGCAGCACCGCCTGCGGCAGCTGCTGCACCAGCACCTGCTGCTGCACCTGCTGCACCAGCGCCTGCTGCACCCGCACCGGCAGCACCGGCACCAGCACCAGCACCCGCCGCACCAGCACCCGCCGCACCTGCACCTGCACCTGCAGAACCCGCACCGGCGCCAGCACCACCAGCACCACCAGCACCACCAGCACCACCAGCACCACCAGCACCACCACCACCGCTAGCACCAGCACCAGCACCAGGAGGAACAGCAGCAGCAAACGTATTAGCGGAAGCCGCCATGATCAATGCAAAAGCCAACGCGCTCAATTTTTTCATGTTCAATTCCTTATTATAAAAAATGTAAAATTGGCCGAATTCCCAGCCATCCTAATCCGCTACATGCGCGATTATCCTGAAAATCAAGTCTGACGCAAGAATTTATTTGCGCCACCTCCATCACTAGCCCGGATATTTTATGCGGCGCCATATGTAGGAGCCCGACTTGTCGGGCGATTGCCGCGCAAAGCTTATCGCGCAACAAGCGATAGACACTTTCCGACTCCGCACCTACTTTTACTCTCCCGAGTTCATTCGGCCATTGACCGAAAATACGCCATCGTCTTCATGTCGCGCACTTCGACACCGACGCCTATCCCGTTGAGTTCAAACCACCCCGCCCTCGTTTCGAGCGCGTAGAGCGTATCCTCAGGCCCTTCATGTATCGCTTCGCTGCCGGGCTGCATGTCGACGATCTTCGTAATGACGCCATTGCTCGAGATGAAAGCGACAGACAAGGGGATGGATGTCGATTTCATCCAGGAGCCATACTTGCCAGCCTCGGTAAAGACGAAGAGCATTCCGCAATCCTCACAGATCGCATTACGGTTCATCAGCCCTTGAGTGCGAGACGCTGCAGTATTGGCTATCTCCGCCTTGATGACATGCGCGCCAACTCGCAACTCCGCAATGGCAGGCGCTCCTGCGGACGGAAAGGACAGGCACAACAGGACCAATAATATGACGAGGCTGCTCAAATCAACGCTCCAGTCGAGTGCCGCCATCGGTAGGCGCATTCCATCTCCCAAAAACCGCCGAACCCCGTAGGAGTGTTGTTTCACCTTAAGCCCCCTCAACTACCGCATACCAGCAAGTCGGCCAGACACAGCCGCGCAGCCGCATCCCATGCCGGCATCACGATACCGTAATCGCGGCGCAACTTGTCGCCGGCCAAGATCGAATTGGCCGGCCGCGTCGCCGGTAAGGGATAGTCCATCGTCAGAATCGGTATGATGCTGGCCGTCTTGACCCTATGGCGCTCATCATTGCTGCGGGCATATTCGACAATCAACTCGGCAAAGCCGTGCCAGGTCGTCGCACCGCCCGCGCTCAGGTGATAGATGCCCGACGCAAACTCACCGCGGGTGCGAGCATGCATGGCCTGCGTAACGATGTCCGCGGTCGCCTCGGCTATCGTCCGCGCCCAGGTCGGCGCTCCGCGCTGGTCGCCGACCACGCGCAACTCTTCACGCTCACTAGCCAGGCGCAACATCGTCTTCATGAAATTATGTCCGCGCGCCGCATACACCCATGAGGTGCGCAGCACCAGCCAATTTCCGCCCGCCTGCCGGACCGCATGCTCCCCGGCCAGCTTGGAACGGCCATAGGCATTTTGCGGATTCGTCTCGTCGCCTTCCGTATACGCCCCGTCCTTGCTGCCATCGAACACGTAATCCGTCGAGTAGTGCACGAACAACGCGCCAGCATCGCGTGCCGCCTGCGCCAATTCGCCCACCGCGGCTCCATTGATTTGCGTGGCGACCGCCTCGTCGGCCTCGGCCTTGTCCACCGCGGTATAAGCCGCCGCATTCACGACCACATCGGGGCGCTCCATGCGTATTCGTTCGAGCAACATCTGCGGTGCCAGCAAATCGGCCTCGGGACGGCCCAGTGCGACCACCTCGCCAAGCAGCGACAAGCTGCGCTGCAACTCCCAGCCGACTTGACCGTTTTTGCCGATAACGAAAATTTTAGGGCGATTGACCGGGAATGATAAATGTTGTGTCAACGTTGCACTTCCTGTTGTTATGTTCCGATTAGCCACGAAGTCAGTAAGTTGCAAGTCACTGTTTTGCGCCCTGCCTCTATAAATTCAAATTCCGTCATTCCGGCGAAGGCCGGAATCCAGCGGCTTTAATCAACATGCTTTTATGTCAGTGCGTTGCACTGTCTGTTCTATTAACTGGACACCGGGCCTGACCGTAGGTCAGTTTATCTTGAGCTCGCCGAAGGGCCGGTGTGACGAATTTATAGAGATGCCCTTATGTTCTTCCAACAAGCTGGCGCGCCTTCCATCGACGATCCAGCCATAGCATGGCAAATACGAAAATCCCGCCCCAAGCCGACAAGACGTACAGCACAGCTGCGGGGTGTTGCAATGCCCACAGCGCGCTCATACCGACAGTAAACATGAGGCCGTATTCGATCAATGCGGTGTTGCGATGACCTACGCCCATTTGCACCAAGCGCTGGTAATAATGCTCACGATGGGCCTGCCATAACCTCTCGCCACGCAAGGCGCGCTTAAATAGCGTCACCGACGCATCCACCACAAAAGGCGAAAACACCAGAAACGGGAACCACGCCGGCCAAAGACCGCGCTGCCATCCCCACAACCCCATCGCCGCGCTCAAAAAACCCAGCGGGATTGCCCCCGCGTCGCCCATAAATATCTTGGCGGGGTGGAAATTGAAATACAAAAAAGCAATTGCCGATGCGCCAACCGAAAAATTCAACATCGCCAACGCGTGGTCATTTCCCAGCAAGGCCGCGACACCGTACATGGCAAAACCAAAGAAGGTCATGCCACCGGCGAGGCCATCCGAACCATCCATGAAGTTATATAAATTAGTCATCCACACCACCAGCAGCAGCACGGCAACACCCAGCGTAAAACTTTGCGCCATCAGGCCTGAAGCCGACACCAACAGCAACGCCGCCCCCAAATGCACCAGCAACCGCAAACGCACCGACAGCCCACGCATGTCATCCGCTAGCGACACGAGGAACAACGACATCAACGGCAGCGCCACCCACCAAGTCAGGAATTCAACCAAGATCGCCCAGCCGGACAACACCCCCGCCATCAAGGCGACGCCGCCAATACGCGGAACCGGCTCGCTATGCAAAGAACGTTCATTGGGAATATCCTGAATACGCTTCGCCGTCTTGCTCTTCAGCAGGACGAGAGTCAACGCAAAAGCGACCAGAGCAGCAACCAGCGGCGCAGCAAATATCATCATCGGATTTTGGGTTTCCTTCGGCTTTTCATCTTCCGTTTTGAGCGGCTTATGCTCAGCCCATCCTTACCGCCAGAAGAATTATGCAAAACACTCTGCTTGCTTGAACGGTGTGCCCACCCGGTCTTTTCCAGAAAGCAATGGGATGGCGCCATCCAGCCGCCAATCAATTGCAAGGTCTATGTCGTCCCACAAAATACTGCGCTCATATTCCGGCATCCAGTAATCGGTAGTTTTGTAGAGAAGCTCGGCAGATTCGGAGAGCACGACAAAGCCGTGCGCGAAACCCGGCGGTATCCACAGCATGCGCTTGTTTTCCGCCGACAAGCTCGTGCCTACCCACTGTCCAAAAGTTGGCGAGCTCTTGCGGATATCTACCGCCACGTCCCATACCTCTCCAGCCACCACACGCACCAGCTTTCCCTGCGGATGCCGGATTTGATAATGCAAGCCGCGCAACACGTTGCGCGCCGATTTAGAATGATTGTCCTGTACGAATTCGTCTGTCACGCCGGTCAATTCTGCGAATTTACGTTTATTGAAGCTTTCGAAGAAAAAACCGCGCTCGTCGCCGAACACTTTCGGCTCGATCAACATCACCCCCTGCAAGCTTGTTTGTATCGCGTTCATCGCCAGTCTCCCGTTTCCGCAAGCTTGATCAAATAACGGCCATAGCCGTTCTTGGCCAGCGGTTCGGCCAGCCGCAGCAGGTCGTCTAACGAAATATATCCCTTGCGGAAAGCGATCTCCTCAGGACAGGCCACCTTCAACCCCTGACGCTTCTCCAATGTCTGTATAAACAGCGACGCCTCCAGCAACGAGTCATGAGTACCCGTATCAAGCCACGCATAGCCGCGCCCCATCACGCGCACATCCAGCTTGCCCATGTCGAGATAATGCTGGTTGACCGTGGTGATCTCCAGCTCGCCGCGCGCCGAAGGCTTGATCGACTTGGCAATATCAACCACCTCATTGTCGTAGCAATACAAACCGGTCACCGCATAGCTTGACTTCGGCTTGACCGGCTTCTCCTCGATGCTAACCGCATGCCCAGCATGATCGAATTCGACTACGCCATAACGCTCCGGGTCCTGCACATGATAGGCAAACACCGTGCCGCCCTCGGTCTTCTTCACCGCCGCATCCAGCAGATGTTCAAAACCATCCCCGTAAAAGATGTTATCCCCCAGTACCAGCGTACATGGACTGGTGCCGATGAACTGTTCGCCGATGATGAAGGCCTGCGCCAGACCATCCGGCGAAGACTGCACCGCATATTGCAGATTGATGCCCCACTGGCTGCCGTCGCCCAGCAACTGAGCAAAGCGCGGCGTGTCCTGCGGCGTGGAAATCACCAAGATGTCACGTATCCCCGCCAGCATCAACGTCGTCAGCGGGTAATAGATCATCGGCTTGTCGTATACCGGCAACAACTGCTTGGACACAGGTTGCGTCACCGGATAAAGGCGCGTGCCGGAACCGCCGGCAAGGATAATTCCCTTCATTGAGTGCTGAGTACTGACAACCCGAGTACTGAGTGCTGAGGGCTGAGGGCTGAGGGCTGAGATGGTCATTTTTCTTTCCGATTCTTTACCGATATTCTTAATCCGCCGATGAGTCGCCCCACCTCCTCGCCGAGCCCCATAACTTCCTCAAAAGTCTTTTGGTCTATATACCCAGCGTCCAGTGCCACATATAGTTGGGAGCGCAATTCCGCACAAGAAGCCTTTGCGATCACCAGAAACTGGTGGAATTCCGCATCACCACCACGCTCGAACCCTTCCGCGATATTCGACATCACCGAAACCGCCGCACGCTGAATCTGATCCTTCAGCCCATAATCCTTTGAAAAAGCCGGGGCGGCCGTCAACTTGTATACCATCGCCGCAAGAACGCGCGCTTTCTGCCATGCGATCAACTCCTCAAAGCGCGAAACTCCCATTCCAGCCTCCCCAGCCCGTCCTTAAATAACCATAAGTCCATCACACTCAGCACTAGGTACTCCAAACTCAGCACTCATTTCTCAGCACTAGGTACTAGGTACTCGATACTGGTTTTCGATCCAGGACTGGTATTCCCCGCTGGTCACCCCTCGCACCCAATCGGTGTTAGCCAGATACCACTCGACGGTCTTGCGCAGCCCGGTCTCGAACGTCTCCTGCGGCTTCCATCCCAGTTCGCGCTCGATCTTGCCCGCGTCTATCGCATAGCGCTGGTCATGCCCGGGCCGGTCCTGCACGAAAGTAATCAGCTGCGCATGCGGCGCATGCTGCGGACGCAACTCATCGAGGGCCGAGCAAATGGCCTGGACCACCTCAAGATTGGTCTTCTCGTTCCAGCCGCCGATGTTGTAGGTCTCGCCCAGCCTGCCCTCGTTCATCACCCGGTACAGCGCGCGCGCATGGTCCTCGACATACAGCCAGTCGCGGATGTTGTCGCCCTTGCCATAGATCGGCAGCGGCTTGCCGTTCACCGCATTCAATATCACCAACGGAATGAGTTTCTCAGGGAAATGATATGGCCCATAGTTGTTCGAACAGTTGGTCGTCACCACCGGCAGGCCATAAGTGTGATGCCAGGCACGCACCAGATGATCGGAAGAAGCTTTGCTCGCCGAATAGGGCGAATTCGGCTGATACGCGGTCTCCTCGGTGAAGAACCCCTCGTCGCCGAGCGAGCCGTACACCTCATCGGTGGAGATATGGTGGAAACGGAAGCCTGTCTTCTTCTCGCCCTCCAGCCCGTTCCAGTAATTGCGCGCGCCCTCCAGCAAGATGTAGGTTCCGACGATGTTGGTCTGAATGAAGTCAGCCGGGCCGCTGATGGAGCGATCCACATGCGACTCCGCCGCGAGGTGCATCACCGCATCCGGCCTATGCTGCGCGAACACCCGCGCCACCTCGGCGGCATCGCAGATATCGACATGCTCAAACCGATAGCACGGATCGTCCGCCACCGACACCAGCGATTGCAGATTTCCCGCGTAGGTAAGCTTGTCCAGATTGACCACATGATCGGATGTATCGCCGATGATATGGCGGATCAGCGCCGAACCGATAAACCCGGCTCCGCCGGTAATGAGAATATTTTTCAAACGCCACTCCTGCCTGAGCCGACCGCAATAGTCGACCAACTTCAGTACACACACTCTTCTTAGTCAGGGCTCAATAACCGCAACCCGTCGACAGCCACGACACCCCTGACTTTGCGGTCTGCCAGAGGCAGACCCTGTCATAGGTCATCGAAGCCTGGAATACATGACATAAGCAATGCCCGCGCCTTGGTGATTGGTAGCAACTTGCCTCTCAACAAGAGATTTGCCGTACATGCCAATATCAACAGATCACACTTAAGAACGCGGCCCTCCTTGTATACCTGACCATAAAGCCGCTCCAATTCCAAACGCTCCTCTGGCTCAAGACCATACTTCCCAACCACTTGGGCTATTCCGGTAATGCCTGCAGGCGCATCAAACCTCTCATGCCAATTTTGGAATTTTATTAACTCGTTAATATTTCCCTGAGGAAGTGGCCGATTCCCAATGAAGCTCATATCCCCCCTCAAGACCAACAGCAATTGTAGCAATTCGACAATCTGGGTTTTCTCAAGCACCCGACCTATACCGGTATAAACTTCGCAGGATAGAGGGATATCCAAGTATCCCTCCCTCATGAAGCGCGAATTTAACTGATATTTTTCCGATGTTGCATCTCGCACCATTGTACGGAACTTCGGTATCCTCACCTGTTTTGCTGTCGTAACATAGCGTTTTGAAATGTAAAAAACTGGGCGCCCCTCAAGTAGCAGAATCGCAAAACTCACGAGAATGAATACAGGAAAAAACACCAGCAAAAGAAGGCTAGACAACAATATATCTATTAGCCTTTTGGTAGGTCGACATCGCATCATGACTTCTTCCATATGCCTTTTGAATTTCATATACGCCCCTCACCCGCATTTCACTCCCTGTTCCAGCTTAACAATTGGGAAGAACTGCGCCAAGCACGAACTAGGCATGTGTGCAGTGAGGAATACGGGAAAGGAACAGATCAACAGCAAACTGAACTATCTTCAGCGTTGAACGATACTTCAATTATCCTTTGGAATAAACATATAAATGCCAAATGCCGCATTTTTGAATTTACCAACCTGCGGCATTGTCCGTTTTATATCTTCGCCACCGAACGCGCGATTCCCTCTCGCGTAGAGAATTTAGGGGTCCATCCCAAATCGAGTCTTATTTTTTTATCATTAATCCTCAAGGATCCAAAAAGCCGATCAAACATTTCTCGCCTCCCCGACAATCCGCTCAACGCACGGATTATCCCGACCGGGAAGTAAAAAAAGCGAGGAGCCTTTCCCATTCCTTCCGCCATGAGCCCAACCCATTCAGATGTAGAAACATCTGTTCCATCAGAAATCAAGTAAGTCTTTCCGGTAGCATTCTCATGATCGACACACAACATGAGCGCGCCGATCAGATTATCTATATAGATCAAGCTACGCAGATTATCCGTATCGGATAGCGGAAGAGGAACACCTCCTCCAACCAGTTTGGATAAAAGCCGAAAGTTTCCAGAAGCATTTTCTCCGTAAACCAAAGGGGGACGAATCACAACCCCTTGAGTCCGACCAGACGCATTCAATTCATACCATATAGTCTGCTCTGCCTCCCACTTGGTAATTCCATATGGCGTAGTCGGAGAGGGAATATGGGCTTCCGTAAATGGCTGATCAATTGGCGTAGACTCGCCATTCACCTTGATTGTGCTGAGGTAGACAAATCGTCTCACGCCACTTTCTACTGCAGCACGCGCCAGCCCTTTGGCACCCAGAGCATTTACGTTACGCATCCTCAGTAGCTGCTCAACTTCCGAACCTGATGCGGTCGATATTGCTGCAAGATGGAATACGCAGTCCACCCCCTCAAGAACATTCCCCCAGACTGTATCGGAGCCAATCTCGCCGATAGAAAGCATAGTGAAGCGCAGGCCATCAAACTCTGAAAAGTCTGCAGCCCTGCGAACTGCCGCGACAACCGACCAGCCCCCCTCCAGGAGACGCCTACAAAGCCGTCGCCCAACGAAACCGGATGCACCAGTTACAAGGCAAATACGATCTCGCGGCATAGTCACCTCACTCATCTGGCGATAAATAACTCTTGCTCAAATTGGCCAAGAACAACATCTTTCCCCAGACGCGTTTCTGCATACTTCCTTGCCGCCCCGCCCAACCTCCCGCGCCCCTCTGGAGACTCGATCAGCTGGCGCAATGCCGCCCATAAGGACTCAGCATCACCCGGCGGGGCAACTATCCCGCACTTTGCTACAACTTCAGCAACTTGGGTGCCAAGATAAGCGGTAGCCACCACCGGCCGACCACTTGCCAACATTCCTGTCAACTTCGACGGCATCACCAAGTCAGCAACATCAGCTCGTTGCGGCAATAGATGCACATCGGCCAGATTCAATAATTCGTTCAAGCGCTCAACCGGCTGCAATGGCAACCACAATACATTGTGCAGCCCCGCTGCACGCTCGAGCAATCGCCTCCTTGCGCCACCTTCGCCGCAAAGCACGAACACCAATCGTTCATCATCAGCAAACAAGCGAGCTGCCTCGATAACTATTTCGAGCCCCTGTTTCTCCCCCATATTGCCGGAATAGAGCGCAACGACTTTTTCCGGCGTAATGCCCAACTCATCACGGAATGGACTCATCGCCCGCATGGGAAAGATGAAGTCCGTATCGACCCAGTTCTGGAACAGATAGGCGTTCTGCAGCGCGACCTTCTTTTCCGCAAGCCTCTCCAGCATCCTGGGCGATATCGTCGATACGCGATCAAAGCGACGCATCAACTGGGACTCGGCGCCCAGAGCGAAGCGCCGCGCCCAAGTGGAACGCAGAATCCCCAGCTCGAAAGCCGCATCCACCTCGAAATCCTGAATATGCAACCAGGATTTTGCGCCGCACAATCTGGCGGTCAACCACGCAGCGGGCGCGCACATCAGCGGAGGCTCGATCACAAACACCACATCCGGCCGCCAGAAAATCTGCCGCAACATGACCGGCAGACTGCTCAAGGCAAAACTGGCCAAATGCACTATCCGCTTCAATCCGGAAAGCTTGCCAGGAATCCACAACGGACAACGCCAAACATCGACACCAGACAAACTCTCGCAACGATAACCCAATGCAGAATATCCCGCCCCTACCCGCCATTCCGGATAGTAAGGAGGCGCCGTCACCACCCGCACCTCGTGCCCGCGCATTGCAAGCCACTCGGCCATCTCGCCGGTATATTTGCCGATGCCGATCTTCTCAGGATGGTAATTCGTGCCGTTAATCAGAATACGCATGGAGTCTCAAACTTGCTTATCGCTTCCATCACCTGGCCGCACACTAAGCCGCAACCTTATTGAAAAATAAATCGGCCTGAATACAATTTCCGTCATCGTCATAGGAAGGGTTATACATCCCGGCCAAGCTGAACCCCAACTCTCGCACGTAATCGATAACCTCCCCTGCCAGTCTTTGGTTCTTATATAGCTCCACAAAAGAACATTCGCAGTAAACAAAATCAAAATTGCCGATCAGCCCCCTGCAACCCACAAGCGCCTGCAACTCAAACCCTTGCACGTCCAGCTTGAGCATGGCCGGACGCACAATCTCATCCTCACCTATAAATTGATCCAACGTTCCCACCGCGACCTCCAGCGTACCCACCTCGTGAGTACCGGGAAAATAATCCGATTGAGCCTCCCCTATTTCGAGCAAAGATGATGAGTCGTCGCGCGCCGACAAATGGATCATCTTTCTTTCCGACTTCTCTCCAATGGCTGCCACATGCAACTTAACCGCCGCATCCTCAGCAAATACTTTTTTGAACAGCCGCGCCACTTCAGGCAACGGCTCAAACGAAATAACCTTGGCCCCGGATATCGCTCTAGCAGCCAAAGCGAATTGCCCGCGATTAGCGCCAATATCGACGACAGTTGCTAGCGGACGATTTAGTGCCGCCTTATGCTCAACCCCCGCCATGACTAGATGCTGGGAAAATGCACGGCGCAGCAAAGGATTCAACAAAATCACCCTGAGCTTCTTTAAGCGCAACGCAAGCAATGAAAAAAATGTCAACTCATTCACCTTAATATCAGCCCGTCTCCAGCAACGTCATACATCGCGGACCTAGGCACTGTTACTTGCTTCTATTTTTAAAAAATGGCTGCGACAGGATTACAAAACCCACTGTTGAAATGAAGCGTTTAGCCATGCTTGCCAACCGATAATGGATAGGCTGATGAAGAATATCTCGCTGAATTCGGTAAGGCTCAAGAAATAGTTGCCGACGCTGACTGTATGACTGCCCCCCAACTTCAAATATTGCCAATGGCTCATCCAGATACAGCTCATGTGCGCCACTACGTATCAATGCTGCAGCCAAATAATAATCCCCACAAAGCCGATACTGCAAGTCATACGGCGTTTTATCCAGCAGCACCTTACGATAAAAGGTGGCCTGATGATTAGCTGGCAAGCCATGCCACAGTGATCGCTCTACCTTCCTTGGCGCCCGATAAACTGATCTACCGCTCTCAGGGAAACTCAACATGGCACCGCCAAATAATATATCCGCCTCCGGTTTGTCTACTGACAAGAGATTAGCCACCTGTGCAAGGGCATTACTATCAAAGAATATATCTCCCGCATTCATGAACACGACATATTCGCCAGCACACATAGAAACACCGCGATTCATGGCATCGTAGATGCCATCATCTACTTCGCTCACCCATTTAACATTACCAGTCAAACCCTGCAAATACGGCATCACTCCATCACTTGAGCCTCCATCACAAACTATCCATTCAAAATTTTCATAATTTTGGCCGATCAAACTTTCCCTGGTCTTTTTCAGACCGTCAACATCATTTAGAACTACGGTAATCACAGAGATTCGTATGGACATCACAAATTCCCACCATTAACAAACTGCTTCACCGACAGATTTTGTCGATCCAATACAACCTCTTTGTGAACTGAATTGCCCACATTATCAATAAGCATCCCATTCACTCGGATATAAATAATCAACCAGAATAACTGCCAAATGTTGGCGTCTATCCCGGCTCTTTGAAACGCTGCATATCCATTGACCAAAATTACAATGGCACAAATTCGGCCAATATTTTTAGAAGAAATAGCATTGTGTAGTGCATGTACAAGGATCGCTCCAAAGGCCAACACATAAATTAACCATCCAAGCACTCCCGCTTCAACCAATGGGACAAACCAACCTATCGCTAAAGAAGCATTCCCGAGATTAAGAGACAAACCGGAACTATTCGCGCCAAAACCGAATGGATTTTCTTTAATCGCATCTAAAGCTATTTCCAACGCCGCCAGTCGGCTCCCAACCGAAGTCCCCTCACTATCACCCGATGTATATTTTGCAGATAAATACCTGTTAAATTGCTCCAACAAATCAAAAGGGAGATAGTTAGCGATCAAAAGGAAAACCGATACAAGCAATAGCACCGTAACGATACGCTTTACCTTACCTCTTTCATATTTAGCGGCCGCAGAAAATCCGAATAACGTAATAAACAGCCACGCCAAAATAGCACCGACTGAAAATGTAAATATTAGGGCAACAGTCATTATGAGGACCCGCCCTTTCATACGCCAGTATGTCGCCAATAAAATTGCCGGCAAGACTGCAAAGCCAAATGTGCCTGCTTCATCGGCAAACGACTGCAATCTTTCAAGCCCTAGGGGCGAACCCAGCCATGTGTTTGGCCAAATAAAACCAATTCCAAAAAATAAGCGCCTGTTCTCCCCACCACCCGGAAGGTTATCCAAATTCACTTCCGTTATGGGATAAATTACTCCCACATAGTTCAAAAAAACCAATAGCAGGCCGAGAACAGAACACCAAGTCAGCACCTCGACGTAAAGCCGGAGAGAGAAAAGCACGCCTCTATCACTTAATAAAAACAAGATAATCAGGGCAAACATCAACTCCCGCATTTCATAAACCGCAGAAATAGCCACAATTGACTCTGCCGAGTGAAGAATAGAAGCAAGCATCAGTATGGCAAAATACAAGCCATACAATAACAAGCCTACTTTCAACATTCTGTCGCCGCGTTGAACCCCCTGCATTAACACGGGAGCTTTCCCCAGAGTGCAAGCCAGCGCCACCACGATCAACAATCCAGTTAGAGCCAATGGGTAAATCACCCCCATCAGATTTCGGAGCGCAAAGGGATAGGCCAAAAAATAACAAAACAACGTGATAATGATGAACCGATCTGGCCAACAAAGATTGCCTGGTGCCCCCACGGGAATCAAACTTGGGGGCGGTAGAGGGGCAACAAATTTTTTCAATTTGCCTACCAAAATAACCTCACCTCACACAACCTTCATAAGTTTCAAGATAAGCATTTACAGCCGATCCAGCACCATACACCGACAACAACTGAGCACTCGAATTGAGGCATTGTTCTTTACACAACAACGCACGAGGTCTACCTTTAGCCAACCGCTCTAATATTTCTTGTCGACGCATACTCACCAAGCCAAGCCTGCCAAGAACCTCCCTGGCCGCAAAACTATCGACTGCAAAAACGGGGATCCCGCACGCAAGAGCTTCGATCATCACTAAACCAAACGTATCTTTCTCTGAAGTAAACAATGCGACATCTGCTGATGCAACTATTTCAACCATGCGCTTTCTTTGTTCAATTCTCCCATGGTTTATAACGCCGGCACCCGCAAATGGTGAATTTTGCCCCACAGTATGAACCTCAATATAAGGCATCCCCAGCAATTGATTTACTAGCGCTCGATCTACTTTGGTTGGATCGGACAGGTCATTCGCAATGACAATCACCTTGATCTTCTCATTGCCCAAGTCTATCGGTGCGCGATTCAACTGCACAGAATGCAGTGCTGCTTCAAATTCACTATCAATCCAATTGGGGATCACCCGCACATCCAGTCTAGGCAAGCCCTCCCTGATTGCTTTGGCGACAAACTCAGAGGGCGCCACAACATGGAGCCTCGAACCCAGTTCTGCAAGCAATCGACGCTTGGCAATGAATTGATCGGCCGAAAAATCAAAATATGCTGATGGATAGTTATTTTGGGTTGGACACGAACCGCAACCACCATGCCAGCGTTCACATCCTTCGGTAAATGCACACCGACCAGTCAGCATCCAGTAATCATGGGCAGTCCAAACTACGGGCTTGCCTGAGCGCACTAACTCCTTCACCAACCACTCGAACGGCAGGTAATAACTATGAATCGCATGCAAGTGGACAACGTCCGCCCACTGAATAGCCTCAATTAAACGCTTACGCCCCACACCAGATGGCGGCACACAATCAATACCAGCCACCCTATGGAGCAGCATATTGCTCGCGACTTGAAGTTGCCTTCCGACTTGAAAACTATATGGGACACGGGCCTCTATTGAAGACTTGCCTCCTTTCTCGCCCCAACCGTAGGCAAATCGGCTCTTGATACCCGAGCTCAACAACTGACGATGAAGATCAAGTGCAACCCGCGCAGCCCCACCTTCATGAAGCCGGACATTGACTTGCAATACTTTCACGGCAACCGCCCAATACTGGCGGAATTTTGAGATTTAGGTTTAATAACGCGAGCAGGATTCCCGACCACCACCATCCCTGCTGGTACATCCTTGGTGACTACCGCTCCCGCCCCGATGACTACATCATTCCCAATCACAATATCGCCAATAATAATTGCACCCGCCCCCACATCCACACGATCTCCTAATCTTGGAGATGGGCCCTGCGTCCCATCCGCATTCACCTTGCAGCCAATAGTTACACAATGCCGTAAACGACAACTATCGCCGATAATCGTATGTTTATTTACCACAAGCGCAAAGCCATGATCGATGATTAAATCCTTGCCTATTTTCGTCGCCGCAGGCAATTCCAGTTGAAAAAACCATTCCGTCAGTATCCGGTACACCACCAATATCGGCACGGCAACAGGCCAAGACATCCTAGATTGCTTTCTTGCTACTGAAGCCCAATGAGCCAATCGATACATTTGAATAATCAAATGCGGCCTGAGATCGTTCCGATTTTTATTAAACTTGTTTACCAATTCCGTCTTGACCAAATCATTACCCAACAATCTCCAGTACAGACTTTGTCTATTTCGCCAACACCATCAAAGAGCCCCCCAGTATCCGAACCCATTTGTCTGGATTTTTGGCAAAGACCTTCGCCTTGACAAGGTCGACCAAACGAGACTTCTGCATCATTGTCCGAGGGGGACGATTCACTGGACCGCTGGTGTAAAAGCTATCGAGGATCTGATATCCATTATCCTGCAACGTTGCAAGTGCAGTTTCTTTACAGAAATAGTGCAAGTGTCCAACCTTATTCCGGGCATTCAAAATCGGAGACATATGCATGACAGACATCACCGACATATCAAGGGGGATATGAAAAATCTTGTATTCCGCTTTATCACGCAGTCGTCTCAAAAAGCCGATATAGTCTTCCACATGCTCAAATACATCCAACACCATAACCAAATCGTACGGGGTGACCAACACCTCATCCAGAATATCTCCCAAGTAAAACTGTAATCGCTCGTTTTTGCGTGGATCACATAACTCAATCGCCTGAGGTGATATCTCATAACCAGAAAACGAACAATATTCAGGCAGTGCCTGGTAGAGTTGATGCAATATTTCGCCAACTCCACAGCCAACTTCGGCGATACGCGATGGTGCAAGATGATTACGTTCCATCATCCTAATAACATTTGCGGCCTTCCACGGAGAATCTTCAACATCCCAAGTAGGATTCTTCGCCAGGTAGGTCCCATCCTGGTACTGGCTCATAACACTAGATCCTTTTCATCAGAACTTGAATTGATGACGCAATTGATAAAATGCATGCCAAGTTTCAATTTTGGCACGCCAGTCCACCTTGTTTTTTATTTGTGCAGCTCGACCTTCAAGCAAGGTTTTTTTAATTAACCGAGAACTTACACCCTCCCCCCCCATCACCGTAATATGGCGATCTACAAAGCGAGCGGCCAATGTTTTCTTTCTCAACAATATTTCATAGTCCATCGCCATCTTAAAAGCCTCGTCAAATTGTCCGACTTCCTCAAAGAAAACACGACGATGAAACGCCGCGGTGTGAGGAATGATCATTCGCCTCCTTAACACACTCAAATCAGCCGCATTCCCCACAACCAGCCCATGAGCCGCCCCCCCCTCAAAGGTGATTTTTCCATATACGACATCATTGACGCTGTCATTGCTTAGGACTTCCGCCATGTCCGCCAATACGCGCTCATCGTGTAAACGGTCATCCGCACCCAAAAAAACGATCCATTCCCCATGAACATGATTCATCGCCTTGTTCCATGCATGAGCGATTCCCCGATCTGGAGCGGATTCCCAGTGGCTAGCGTGACAGGTGTTCTTTTGCAAAATATCTACCGTACCATCCGTAGAGCCAGCATCCATAATGATAAGCTCTCGGTTGGTATATGTCTGACCGGCAATGCTGTCGATACAAGCCTGCAAAGTTTTATCACCGTTATAAACGGCAACAACAATTGATAATTTCATCATGTTGCTCCCGCCTAATTTACTTCCCACTGCCAAGCATGCTCGACAATCTGCTCCAGCGAAGCGAAACGCGGCGACCAACCCCAGTCACGACGAATTCTGCTGGCATCAGCCACTAACCTAGGCGGATCTCCAGCGCGGCGCGGCCCATACTCTATAGGAACCGACTTTCCACACACACGCTCGGCGACCTGCACCACCTCCTTTACCGAATAGCCTTGCCCGTTACCCAAATTGTAGGCGCGACTCTCACCGCCCGACACCAGATGTTGCAATGCTAGTACATGTGCATCGCATAAATCGACGATGTGAATATAATCACGGATGCAAGTGCCATCCGGTGTATCGTAATCGGCGCCAAATATCGTCAGGACGGGCCCCTCACCGTTAGCCGCGCGCAGTGCCCGCGGAATCAAATGAGTCTCTGGATCGTGCCGCTCACCGAGCCCCCCGTCGGGGTCAGCCCCCGCCGCATTGAAATAGCGCAACACTACTGAACGCAAGCCATATGCCGCTTCGTAATCGCGCAAAATTCGCTCCGTCATCCATTTCGTCATCCCGTAGGGATTGATAGGTGCCTGAGGATGCTGTTCATCGATAGGCACATACTGCGGCACACCATAAATCGCTGCCGTAGAAGAAAAGACCACATTATTCACACCATACGTGCGCATCGCATCCAGTAAATTCAAAGTGCCCACAAGATTATTCTGGTAATACTTCGCCGGATCGCGCACCGACTCCCCCACCACAATCATCCCGGCAAAATGCACTACCGCATCGAATCGATGCGTGCTGAACAATGCACTCAGCGCGAGCTTATCATGCAGACTCCCCTGCACGAATTTACCGCTAGACACCGCATCTCGAAAACCAGCAGACAAATCATCGAACGTCACAACCTCGTGACCGAGGGCATTTAACATCCGGACCATATGAGAGCCAATATATCCTGCACCACCCGTAACTAGAATATTCATAATTTTTTATTGATCAAAAAGCATTTCGCGATACAACGCCAAATATTTCTCTGCCACAACTAATTCACCAAATGATTTCTCGGCCTTCGCGCGGCATGCCTCGCGTTTAGAGTCCCCATCATCTGCCAATGCCTGTGCAAGTCCAGCGGATAATCCCTCAATATCATATGCATTTACCAAATAGCCCGTTTTCTCATGTTCAATCAAGTCCTGCATCCCACCAATATCAAACGCTACACATGGTGTCCCGCAGGCAAGAGCTTCAACCAATGTATTCGGTAGATTGTCCTGCATCGATGGCGAAGCAAAAACGTCAGCCGCGGAATATAGAATCGCCAAACTAATCTCATCGTACAAATGCCCCATGTAGTGAACTGGCAAACCAAAATCGACAGGATTGACTGGGGCATTAGCACCAAATATCAAAAGCTCGGTATTGCCTGCGAATTCAGGCATAGCAGCCAATCTTCTAATTGCAGGGAGCAACAAATGGAACCCTTTTCGGGCATCACTAGTACTGGATATTGCACCAAATAAAACATAGCGACGATCCTCACGCAATCTCAAAATACTTCGCGCCTGCTTACGATCCAAAGGATGAAAGCGCTTCAAGTCGATGCCATTATGGATCACCCGGCATGGCTGCTTTGAAAATAGGGCGCTGTTCCCTGCGCAATCCGCCAGCCAATGACTCGGACTAATCAGCTGGAATGTTTTATCTGCCCAAGCTTTGCGTTTTCGTCGCCAGACCCAAGCATCCAAATCCAGACCGGAATAGTCGTGCGGACGATTATTTGCATAATAACCTTGCTGATAGCGCCCAGGAGAATGCAAATCATCATAATGCTCTGCGCCACTAAATGGCCACATGTCGTGCATCGTCCAACAAATTGGCTTATTAAGCCGGCCAATTTCTTCAACTGATATCATTTCGCCGCCGACCCAATGCAGGTTAACGATATTGGCATCGCTGCGGTTTATCCAATCTGCCAAGCCACTAGTAAAGAAGTTCAGAGAATGTGTCACAGTATTTGTGCTGTGCTGTGCATCCAAAAGAATTTGTGCACTTAGCCCTTTGACTTTCTGCGTCACCTTGGAATATGCCCCCAATGGCCGCATGACAGCTGGATTCGATTCGCGTTGATTAAGAACCACCATACGGCTATTCACGCCCAAATTGCGCAAACCCAGATTGATTCGATAGGCTGCGCGAGCTGCCCCGCCATCCATATCCCAAGTATTTATATGCAAAACCTTAATCATCAAAACGCCTCATCATCTTCGCAACTGCAGTGGCAATATATCCAGCAAGTCATCACAAAAGCTAGGTTTGAAATTTGCGGCCTGCGCGACGGGAGAACGAAGTAAGCGGTTCGTTTCGGCAACTATGAACTTCGCATCAATTTCGTCAAGTGACTGACAAGGTACGGCAAAGCGCGCTGCAAGTGACATCACTTTGCCTTTGCCAAGCGTATAGTCAATTGCAATCGCTGGTAGCTCTAAACCAAGCGCGAACACAAGAGAATGAAACCGCATGGTCAATGCAACGTTTGCCCCTCGAAATGCCTCGCAGTATTCCAGTGGCGATAACTCGCGCCCCAAGAGTGACAAATCCAAGTTGTTTTTCAAATGAACATTATTTCGCAACAAGCGACGATAAAACCAGCGATCATCATCACCAAAATGATTGGTACACATTGGAAGCGGACGAATGATCAAATCTTCGTGCTGATCTACAAGCTGTTCAAGTGCAACTATCACTTCACGCTCGAAACGCTGCTTTGCAGCCAAGCTTTGCTTCTTACCTAGATGCCCTGCATACTGCAGGTGAGGGAAGTCACGCAATCCAAGCAGTATCACTTTACGAGTTGTTGGTGGTTTTGCCGTTAGCTGCGCCCGTTGGTTCTTCAACCACGTGAACGCCGGATCCTCTGCAACAACATCATTGGTAACATCCACCCCCAACCCGGCAGCAAGCTCTCTTGATTTCAAGTCGCGATAGATTCGCGACGTAGCGTTTAACAACACGTTTCTTATTGATTCGTTATGCCATTTATTACCTAAGGGCCCAACACCGCAACCGGCCACTAAGGTAGGCACACCAAATCGGCTCGCGGCACTGAAAATCACTTCCATCTCAGCCATCTGATCGATTGATGCCATCAATGGCCCACCTCCAAACACAACCAAATCCATACCAGACGCCAGACGAATCCCTTCTCTAGGCTCAACGACATGCGCCCCATCCAACTCAGTCATCTGCAAGCACGTCTGCTCACTAACATAAGGAAAAAGCGACACCAGAGTAATCTCCACTTCCCCCAATCCCTGTTTGAGTGCGTAAATTACCCCTCCCAAAATAGCCTTGTCACCCAAGGTTTCTGTGCCGTACCAACCACAAATCAAAACACGCTTAATTGATCTTTCGAGTTTCGGCTCTAGTGATGAGCTCGTTTCGATTTTTTGAAACGCTTCTAATCGCAGGGCAAAGCGGCGCTGCAGCACCCAGCGTCTTGGCAGAACGACTTTTAGCTTGTGAACAAACGCATACCGCCCCAGTTTCTTTAATCCTCTCAATGCCAGTTGCTTTGCATATTGCCTTTTCGGAGGTAGTCCGACGTAATCGTGGTAGCAGTTATCGCACCTGCTGGAAATAATCTCTTCGAGATGCGTAGCGTTTCCAAAAAATATTTTTTCGCCATCATTTTCCGTGATACGCCCCAATACTTTGCTCTGCACTGCACAGTAAAGGAGCTCACCTTTGGAGGTGATGGTCGCCCCGCGATGCTGCCAATCACATCCAGCCTTACGCGGTGCATTGTGAATTATCTGGTCAATCAATGATCGATAGAAGAACTTCTGCTGCTCAGCTGTCTCATAATGAGAAATTAAACCTTCGAAAAATTCGGCGATGTGATATTTATCCTCAACGCTCAGCGAATAAGGCTCAACCACACTTTGTGTGTATAACCGTTGGTGGGGTATTCCAAGACGATATTTGATGTACAAACCACGTGCTTGGCAAAACTCTAATAGATTGGCCAAATCATAGACATTCTCTTTAATGATCGTGCAACCGATTCGTACGTTATGTACCAGCGGCGAGGTCAAGGCAAAGTCAATAACCTTTTGGGCATGATCGAAATTCCCCGGCTTGCCGCGTACTCGATCATGCACCTCGCCATACCCGTCTAGAGACACCATTACGTCAAAATATCCGCCATGTGCGCGAATTACCTCGCCAACCTCGCCGATTCGTTCAATCACCTCATGATAGTTATAAGCATTGGTTATCAGCGACACAGACCGAAGCTTAGGCAATTTATCAAACAGCACAGAGACCAACACCGCCAAATCCTTTCGAAGCGTCGGTTCGCCCCCATTCAAACCAACGCTCGTTACTTCGCTAAATAGCGGATTATGCAAACCATGCCGCAACTGATCTGGCGTAATGTCATCTGATTTTTTGTTTTCCCAAATGCGGCACATTTGGCAGGCCGAGTTGCATATATCTATTACCGGAAACTGTATAACAATAGGCTTTTCTAGTGGATATGGTTTCTGAAGTATCAAATAACGGCAATCACTTAGAATGGTACGCAGCCAGTGATATTTGGCACGCAAGTTGTTTGTTAGCTCCAGCATTTCAGCCCCTTTGAAACAAATTTGCAAACTGCAACGTCTTCAGTTTCATTAAAAAAATTATTCTGGTTCTTTTTGATATGGCGTCAAAGAACAAAGCCATCACAGAGTGTGCAATAACTGATGAAATAGCTGCGCCAATCAAACCTATGATGGGTATTAAAATTAAATTCAATACTACATTTACGACAGCCGCCAACATTGCCCTGTACAGCGCAAACTTTTGAAGATTTTCACTGGTATACCAGCTACCACTTGCCACCCCCAAGGAAAAAAATATCCCCGCCCATACTTGTATCATCAGCACTGGCCCGGCCTCTCTGTATGCCTCACCATATAACAGAATCACAAGCCAATCACTTAAAAAGGTCATTGGCAAAGCAAAAGCGATACCCATCCACAAAAGCAAAGTGTGCAACCTCTGAAGCCTAGATAAATAAAGTTTTTCTCCCATTTTTTTTGCGCTAACAATAGCGGGAAAAAGCGATCTAGTTATAATCATCGGAACAACGTACCAAACTTCGGCCAGCCGAATAGCGGCAGAGTAAATTCCAATATCTTTTTCGCCCAACATCTCTTTGATCATGATCTGATCAATTCGCATATAGGCCATGGCGAAGATACCACCAATAATGAGAGGCCAGTTGTCACGCAATAAAATTTTAGCTATTGCGAAATTAAAATGACGGTAAAAAGCACCTACCTTTTGATAGCGATAGGCAATGAAGTAAGAAAATGCAAGCACGACTTGATCAACCAAGCTAACCAGAACAAACCAGAACAAGTCAGCGCCTGCATAGATCAAATAGAGTTTTAACAAAGAAGATGTTAATAGTTGCGCCAACTTGCAACCAGAAACAAATTTTGAAAGAACGCGTGATTGAAAATAAAAATCGACTACTTCAAATGATTGAAAAATTGTTCCGCTGGCGATGATAAGAATGTAAAGTTTTGTGGTGGTATCACTTGAAGTCAATTGAATAGCAATGGCAACGACCGTTAGCAATATAACTGCTCCGCTCATTTTCAACCAAAAAGCGGTTCCCAGAATCAAGTCTCTCTGATTCGGGGCTCTTACCAAATCGCGAACGACTATACCATCCAGCCCAAGCTTAGCCAGACTGCCAAATATGGCCGAAAAAGCAATCGCATAACTAAAAAGGCCGAATTGCTCTGGGCCAAGATAACGTGCCACCCAAATACCCACCAACAAGCCGGCGATAAGGCGCACCATCTGCTCTGCAAACATCCATGATGAATTCGCGAAATAGCGACGAAAACCTTGATGCGTTTTTGCTCTATCAAAAAGATGCTTGAGGCGGTTCAACACGATATTTTTTGGGCAAAAAGGTTCTCATTTAAGCGCATCCTATTCGATGCGTGATAATGAGCGCATCGCCGTTGTTGAGGAAACCAGAAGATATCCCTAGTGTTGGCAACTGCTCGGCAATTCATGTATGGGTTGTCTAGAGTCCCCATGTATTTAAATGGCATTCGATATCGCCATTTTCATTTGGTCAGACCTTGTTCAGCATATCTTGGTAGGACAAGGCAACACCATCCTTCAAGTTAATTTTTCGCTGCCAACCAAGTGCATTGATACGGGATACGTCCATCACCTTGCGCATCGTCCCATCTGGTTTAGTGCTATCGAAAATGAGACGGCCCTTGAAGCCGATGACCGCAGCAACCAGATCTGCCAACTCACGTATGGTCAAATCTTCTCCGCAGCCAACATTCAGCAATGGTGCCTGTTCATCATTAAACAGCGATTGTAATTTTTCTGTCGATTGTTCCAGCAAATAAATGCAGGCTTCAGCCATATCGTCGCTGTACAGGAATTCGCGCTTGGGTGCCCCCGTTCCCCACACAATGACCTCCCGCTCTCCCCGCTCCTTTGCCTCATACATTTTACGAATCAGCGCTGGCAACACATGCGAGTTGTCGAGGTCGTAGTTGTCGTTCGGGCCATACAAATTTGTTGGCATGACAGCCATGAATCTTGTGCCATATTGCCGGTTGTATGCCCAACACATTTCGATACCGGCGATTTTGGCCAATGCATAAGGGCGATTGGTCGGCTCCAGCGGGCCGGTAAGCAGGTACTCTTCCTTGATCGGTTGTGGGCATTCCTTGGGGTAGATGCAGCTCGAGCCAAGGAACAGCAGGCGCTGCACGTCGTTGCGCCAGGATTCGTGGATCACGTTGGTCTGGATCGCCAGGTTCTGCTGGATGAATTCCGCCGGATAAGTGTTGTTGGCATGGATGCCACCAACCTTGGCCGCAGCCAGCAGCACGTACTTGGGCTTCTCCGCGGCGAAGAAATCGCGCACGGCAGCCTGGTCGGTCAGATCCAGTTCGGCGTGCGTGCGCGTGACGAGATTCTGGTATCCCTTCGCCTGCAACTGCCGCATCAGCGCCGAACCGACCAGGCCGCGATGGCCGGCGACATAGATTTTTGAGTCGATATTCATATAAGGGGGCGGTTTCAAATTCCGTCATTCCGGCGAAGGCCGGAATCCAGTGGGTTTAATTAACAACATGCCTTTATGTCAGTGCGTTGCACTGCCTGTTTTATTAACTGGACACCGGCCTTCGCCGGTGTGACGAATTTATAGAGATGCCCATAAGAACTATTCATCAGCGAATTGTTGAACAATCTGCTTGGAGAAATTCCGAACGTCCTGCAGATCGCGGGTAATGATGCTTTTGAGTATCGACCAATCCAACTCGCGGTAATCGTGCACTGCCACATTGCGAAAGCCAACCATTTTTTTCATACGTTCCGCTATCTTTGCATCCAGCAGCCCGTTCTGAGCTAATAAGGTAAAAGCCTCCGCACTGGATTTGGGCAAACCCAACTGTCTGAGACGCACCAAGTGCATCGCCATATCAATGGCGGCTTCACAAGTGCGTTGTAAATTCAGCACGATCACATCTTGTGCATCGATATTCGTGTCGATATCACCCGCATGCCTAGTGTAAGTACCCTCAACCCGAGCTAACGCGCGCTCGATGATTTCTGCCTTGCCTAGCAAGATGTCATTCATATCGTTCCTGTCATTTCTGACGCATACACCGATCCCCGCTGAGCAATGTTCTGCAAGATTTCCTGTCTCTCTTCGTTGAGCCTCGCGTAGCTGGCCAACGTCTTCATTTCAAAAACATCAGCATCCCTGCCGGCGGAATAAATCCGCTCACCCGAAGTGATCACAAGAGCAGCGAACACGGTATTTGCACTATACAAGTCTGCCAGGTCGATTTCCGAGTCCAACTGAAGTTCAGCTGCGATGTGTTGCTGAAACAATACCCTCTCATTCAATTCCAGCCGATGATCCGTCAGTATCGCCAAGTCGAGATCGCTATCGTCCCGCTCATATTCGCTGGCCCATGATCCATGCAAATAGACGGCAGTCACGAACAGCCCGGCCTCGACAATCGCCGCAGCCACCGCCTTGGTTAATTGCTCGACCCGGCCTCGGTTCCGGCGTCCGGTATAGTCACTCGTTATAATCGTAGGCTGCATAGCCATGCTTCTTAAGGGCGTCTCTATAAATTCAAATTCCGTCATTCCGGCGAAGGCCGAAATCCAGATGTTTCAAATAAAATGCTTTTATGTCGGTGCGTTGCACTATCTATCCGATTAACTGGACACCGGCCTTCGCCGGTGTGACGAATTTATAGAGATGCCCATAACTAACTCGCACATTCTGTGGAAAAAGTGGCCGCTTATTCGTGATGAGCCATGACCTGATAGCCGTGCTTCTTCACCAGTTCGTCGCGTTCGGATGTCTTGAGGTCTTCGCGCACCATTTCGGCCACCAATTCCTTGAACGTCACCTTGGGTGTCCAACCGAGCTTCTCTTTGGCCTTGCTCGGGTCACCCAACAATGTCTCGACTTCGGTTGGGCGGAAATAGCGCGGATCGACGGCGACAATGCATTTTCCGCTCGCGTCATAACCCTTCTCGTCGACACCCGCGCCCTCCCAGCGCACCTTGATGCCCAGCTCTTCCGCCGCGGCGTTGACGAAGTCGCGCACGCTGTATTGCACGCCGGTGGCGATCACGAAGTCTTCCGGCTTTTCCTGTTGCAGCATCAGCCATTGCATTTCGACGTAGTCGCGGGCATGGCCCCAGTCGCGTAGCGAATCCATGTTGCCCAGATACAGGCATTCCTGCAGCCCCAGCTTGATGCGCGCCAGCGCGCGGGTGATCTTGCGTGTGACGAAGGTCTCGCCGCGCATCGGGCTCTCGTGGTTGAACAAGATACCGTTGCAGGCGTAGATGCCGTAAGCCTCGCGGTAATTGACGGTGATCCAGTAGGCGTAGAGCTTGGCCACGGCATAAGGGCTGCGCGGATAGAACGGGGTGGTTTCCTTCTGGGGAATTTCCTGTACCAGACCGTAGAGCTCGGAAGTCGATGCCTGATAGAAGCGCGCCTTCTTTTCCAGCCCGAGGATGCGGATCGCCTCCAGCACGCGCAACGCGCCCAGCGCGTCCGAGTTGGCGGTGTATTCCGGCTCTTCGAACGACACCGCGACATGGCTCTGCGCCGCGAGGTTGTAGATCTCGTCCGGCTGCACCTGCTGGATGATGCGGATCAGACTGCTGGAATCGGTCATGTCGCCGTAGTGTAGGATGAAATTGCGCTGGCTGACATGCGGGTCCTGATACAGGTGATCGATGCGGTCGGTGTTGAACGACGAAGCGCGGCGCTTGATGCCGTGCACGACGTAGCCCTTCTTCAACAAAAACTCGGCCAGATAGGCTCCGTCCTGTCCGGTTACGCCGGTGATCAATGCGACTTTCTGATTACTCAATTTTCTCTCCTGATAATTATTTTATTGGCGACCATACACATCTTCAAAACGAACAATATCGTCTTCACCCAGATATGCACCGCTTTGCACTTCGATCATCACCAAATCGAGCAGGCCGGGATTTTCCAGACGGTGTTTGTGGCCGGCGGGGATGTAGGTAGATTCGTTGGTATTAACGAACAACTCTTGCTGACCGTTCACCACACGCGCCATACCACTCACGACAATCCAGTGCTCGCTACGATGATGGTGCATTTGCAGGCTAAGGCTGGCACCAGGCTTTACTTCGATGCGCTTGATCTTGAAGTGCGTGCCTTCTTCCAGCACGGTGTATGTACCCCACGGACGATGCACCGTACTGTGCAAGCGGTGAGCTTCGTGACCATCCATCTTAAGGCGCGCGTAGATGTGTTTGACATCCTGTGCGCGACTGCGATCAGCGATGAGTATGGCATCAGGTGTGTCGATGATTACCAAGTCCTTAACGCCCACGGCACCGACAAGGCGCTGGTTGCTTTGAATATAACAGTTGCTGACGTCGTGCAGGATGACTTCGCCCTCAATGCGATTGCCTTGGGCGTCTGGCGATGTAAGGTCGCCCAATGCTGCCCATGAGCCGATGTCGCTCCAACCGATGTTGCAGGGGACAACGGCAACATTAGCGGATTTTTCCATGACAGCGTAGTCAATAGAGTCATCTTGCACTTGTTTGAATAGATCAGCATCAAGCTCAAGTTGACTGAAGCCCTTACCCTCAGCACTTCGAGATTGCGCAATACAGGCACGTGTCGCATCGAGAATGGCGGGACAGTGTTGTTGCATCTCACGCAACATGGCACCCGCCTGAAAACAGAACATACCGGAATTCCACAGGTAACCACCGGAAGCAACGTACTCCTGAGCTGTTTCCAGATTCGGCTTTTCGATAAATCGTTTTACATCATAGCCATCGGCTTCGATGTAGCCGTAACCAGTCTCAGGCATATCGGGCTTGATACCGAAAGTAACCAGCTTACCTTGCGCCGCCAATTGCATGGCTTTGCCCACAACATCGGCAAATGCGGCCTGATCGGCAATCAGGTGGTCGGCGGCCAGCACCAGTAGACAGGCATGTTCACCATGGGTTGCAGCGACCTGCAATGCGGCGGCGGCGATAGCCGGTGCAGTATTTCGTCCAAAAGGCTCAAGAATAAAACGGTTAGCCAAGTTTTGGTTACTAGGGATATTTCTCACTTCGCGATACTCATCTTCAGTCTTGAAGAGCAGTTCACGGTTAGTGACAGTCAACGTCTCGACAACCCCCAACAGAACAGCACCACGCAACCAAGCTTTCTGCAGCAGGCTTTGTCCATCGGCAAGACGGATAAATGGCTTGGGGTGCAACTCTCGGGAAACTGGCCATAGGCGGGAGCCAGCTCCGCCGCAGAGGATTGTTGGAATTAATTTCATGGAAACAGTTTTAACTATACTACTCAGAAAATACATGCAAACGCATACTCAAGTACGCCAGCGAAACACGCGGCGCAATTCTTGCGTCCGCGCTTCCTGCTCAGGATCTTTAGCAGAACGCGACAAAGCTTCCCTGACGAACGCCCAGATCACCGCGATGAAAAATGCCACCAATGTAGCCAATATGACAATCAAGCTACGCTTGGGCTTGGATTTTCTTTCCGGCACAGTCGCCTTGTCCAACACTTGGATCAAAGGAAAGTCCTTAGCTTCATCGAGTTTGGACATTTCGAACTGTTTGGCAAGAATTTCCCACACCGCTTCCTGATATTTCAGGTTGCGCACCGCATCCAGATATTCCAAGCTGGTGTTCGGCGTCTTGTCCAGCACTAGTTCAGCATCGGTCAGTCTGTTCTTGGCCTGCCGGAGCTGTTGCTCGAAAAAGGTGCGTTTCTGCGAGGCATCCGTCAACGAGTAGGTCTGCATCAGCTTGTTCAACTCTTCGATGAACGCATTCGCCAGATTGGCGGCCAACTGCGGATCCTTGTCGTCCACCTCGACGGTGATGACGCCGTCCTTGCCCGAGCTGATCGTCGCGGCACGTTCCAACGACTTCAGGGTCTCGGTCATGGTCTCCTGTTCATACAGCTTCTGCAGGTCGAAACGCTTGGCGACCGTTTCCATGACGGTGCGGCTCTTGAGCATCGCGACATACAGATCGTTCGGATTCTTGATGCCGAGCGAACCGCCGGCCATGCCCGCCAGCCCGCCGAGCTGGGACAGCAATGCACTGGCGGAAGACTGGCTTTGCTGCGGCGGCAATATGCGCGTCGTGCCGGTGTAAATATTTGGCAAGCTAAGCGAATAGCCTATTGCTAGCAACGCTGCGACAAAAGTCACTCCGATGATCATGCCTTTGTGCTTGCCCAGCACGATGAGTAGATCAAGCAGGTTGAGCTCGTCGTCCGCTTCTTGCTGAACTTCCCGTGTAGCTGGCGATTGCACTGTCTGGTTTTCCATCGTCACCCTCGCCTAATACACGCCAATGGTCTTCAGACTGGCTATGCCAATCGCGAACTGATAGAAAATCTGGGTCCAGTCCTTGAAATCCTTGGTGAGATTGTATTTTTCCAGCTTTTCGGGCACGACGATGGTAGCGCCCGGCTGCACCTCGCGACCGCCGAACCCGCCGAACATCGGCCCCCCCTGTCGACTGCTGAGTACGGTGCCGTCGGCTCGAACCAGATAAACATCGTCCTCGTCGCCATCGCGGGTAGGGCCGCCCGACTTCGTCAGATAATCGTTAACCGAGGAACCTCGCTTATAGAGGAAGGCATTCTGGTTATATACCGCCCCCATCACGTTAACCGTCGACGAAGCCGAGGGAACATACAGACGGTCCCCATCTTCCAGCACAATGTCAGGCACATCCTTGATCTGCGCATTTTCGTCCGGCATTTCCATCACGATGCGTCCGGTCGCCTTGACTTGACGCATCTTGGCGATCAGTGCCTTCTGCGACTCGGCCTGAGCCTTGGCCGCCTCGACATCATCCTTGCCCAAAGCGCCAGCGGAAGACTGTGCGGCATTGCGTTGAACATCGGCCTCCAGCTTGTCAATGATCTCGTCCAGTCGTTTCTGCTGAGACTGGCGCGTGGACTCGCGCGACAACTCCCCTGCGAACAGGAAAGCCTGTGGAGTAAGGCCGCCGATACGCGCCACTAACTGGCGCAGCGTCTCGCCCGGTTGAGCCTTGTAGACACCGGCATGATTGAATTCGCCTTCCAGCCGTACATAAACGCTGCGCTTGGCAGAAGGAACCTGGATGTCATCCTTGGAGAAGATCGTGATAACGTCGCCCGGCTGCAACAACAAATCCTGTTGCGCATCCTTGCCGCCGATCGCATCACCGAGATTGAACGGCAACAGCACGGTAGTCATCTCCCGCTTGCTCAAACGCTCCACCAACGCGTAATCCCAGTTGACCTCGCTTACATTGCGCTTGATCTGTGCATGCAGTGCGCTCTGACCGGAAGTATCGACACGGAATGCATTGTTCTGGCGCGTCCAGTATTCCGGGACGATCAGCGCATCCATGTCCGGAATCAGATCCCTCACCCGCATACCTTCTTTCCACGGATAGCGTCCGGGACTGGCAACATTGCCACGCAGGGTGACCGCATTATCGAAACGCGCATCGATGGAAAACACCTGCACCAGGTCACCATCCCTGACCAAGCGATTCAAGCCTTGTTCATCGAGCTGAAACTCCTCGACCTTGCGCACCGCGCGATCGGCGATTCGCTCAAGCAAAACCTTCTGCCCGGCAGCCGTAGTGGTGAGCCCCCCAGAAAGCTCCAACAATGAAGCTAAACTAGTTCGCCCATCCTTAAGTTCGTAAATAGCAGGGGTTTTAACGCTGCCGGAAATGGCGGCGAGATGCCCAATCGGCGGAATATAGATCACGTCCCCGGACAGCAACTGAACGTCCTTGCTTTTGTCGCCCTTGATCAGCAGCTCGTAAACATCCAACTCCGTGACGACCTTGCCTGCACGCTTGAGTTGAATATGGCGCATGGTGCCGTTCTGCGACGGGCCACCGGACATGAATAGCGTATTAACCAGCGTACTGAGCGAACTGACGGTATATACGCCCGGTCGCTGGGCCTGCCCGACAACAAAAACCTGCAGGGATCGCAATTTCCCCATGGAGGCACTAAGTTCGAAATTGCGGAAAACACGACCAACCTGATTTTTCAGGTAGCTTTCCAGATTCTGGTATTTGACGCCGGCGACATTGATAGCTCCAACCTTGGGCAGATTGATCACACCATTACGATCCACCGTCACACGCAGATCGATATCCACCTGCCCCCAACCGGCCAGAATGATCTCGTCGCCAGGACCGATCGCATAATCCTGCGGAACAGGGATATCGCCGACCGGCGCGAAGGTGCTGGGCGGTTGAGCGAACAGGTTATAACCGTACATCGGCAATAACCGACCGACTGACTGCGCAAGAAACTTCTGGAACTCGTTGTCCAGATTCAACGCCGTTCCACCCTGGATTTGCTCGACCTGATTGACGTTATCCTGGCCCGGCGAGGTTAGCGCATCGGAATTAGTCAGCAACGGCTGCAGCGGTAAACCATCTCCTCCCATCGTGGCGGTCACACCAGCCGACGCCATCCCTGCACTCGCGCCGGATAAATTGGCAGCCATTCCGCCACCCTGCGATGCGGCCCCTCTCGAACCCGAGGCTGAGGTTTCCGCATTTGCCCCAAAAGCACAAAAAAACAAGCCGCCGACCAACAGACTTCTCATCAAACCACGCCAGCAAATCTTATCTACCACGCCACCCCCCTATTTACTTGCATGCATAGCGACCGCCCAACAACCGCAAGCACCGCCGCCAAACAAAATTTGGGTCGAAGTAGACCTCATCCGAACCTCTGAGTCAAGCCGGGGTATCTTCCAATTCATAGCCCCAATTAAAAGCTGGACAAACAGACGGGTGGGGGTCTTGCCGACCCCGTCCTTTTGGTTGAATACGGCGATTACCGCCATGTGATGAGTCTCCTGGTTATCGGATAGGAACGAGAAACCGCCCCAAATGTAGGTCGGGTTTTAACCCGACAGCGTCGACATATTCGAGACGGTCGTGTCGGGTTGAAACCCGACCTACAGCCGTTTCGCCTCCCCCGCAAGCCGAGAAACTCACGTCATCGGCACCTAGTTATTCAACTGTTACCGACTTCGCAAGATTCCGCGGCTTGTCCACATCCGTTCCCTTTTGCAGTGCGACGTAATATGCCAGCAGTTGCAGCGGGATGGTGTGCAGGATAGGGCTCAAATACCCCGCGTGTTCGGGCATTTGCATCACGTGGATGCCGTCCGCTTCACGAATATGGGTGTCGGCATCGGCAAATACGTACAGTTCGCCGCCGCGGGCGCGCACTTCCTGCAGGTTGGACTTCAGCTTTTCCAGCAGCGCGTCGTTCGGTGCGACCGAGATCACCGGCATGTCCTTGTCCACCAGCGCCAGCGGGCCGTGCTTCAGTTCGCCGGCCGGATAAGCCTCGGCGTGGATATACGAAATCTCCTTGAGCTTGAGTGCGCCTTCCAGCGCAATCGGGAAATGCATGCCGCGCCCGAGGAACAGTGCGTTGTGCTTGTCGGCGAAGCGTTCGGCCAATTTGGCGATCTGCGGCTCTAGGTCCAACACCTTCTGCACCGCGCTCGGCAGGTGACGCAGTTCGTGCAGGTATTGGCTCTCCTGCTGTTCTGTCAGGCGGCCGCGCTGCTTGGCCAGCACCAGCGTCAGCAGGAACAATGCAGCAAGCTGGGTGGTGAACGCTTTGGTCGAGGCGACGCCGATCTCGGGGCCGGCACGAGTCAACAGGCGCAGCTTGGACAGGCGCACCAGCGCGCTCTCCGGCACGTTGCAAATCGCCAGCGTGTGCACATGGCCCTGCGCCTTGGCATGATTCAGCGCGGCCTGGGTATCGGCGGTCTCGCCGGACTGCGAGATCACCACCACCAGCGCCTTCGGGTTCGGCACGCTGACGCGATAGCGGTATTCGCTGGCGACCTCGACGCGGCAAGGGATACCAGCAAGCTCTTCCAGCCAGTAGCGCGCGACCTGCCCGGCATGGTTGCTGGTGCCGCAAGCCAGAATCAGTATGCTGTCGATGTCGGCAAAGGTCGCCGCCGCCTCCGCGCCGAAAATGCCGGGCACCAGCGACTGACTGTTGCACACCGATTCCAGCGTGTTGGCCAACGCCTGCGGCTGCTCGTGGATCTCCTTCTGCATGTAGTGGCGGTACGCACCGAGTTCGACGCTCTCATTAGATAGCTCGCTGGTCTGCACCGGACGCTCGATCTGCGCGCCGCCTGCATCGAAGATGCGATAGCCGTCGCGCTTCAGTTCGACCACGTCGCCCTCTTCCAGATACACCACCTGGCGCGTCACCGGCAACAGCGCGGACACGTCCGACGCGATGAAGTATTCGCCGATGCCGACACCCAGCAGCAGCGGACTGCCGCGCCGCGCGCAGATCAACCGGTCCGGCTCGTCGCAGGCGACCACGCCGATGGCGTAAGCGCCCACTAGCTCGGAAAGCGATACCTGGGTTGCCGCCAGCAGCGACAGACCTTGTGCGTAATGACTGTGTATCAGATGTGCGATGACCTCGGTGTCGGTGTCCGAAGTGAACACGTAGCCCGCTACAGTCAGGCTGGCGCGCAACTCCTCGTAGTTCTCGATGATGCCGTTGTGCACAACCGCGATGCGATCATTGCTCAGGTGCGGGTGGGCGTTGCGTTCGCTGGGCACGCCGTGCGTCGCCCAGCGCGTATGGGCGATACCCAGCGGCCCTTCGGTCGCGGCGCTGCGCTCTCGCAAATCGGCAACGCGACCGGTGCTGCGTACGCACTGCAACTGCCCCTCTTTGACGACCGCCAGCCCGGCCGAGTCATAGCCGCGGTATTCCAGCCGCTGCAAACCTTCCAACAGAATGGGCACGACATTGCGTTGGGCGATGGCACCTACAATTCCACACATTTTTAAACCTCGGAGAAGGGGAAAGAGATAAGGGGGAAGGGAGTAAAGCTCATGACATCACTTCTCGCCCTTCGGTTGTTTCACCGGGCGCTTCCAGCCGGTAATCGTCAACTGCTTGCTGCGCGACAGCGTCAGTTCGCCGTCCGGCGTGTCTTTGGTGATGGTCGAGCCCGCGCCTATGGTCGCTCCACGGCCCACGGTCACCGGTGCGACCAGCTGCGTGTCCGAGCCGATGAAGGCGTCGTCGCCGATCACCGTGCGGAATTTGTTCGCGCCGTCGTAGTTGCAGGTGATCGTGCCCGCGCCGATGTTGACGCGGCTGCCGACCGTGCTGTCGCCGATGTAGCTCAGGTGGTTGGCCTTGCTGCCCGCTCCGATGTCGCTGTTCTTGATCTCGACGAAGTTGCCGATATGCGCGCCTTCCGCCAGTTTTGTGCCGGGGCGCAGCCGCGCATAGGGGCCAATGTGGCAGTTGGCTCCCACGACACTGCTGTCGATGTGGCTGTAGGGAGCGATGTCGGTGCCGGTGGCGACGGTCGCGTTGCGCAGCACGCTGTAAGCGCCTACCCGCACGTTGTCGCCCAACGTCACGTCGCCTTCGAAGATGCAGCCGACGTCGATCTCGACATCGCGCCCGCAGACGAGCCGGCCGCGCTGGTCGATCCGCGCCGGATCGGCCAGCGTGACGCCGTGCGCCAGCAGGCGCTCGGCCTCGACCCGCTGCCAGGTGCGCTCCAGCGCGGCGAGCTGCATCTTGTTGTTGATGCCCTCGACCTCCCAGCGTTGCGCGGGCTGCACCGTGTGCACCGCGACGCCCTGCCGCACCGCCATACCGACGATGTCGGTCAGGTAGTACTCGCCCTGCGCGTTGTCGTTGCCCAGCTTGCCCAGCCAGTCGCGCAACTGCACAGTCGACGCGAGCAGGATGCCGGTGTTCACCTCGCGTATCTCGCGCTGCTCCGGCGTCGCGTCCTTCTCCTCGACGATGCACTGCACATCGCCTTGCGCGTCTCGCACGATGCGGCCGTAGCCGGCGGGATTGTCCAGTGTGACGGTCAGCAGCACCAAACCATCGCTGGCCTGCTGCATCTGGTGCAACGTGTTGTGCTGGATCAGCGGCACGTCGCCGTACAGCACCAGCGTGCGGCCATCGTCCGGCAGATGCGGCATCGCCTGCTGCACCGCATGCCCGGTGCCGAGCTGCGGCTCCTGGATCACGAACTGCGCGCCGTATTGCGCCATCGCCTGCGGCACTATTTCGCCGCCGTGCCCGTACACCACGCAGACGCGTTGCGGCCGCAACGTCGCCGTGCAATCCAGCACATGCTGCACCAACGGCTTGCCGGCCAGCGCGTGCAATACTTTGGGTTTGTGGGAATACATGCGCGTGCCTTTACCGGCAGCGAGAATGACGACGTTCAACACGAGAATGCCCATCTTTTTGAGAATGGCAAATTATAGCCGATACGCGCTAATATCCATCTGGTCCATTCTGACCATACAGCACGCAAACGCCCCCTCAAACGCTGCGCGCGACTTTACCGAGCCTCCTTCAGCTTGCGGAAGAGCTGCTTATCGCAGCATTAACAGCAGCTGCTCCACACAGCCATCCGCCTTTTGCGCAATCGTATCCAGCCTGATGCTCGGGGTTTCCGGCGGTTCGTAGGGGCTATCAATCCCGGTGAAATTGGCGATTTTTCCCTGACGCGCCCTGGCGTACAAACCTTTCACATCGCGCTTCTCGCATTCATCGATCGGCGTATCCACGAACGCCTCATAGAATTCGCCCGACTCGAACAACGAACGGGCAAAATCCCGCTCGGAACGAAATGGGCTGATGAAGGAAACAATCACGATCAGACCCGCATCGACCATCAGCTTTGCCACCTCGGCTACCCGACGAATATTTTCAACCCTATCCGCTTCGGTGAAACCAAGATCGCGATTCAAACCATGGCGCACATTGTCACCATCGAGAAGATAGGAGTGTCGGCCTTCCGCATGCAGACGCTTTTCAAGCAAGTTGGCGATGGTAGATTTTCCGGAACCGGACAAGCCGGTAAACCAGATACAGGCCGGCTTTTGCGATTTTAGTGCAGCGCGCGCAACCTTATTCACATCCACCGCCTGCCAATGGATATTGGAAGCACGGCGCAACGCAAAGTTGATCGTGCCCGCACCGACCGTTTCGTTGGTCATGCGGTCGATCAGGATGAACGCACCCAGCAACTTGCATTGCTTGTACGGCTCAAAAGCGAGCGGATGGCTGGTGTAAAGCGTCACTTCGCCGATGTCGTTCAGCCCCAGCGTATTGGCGGCAAGACGACTGCCATGATCGATGTCGAGCTTGAACTTGATATCGGTGATGGTGACGCCGACTTGTGCGGTATGCAACTTGATCAGATACGGCCGCCCCGGTACCAGCGGATGCTCGGACAGGCACAGCACACTGGCCTGAAACTGGTCGCTGATCTGGATCGGATCGTCCACGCTGCTCAACACCTGACCGCGACTGACATCGACCTCGCGATCCAGCGTGATGGTAACCGCATCGCCGGCACCGGCGATTTCCTGCTCGCCTTGTCTCGCCACGATGGACTTGACCCGCGCCTCTGCGCCACCCGGCAAGACGCGAACAGGCGCACCCACAGCCACGCTGCCAGAAGCAATAGTGCCGCAATAACCGCGAGACTCGGAGTTAGGACGATTAACACACTGCACCGGCATGCGGAACGGACGCGATTCCTCGACCTCGGAGACGTCGACCGCTTCCAGATAGTCGATCAGGGTAGGGCCGACATACCAGGCCGCCTGCTCGCTGCGGAACGCGACGTTGTCTCCGCTGAGCGCGGACATCGGAATGGCTTGCACCGAAGCGAAACCGAAATCTGCGACCAGCGTATGAAAGTCGGCGACGATGGCGTTGAACGCGGACTCGTCCCAACCGATCATGTCCATCTTGTTCACCGCAACCACGACATGGCGCACGCCCAGCATAGCGACGATGCGGCTGTGACGCTTGGTCTGGGTCAGCAACCCCTTGCGCACATCCACCAGCAGCACGGCAAGGTCGTCCGTAGAGGCGCCGGCCGCAAAATTGCGCGTGTACTGCTCGTGCCCCGGCATGTCCGCAACGATGAACTCGCGGCTCTCGGTGGAGAAAAATCTATGGGCCGTATCGATGGCGATCCCCTGCTCGCATTCAGCCTGCAGGCCATCCACCAACAGCGCCAGCTCGGGTTCTAGGCCCTGCACACCGCACTTGCCGGAGGCGCGCTCCAGCTCGTTCATGCGGTCCACGGGGATTTCCCCGGACTCAATCAGCAACCGATCGATCAACGTGGACTTACCGTCGCCAACACTACCGCAGACGATGAAACGCAATGTATTCAGCATCGGAAATACCCCTCTTGTTTCTGGCGCGCTAGCGGACAGCATTCATCATGATCCATGGCCCCCAGTTAAGACACAGCATCAGTCGTCGCCCTGTCGAGCTTGTTCAGCAACTGTTTTTCTTCAACATGGCACACGAAAAATTCCGGATTATGCAGATCCGGTTTGTTGTAGTGCAACTCCGCTCCGGTCGAATCGCATACCGTTCCACCCGCCGCGATCACCACGGCATGCGCCGCTGCGGTGTCCCACTCCATCGTCGGCCCGAGGCGAGGATAGAAATGCGCCGCGCCTGCGGCCACCAGACAGAGCTTGAGCGAACTGCCCATGCTGACGCAGTCATGGCCCCCAAGCCGTTCGAGCAACGCGGTAGTGCGCGCATCGCTGTGAGAGCGACTGGCGACAACCTTGATCGGCTCGCCGTTTGCGATACGTTTGGCGCTTATCGGTTGCGCCGCAGCAGCGCCATGCTGCACGAATGCACCGGCATCGCGTGCGGCGTAATAGCAGGTATCCAGCACCGGCGCATACACCACGCCCAACACTGGCGCACCATTCTCGACCAGTGCGATATTGACGGTAAATTCGCCATTGCGCTTGATGAACTCCTTGGTGCCGTCGAGCGGATCGACCAGCCAGAAACGCACCCAAGCATCGCGCACCGCATAGGGAATATCGGCCGCCTCTTCGGAAAGGATCGGAATGTCCGGCGCGAGTTTCGCCAGCCCTTCCACGATAAGCTGATGCGAAGCCAAGTCGGCCAGCGTCAACGGAGAATCGTCCGCCTTGCTGGTCGCTCCGGCGTCACCGCTGCGATAAACGACCATGATCGCGTCGCCGGCCTGTTTTGCCAGGGCGACCACCTCCGGAAGAAGCGCCGGAACCCGCTCTCGAATACCCATCATCAGCCCTCCATCGGAACACTCGGCGAAATCCCTGATTCGTCGAGAAAACGAAACCACACCCGTCGACAGCTAGATGCGTATAAAGACCCGCACCTCCTCGCGCCAATTGTAACCGCCCTCTTTTTCAAACCTTAAACTATGTTGATCGGCATGAACATAGGGAACATTACCGAGACTTTGGGATACTGAAAACAGAGCCAACACAGGCATGCAGATGAAACACGACCGTCGCCTGAAAAGCAGCGACGAAGAAGAATGGAATTAAACCGAAGGGAAATTGAAAAACCGACCTTGAATGGTCGGAGCGAGAGGATTCGAACCTCCGACCCCTGCGTCCCGAACGCAGTGCTCTACCAGGCTGAGCCACGCTCCGAATTGAAACTAAAATTGCCGGGTCGCGGCAAAGTGCGCTAATTCTAACAGAGACTGCTTGCATTGAGAATCACCCAGTGCAGAAATCGCGGCACAAGCCGCTTCCGCTTCACCCAGCGCCTGCCGGCGAGTGAACTCCAGCGCGCCGGTGGCATGGATGATTTCCAGCACGTCGGCGAATTTGCTCACGTCGCCCTGCTCGATCGCGCCGCGCACGATGGCGGCCTGTTCCGGCGTGCCGTTCTGCATCGCGAAGATCAGCGGCAGCGTCGGCTTGCCTTCGGCGAGGTCGTCGCCCAGATGCTTGCCGGTCTGCGCCTCGTCGGCTGAATAGTCCAGCACGTCGTCGATCAGCTGGAATGCGGTGCCGAGATGCATGCCGTACTTCGCCGCGGCCTCTTCGTCGGCGGCGGACGCCTTGCCGAGGATCGCACCCAGGCGCATCGCGGCCTCGAACAGCTTCGCGGTCTTGTAGTGGATCACGCGCATGTAGTTCGGAATATCGACGTCGGCGTCGTTGCAGTTGAGCAACTGCAGCACCTCGCCCTCGGCGATGACGTTGGTCGCATCGGCCAGCGTCTGCATCACGCGCATCTCGCCGACCTCGACCATCATCTGGAACGCGCGTGAATACAGGAAGTCGCCGACCAGCACGCTGGCGGCATTGCCGAACAGCGCGTTCGCGGTCTCGCGCCCGCGGCGCAACTCGGATTCGTCGACGACGTCGTCGTGCAGCAGCGTCGCGGTATGGATGAACTCGACCACCGCGGCCAGGTTGTGCTGATATGTTCCGTTATAACCGAAGGCCTGCGCGGACAGCAGCACCAGCATCGGGCGCAAGCGCTTACCGCCGCTGTTGACGATATATTCGCCGACCTGGTTGACCAACACGACTTCCGAATGCAGGCGCGCGCGTATCACCGCATCCACCGCGGCCATGTCCGCCGCGAGCAATTGCTTGAGGTTATCCAAAGGTTGTTCCTTGATTATTCAGACCATGCGGCGCGTCATCGCGCTCTTCTCGGGGGCGGCATTGTCGCATAAAAAATGCTCGGGCACGGCACGCCGTGCCCCTACCCGCGACGCCACAAATACGCGCCGAGCAGCACCCCCACCACGCTCAATGCCGCAACGTAATGCGCCGGCGCGAGCGGATCGAGCGGCAGCAGCATGCTCACCATGACCGGCGTCAGGCCGCCGAACACGGCATAAGCGACGTTATAGGAGAAGGACAGACCGGAGAAACGCACCGCCGGCGGGAACGCCTTGACCGCGATGCTGGGCACCACGCCGATCACCCCGACGCAAAAGCCGCTCAACGCATACAGCGCGTAAATATTTTCCGGGTTAGTCGCCATCTGCATATAGAACAGCATAGAGGTGATGCCAAGCAGCGCGCAGCCGGCCATCATTACCCGGCCCGCGCCGTAGCGGTCGGCCATCAAACCGAACGCGACGCAGCCCAAGCTCAGGAACAGCGTCGCGATGCTGTTCGCCTGCAGCGCGACGGCGGCGGGGATGCCATAGAGCTTCTGCACCAGCGGCGGCGTCATCAATATCATCACGATGATCGCGGCGGAAAGCAGCCAGGTCAGCAGCATCGTCAGGATCACCGCCGGGCGGTGTTCGCGCACGACCGTCTTCAGCGGCAATTCATCGGCCAGTTCCTGCCGCGCCTGCATCTCCTTGAACACCGGCGTTTCGTGCAGATACTGGCGCAGCCATACCGACAGCAAGCCAAATATACCGCCGATGATGAACGGTATGCGCCACCCTTCCGCCAGCAGTTCGTCCGGCGCATACATCCGGTTCACCGCGGTCGCCACCAGCGAACCGAGCAGGATGCCGCCGGTCAGCCCGGCGGTCAGCGTGCCGCAGGCCAGACCTATGTGACGCGCCGGCACATGTTCAGAGACGAACACCCACGCGCCCGGCACCTCGCCGCCGATGGCCGCACCCTGCAGCACGCGCAAGGCAAGCAGCGCGATCGGCGCCCAGATGCCGATCGCCGCATAGGTCGGCAGCAGGCCGATCGCCAGCGTCGGCACGGACATCAGGAAGATGCTCAGCATGAACATGCGCTTGCGCCCGAACAGGTCGCCGAAATGCGCCATCACAACGCCGCCCAGCGGACGCGCCAGATAGCCCGCCGCAAAGATGCCGAAGGTCTGCAGCTGGCGCAGCCAGTCCGGCATGTCGGGCGGGAAGAACAACTGCCCGATCGCCAGCGCGAAGAACACGAAGATGATGAAGTCGTAGAATTCCAGCGCGCCGCCCAGGGCGGCCAGCGACAGGGTGCGGTAATCGCCGCGGGTCAGATTGGACATGAATGCTTGATTCGTGGGGAATAGGGAAATACGAAAGGCGGCAGTTTAGCGCGAAGCACCCGTGCCAACCAAGCCGGGCGCCAAAAATCGAAAATTTGCCCAACTCACTATTTTTATGGATAATGCGCGCCCCCCATAGCCGTATTCTGGGAGTGCGTACACCCGCCGCACTAAATTACCGAAGGAAAGAAAATGAAAGCTGACACCCACCCGAATTACCAGGAACTCACCGTAACCTGCAGCTGCGGCAACAGCTTCAAGACCAGGTCCGTGATCGCCAAGCCGACACTGCACGTCGAAGTTTGCTCGGAGTGCCACCCGTTCTACACCGGCACCCAGAAGATCGTCGACACCGCCGGTCGCATCGACAAGTTCCGCCAGAAGTACGGAACCAAGGCTGCCGCTTAACGCGAATAACCAGCCACTTGGCTGCCGTCTTTTGGCAGCTTAGTGGAATGGCTAGTAGTTCCATCAGGGAACTTCGCGCAGCGTCACCATACAAAAGGCAGCGTTTGCTGCCTTTTTTATTTGCGGCGACAATCCTCGCCTTCGACCAAGCTGAACAGGAATAGCCATGCGTATTTCGATCACTGCCCTCATCCTCGCGCTGCTGGCCGGCTGCGCACAGAACCCGGTCACCGGGAAGTCCGACCTTGTGATGATGTCGGAGAGCCAGGAGATTGCCGAAGGCCGCCAAGCCGACGTGCAGATCAAGCAACAATACAAAGTCTACGAATCGAAGGCGCTGCAGGACTACGTCAACCGCGTGGGCCAGCGCATCGCCAAGCAGAGCCACCGTCCCGGCCTGCAATACCATTTCACCGTGCTCGACTCACCGGAGATCAACGCCTTCGCGCTGCCCGGCGGCTACGTTTACATCACGCGCGGCATCCTCGCCTACCTCAACAGCGAGGCCGAATTGGCCGCGGTGCTGGGGCACGAGATCGGCCATGTCACCGCGCGCCACGGCGTGCGCCAGCAGGCCGCCGCGCAGGCAACCAATTTAGCCCTGCAAATTGCCTCGCTCTATGTGAAAGGGCTAAACACCGCCGTTGGTCAAAACGTTGCCAACTTGTTTGGCGGCGCGCTGTTGTCCGGCTACGGCCGCGACCATGAGTTGGAGGCCGACCGCCTCGGCGCGCAGTATCTGACACGCACCGAGTACGACCCGCAGGCCATCATCAAGGTCATCGGCGTGCTGAAAAATCAGGAACTTAAGGACGCCGAACTGGCCAAGCAGGAAGGCCGCGAACCGCGTCGCTACCACGGCCTGTTCGCCTCGCACCCAGACAACGACACGCGATTGCAGCAGGCGGTGGGCGAAGCAAGCAAGAACGGCTCGGCCCATGCCCACGCCGAAGGCCGCGAAGACTTCCTCAAGGCCACCGACGGCCTAGTGTATGGCGACAACAGCGACCAAGGCATCGTGCGCAACAACCGCTTCTACCACGCCGATCTCGGCATCGCGCTGAACTTCCCGGAGACCTGGCAAGTGCACAATCTGCCGGACTCGCTGGTCGCGGTCAGCCCGCGCGGCGAAGCGATGATGCAGATGAAGATGGACCAGAAGCCGCAGGGCACGCCGAGCGAATATGCGCACCGCATGGTGGGTTACGGCGCCCAGACCCGCTCGCTCGATCTGGCCGGCCTGCCCGCCGCAACCTTCGAACTTCCGAACGTCATGGGCGGCGTGATCTACCACGACAAGAAGGCCTATATCGTGCAGGCCCAAGCCAAGGAACGCGGCGGCCTGAGCGCCCACCGCGACACGATCTTCGGCACGGTGCGCAGCTTCCACGCCCTCACCGCCGACGAACGCAAGCTGGTCAAACCGCTCGGCATCCGCATCATCACCGCCCGCCCCGGCGACACCTATGCCGGGTTGGCGCAAGGTTCGCCGCTGGGCAAATCCGCAGAAAGCTATCTGCGCCTGATGAACGCCCAGTACCCGGACGGCGAACCGCGCCCGGGACAGGCGATCAAAATCGTGGAATAGAGACATGATAAAAAACAAAAACCGTAGCGAGTTCCGCAGCAGGTCTTAATGTATTTCATAAAACCCACCGACCCGCACCCGATCACCCCCGCCAAGGCGGTGCTGCTCGGGCTGCTGCTGCTGATCTGGGTTTTCACCGGGCTGATCGGCCACGACCCTTGGAAGCCTGACGAGGCGACCAGCTTCGGCGTCGTCTACTCGATGCTGCAAAGCGGCGACTGGCTGGTGCCCACGCTGGTCGGCGAGCCCTATCTGGACAAGCCTCCGCTGTATTACTGGACCGCCGCACTTTCCGCCAAACTGTTCGCGCCGCTGCTGCCGTTGCATGACGGCGCGCGCCTCGCCAGCGGCTTCTATGTCGCATTGACGCTGTTGTTTCTCGGCCTCGCCGGACGCAAGCTGTACGGCGAGAACCGCGGCTGGGCGGCGGCAATCATCCTGATCGGCTGCGTCGGCATGATGGTGCGCGGCCACCAGATCATCACCGACCTCGGCCTGCTGGCCGGCTGCGCGATGATGCTGTTCGGCTTCTCGCTGAGCCAGGAACGCGCGGTGCGCGCCGGTGTCTGGATGGGGCTCGGCGTCGGCATCGGCTTCATGTCCAAAGGCTTCATCGCGCCAGTGCTGTTCCTGCTGATCGCCGCGGCGCTGCCGGCGCTGTACGAGCAGTGGCGCGTGCGCCGCTATTTCACCAGCCTCGCGGTCGCAGCACTATGCGCGCTGCCCTGGCTGACGGTCTGGCCGCTGCTGCTGTACCAGCATTCGCCGCGCCTGTTCGACGACTGGGCCTGGACGCACAACATCGACCGCTGGCTGGACTACGCGAACAACGGCCCAAGCAAGGACTCGTTCTACTACCTGAAAAACCTGCCCTGGCTGGCGTGGCCCGCATTGCCGCTGGCAGCTTGGGCGGTGTGGCAGTCGCGCCACCGCCTCGCGCTGCGCGACGACCTGCAGCTGCCGCTGGTCGCGTTCGGCGTGATGTTGCTCACGCTCAGCTTCGTACCCAACATCAAGGAGGTGTTCGCGCTGCCGATACTGCTGCCGATCGCGCTGCTCGCCACCGCCTCGCTGTCGGCACTAAAACGCGGCGCGGCGAACGCGCTGGACTGGTTCGGGCTGATGACCTTCGCGCTGGTGGCGATCGCGATGTGGTGGGGCTGGGCCGGCCTGCTGCTGGACAACCACGCGAAGATCACGCTATGGCTGAAGGACTACCAGCCCGGCTTCGAGCCGGCATTCGACGAGCAGGCCTTCGGCGCCGCCATCGTCGCGACCGTGCTGTGGCTGGTGCTGGTATGGCGCGTCGGCCGCTCGATGCGCCGCGCCGTCACCAACTGGGCGGCCGGCATCACGCTGGTGTGGGTGCTGGCGATGACGCTGTGGCTGCCGTGGCTGGACAGCGGCAAGAGCTACCGCAACATGGTCGCCTCGCTGAAACAATCCATGCCGAAACACTACCGCTGCGTCGGTTACGACTACCTCGGCGAAGGCCAGCGCGCGATGCTTCACTACTTCGGCGGCATCGTCACCCGCACGGACCGCAAGGAACGCTGCGACCTGCGCCTGATCCAGGGCGACCGGCTATCCAAGCCGCTGCTGGACGAAACGCGCTGGGAGAAGATATGGGAAGGCAGCCGCAAGGGGGACAAGGGCGAGCACTACCGGATGTATCGGCGCATTCCGTAGTTTCGACCGCACAAAGAAAGTGATGGGCGCGCGGGGCCTCTCCCTCGGTTTTGATTTGTCGGGCAATTATCTGCCGGCTCCCCCGGCATCTCCCTTCCCACATCGCCAGCAAGGTTGACTCCGCCACGGCAAATAGCCTAAATTGCGCAACCCAACAAAAACAACCCCTTTAGGAGATCAATATGGCCGTTCTCGTCGGTAAGCAAGCCCCCGATTTCAACGCTGTTGCCGTGATGGGCAACAACGAAATTAACGGAACCTTCAATTTCAGCAAGTACACGGAAGGCAAGTACGCCGTGCTGTTTTTCTATCCGCTGGACTTCACCTTCGTGTGCCCGTCCGAGCTGATCGCGTTCAACCATCGTCTGGACGAGTTCAAAAAGCGCAACGTGGAGGTGATCGGCGTGTCCATCGACTCGCAGTTCACCCATCTGGCATGGAAGAACACCCCCGTCGAGAAGGGCGGTATCGGTCAGGTTCAGTACCCGCTGGTAGCCGACGTGAAGCATGAGATCTGCAAGGCCTACGACGTCGAGTTCGACGCCGCGGGTGTCGCGTTCCGCGGCTCCTTCCTGATCGACCGCGCCGGCAAGGTGCGCCACCAGGTGGTGAACGATCTGCCGCTGGGCCGCAACATCGACGAGATGATTCGCATGGTCGATGCACTGCAGTTCACCGAAGAGCATGGCGAAGTTTGCCCGGCTGGCTGGAACAAGGGCAAAGCCGGCATGAGCGCTACTACGGAAGGTGTGGCGAAGTATCTGGCCAACCACGCTCAAGAGCTGTAATCCGATGTAGTCGCCAAACGAGCCGTCCGCGCAACCGGACGGCTCGTTTCATTTTGACAAGGCTCCCATGCATGAACTGTTGATCGAATTCGTCGGTCTGGTCGCCCCGTGGATCGAGGCAATCGGCATCGCGGTGGTGATGTGGGGTGCGCTGGAAGGCCTGCTGGGCCTGATGGTGCGCGCCAAGGCCGTGCTGATGCGCGAGCCCGGCATCGTCCCGATCAGCCACATCCGCATCGCCATCGGCGAGAAGACCGCGCTGGGGCTGGACTTCTTCCTCGCCGGCGACATCATCCAGACCATCATCGTCCCGAGCTGGGAATCGCTCGCGATGCTCGGCGGCATCGTCGTGATCCGCACCGTGATCGCATTCTTTCTCAACAAGGACTTGCGCGAGCTGTCCGAGAAGTAAGCGCTAAACATCCCGATTGCCCTGCGGCGCAGGGCTGCTAGAATTCGCGCCATCTCAATTCCAGAGCGGGTGCGCTTCATGCTGACCGGTTTCGTCTTCCTGTATCTGATCCTTTCCATCGGCATCGGCATGTATGCGGCCACCAAGGTCCACAATGCGCGCGACTACATCACCGCCGGGCGCTCGCTGCCGCTGTACATCGTGCTGGCCATGGTGTTCGCCACCTGGTTCGGCGCGGAGACCGTGCTCGGCATCCCGGCGACCTTCATGGAGGAGGATCTGGGCGGGCTGATTTCCGACCCGTTCGGTGCTTCGCTGTGCCTGATCCTGTTCGGCCTGTTCTTCGCGCGCAAGCTCTATCGCATGAACCTGCTGACCATCGGCGACTTCTACCGCCAGCGCTACGGCCACAAGGTCGAGGTCATCGCCGGTATCGCCATCGCGCTTTCCTACCTCGGCTGGGTGTCGGCGCAGGTCACCGCGCTGGGGCTGGTGTTCAACGTGCTGTCAGACGGATCGATCACGCAGGCGCAGGGCATCCTGATCGGTGCTGCTGTGGTGCTGATGTACACGCTGTACGGCGGCATGTGGTCTGTGGCGCTGACCACATTCTTCCAGATGATCGTCATCGTCGTCGGCCTGATCTACATCTCGATACTGCTGGCCGACAAGACCGGCGGCGTCGCGCCCGTGATCGAGCATGCGGTGGCAAACAATAAATTCCATTTCTGGCCGGAGCTGAACGCGGTGGCGATGGTTGCCTTCATCTCCGGCTTGCTGACCATGGGCTTCGGCTCCATCCCGCAGCAGGACGTGTTCCAGCGCGCCAATTCCTCGAAGAACGAGAACGTCGCGGTGTGGGGCACGGTGCTGGGCGGCGTGGCTTATTTCCTGTTCGCCGCGGTGCCGCTGTTCATGGCCTACTCGGCCAACCTGATCGACCCGGTGCTGGCCGCGCAGTGGCTGGCCGAGGACAGCCAGAAGCTGTTGCCCGAGCTGGTCAAGGCGCACCTGCCGCTGTTCGCCCAGGTGGTCTTCTACGGCGCACTTTTGTCGGTGATCATGAGCACGGCTTCAGGCACGCTGCTCGCACCTTCGGTCACGCTCTCCGAGAACGTACTCAAGGGCTGGATCACCCGCAAGAACCTGTCCGACCGCAAGATGCTGGCGATGACGCGCTGGGTGGTGGGGATTTTTGCGCTGTGCGTCACGCTCTATGCGCTGTGGGCGCTGGACCAGGAAACCGGCATCCACCAGATGGTGGAGAACGCCTACAAGGTGACGCTGGTGCTGGCCTTCACGCCGCTGGTGGCGGGGCTGTACTGGAAGCGCGCTTCGACGCTGGGCGCTTATCTGGCGATGGGTCTGGGTCTGGCGACCTGGCTGCCGATGGAGTTTCTGACGCCCGAGGCCGACATTCCGCCCCAGTTCGCCGGCTTCCTGATGAGCATCGTCGGCATGGTGGCAGGCTCCCTGTTGCCGCAGCAACCGGAGCCTGTGTCGCACCATCTGCGCCACAGCGACCGCTAGTGTCACACGTTTGTCATAAAACCTTCATACCCTTGCAACCTCGATTACGGGTAAAGGAGCAGCGATGAAAGCGAAGGTCTTGATCGTGGAAGACGAGCCGGCAATTCAGGAATTGCTGGCGTTCAATGTGATGCAGGCGGGCTTCCTGGCATTGCGTGCCGACGATGGCGAAAGCGCATGGCAGCAGATACGCGCCGCCCGGCCGGACCTGATCCTGCTGGACTGGATGTTGCCGAACACCAGCGGCATCGTGCTGGCGAAACAGTTGCGCGCCGATGCGGCCACGAAGGACATCCCCATCATCATGCTGACCGCGCGCGGCGAGGAACGCGACAAGATACAGGGGCTGGAATCCGGCGCGGACGATTACATCACCAAGCCGTTCTCGCCGCGCGAACTGATGGCGCGCATCCGCGCTGTGCTGCGCCGACATGCGCCGCAGTTGCAGGACGAAACGGTCGATGCGGGGGGGCTGCAACTGTTGCCCGCCGCGCATCGGGTAAGCGCCCACGGCCAGAACATCGAACTCGGTCCGACGGAGTTCCGTTTGCTGCATTTTTTCATGAGCCATACCGAGCGCGTGTATAGTCGCGCGCAGCTGCTCGACCAGGTGTGGGGCACTCAGGTATTCGTCGAGGAACGCACCGTGGATGTGCATATCCGCCGCCTGCGCGCCGCGCTGGAACCGCTGGACAAGGATGGCCTGATCCAGACAGTGCGCGGCAGCGGTTATCGTTTCTCGGCGAATTAGAAACCGGCATAACCGGTCGTTTTATTGAGGGAGGTAGTGTTGTTCGATTTCTGGTTCCGGGCGAGTCAGCCCGTGCTGTATGGCGGAATTTTCTCCGCCATTCTCTGGGGAGTTTTCTCCGCCACGGTCGCGCTGCTGTTCCTGTCGTTGGTGCTGCTTGCGGTGATGGCTTATCGCGCGCGCCAACTCTACAAGCTCGGGGTATGGCTGAATGACCCTCGTATGGAAACCATCCCCGAAGCCGACGGCCTGTGGGACGAGGTATTTTCGCGGCTGTACCGGATGGTCAAGCAGCACAAGCAGACCAAGCAGGAGCTGGCGGACGAGCTGCAGCACATCGAGCAGGCGACCGCGGCGCTGCCGGAAGGCGTGGTGATCCTGAACGACGCCAACCGTATCGAGTGGTGCAACCTGCTCGCCCAGCAGCATTTCGGCCTCGATGCCGAACACGATTTCATGCAGGACATCACCTATTTGATGCGCCAGCCGGAGTTCGTCGAATATCTCGCGGCATCGAACTTCAGCGAGCCGCTGGTGATGGTCCCGGCACGCCACGACGACATGGTGCTGTCGATCAAACTCATTCCCTACGGCGGCGACAAGCGTTTGCTGATCAGTCGCGACATTACCCAGCTGGAGCGTATCGAAGCGATGCGACGCGACTTCGTCGCCAACGTTTCGCATGAGTTGCGCACGCCGCTGACGGTGGTGAACGGTTATGTCGAGAACCTGCAGGATATGCCCGACATTGCTCGCGAGGACGCGCAGCGGGCCTTGCAGCTGATGGCCGAGCAGACCCGGCGCATGGAGAACCTAGTCGCCGACCTGCTCATGCTGTCGCGGCTGGAGAGCGAGCACAATCTGTTGCGCGAGGAGACCGTGGACATGGCCAGCCTGCTCGACGAAATCTATCGCGAGGGGATGCTGCTCAGCAACGGCCGCCATGCGTTGCGCGTGGAAGTGGCGCGTGCGATCAACCTGAGCGGCAATCGCGAAGAGTTGCACAGCGCGTTCGGCAACCTGCTCAGCAACGCGATCCGCTACACCCCGGAGGGCGGCGAGATCCTGCTGCGCTGGAGCGAACGCAGCGAACAGCCGGTGTTCTCGGTGCAGGACAGCGGCATCGGCATCGCGCCGCAGCATATCCCGCGGCTGACGGAGCGCTTCTACCGCGTCGATCGCAGCCGCTCGCGAGAGACCGGCGGCACCGGCCTCGGCCTGGCCATCGTCAAGCACATCGCGATGCGCCACCAGGCCAAGCTCGAAGTGCTGAGCGAAGAGGGCAAAGGCAGTGTTTTTTCGCTGGTATTCCCGGTCGGGCGCGCGGTGCGCTGAGCGCCCGCGTTTAACCCTGAATCGAACTGAGTCCCTCCCCCTTGTAGGGGGAGGGTTAGGGAGGGGGTAGATGCGAGGCATATCGACGACTCTATCCACCTAGCCCCCTCTGTGTTTAGCCTGAACGCCCCTCACCCTAACCCTCTCCCGCTTGCGGGAGAGGGAATGCTGAATTTCATGGCTAATTAGGAAGTACTTAAACCAGCGAGAAACTGACGCGTTCGTAATCGAGGCCACGCTCGACGCTGAAGTCCATCTTGACGTCTTGCGCCTCGCCGTTCAGGTGCAGCACCTCGACGACGCGCCCCGTCTGAAACCATTCGCGTGGAACGACCAGGCTGGCCGGGATCTTGAGCGCATGGATCGTCGGCAGAATGAAGGCCGGGACATATCTACCGGAGACCGTGGGATTAATGCCGGTCGCCTTCATGCTGACAGGCTCGGCCGCCCCCGGCAGATAGCGCACGCCGATCTGTAGTTTTCCTTTGCGCGTCACGTTGGCCCAGGCTACTGCGCCCAGCATCAGCGTCTCGGCGTCGCTGGGACGCAGGCCGAGCAACTGGTTGTAGCTCAGGCGGCCGCCAAAGGTGTCTTCACGCGTCAGGCGCGCGCCAGAGATGCTCTCGTTCTCGAACTGCCAGGTCTCCAGCGGAAACCCCATCTCCAGCAGCTCCTTGTTGTGCGCGTCCTGCAGCACGCGACCAAAGGCCTCGATCTGCCGGCGCCCCGTGTTGCCGACGGCGCTATCGCGCCCCGGTTGCTTGAACGGCTTGCCGGACAGGTGGGCGTAGATGCCTTCCATCTTGTAGCAAACCTGCGCATGCTGGGCGACCGGGCGGCGTTCGCCGAAACGGGTGTTGTGGTTTTCGCACCAGCACAGGTGCAGGAAGGTCAGGAACTCGATGCAATCGCCGCTGTTGCAGTGTTCACACAGGTTGACCTGACGCGGGGTTTGCCCTTGTTGCAGCAGGACGGTCTTGACGCGCAGCAGCTTGGACAACGGCACCATCGCCAGATAGCGCATGGCTTCGCTGTGCGTGCTCTGGGCCACCGAATGCAGCCCGCGCATGCTGGCCAGGTCGACTGCCAGCGGCTGGGCATCGCCCTTGCTGAGGGTGTAGCTGCGTTCCACGGCCACCGTACCGCTCCACTGCGTCAGCCAGTTGTCCAGCAGTTGGAGTTGCGAGCGCGTCAGTTCGGCGGGGCGAGCATAGCAGGACAACAGTGTCTTGATGTAGATGCTGCGGCAACTGCTGCGCGGAAATTTCGGATTTAGCGGATCCGTTACTTCGGTCGACTGGAAGTCTTGTTCTTCGGCGTAGGCATACAGCGCATGCAATTGATGCCACAGCTTGGCATCGAATTCGTAGCCGGTGCGCAGGTGCTCCAGGATCTCCAGGCCGCTGTACGACAGGCAGCGCTGGCACAGCATCGCGCCGTGTTTCGCGAGCTGCTTGTCGCCGGCGATGTAGGCCTGCAGGCAGCGCTGGTAGCCCAGCACCATCGCCTGCCACAACTGCACGATGGAGACGAACACCATCAGTTCGCTCTCGTTCAGCGGCAGCGGTTTGGCGATCAGTTTTTTGGCGTAGTCGTCCTGCACGTAGCCTACGGTTTCGCGCAGCAACTCCAGCGTGTTGAGACGTTCCAGGCCGCGCATCGGAAAACGGTTAAGCTCGCCGAGCTGGGTGTACAACAGACTGTGAGCCAGTTGCAGATTGGTCAGTTGCAGTTGCCCAAGCCACTTGGCGCACCCCGCCGCATCCTTGAAGATCGGATCGGCGCGGTCGTCGGTCGGTTCGAGTGGCAGGGTTAGCATGGTTTATTGTTATGGTTTCAGGCCGCTACTTTCCATGAGGCATGCATTCCCGTCAAGCGCGAGGGGCCGGACTCACAGCAGCACACGTTCGATGCCGCCGTCGTTGGCGCGGGCGACATAGTCGTCCTGCCAGTTCGGGCCGAGCAGATACTTGGCCATCTCCACCACGATGTAGTCCGTGCTCGTGCCGCCGGCATCGTCGGCGTAGCGGCTCAGGCCCTGGAAGCAGGCCGGGCAGGAGGTGAGTATCTTCACTTCGTCGGAATACCCGTCCTTGCGCAGATTGGCCACGCCCTTGCTTATTTCCTCTTCCTTGCGGAAGCGCACCTGGGTCGCGATATGCGGCACATTCATCCCGAAAGTCCCCGCCTCGCCGCAGCAGCGTTCGGTCTGCGCAATCGGCGTCGCCATCAGTTCATTTGCCACCTTGAGTGGCGCGTAGGTCTTCATCGGCGTGTGGCAAGGGTCGTGGTACATGTAGCGTTTGCCCGTGGGGGTTTCCAGCTTCATGCCTTTTTCCAGCAAGTATTCGTGGATATCCAGCAGGCGGCATCCCGGGAAAATCTTCTCGAACTGGTATTTCAGCAACTGATCCATGCAGGTGCCGCAGGACACGATCACCGTCTTGATATCGAGATAGTTCAGCGTGTTGGCGACGCGGTGGAACAGTACGCGGTTGTCGGTGGTGATACGGTTGCCCTTGTCCTCGAAGCCGGAAGCGCTTTGCGGATAGCCGCAGCACAGGTAGCCCGGCGGCAGTACGGTGATTGCGCCGGTTTCGAACAACATCGCCTGCGTTGCGAGGCTCACCTGCGAGTACATCCGCTCCGAGCCGCAGCCGGGGAAATAGAACACGGCTTCCGATTCTTCGTTCGTTTTGTGCGGGTTGCGGATCACCGGCACGATGGCGCTGTCCTCGATGTCGAGCAAGGCGCGCGCCGTCTTCGACGGCAATTTTCCGGGCAGCGGCTTGTTCACGAAGTGGATCACATGCGCGACCAGCGGCGGTTTGCCCACGGTGGCGGGCGGATGCGCCACTTGCTGGCGGAACAGCCCCAGATGCTTGGCGACCTGATAGCCGAGCCGCTGAGCTTTGTAACTCCATTCGAACATGACCTTGCGCAGCAACTTGGTCGCGGTCGGATCGGTTGCGCCGAGATACAGCATGGACAGCGCGCTGACCGGGCTGAATTTTTTCTTGCCCTGCTTGCGCAGGAAGTTGCGCATCGCGATCGATACATCGCCGAAATCGATGTCCACCGGGCAAGGTGTCACGCACTTGTGGCACACCGTGCAATGGTCGGCGACGTCGCCGAATTCGTCGAAGTGCTGGATGGACACACCGCGCCGCGTCTGTTCTTCGTACAGGAAGGCCTCGATCAGCAGCGAGGTCGCCAGTATCTTGTTGCGCGGCGAATACAGCAGGTTGGCGCGCGGTACATGGGTGTTGCACACCGGCTTGCACTTACCGCAGCGCAGGCAGTCCTTGATCGAATCGGAGATCTGGATCAGTTCACTCTTCTCGAGGATCAGGCTCTCCAGCTCCATCAGGTTGAAGCTGGGCGTGTAGGCGCGTTCGAGGTTGCTGCCCTTGAGCAGCTTGCCCTTGTTGAAGCGGCCCTCGGGATCGACCTTCTGCTTGTATTCGGTGAACGGCGCGATTTCGCGCTCTTCGAGGAAGTCGAACTTGGTGATGCCGATGCCGTGCTCGCCGGAGATCACGCCGCCCAGGTCCTTCGCCAGCTGCATGATGCGGTCGACCGCGCCGTTGGCCTGCTGCAGCATCGCGTAGTCGTCGGAGTTCACCGGGATGTTGGTGTGCACGTTGCCGTCGCCCGCGTGCATGTGCAGCGCGACGAACACGCGGCTCTTCAGCACGCCCTGGTGGACGGCGTTGCACTGGTCGAGTATCGGCTGGTAGGTGCTGCCGCTGAACATCTGGCGCAGCGGCTCGCGCAGTTCGCGTTTCCACGAGGCGCGGATGGAATGATTCTGGAGCGCCTGGAACACCGTCGAGTGCTGAGTGCTGAGTGCCGAGTGCTGAGTCACCCCCTCAGTACTCAGTACTCGCCCCTCAGCAATCTCGACGCTCGCGTCGAGATTGTCCAGCAGCCACTGCCAGCGCACGCGCACTTCGGCGAGCAACTGCTGCGCGACTTGCGGGCGGTTGCCCAGCAGTTCGGCGTCGCCCAGCTGTTCGTCGTCCTGGTAGCGCAGCGGCAGTTCGCCGCCAAAGAATTCGTCCAGCGCGTCCAGCAGCTTGAGCTTGTTCTTCAGCGACAGTTCGATGTTGATGCGCTCCACGCCGTCGCAGTAGTCGCCCATGCGCGGCAGCGGGATCACCACGTCCTCGTTCACCTTGAACGCGTTGGTGTGTTTGGCGATCGCGGCGGTGCGCGCGCGGTCCAGCCAGAACTTCTTGCGCGCCTCGGCGGACACGGCGATGAAACCTTCACCGCTGCGCAGGTTCGCCAGCCGCACGATCTCCGAGGCGGCGCGCGCCGCGGCATCGGCGTCGTCGCTGACCACGTCGGCGACCAGCACCATCTTCGGGCGCGTGCCGCGCTTGGACTTGGTCGCGTAGCCGACCGCCTTCAGGTAGCGCTCGTCCAGGTGTTCCAGACCGGCGAGGAACACCGGCGAGCCGGTGCGGTTGTTCAGCAGCGTGGTGATCTCGACGATGGCCGGCACGGCCTCGCGCACCTGGCCGAAGAATTCCAGACACACGGTGCGGGTATGTTCGTGGGCGCGATGCAGGATGAAGGTCGCCGAGGTGATGATGCCGTCGCAGCCTTCTTTCTGGATGCCGGGCAGGCCGGACAGGAATTTGTCGGTGACGTCCTTGCCCAGCCCGGCCTTGCGGAACGAGCTGCCGGCTATCGTCAGGGTCTCGGGTTCGCCGTGCGCTGTCTTGCCGTCGGCTTCGAAGCGGCTGATGCGGAAGTGCGCATGCTCGGTGTCGTGGATCTTGCCGAGGTTGTGGTCGAGACGCTCGACGAACATCCACAGGCCGTCCGGCGTGACCATTTTCCACGATGCCAGGTTGTCCAGCGCGGTGCCCCACAGCACGGCCTTCTTGCCGCCCGCGTTCATCGCGACGTTTCCGCCGATGCATGAGGCGTCCGCCGAAGTGGGGTCGACCGCGAACACCAAGCCGTTGGCTTCCGCCGCCTCCATCACGCGCCGCGTCACCACGCCAGCGCCGCAATGCACGGTGGCGTAGGGTTCGGTCAGGCCCGGCAGCGTCAGGCGTTCGACCGGAGCGAGCTTGTCCAGCTTCTCGGTGTTGATCACCGCGGAATGTTTGGTCAACGGGATCGCGCCGCCGGTGTAGCCGGTGCCGCCGCCGCGCGGGATGATGGTCAGTTCGAGTTCGATGCAGGCGCGCACCAGATGTGCGACCTCCGCCTCGGTGTCGGGGTGCAGCACCACGAAGGGGTATTCCACGCGCCAGTCGGTGGCGTCGGTCACATGCGAGACGCGCGCCAGCCCGTCGAACTGGATGTTGTCTTTGCGGGTGATGCGGGAGAGCACGCGCAACGCGCGCTTGCGCAGTTGCAGCGTGTGTTCGAATTCGGCGGCGAAGCGGTCGACCGCCTCGTCGGCGAGTTCGAGCAGGCGCTTCACTTTTGCATTATCGCCGCGTCGTTCTTCGACCGCGTTCAGCCGGTGGCGCAGCGCGCCGACCAGCGCCTCGCGCCGCTTGCGGTTCGCGAGCAGGTCGTCTTCCAGATAAGGGTTGCGCGTCAGCACCCAGATGTCGCCCAGCACCTCGTACAGCATCTGCGCCGAGCGTCCGGTGCGGCGCTCTTCGCGCAGCGTGTTGATGATGTCCCATGCCTCTGCGCCGAGTATGCGCAGCACGATCTCGCGGTCGGAGAACGAGGTGTAGTTGTAGGGGATTTCTCTCAAGCGTGCAGTCATGGTCTGCCCAAGGGCGTGTTAACACTTATTTCGCGTCTGCGACGGGGGCGATTTGGGATGCCCTCCGCGAAGCAAGACGTGACGTAGTGCAAGCCACTACAAACGGCTTGCGACAAAGGAGGGCGCCCAAATCGCCCCCGTCCCGAAGGGTTGTTGCGAGAAGGCCGCGTCTGCGGTGTTGCAAACCTTGCGAATGGAACGACCATTCGCTGCGGCTTGCGCCTTGCATCCACAGCCTTCTCGCAACAACGCAGGCGTGAAATAAGTGTTAACACGCCCTGAATTCGACAAGGCGCGCATTTTACCTGAATGCGGCCCGTCTCTCGACCTCATGTTATGTAAGGTCGGGCGAGATAGAATGCCAGCCATGACCAAACCCCGAGCCCATGTCCCTCCTGTGCGGGTGTTCTTCGCGCTCTGGCCCGACGCTGCGGAACGCAAGGCAATGGCCGACTGGCAGCCGCCGCTACGCAAACTGTGCGGCGGAAAGGCGATGCGTCCCGACACCTTGCATGCGACGCTGGTGTTCCTGGGCGATGTGCCCGCCCACCGGCTGGAGGCGTTGAAGCTAGCGGCAGAGGAGGTCGGGGGCGAGCCTTTCGAGTTGGGTCTCGACAGTGCGCGCTACTGGGGACACAACCATATCGCCTATGCCGCGCCTTCGGTCGTCCCCGCGCCGTTGGCGCTACTGGTGCTCGATCTGGAGCAGCGGCTGCGCGCGCATCGCTTTCGCCTCGATCACCACGAATACAAGCCGCATGTGACGCTGCTGCGCCATGCGCAGTGGAGCGACGAGGCGCTGCCGGAGATGCCTGCGGCGACCTGGCGGGCGCGCGAATTCGTGCTGGTGCAGTCGTTGAGCGACGAACAAGGGGCGCGCTACGAGGTGCTGGCGCGCTTCCCGTTGGGGCTCCGCCGGGTGGTATGATTTGCCGGAACCGTTGGAATGCATCGTTTCATCGGCAATGGATACGGAGAATAAGCGAGTGAAAGAAGCCAAGCGGCACGGCGAGATGCGTCGGCATGCGGTCTGCGGAAGTTGTTCCAGGACAGTCAAAATCAGGAACGAAAAGGACAAGGTGGCCTGTACGTCGAGTCTGGAGATCATGCCGACCGACCATGTGTCCGACTGCGAAGATTACCTGCCGGTCGTGACGAACGATGCCGTGAGCATCCACGAGGATAGCGTGGCGAAATAGCCGCCGGGAGCTTTTATGCCGACTGAACTTAAAGTGTTAACCCATTACGAACGCATCGGCGGCGAGCCCCAGATTCGTGCGCTGGTACATCGTTTCTACGAGCTGATGAATGAGTTGCCGGAAGCCTACGGCATCCGCAAGATGCACGCGGAAAGCCTGGCGGGCGCTTCCGACAAGCTTTTCAAATTCCTCTCCGGCTGGATGGGCGGGCCGCAGCTGTTCGTGCAGGAATTCGGCGAGCCCTTCCTGCGCCGCCGCCATTTTCCTTTCGCCATCGGCGAATCCGAGCGCGAACAGTGGATGCTGTGCATGGACCTCGCATTGAACGATGTCGTTGCGGACACCGAATTGCGCCGCGAACTCTCGACTGCCTTCGCCAAGCTGGCCGACCACATGCGCAACCGCGCCGGCTGAAAACATGCTGCACGCCTTTGCGCTGAACGACGGCCGCCTGACTCGCATCGATTTCGAGGAAGGCGGCCTGTGCAGCGACCAGCCGGTCTGGATCGACGCGGTCGCGCCGACCGAGGGAGAGCGGGAATGGCTGGAGCAGACCTGCCGGCTGACGCTGCCCAAGCCGGAGCATCTGCGCGACATCGAGGCCAGCGCGCGTTTCTTCGAACATGAGGACTCCCTGCACCTGCGTTCCGATTTCCTGTCCGGCACAGAGAGCCATTCCCGCAGCGTGGCGGTGGCGTTCGCACTGAAGGGGGAAACGCTGATCAGCATCCATGCCGAAGATCTGCCCATCTTTCGCCTGCTGCGGATCAGAAGGACTGCCGAGTCTGGGCGCGTCGAAGACTGCCGCGATGTGCTGGTCGACCTGTACGGCATGGATGTGGAGTTCTCCGCCGATGCGCTGGAAAAGGTATATGCCGACTTGAGCAACGTGAGCCAACATGTGCTCGACAAACCGTTGAGCGACAAGCAAGCGGGCGCGGTGCTGGCCAATATCGCCCACGCCGAACATGTCAACGGCCGCATCCGCCGCAACGTGATGGACACCCAGCGCGCCTTGTCTTTTCTGGTCCGCAACAAGCGGCTGACAACAAGCCAGATCGCGGAGGTAGGACAGATCCAGCACGACATCGAATCGCTGGACGGCCACACCGCGTTCCTCTTCGACAAGATCAACTTCCTGATGGACGCGACGGTCGGCTTCATCAACATCAACCAGAACAAGATCGTGCGCCTGTTCTCGGTCGCGTCGGTCGCGCTGTTACCGCCTACGCTGATCGCGTCCATCTATGGCATGAACTTCGCCGTGATGCCGGAACTGAACTGGAAACTGGGTTATCCGCTGGCGCTGTTGCTGATGCTGCTGTCGGTGGCGATCCCGTTCTGGATATTCCATCGCAAGGGCTGGTTGAAATAACCCCTGTCCACGAAGTGGGGTAAGCAGGCAATCCGCGTAGCGGGTGCTCGCAAAAACACGAAACTCACGAAAAATATCCGCAGAATTTGTGCAATCGCCATGCGATTGCAGTCGGTTTTTATTTCGTGTCGTTCGTGTTTTTCGTGGACAAATTGTCATTCGTTTGAGATGCAACGATGCGCTCCAGACACCACGATGCAGCGGCGAAGCCCATCGCCGCGGTGACCGTCACCGACGAACCGTAGCCGGAGCAGCTGAGGTCGCTTGCGGAGCAGCTAGTGCTGCGCATCGATGGCTCCTCCAGATACACGCAGGCCGCGCCGAACTTGCCGTTCTTCTTCGGCTGGATGTTGTAGTCCTTGCGCAGCATGTTGCGTATGCGCGCCAGCAGCGCGTCCTGGGTGGTGCGGCCTAGGTCGTCGCAACGCAGCTTCAGCGGATCGCGTTTTCCGCCGGCCGCGCCGCACACCACCAGCGGTATCTTATTGAAGCGCCCGTGCACGATCAGCGCCGCCTTCACCTTCGCCTCGTCACATGCATCGATCACCGCGTCGAACGCACCCGGTGCGATCAGTTGCGTCATGTTTTCAACGGTCAGAAAGTCGTCGACCGGCGTCACCCGGCAATCGGGATTGATGTCGCGTATCCGTGTTTCCAGCGCGCCTACCTTGGCCTCGCCCAGCGTGCTGGAGAGCGCCTGTATCTGGCGGTTCACGTTGGATACGGCGACATGGTCGAAATCGATCAGCGTGAGGTTGCCGACGCCGCTGCGCGCCAGCGCCTCCACCGCCCACGAGCCGACGCCGCCGACGCCGACTACCGCGATGCGCGCACGGTGCAGCGCGAGGCGCGAGCCTTCGCCATAAAGTCGGTCCAGTCCGCCGAAGCGGCGGTCGTGCGAGTCGTCGAGGAGATGTGTCATGGCGGGATTATATATTTGTAGGGGCGCGATTGAGCGTGTGCTGTCGGGGCTTTAGCCCCTTACAGCCACGGCCTACCCCTTGCGGGTGCATCGCGCCCTATTGTGGCCGAACATCGTAGGGGCGTGATCCATCACGCCCGTTCAACCAGTTTCGGCAGAACGTCCAACGCATTCCGCGTAGTGGCTTGCGCAATCTCTTCCACACTCATGCCGCGCAACTCCGCCAGCGTCTGCGCGATGCGCGGGATGTATTCGGGTTTGTTCGGCTGCCCGCGCTCCAGAAAGTCCGGCGGGATGTCCGGCGCATCGGTCTCCAGCACGATGGACTCCAGCGGCAGCGTCGCCGCGAGTTCGCACAACCGAGTGGCTCTCGAATAGGTCATCGCGCCGCCGAAACCCAGTTTGAAACCCAGCTTGATGAACTCGTCCGCCTGCTGGCGGCTGCCGTTGAAGGCATGCGCGATGCCTGTCCTGAGCTTGGTCGAAGGGCCGCGACTTCCATAAAATTGGCGCAGATGTTTGAGCACGATGTCCTGCGCGCGACGTATGTGCAGCAGCACCGGCAGGTCGAACTCCTGCGCGAGCTTCAGCTGCTCGACGAAGAAATGCTCCTGCTGCGCGCGGTCGAAATGGTCGATGAAGAAATCCAGCCCGATCTCGCCGACCGCGACGGTGTCAGGCTGCGCCAGGTAGTCGCGCAACGCGACGAGGTCGTCCGGATGTGCGCCGTCGGTGTACATCGGATGGATGCCGTAGGCCGGAGCGCAGCCGGGAAAGTTCTCGCACAACTCGCGCACGATGCCGAAGTTGGCTCGCGCAACCGAGGGCACGACGATGCGGCGCACGCCGGCGACATGCGCCGCGCCAACCAGTTCGGCCTGGGTGTCGCCGAATTCTTCGGCGTCGAGGTGGCAGTGGGTGTCGATGAACATGCTATGAAATATTCGTTGAGGTTATCGGTAGATTCCTAAAAGCATCTGTCCACGGAAGACACGGAAACCACGGAAAATAAAATCTTGGTCTCATAATATTTCCGTGTCTTCCGTGGACCAATACCTCTGATTTTAATTCTCCATCGTCAGCACAATCTTGCCTATCATGCCGCCCGCCTCGATCAGCCGGTGCGCCTCGGCGGCCTGTTCCAGCGGCAGCCTGTGCGTGACCAGCACGCCGAGTTGACCCGCCTCGACCAACTTCGCACCTTCCTCCAGTATCTTGCGCTGGCGCACGCGCTCGTCGTGCAGGTTCAGTGCCTGCGGCGTCAGCATCAGCTCGAAGCCCAGCGAGAGGTTGCGCAGTCGCGCGAGTTGCACATCGGCTGCGGAGAGCGGCGTTGCGAGCAAGCTGACCACCTTGCCGCCAATGCGCGCGGCGTTCAGCGAGCGTAGGTAGGTTTCGCTCCCCACGGTGTCGAACACCACATCCACGCCACGGCCTTCTGTGCAGTCCAGCGTCTCCTGTACGAAGTCCTGCTCTTTGTAGTTGATGATCTTGTCGGCATGGAGGCCGTGCACCAGGCTGGCCTTGCGCTCGTCGCTCACCGTGACGACGATGTGCGCGCCGAGATGATGCGCCAGTTGCAGCGCGATGTGTCCGACGCCGCCCGCGGCGGCATGGATGAGTATCGTCTGGTCTCTCTGCAGGTTGGCGCGCTCGACCAGTGCTTCCCATGCGGTGATCAGTACCAGCGGCAGTGCCGCGGCATCCTGCAGGCTGAGGTTCGCCGGCTTTGCCGCGCAGTATTCCTCGTGCAGCGTGGTGTATTCGGCGTAGTTGCCCGGTTCGTCGCCCAGCCCGCCGTTGCAGAAATACACATCGTCGCCGACCTTGAAGCGCGTCACCTGGTCGCCGACAGCCTCGACCACGCCCGCGCCGTCGCAGCCGAGGATCGCCGGCAGTTTGTCGGGGTGGTAGGCGGGCTTGGCGCGCAGCTTGGTGTCCACCGGGTTCACGCCGGCAGCGGCGAGCTTCACTCGCACATGGTGAGCGGACGGAAGTTCGGGTTTCGGGATGTCGCGCAGTTGCAGCACATCGGTGCCGCCGGGCGCGGTGGCGAGTATGGCTTTCATAAAATCTCCAGGCTGTCATTCCGGCGAAGGCCGGAATCCAGCGGGTTTATTCAAAATGCATCAAGGTTTTGTCTCCGCGTTGCGGAGGAGTTTTAACTGGCTGGATTCCGGCCTACGCCGGAATGACGGTGTGCGCTATGTTAAACTCCGCGCACTATTTTTGCGAGATAACACCATGTCTGGAAACACCTTCGGCACACTGTTTACCGTCACGTCCTTCGGCGAATCGCACGGCGCGGCCATCGGCTGCATCGTCGACGGATGCCCGCCGGGACTGGAGCTGACCGAGGCCTGCATCCAGCGTGACCTCGATCGCCGCAAGCCGGGCACCTCGCGCCATGTCACGCAGCGCCGCGAATCCGACACCGTCGAGATCCTCTCCGGCGTGTTCGAAGGCAAGACTACCGGCACGCCCATCGCGCTGCTGATCCGCAACGAAGACCAGCGCAGCAAGGACTACGGCAGCATTGCCGAGACCTTCCGCCCCGGCCACGCCGACTACACCTACTGGCAAAAATACGGCATCCGCGACTACCGCGGCGGCGGCCGCTCGTCCGCGCGCGAGACCGCGGCGCGCGTCGCGGCGGGTGCCATCGCGAAGAAGTGGCTGAACGAACGCTACGGCGTCGAGGTGCGTGGCTACCTCGCGCAGCTTGGCGAGATCGAGGTCCCGTTCAAGAGCTGGGCCGAGCTGAACGAAGAGGGCAACAGCTTCTTCGTTGCCGACGCGAGCTACGTCGGCCAGCTCGAAGACTACATGGACGAGCTGCGCAAATCCGGCGACTCCATCGGCGCGAAGCTCGCCGTCGTCGCAGAGAATGTCCCGGTCGGCTGGGGCGAGCCGGTGTTCGATAGACTGGACGCCGACATCGCCCACGCGCTGATGGGCATCAACGCGGTCAAGGGCGTGGAGATCGGCGCGGGCTTCGCCTGCGTCACCCAGCGCGGCAGCGAACACGGCGACGAACTCACGCCGCAGGGTTTCCGTTCGAACAACGCCGGCGGCGTCCTCGGCGGCATCTCCACCGGCCAGGACATCGTCGCCCACTATGCGATCAAGCCGACTTCGAGCATCCGCATAGAGCGCGACTCCATCGACAAGGCCGGGAATCCGGTGAAGGTCTCCACCGAGGGGCGGCATGATCCCTGCGTCGGCATCCGCGCTACGCCGATTGCGGAGGCGATGGTGGCGTTGGTGCTGATGGATCATGCGTTGAGGAATCGGGCGCAGAATGGGGATGTGGTTTGCGAGACGCCGAAGATACGATAGTCGAGGGAGCGATGCGAAAATTTTCCCGGATTGCATTTTTAATTGCTTTTGTAGGTAGCTCAAATTTAGGGGCTCAACCACTCCCTACGGAAGCTCCGAATGAACGAGTTATTTGCGCAATCACTCTTCCCTATCGTCCGGAGCAATTTTCTGATTGCTCGCCACAGGTTGCTGCTGCATACGATTTCGCATTTTGCGCGCTTACTTACGACATGGTTTCGCAACTTGCGCCGCCATCTGATAAGAATTTGCGAGAAAACAATCAATCGGGAGCACTCAAACAAAAAAGTTTGACTCTTGCTCATATTTCAGCACTCCTTTCAGATGTTGATACTCTTTTGAAAAATACCGAATTGACCAAAAAATATTATGAGTCGATGAATGGAAAAGAGGAGCGCCATATTTCATCCTCAATGGATTACGTTCTTATGAAGTGCAAGAGACTTAATGCTTCGCATGAGACTGTTCTTTTGGAGTTGGCTAAAAAGCTAAATATCCAACCTAATGAAGCTCACAAGTAGCAAGCGCAGGATGTCCCGGCAAGGGGTAGGCCGTGGTTGTAAGAGGCTAAAGTCCCGACAACACACGCACAACCCGCGTAAGGCGCACACCGTAGGGCGTCAATAAGCGCAGCGCATTGCGCCGGATGGAATCCATTTTCGACAACACATGCGGCGCAATGCGCTGCGCTTATTGCGCCCTACAACTATGCCTGATTACCGTCGCGCCTGGCATCCGGGCGGCACTTATTTCTTCACCGTCAATCTGCTGCAACGGCGGGGTAATGACCTGCTGATCCGGCATGTGGATTTGCTGCGCGAAGCGGTGGCAACGGTGCGGGCCCGGCATCCCTTCGTCATTCATGGTTGGGTGGTGTTGCCGGAACACTTGCATTGTGTGATCGAGTTCCCGCCCGATGACGCCGATTTCGCGACTCGCTGGCGATTGATCAAGATCGCTTTTTCCAAGGCATTGCCAAAAACTGAGCGGCGCTCTCGGGTTCGCATGGCGCGCAACGAACGGGGGGTCTGGCAACGCCGTTATTGGGAACACCTGATTCGCGATGAGGCGGATTTTCGTGCGCATATGGATTACGTCCATATCAATCCGCTCAAGCATGGCTTGGTCAAACGGCTCGCGGATTGGCCGTATTCGACTTTTCACCGGTTGGTTGAGCGGGGTGTTTATCCGGCGGATTGGGCGGGCGGTTTTGAAGCGGCGCTCGGATATGAGGATTGATACATACGGCGCAATGCGCTTCGCTTACCTCGCAGAGGTTCTTGCACCCTCTGGGTATTGACGCCCTACACCCGCCATATCGGTCGCATAGGTCAGGAACGCCAGGGTGACCATCGCCAACGAAGGCGAAGCCTCGATTCATGCGGCGAGAACCAGAGCAGGATTGTGACCGGCTCCACTTTACGTCAGCCGCCTCAGGCTGGGTCGGCCACCGCGAACTGGATGGCATGCAGTTGCGCATACACCCCGCCCTTCGCCAGCAGCTCCGCATGCGTGCCGATCTCGACGATCTCGCCCTTCTGCATCACGACGATGCGGTCGGCTTTTTCGATGGTGGAGAGGCGGTGCGCGATCACCAGCGTGGTGCGGCCTTGCATTAGCGTTTCCAGCGCAGCTTGCACATAGCGTTCGGATTCGCTATCCAGCGCCGAGGTCGCTTCGTCGAGGATCAGGATGGGCGCGTCCTTGAGGATGGCGCGGGCGATGGCGATGCGCTGGCGCTGGCCGCCGGAGAGCTTGACGCCGCGCTCGCCGACCAGCGTCTCCAGGCCCTGCGGCCATTCGCGGATGAATTCCATCGCATGCGCGGCGGTGGCGGCGGCGACGATCTCTTCCTCGCTGACCTCGCGCATCTGTCCGTAGGCGATGTTCGCCGCGACCGTGTCGTTGAACAGCACGACTTCCTGGCTGACCAGCGCAATGTTGGCTCGCAGGCTGGCGAGCGTCAGGTCGTCGAGGTCTTGCCCATCCAGCGTGATGCAGCCGTCGGTCGGCGAGTAGAAGCGCGGCACCAGATTCGCCAGCGTGGTCTTGCCGCTGCCGGACGCGCCGACCAGCGCGACATTCTCGCCGGCGGCGATGTGCAGCGAGATGTCGCGCAGAGCCGGGCGGCTGTCCGCCGAATAGGAGAACATCACTTGATCGAAATGCAATTCGCCGCGCACGCGGCCGACCTCGACCTTGCCGTCGTCGGTCTCGCTCGCCGTATCCAGCAACTCGAACACGCTCTCGGATGCCGCCAGACCGCGTTGCAGGTATTCGCTGACGCCTGCCAGCCGCTTCAGCGGCGCGGTCAGCATCAGCATCGCCATGATGAAGGACACGAAGCCGCCGACCGTGGTCTCGTCGGCCTGCGATTGCAATGTCGCGAGATAGACGATCACCGCCAGCGCGACCGCGGCGACCATCTGCACGACGGGCACGTTGGCCGATGCGGCCGCGGCCTGTTTCATCGCGTAGCGGCGCACCCAGTTGGCGCGCTCGTTGAAGCGCCTGCCCTCGTAAATTTGTCCGCCGAACAGCTTGACCACCTTGTGCGCGGATACGCTCTCCTCGATCACCTGGGTGATGTCGCCCATCGCGCGCTGCGAATCGCGGCTGCTGCTGCGCATGCGCCGGCTGATGGTGCGAATGATGAACGCGATCACCGGCGCCATCAGCAGCGTCAGCAGCGTCAGTTTCCAGTTGAGGTAGAACAGCCAGCCCAGCAGGCCGATCACGACGATGCTGTCGCGGATCGCGATGGTCACCACCGTGGTCGCGGCATTGGTCACCTGGGTCACGTCGAAGGTCAGCTTGGAGATCAGCGAACCGGTCGCGTGATCGTCGTAATAGCGCGTCGGCAGGCTGAGCAGCTTGCGGAACATCTCGTCGCGCAGGTCCAGCACCAGCTTGTTGCCGACCCAGTTGATCGCGTAGGTGCCGACGAAGGTGGCGATGCCGCGCACCAGGAAGATCAGGATGATGACTATCGGCACCAAGCGCATCATCGCCTGGTCCTTGTTCACGAAGGTGCCGTCCAGCATGGGCTTCATCAGCGCGGGCACCAGCGGCTCGGTCGAAGCGACCACGATCATGCCGAGGATGGAAACCGCGAAGATGCGCCAATAGGGTTTGACGTAAGCGAGGAGGCGGAGATAGAGCTGGCTGCTGGTCATGTTCATGGCGCGCATTCTAACGTGAAACCCGCGTAGCGACTCGTTCGCCTGGCTCCGCCCCCCTCGCTTCGCTCTCCCCGCTTGCGGGATAACCAGCGACTTGCACGGTTTTATCGTGCTTAGTCGAATGGCTAGTAGTTTCATCAGAGGATTGCACCCGCAAGGGGCAGGCCGTGGTTGTAAGGGGCTAAAGCCCCAACAACACACGCACAGGAGAGGGGAGCAGAAAAGCCGCCGATACTGCCGCCGCGTGGCGCTTGCGGAGGGAATGCCGGCCCGATGTGCTATCCTCGCCGCGATTGTTTCTTCAGATGACCTGCATGAGATGCATACTGTTTTTATTGCTCGTATTCGCCCTGCCCGCACAGGCTGCGCAGTCGCCGGCGGCTAACGACGCCGACTTCCTTGCGGCGAACGATGCGTTCCGCGCCGGCGACCGGGCCAAGTTGGCGCGTCTGGCCCTGCGTTTCAAGAAGACGCCGCTGGAGGTGTACATCAGCTATTACCAGCTGCGCCTCGATCTGGAACGCGCCGACACCCGCGCCGTGCGCGCCTTTCTGGACCGGCCCGAAGACACGCCGATGGTAGACCGGTTGCGCGGCGAATGGCTCAAGCTGCTCGCCGAGAGACAGCAATGGGATCTGTTCGACACGGAATATCCCCGCCTGCTCAACGAGGACACCGAGCTGAACTGCGACGCGCTGCAATCGCGCCGTCGCACCCAGGAGCAGGCCGCGCTGCAGGAAGCGCGCATGCTGTGGTTCAACGGCAAGGCGCTGCCGGGGAGCTGCGGCCCGCTGTTCGACGCCGCGATCGCCGCCGGCATCATTACCGAACAGGACATCTGGCAGCGCCTGCGGCTTGCGCTGGAAGCGGGCAACGTGTCGCTGGCAAAGGCGCTGGCCGACAGGCTGGATGCGGAACGCAAATTGTCGACGGCGTTAGGCAGAGCAGCCACCGATGCGGACGACTATCTGGAGAAACTAACGCTGAACAAGGAGAACCACGGCCAGCGCGTCGCGGTGCTGTTCGCCCTGCAACGGCTGGCCAAGCAATCGCCCGATCTGGCTGTCGCGCGCTGGGAAAAATTGGCAGCGGAATTCCCGGAAACCGAGCAACATTACTTCCATGGTTGGCTGGCCTACGAGGCGGCGCGCAAACAAGACCCGCGCGCGCTGCAATGGTACCGGGCCGCAGCAGGTTCGCCGCTGAACGAGCAGCAAGCCGCATGGTGGGTGCGCGCCGCGCTGCGCGCCTACGACTGGCCCGCAACGTTGGCCGCGATCCATGCGATGAGCCCGCAACAGCAGCGCGAACCGGCATGGCAATACTGGAAGGCGCGCGCGCTGCAGGCAACCGGCAAATCGGTCGAAGCCCGAAAACTGCTCGCACCGTTGAGCACCGAATACCATTTCTACGGGCAGCTCGCGGCAGAAGATTTGGCCGCGCCAACACTGAGCATGGCGGGTCCGGGCTACAAGCCGAGCGAGAGCGACATCGCCGCTATGCAGGCGCTGCCCGGCATACAGCGCACGCTGGCGCTGTACCGCCTCGGCATGCGCACCGAGGCGCTGAAGGAATGGAGCTGGACGCTACGCAACCTCGACGACCACGAGTTGCTGACCGCGGCGGAGATCGCGCGGCGCAACGAGATGTATGACCGCGCGATCAACGCGGCCGACCGCACCGTCAACGTGCACGACTTCAGCCTGCGCTATCTCGCACCCTACCGCGATGCGCTCCACACCCATATTCAGGAACACGGTCTGGACGAGGCATGGGTCTACGGCCTGATGCGGCAGGAGAGCCGCTTCGTCACCGCCGCCAAATCGAACGTCGGCGCGGCCGGCTTGATGCAGATCATGCCCTCGACCGCGAGCTGGATCGCGCGCAGGCTGGGCCTGAAAGACTACCGCCGCTCCCTGCTCGACCAGCTCGACACCAACCTCAAGCTCGGCACCTATTACATGAAGACCGTGCTGAGCTGGTTCGACGACAGCCCGGTGCTGGCCTCGGCGGCCTACAATGCCGGACCGAGCCGGGCGCGGCGCTGGCGCGGCGACCTTCCGCTGGAAGGCGCAATCTATGCGGAGAGCATCCCGTTCGACGAGACGCGCGATTACGTGAAGAAGGTGATGAGCAACACCATGTACTATTCGCGGCAATTCGGCGAACCGCAGAAGACACTAAAGCTGCGCATGGGCATCGTCGCACCCAGGACACCAGACAACCAGCAAATCATCCCCGATGAAAAGTGAACCCGAAATCTATTGTGTCGGCGGCGCGGTGCGCGACCGGCTGCTCGGGCTGCCGGTGCAGGACCACGACTGGGTCGTGGTCGGCAGCACGCCGGAACAGATGGCAGCCCAGGGCTACCGCCCGGTCGGCAAGGACTTTCCGGTGTTCCTGCATCCCAAAACCCACGAGGAATACGCGTTGGCGCGCACCGAGCGCAAGACCGCGCCGGGCTACAAGGGCTTCATGATCCACGCGTCGCCGGAGGTGACCCTGGAAGAGGATCTGATGCGCCGCGACTTCACAATCAACGCGATCGCCGAAGGTGCCGACGGGAAACTCATCGATCCGCACAACGGCATCACCGACCTGAAGGCCGGCATCCTGCGCCATGTCAGCGACGCGTTCGCCGAAGACCCGGTGCGCATCCTGCGCGGCGCGCGCTTCGCGGCACGTTTCGGCTTCTCGTTCGCCCCCGAGACGCTGGCGCTGATGCGCCGCATGGTCGACAACGGCGAGGTCGATGCGCTGGTCGCAGAACGCGTGTGGCAGGAACTGGCGCGCGGCCTGATGGAGCGGACGCCTTCTCGCTTCTTCGAGACGCTGCGCACTTGCGGCGCGCTGGCGCGCATCCTGCCCGAGGTGGACGCGCTGTTCGGCGTGCCGCAGCGGGCGGACTACCATCCCGAAATCGATTGCGGCATACACACGATGATGGTCATCGACGATGCGGCGCGCCACGGCTATTCGCTGGAGGTGCGCTGCGCCGCGCTGACCCACGATCTCGGCAAGGCGACCACGCCGGCGGACATCCTGCCCCGTCATATCGGCCACGAACAGCGCAGCTTCGACCTGCTGCAGACCCTGTGCGAACGGCTGCGCGCGCCCGCCGATTGCCGCGACTTAGCACTGCTGGTCGCGCAGTATCACAGCCACGTACACAAGGCCTTCGAGCTACGCCCCGAGACCATCTTCCGGCTGTTCCAGTCCACCGACGTCTGGCGCAAACCGGAACGCTTCGAGCAACTGCTGCTGGCCTGCGCATCGGACGCGCGCGGACGCACCGGACACGATCAGGACGCTTATCCGCAGGCCGATTACCTGCTGCAACTGATGCATGCCGCGCGCGCGGTCAATGCCGGGAAGATCGCCGCCGGATGCGAGGATAAGGCTACAATCCCGGACCGCGTGCGGCAGGCGCGCATCGCCGCGATAGAATCCGCCGTCAACAATCACCGACAAACGAAAGGACAATGATGAAACGAGTTATATGGCTGGCCCTGATGGTCGCAAGCCCGCTGGCGATGGCGACTGAAGGCGCGACTCCGCCGCAGACAAGCGCAGCGGAGACCCCGTTCGAACGCGACTTCAGCAAGACGGATACGGATATGAACGGGATGCTCTCGCGCTCCGAGGCCGAGCATGCACAGGCACAGCTGCTGACCGCCAATTTCGACAAGATCGACGCGAACAGCGACGGCGGGCTGGACCGAAAGGAAATTCAGGCCTTTTTGCAGACCACCATACAGAACGCGATGCGCGCCCAGCAGGAAGAATTCCTCAAACGCATGAAGGCCGCCGACAAAAACAAAAACGGCGGCTTGACCAAGAAGGAACTGACCTCGGCAAAGGACAAACTGCCGGGTCTGGAAAAGAGCTTCGACGCAATCGACGCCAATAAGGACAAACAGATCACGATGGAAGAGATCGTCGCCTACGCGCGCGCGAACCAGCCGCAGCAGTAAATCCATAACCCTGAAACTCGTCATTCCGGCGAAGGCCGGAATCCAGCGGTTTTAACAACATGCTTTTATGTCAGTGCGTTGCACTATCTGCATTATTAACTGGACACCGGCCTTCGCCGGTGTGACGAATTTATAGGGATGCCTTGGGGTAAGTTAAAGCAACCGACTTAGGTCGCCTCTGGCGAACCCGCTTAACGGGTTCGCCATTTCTTTGCCCAACGCGATCACCTTGAACAGCTCGCCCATCTCGGCGGGGCTGGTGAGCTTCTGCAGCTGCGCGGACAGCGGCTGGTAGTCGCGCAGGTTTTCCGGGGCGCGCTCCGCCATGAAATCGGCGATGCCGCAGTTGAGCAGGAAGAACGCCTGCGTGGTATAGCCCAGCAGCTCCAGCCCGGCGTCGATGCCGCACTCGGCGGCGTCGGTAAAGTTCACATGCGCGGTGATGTCCTGCAGGCCCGGCAGGAAGAACGGATCGTCGTGCGCATAGTGGCGGTAGTGACACATCAGCGTGCCGCTGCTGCGCTGCGGATGGTAGAACTCGCGCGCGCCGAAACCATAGTCGACGAACAGCAGCGCGCCCTGCTGTAGCCGTTGCGCGAGGCTGTTGATCAGCCCGCGCTGCGCGAGGCAGATCTCGCTGACGTAACCGTCCGGCACATCTATCCGCTGCGCCGCCTGCAGCAGCTCTTCATCGGTTATCGGCCTGTCCTGCCAACCGAATCCGGTATCATTCGCGACCACACCGCGCTCCAGCAACACCTGTCCCCTCTCCCGCAAGCGGGAGAGGGCTAGGGTGAGGGCCTCTGCATCCAGCCCATCTCTTTCCAGTTCGTTTTCGGGGACGTGTGTATCGCCGCCGCGCCAATGCAGCAGATGCACCGGCAGCGCATCCAGCACCTCGTTCGCAACCATCGCGCCGCCGAATGTCTCCGGCAGCGCATCCAGCCAATGCACACGAGCTGCCAGATGCGGCAGCCGCTCGTGCAGCAGCGCCTGCTGGCGTTCGCGCAGGTCGGCGCTGACTTCGAGTATGGAATAGCTCTCCGGCAGGCTGCCGATGCGCTCCAGCTCGGCAAGCATGTCCGCGGCCAGCTTGCCGCTGCCCGCGCCCAACTCCATGACATGCGGCACGCTCTGCGACATGACCTCTGCGACCTGGCGCGCCACCGTACGACCGAACAGCGGCGAGAGTTCCGGCGCGGTAATGAAGTCGCCCGCCTCGCCGAACTTGTGCGCTCCCGCGGTGTAATAACCCAGACCCGGCGCATACAGCGCCAGCTCCATGTAGCGCGCGAACGTTATCCAGCCGCCTTGCGCGGAGATGTCGCTGCGAACCAGTTCGGTCAGTTGCGCGCTGTGTTGTGCGGCTTCGGGGGCGGGGAGAGGCAGATGTGCGGACATGGTCGGGTATAATTCAAACGGTTTGCGAGTTTAGTGGAGAGTGCGATGCAAGGCAAAGTGGTGCTGGTGACCGGAGGGGCGAAGCGCGTCGGCGCGGCGATCTGCCGCCGTCTGCACGCGGCAGGTGCGAGCGTCGCGATCCACTATCGCAGTTCGGCGCAACAGGCGCTTGCTTTGCAGGACGAACTGAACGCGCTGCGACCGGACAGCGCCGCGGCGTTCCAGGCCGACCTGCTCGACGCGCAGGCGCAACTGGTCGGTAAAGTGATCGAAAAACTGGGACGACTGGATGGGTTGGTCAACAACGCCTCCAGCTTCTACGCGACGCCGCTGGCCGAAGTCGACGAGATGCAATGGACCGACCTGCTCGGCACCAACCTGAAGGCGCCGCTGTTTCTCGCGCAGGCCGCGGCGGACGAGCTACGCCGCCGTCACGGCGCGATCGTCAACATCGTCGATATCCACGCCGAGCGGCCGATGCAGGGCCATCTGCTGTACAGCGTCGCCAAGGCGGGACTGGTCGCGCTGACCAGGGGACTGGCGCAGGAGTTGGCGCCACAGGTGCGCGTCAACGCCGTCGCGCCCGGCGTGATCGTCTGGCCGGAAGGAGGGGATTGGGACGACACCGAGCGCCGCCGCAAGATCGTCGCGCATACCTTATTGAAGCGCGAAGGCGAACCCGACGACATCGCGCGCACCGTGCAATTTTTACTGAACGACTCGCCCTACATCACCGGACAGGTGATCGCGGTCGATGGCGGTCGCTCCATCAACATCTGAAGAAGCCCATGAACGACAACATCCAGCCCATCCATTTCGAACACCACTCCACCAACTTCAACCGCCTCAAGGGGCGGCTGGAAAGCGCGGTCGGCAAGGCCATCGGCGACTTCAACATGATCGAGCAAGGCGACACCGTGATGGTGTGCCTGTCCGGCGGCAAGGATTCCTACACGCTGCTAGACATCCTGCTGACCCTGCAGAAACGCGCGCCCATCGACTTCAAGATCGTCGCGATGAACCTCGACCAGAAGCAGCCGGGCTTCCCCGCCGACGTGCTGCCGAACTACCTGAAGAACCTCGGCATTGAGCACCACATCGAAACGCAGGACACCTACTCCATCGTCAAGGAGAAGATCCCCGAGGGCAAGACCACCTGCTCGCTGTGCTCGCGCCTGCGCCGCGGCATCATCTACAAGGTCGCGGGCGAACTGGGCGCGAACAAGATCGCGCTGGGCCATCATCGCGACGACATGGTGGAGACGCTGTTCCTCAACATGTTCTTCGGCGGCAAGCTGAAGGCGATGCCGCCCAAACTGGTGACCGACAAGGGCGACCATGTGGTGATACGCCCGCTGGCCTATTGCGCCGAGAAGGACATCGCCCGCTACGCGCGCGGCATGGAGTTCCCCATCATCCCGTGCAACCTGTGCGGCTCGCAGGAGAACCTGCAGCGCCAGAACATCAAGGAAATGCTGCATCAGTGGGAGCGCGAATATCCGGGCCGCACGCAGACGATCTTCACCGCAATGCAGAACGTCAAACCGTCGCATCTGCTGGACGGCGAACTGTTCGATTTCAGGAGCATCAAGGTCGGCGATGCGGTGGCCGAAGGGGACATCGCCTTCGACATGGGCGAATAGCGTTCAAGCCCCCGATTGTTCCGCCGGGGAATAGGCGGTAGCATTGCTCAACGGATGTAGCTCGGGAGACGCATCATGAACGGCAAACAGAAGATCGCGTTGTGGGTGGGGCTGGTCAACCTGGCGGTGATGCTGCTGTTCCCGCCATTCGACTCGTTCTCGTTCACCGATACCGAGTCGCTGGTCTTCGCCGGCTTCCAGTTCGCTTTCGGCAGCGAAAGCAACGAGGTCATCAATCAGGATGTGCTGTTCCTCGAGATCGTCGTACTGCTGGTAAATGTCGGCATCGCCTGGCTGCTGCTGCGCGACACGAAGCACATGCTGATCGCCGAACGCCGTCTGAACTACCAGAACGCGATCCTGCTGATGATCGCCGCGAACCTTACGGTGATCCTGCTGTTCCCGCCGTTCGAATATTTCTACGCGATCACCAACGCGGTGCTGCCGACCTTCGAAGGGTTTTACTTCATCTTCTCTGCCGGGCCAATGCTGACCATCGTCACGCCGATACTCTATCTGGAAGTGATGTTCGTGCTGTTCAACGGCGCGGTGCTGTGGCTGCTGTTCCTCAAAAAGAAACAGAAAGCGTTGACGCCCAAAGAGGCGATGGAGCTGATGCGCGAACTCAGGCGCAAGGGCTGACCGCGACCTTGAAAATCACCTTGCGCACCATGCCGCTTGCGACCAGCGGCGCATGCGCATCCTCCGGAAAGAAGATGCAGAAATGATCCGGCGGCACGGCCACCCAGGATGCGGGCGCGTCGTGGAAGAAACGGATGTCCTTCTCCATGCTGTGCTCGCTCACCGGATTGAAACAATCCGCCAGCGGCTTCCAGCCCATCTGCTCGTCCCCCTCCAGCACCAGCTGGATATCGATGTAACGCCGATGCGCTTCTAGCCGCGCCACCGCCTTCGTCTTGCCCGGCACCAGTTCCACGATGGCGAACAGATCGTCGCCGACGATGGGATAGCGCCCCGGCGCCAGCGCGTACAGATCGGTGTCGCGGATATAGTCGAATGCGCGCTGGAACAGCGGATGCAGCGCGGCATAGCGGGAGGATTGGGAGAGGGCGGAGAGGATCAAAGACTAAGATTTCCTTGGCGCGCAGCTGCAGGCAATGGCAAATCATCAGTCTTTATCACCGCAATATTTGCTCTTTTCCCATATCGAACAATATCACCGTCTTCTGAATAAATAGTTGTCGCATTATGTGCGGCAGCTATTGCTACGATTTGCCAATCAAATTTAATTTTGGACTTTGATACTTGTTGCTTACCTTTAGAATCCAGCGCCTCCTCAAGTAGCAGCGCGCACTCCATGGCCGCTCTTGAATCAAATGGAGTAATCTGAAATGCAGATTTTAGAGTGAGTCTTTGATGAATCGCTTCTCTTGCCTTCCCCGCTCGCACCATTAACTCAGTAAGCGCAGGGGTGGGAATTAGTATTTTAGTTCGCTGTTTTTGAAGTTCAGAAACCAGATGATCTAGCTTGGCACGTCGATCCCCTTTAAGGCGAGGGTTGAACAGGTCTATTAACACCGAAGCATCAAAAGCAACAGCCATCAATTACCTCTCAATTTTCTGAGTTCTGCTTGAGGATCATCCATTTCATTCCATGGATTACCTTCAACTGCTCGCAAATCATCAACGAGTTGTTCAAGCTGAGTATCATCAAGAACCTCAAAACTCTTAATATCGAACTGCTCAAGCTCCCATTTACGCTCTGGGGTACGACACCACCTTCCATTTCCAGCTATACGCACAGGCTTATCAAAAAGGAATGTTGCTAACTGACGAGCAATATCTCGATTGGTTTGGCATTTGTAAATGATCTTGCCTCCCCCCTCAATCCAGACAGGAACTGAGTCGTCTTTACCCCCGACACGAATGACAATGCCATCCAATTCGCCTTGCTCATGAACAACGACTTCCTCTGCCAATGGAGTCTTTTTCCCGGGGAAATTTAGAACAACCCCCCCATTTTTTATTCTTAGAGTGGCCGAGGCGTTGTCTTCGCGCAACATGCGATTTATTTCTAAGTTAGCTTTCTCCAGATCCGGTGGAGCATCAAGAGTACCTACAAGTTGCAAGCGCGCTGTAACTTTAGGCGCGGCCTCATATTCAACAGCAATCTCAGGAATAGCACTACCTTTGCGCACCTTCATAAAGTGAACATGATTTTCGTCGCCAAACATAACTGAGAGTTTCGCTAAATATTTGGCGAGTTTAACCATTGGAAGCGTTTCGGGCTTCCAAGCGTCAATGCGAAAATCATAGTGAATCAAATCATTCATGATCGAGGCCTAATAACAACAATATTCAGCTGCAAGGTCTATTAATCAGCTGGTGCATTGTGCATCCGTAAATTACAAAACGTCAACTTGGCGATTAGATAAACCTCGCCACCATCCCGTTAGCCAACTCGCCCGGCAGCGGTATCCGCACGCGATGCCCGCTGCCGGGTGCGACGGCAATCGCCTCGCCATCCAGATTCTTCATCTCTTTCAACTCGACGATGCAGTTGCCCGACGGATGGATGATCTCCAGCCTGTCGCCGACGCTGAAGCGGTTCTTCACGTCGATCTCGGCCATGCCGTCCGCGCAACTCACGATGTCGCCGACATATTGCTGGCGGAAGCTCTCGGAGTGGCCGCGCATGTAGTTCTGCTGCTCGTGGGTGTGGTGGCGTTCGTAGAAACCGTCGGTGTAGCCGCGGTTCGCCAGCGCATCCAGCGCACCCAGCAATTCGAGGTTGAACGGCCTGCCTTTCATGGCGTCGTCGATGGCCTGGCGATACACCTGCGCGGTGCGTGCGACGTAATAGATGGACTTGGTACGGCCTTCGACCTTCAGCGAATCCACGCCTATCTTCACCAGCCGCTCGACATGCTCCACCGCGCGCAGGTCCTTGGAGTTCATGATGTAAGTGCCGTGCTCGTCTTCCAGCACCGGCATCAGTTCGCCCGGATGATCCTTGCGCGAGATGACATAGACCTTGTCTGCCAATGGGTGGCGCGGTTGCGAGCCACAATCGGACAGCGGGCTCTCGCTCAGCGCCTTGTCGAAATCGAAATCTATTTTTTGTATATCGCCCGTGCCGTCTTCGGCTGCGCTGTCCACCTTGTAGTCCCAGCGGCAGGAGTTGGTGCAGGTGCCTTGGTTCGCGTCGCGGTGGTTGAAGTAGCCGGACAACAGGCAGCGGCCGGAATAGGCGATGCACAGCGCGCCGTGGATGAACACTTCGAGTTCGATGTCCGAGCATTGCTGGCGGATCTCTTCGATCTCGTCCAGCGACAGTTCGCGCGACAGGATCACACGCGACAGGCCCAGCGATTTCCAGAACTTCACTGCGGCGTAGTTGACGGTGTTGGCCTGCACCGAGAGGTGTATCTCCTGCTCCGGCCAGCGCTCGCGCACCATCGCGATCAGGCCGGGGTCGGCCATGATCAGCGCGTCGGGTTGCATCGCGATCACCGGCTCCATGTCCGCCATGTAGGTCTTCACCTTGGCGTTGTGCGGCATCAGGTTGCTGGCGACGAACAGCTTCTTGCCCAGCGCATGCGCCTCCTGAATGCCGATACCCAACTCTTCCAGCCGGAATTCGTTGTTACGCGCGCGCAGCGAATAGCGCGGCTGACCGGCGTACACCGCATCCGCGCCGAAGGCGTAGGCGGTGCGCATCTTATCCAGCGTACCGGCGGGAAGAAGAAGCTCGGGAGCTTTCATCACAAGCCTAACCGCTTGCAGAGTTCCTGCGACGGACCGGCTTGGTTCAGCGTATAGAAGTGCAAGCCCGGCGCACCGCCTACCAGCAGCTTCTCGCACAACTGGGTGACCACGTCGAGGCCGAAGGCCTGCACCGACTCGCTGTCGTCGCCGTAGCCTTCCAGCGTCTTGCGCATCCAGCGCGGAATCTCTGCGCCGCACATGTCGGAGAAGCGCGCGAGCTGCGAATATTTCACGATGGGCATGATGCCGGGCACGATGGGCGCGGTCACGCCCAGCTTGCGGCATTCGTCGACGAAATAGAAATAGCTGTCGGCGTTGTAGAAATATTGCGTGATCGCGGAATTCGCACCCGCGGCCACCTTGCGCTTGAAGTTAGCCAAGTCGTCGCGCGCCGATTTTGCCTGCGGATGGAACTCCGGATAGGCGGCGACTTCGATGTGGAAGTGTTCGCCGGTCTGCGCGCGTATGAACGACACCAGCTCGTTGGCGTACTGGAATTCGCCTATGCTGCCCATGCCAGACGGCATGTCGCCGCGCAGCGCGACGATGCGATTCACGCCCATCTGCTGGTAGGTCTGCAGCAGGCTGCGGATGTTGTCGCGCGTCGAACCGACGCAGGACAGGTGCGGCGCGACCTGAAGACCTTCGGCCTTGATCTGGCGTACGGTTTCCAGCGTGCGTTCCTGGGTGGAGCCGCCCGCGCCGAAGGTGACGGAGAAGAATTCCGGGTTGAGCGCCGCGAGCTGCTTGCGCGTCGCGGCCAGTTTTTCCATACCCTCCGGCGTCTGGGGCGGGAAGAATTCGAAACTGAAAAGTGGTTTGTTCATGATTTTCTCAAAAGCTGTTGAGCGGCGGCAGAGAGCCCCCACGAGATGATGCTGTACAGCACTGCGCCGAGCACGCCGAACCAGAAACCGTCGACGATGAAGCCCTTGAGCACGGAGCCGACGAACCAGAACAGCAGGCCGTTGATCACGAAGATGAACAGGCCCAGCGTCAGCAGCGTGACCGGCAGCGTGAGCAACAGCAGCAGCGGACGGATCAGCGTGTTGACCAGTCCGAGGAAGAACGCGGCGATCATCGCGTCGGCGAAGCCGTCGAGATGTATGCCCGGGACGAAGTTCGCCACGGTCAGCAACGCCAGCGCATTCAATATCCAGATCAGCAGCAGTCTCATCGATCTCTCTTTCGAAGCCGCATGGTAAAACGCCGCTCCACCGGCGAAACTCGCTGGGGAGCGGCGATGCTATGCACGCTCGTCTAACGAGAAACTCGCGTAGCGATTCGCTCGCCTCCTCTCCCGCTTGCGGGAGAGGATTGAGGAGAGGGAATGGGCATGGCAAGTTTCATCATCAGGGACGGCGCAGTTACCATGCCCATTAGTAGCGGTAGTGGTCGGCCTTGTACGGACCTTCCTTAGGCACGCTGATGTACGCGGCTTGCTGGTCGGTCAGTTCGGACAGTTGTGCGTTCAGCGTCTTCAATTGCAAACGCGCGACCTTCTCGTCCAGATGCTTCGGCAACGTGTACACGCCGACCGGGTACTTGCCCGAATCGCGTTCGGTCCACAGCTCGATCTGAGCGATGGTCTGGTTCGCGAAGGAAGACGACATCACGTAGGACGGATGGCCGGTACCACAACCCAGGTTCACCAGACGGCCCTTGGCCAGCAGGATGATGCGCTTGCCGTCCGGGAAGATCACGTGGTCGACTTGCGGCTTAATCTCTTCCCACTGGTATTTCTCCAGCGAAGCGACGTCGATCTCGTTGTCGAAGTGGCCGATGTTGCAGACGATGGCGTTGTTCTTCATCGCCTTCATGTGGTCATGCGTGATGACGTGGAAGTTGCCGGTGGTGGTGACGAAGATGTCGGCCTTGTCGGCGGCATATTCCATCGTAACGACGCGGTAGCCTTCCATCGCGGCCTGCAGAGCGCAGATCGGGTCGATCTCGGTGACCCAGACTTGTGCGGACAGCGCGCGCATCGCTTGTGCAGATCCCTTGCCCACGTCGCCGTAACCGGCGATGACAGCGATCTTGCCGGCGATCATCACGTCGGTCGCGCGCTTGATGCCGTCCACCAGCGATTCGCGGCAGCCGTACAGATTGTCGAACTTGGACTTGGTGACGGAATCGTTGACGTTGATGCCGGAGAACTTCAGTTCGCCGCGCGCATGCATTTGGTACAGGCGGTGCACGCCGGTGGTGGTTTCCTCGGTCACGCCCTTGACTGCGGCGAGGCGGGTGGAATACCAGGTCGGATCGGTCGCCAGCTTGGCCTTGATCGATTCGAACAAACAGGTCTCTTCTTCGGAACCCGGATTCGCGATCAACGATGCGTCGGTTTCGGCGCGTGCGCCCAGATGCAGCAGCAGCGTGGCGTCGCCGCCGTCGTCCAGGATCATGTTGGACAGGCCGCCGTCGGCCCATTCGAAGATGCGGTGGGTGTAATCCCAGTATTCGGTCAGCGTCTCGCCCTTAACTGCGAACACCGGCGTACCGCCCGCGGCGATGGCTGCGGCGGCGTGATCCTGGGTCGAGAAGATATTGCACGATGCCCAACGTACCTGCGCGCCGAGCGCGGCCAGCGTCTCGATCAGCACGGCTGTCTGGATGGTCATGTGCAGCGAACCGGTGATGCGCGCGCCTTGCAGCGGCTGGGTCTTGGCGAATTCTTCGCGGATGGCCATCAGGCCGGGCATTTCACCTTCGGCGATGGCGATTTCCTTGCGCCCCCAAGCGGCGAGGCCGATATCGGCGATGACATAATCGTTGAAAGCAACAGCATTCATGAGCAAGCTCCATTCATAAAGGTTAATGAATGGGTGCCGTTTGGACATCCGAGCCTGGCGGGAAAATGACCTTCGAACCGCTGCAGCACCCCTCGGAGGGGGCGAATTATAACGTAAAAACAATTCCGGACGGTCGCCGCAAACCATAACGGCGACTTGCCCGACCGTTCGCAAGCTAATTCCGTATCTGGACCGAGCCGGCTATCGATTCCACACTGCTCAGATGTTTGCCGAAATAATGAGTCTTAGGCGCCGAGAACGTCATCAGGAAAAGCTTGCCGTGCTGGACAACCCCGTAGGCAACGCCTTTCAGTTCGACTTCATCTTCCTTGCGCAAGACGCTGTAATCGAAACGGAAGCCCTCCCCTCCTGCAAAAGCGGTCGGCGATAGCTTGTCGAGTCTGAAGGTGCTGCCATCGGCTGCGACCACCGTCTCGAACAGCTCTACGATCTCGTGAGGCGGCATACCCACATGGAAGCGCGGTTGCTGCTTTTCCTTCCTGCCTTGTAGCTCGGCCAAGGCCTCGCCATCTCCGATAGCGGGATAGAACGTCAGCCTGTCCAGCGGCAAACCGTCTGCCGTCCAGATTTCGACCTTGCCCTTCCCGGGGGCATCGATGCGATTCCACGCCTTATCGAGTTGCGTCACCATTTTCTCGTTGACCGAAACTTTGCCGGGGCCAATCTTGGTAACATTCGCACAAGAAGCCAGCAACACCACCACTCCAAGCAGTAACCACCTCATCTCTCAACTCCCTTTTTCTAAATAACTAAGAATCATTGTCGCATCGACGGCTTCCGGCCTTGCTGCCAGATAATGGCGAAAGGAATCCTTTGCGGACTGGTGATCGCCCTGCTGACGCTGAATCATGCCCATCGAGCGATACAACTCAGCCGGCGTATCCGGCCGCTCGGCAGCGGCGCGATACTCATTCATCGCGCGCTCCATATCTCCATCCGCCGCACGCAAGCGATAGGTCTCGCCCAGGAAAAAACGCAACTCGCTGTCGCCGGGAGATCGCTGCAACATGATTTCCAGCAACGCCAGTGTCTCACCGGATTTCCGGCGCTTGAGTTCATCCTCCAGCCACTCCCGACGATAAGGCGCAAGCATGCTTGCATAATCCCCCTCATAAGGAGAAAGTTGACCAGCGGAGAGCCTCTTTGCGCGCGCCACCAAATCGTCCTGTCGCTCGACTGCGGGAGGGTGAGAGGCGAAAAGCACGCTTTTTTCGGCAGGCGCTCCAGACCAGTCCTTTTCGGCATTAATTTCCGCAAGCAACTGCGCCCACACTTTCGAGGCTTCCATCGGCTCATAGCCGGCTTTTGACATCAATTCGAGTCCGATCCGGTCCGCTTCCCGCTCCTGATCCCGACCATAAGCGAACATACCCGCCACAAGCGCCATCTGCGCCAAAGGCGCCGTCCCTCCTGCGCCCGCCGCACTCAAGGCTATGCCGAGAAACTGGCCAAAAGCCGAGCGGCTCTTGGCGTCTCGCAACCTGTCCAGAGAATGGCGAGACAAATAATGGCCAATCTCATGCCCGATGATGGCGGCAAGTTGCGCTTCGTTTGCCATACGCAACAACAGTCCGGACCATATTTGCAGCATGCCGTTCGGTGCCATACTGGCATTGAACAATGGGGTGCGAACCGGATAAACGCGGATATCCAGACTATGCTCGCCCGCCAGACGAGTGGCGATACGCGTCAGATAGTCGTTTAGCGGCCTTTCCTTGATCAGGAACATGCTGCGTCGCAACTTGGCCTCTTCGCGATCCATCATCGCCCACAACCCGCCCTCTTCGGAACCGGCAAGCGGACGCTGAAAACGCTGCGGCGCCTGCCAGACATCGGTGTTTGTCGATGTAGCCAGCGCCAATGCCGGGAAAGCGCCAACCAGACCGCAACAGCCGCATCCAACGAGGAATTGTCTGCGGTCCATGTTTATTCGGGAAATTTATCCAGCAAGGCATCCAGCGATTCTTTTGCGGAACTGGCGGTGCGCAAATCGCCTGTCCCGCGAACCAATTGATTGAACCAGAGAATCTCGCCGCTGGACAAGTCGACCAGGGAAACATATCCGACTTGCACCCCGCCTCCAAGCCCCACGCCAAACATGGCCGCCACCACCATGGCGGCTACTCGCTCGCCGGAAGCATAACTGTCTCGCATGAAGGTAAACAGGGCGTAATCGGCGCCGGTTTTTTGGCGGATAGTTGCGACATCTGGCCCCAGCGTCCACTCCAGACGCTTCTCCTTGGTAGGGAGATTCATCGGACCGAAATGATGGAAGTTGATTGCCGAGCCGACGGCACCATGCAGACGATTAAGGCTATCGATGGCATCATCAGGCTCATCCGGAAGTTCGCTGAATACAATGGCATTCTTGTGCTCGCGAGTGTGGAAAGCCCCCTTGAGATTCCCCAGGGCCTGCGATGTCCACTCGGCTTGCGGCTCAAGCACTCCCCCTGCGCTGATCGAAAAAAGCTCGACGTCCATAGGCATTAGCACCACCTTGGAACCCGAAGGAAGCGTCTTGAAACCGGGCGATTGTGCGGGACTTGCATTTGCAGCCTGCGCCAGAAAAACCAAAACGAGCAACAACAGCCTGCCAAAATTCTTATGGAACACCATTTTCTCCCTTTCGAATTAACGAATAGCTTCCGTTCACTTATTTCGGGTTATTGGCTACCCGTCTTCCGCACGAAACCGACAGCAGGCAAAGCTACCAAAGATTCGAACGATGCCGCAAGAACAATCCAACATTCCAGAAAACAAACCTGGTCGAACTACCAGGGAGTCACCGCCAAGCCGCTCCACAGCGCCTGCGTGTCGCGAATATCCCACTTGGCCGGATCTTCGTGGGAAACGATCTTGTCCTTGCAGGCCGGCTTCGACAAGTCCAGCGACACCGGCGGCACCCTGCCGTTCGATTTGATCGAGAAGAACACCATCAGCATGGGCTTGAGCAGCGACTGTTCGTTTTGTTCGATGACCACGCCCAGCATTTCCGATTCCAGCCTGACCAACGAACCGATAGGATAGATGCCGATACTGCGCACGAAGGCCTCAAATATGCGCTGATCGAAGTGCCCTTTGCTCCACTCGGCCATCTTGCGGATCGACTCGGCAGGCTCCCAACCGTTTTTATACGGACGATTGGATGTAATCGCATCGTAAACGTCACACACCGCCCCCATCCTGGCGTACAGGGATATTTCCCCGCCGGCCAGCCCATCCGGATAACCGCTGCCGTCCACCTTCTCATGGTGATGCAGACAGACATCCAGCGCGAGTTCGCCTATCCCCACGCCCTCCAGCAACATCCGGTGGCCCTCGGCCGGATGGCTCTTCATCGTATCGAACTCCGCCTCGGTCAGTTTGCCCGGCTTGTCGAGTATCTCCGGGGGGATCATCATCTTGCCGACATCGTGCAGCAAACCGGCCAGGCCTGCCTGCCGCGTCTGCTCGTCGTTGAACCCCATCGTCCGCGCCAGCGACACCATCAGCGCACACACCGCAACCGAGTGCATGTAGGTGTATTCGTCCTTGTTCTTCAGCCGCGCAAGGCTGATCAGCGCGCCCGGATTGCGCATCACCGAGGTGGAAATTTCCTCGACGATGGGCAGCGCATCGCCGACATCCAGCGCTTTGCCCATGCGCGCTTCATGGAACATCGAGGCGACGGCCTGCTTGGATTGGGCGCATATCTTCACCGCGCGCGCCGCTTCCTGCGCGATGTTGGCGCGCGTCTCCGGCTTGCTGGAAACTTCCACCTGCGCGAGCGTAGCCTCGACCTCGGCCGCAACCGCCTCTCTGGTCGTACCGCCATCGACATCCAGCCCCTTGGAGGTATCTATCCACGCCTCCTTTAGTCCGGTGGAAAGAATCGTCTGCAGGTCTTTCGGGTCGTCCAGCAGGAAGGCGCCGCGCCAGAACGGATGGTCCATCCACGAGCCGCAAAACTCATGGATATGCATACCCAGTCGCAGTTGTTCAACCCCAATACGTTTCAGCATGATCGATCGATCCGTCAGGAGACCGGCAGATTCTATACGAAAAAAAGCCGCCCCCGAGGGGACGGCTTCAATGTTGCTGCCTTGTCTGTATTTTGGCTTCAGCCGCCGCTTCGCGGCTTAACGCCCGCAAGCGGGCAGTTAGCCTGCGCCCGAACAATGACAAAACCGCTACGCGGCGGACTTACAGTCCGGCATCCGCGCGGAGCGCGGCTGCTTTGTCAGTATTTTGGCTACGGCCGGTGCTGCGCACCTTAACATCGCAAGCGATGTTAGCCTTCGCCCGAACAATGACAAAACCGCTACGCGGCGGACTTACAGTCCGGCATCCGCGCGAAGCGCGGCTGCTTTGTCAGTGTTCTCCCAAGTGAACCCTGGCTCTTCGCGGCCGAAGTGGCCGTAAGCGGCAGTGTTCTGGTAGATCGGACGCAGCAGGTCGAGCATCTGCACAATGCCCTTCGGACGCAGGTCGAAGTGTGTCTTCACCAGTTCGGCGATCTTCTCGTCGGAGACCTTGCCGGTGCCGTAGGTCATGACCATCACGCTGGTCGGCTGAGCCACGCCGATCGCGTAGGAGATCTGGATCAGACACTTGTCGGCCAGACCGGCGGCGACGATATTTTTCGCCACATAACGGCCCGCGTAAGCTGCGGAACGGTCAACCTTGGAAGGATCCTTGCCGGAGAACGCGCCGCCGCCGTGCGGGGCTGCGCCGCCGTAGGTATCGACGATGATCTTGCGGCCGGTCAGGCCGCAGTCGCCCTGCGGACCGCCGATGACGAAACGGCCGGTCGGGTTGACCAGATACTTGATGTCGCCCTTGACCAACTCCTTAGGCAGCACCGGTTTGATGATCTCTTCGATGGCGGCTTCGCGGATCTGCTCCAGCGTCATTTCCGGCGCGTGCTGGGTGGACAGCACCACGGTGTCGATGCAGTACGGCTTGCCGTCGACATACTTGATGGTGACTTGCGATTTCGCGTCCGGACGCAGCCATGGCAGGCGGCCGTCGTGACGCAGTTGAGCCTGACGCTCGACGATGCGGTGCGACAGATAGATCGGCAGCGGCATCAACGTGTCGGTCTCGGTGCAGGCGTAGCCGAACATCAGGCCCTGGTCGCCGGCGCCCTGGTTCAGGTAATCGTCGGAAGCGCGATCCACGCCCTGGGCAATGTCCGGGCTCTGCTTGTCGTAGGCCACCAGCACGGCGCAGCCCTTATAGTCGATGCCGTATTCGGTGTTGTCGTAACCGATGCGCTTGATCGTGTCGCGTGCGACATGGATGTAGTCGACATTGGCTGTCGTGGTGATCTCGCCGGCCAGCACCACCAGTCCGGTGTTGGTCAGCGTTTCTGCGGCTACCCGCGCATAGGGGTCTTGCGCTAGAATCGCATCCAGAATTGCATCTGAAATCTGGTCTGCCACCTTGTCCGGATGGCCCTCGGACACGGATTCGGATGTAAAGAAATATTCGCTCATGGCTCTCCGTTCGATCACTACGATAGTTTAATAGGGCGCGCATTATAACAAACCGGGCTCCAATGACCGCCTTTCTGTTCAAATCCCTTTATTGGCTGCTGGCGCGATTGCCGCTGGGCGCGCTGCATCGTCTGGGCGCCTTGCTCGGGCGGCTGACCTATACCGCCTCGGCAAGCTATGCCGAGCGCACCCGCGACAACCTGCGGCAGGCGGGCATCGCGCAAGATGTCCTGCCCGACACCATCGCCGAGACCGGCCGCAGCCTCACCGAATTGCCGTGGATATGGGGACGCCGCTACGACGAAGTGTTGACCAAAGTTCGCGAATGCGTCGGACTGGAACACATCGAGGCGGCGCAGGCGCAAGGCCGCGGCATCATCTTCCTGACCCCGCATCTGGGCTGCTTCGAAATCTCCGCGTTGTATGCCGCACAACGTATGCCGATCACCGTGCTGTACCGTCCGCCCCGGCAGGGATTCCTCGAAGGCGTGATGCGCGCCGGACGGGAACGCGGCCAGGCGAAGCTGGCGAAAGCCGATGTCAGCGGCGTGCGCCTGCTGTATAAGGCGCTCAAGCGCGGCGAGGCCATCGGCCTGCTGCCGGATCAGGTGCCCAGCCGCGGCGAAGGCGAATGGACCGAGTTCTTCGGTCGCCCCGCGTACACGATGACGCTGGCCGGACGCTTGGCGGAAAGCAGCGGCGCGACGGTACTGATCGCCTACTCCGAACGCCTACCGCGCGGCGAGGGCTACGTAATCCACGTCGCACCGCTGCCACTGGATTTCGATCAACCGGTCGCGCGGCAGATCAACGCCGCGCTGGAGCGCACGATACGCGCCTGCCCGGCGCAGTACCTGTGGAGCTATAACCGTTACAAAATTCCGCGCGGCGTGACGCCGCCGGATGCAGTTTAAGGAGTTTCGATGCTGGCACGCCTCGGCGTTTTCATTCTGTGGCTGATCCATTTTCTGCCGTTCCGCGCGATCGCCGCCATCGGCAACGGCGTCGGCCTGCTGCTTTACCTGCTGAGCGCGGAGCGCCGCCGGGTCGGCGCCATCAACCTGAAATTGTGCTTCCCCGAACTCGGCGACGACGCGCGCAAGAAGCTGCTGCGTGACCACTTCATGATGTTCGGGCGCGGCCTGATCGAGCGCAGCATCCTGTGGTGGTCCAGCGCCGAATACATCCGCAGCCTGATCCGCGTCGAGGGCGCCGAACATTTCGAAGCGATCAAGGACAAACCCGCGATCCTGCTGACACCGCATTTCGTCGGCATGGATGCCGGCGGGCAATGGATCGCGCAGCACGCCGATACCGTGTGCATGTATGCGAACCAGAAGAACCGCTACCTGACCGAACTGCTGCTGCAGAAGCGCGCCCGCTTCCGCAACCAGCGCCTGTATTCGCGCCTTCAGGGTTTGCGCCCGATCCTCAAGGGAATGCGCGCCGGCATGCCGTTCATCTATCCGCCGGATCAGGATCAGGGCGTCAAGGATGGCGCATTCATCCCTTTCTTCGGCGTGCCCGCCGCGACGATGACCTCGGTCCCGCGCATCGCGCAAATGACCGGCGCAAAAGTCGTTCCCAGCATCACGCGCATATTGCCGGGCAACGCAGGCTACGTGCTGACGTTCTATCCCGCCTGGGACAACTACCCCTCCGGCGACGACATCGCCGATGCGCGACGCATGAACGCCTTCATCGAAGACCGCATACGCGAAATGCCGGAACAGTATTTCTGGCTGCACAAGCGATTCAAGAATCGACCGGAAGGCGAAGAGAGGTTCTACTGATGAAATATAAAGACCTGCGCGACTTCATCGCCCAACTGGAAAAAATGGGCGAACTCAAGCGCATCACCGCGCCGGTGTCCACGCATCTGGAAATGACCGAAATCGCCGACCGCGTGCTGCGCGCGCAGGGCCCGGCGCTGCTGTTCGAAAATGTCGTCGGCCACAAAACTCACGTCCTCGCAAACCTATTCGGCACGCCGCGCCGCGTCGCGCTGGGCATGGGCGAAGAGAACATCGGTGCGCTACGCGAAGTCGGCAAGCTGCTCGCCTACCTGAAGGAACCCGAGCCGCCAAAAGGGTTGAAAGACGCATGGGAGAAATGGCCGCTGCTGAAACAGGTGCTGACGATGTCGCCCAAAGTATTGTCGTCCGCCCCCTGTCAGGAGATCGTATGGGAGGGCGCGGATGTCGATCTGTCGAAACTGCCGATTCAGCATTGTTGGCCGGGTGACGTTGCGCCGCTGATCACCTGGGGTCTGGTGGTCACGCGCGGGCCGAACAAGACGCGGCAGAACCTCGGCATCTATCGCCAGCAGGTGCTGGGGCCGAACAAGGTCATCATGCGCTGGCTGGCCCATCGCGGCGGCGCGCTGGATTTCCGCGACCATTGCAAAAAGAATCCCGGTTCACCGTTCCCGGTCGCTGTGGTGATCGGCGCCGATCCGGCGACGATACTCGGCGCGGTGACGCCCGTTCCCGACTCGTTGTCCGAATACCAGTTCGCCGGACTGCTGCGCGGCAGCAAGACCGAACTGGTGAAATGCATCGGCAACGACCTGCAAGTGCCTGCATCCGCCGAGATCGTGCTGGAAGGCGTGATTCATCCAGACGAAACCGCGCTCGAAGGGCCGTACGGCGACCACACCGGTTACTACAATGAGCAGGACAAGTTTCCGGTATTCACCATCGAGCGCATCACCATGCGCCGCAATGCTATCTACCACTCCACCTATACCGGCAAACCGCCCGACGAACCGGCGATGCTGGGCGTGGCGCTGAACGAAGTGTTCGTGCCGTTGCTGCAAAAGCAATTCCCCGAGATCGCCGACTTCTATCTGCCGCCGGAAGGGTGCTCATACCGCATGGCGGTGGTGAGCATCAAAAAGCAATACGCCGGGCACGCCAAGCGCGTGATGTTCGGTATCTGGAGTTTTCTGCGCCAGTTCATGTACACCAAATTCATCGTCGTGGTGGACGATGACATCGACGTGCGCGACTGGAAAGAAGTCATCTGGGCGATCACCACCCGCATGGACCCGGTGCGCGACACGCTACTGGTGGAGAACACGCCTATCGATTATCTCGACTTCGCGTCCCCGGTAAGCGGCCTCGGCGGCAAGATGGGGCTGGACGCCACCAACAAATGGCCGGGCGAAACGCAGCGCGAGTGGGGCACGCCCATCGTGATGGATGCGGCAGTGAAGGCAAAGGTGGACGCGATGTGGGGCGAGCTGGGGCTGTAGGCGGGCTCATCCGAAACCAAAAGGCCGGGAACAAACCCGGCCTTTTTATTGCGAGGGGTAATGGTCAGAACTTGAACATCGCAGCCAGCGAATAGAGATCGTCGGTAGCGCTCTCTCCGGTCACCCCTACGCCATAACGCTCCCAACTCAGCCGCAAGCCTATCATCGGCGTGGCTTCATACTGGCCTCCCAGTCCGTATGTGGCGGCCGTTCGATTGATACCGGTGGCCGCAGAGGTGCTGGTGCTGGAACGGGCGACGCCTAGTTTGCCATATACAGAAAACCTGTCTTCCAGCGGCAATATGCCCACTGCGCTAAGTCCCCATACGTCAGATTTGCCGGCAACGGCTGTGGCGGCGGTAAAGCGCCCCAAGTCGGCGTACTCGCCTTCGACAGCGAAATTCCTGTTGTACTGATAGCCAAGCAGCGCACCGTAAGCGGTATCGGAAGATTTGCTCAACGCATTGAATCCCACGCTGGTGCTACCCACTTTGATCCCTACATAAGGACTGTTATCCGCGTAAGCGGGCAATGCAACAACGGCGGACAGCAATACAGCTGCAACGGTCTTTTTCATGATCAATCCTTTCCACGAGAGTTAATTCGGAAACATCTGCTGGTCATAATGAGTTTTTGTAACAGTAGGCATCCTGGGAGTTCAGCCCGGCAGCGGCAATAAAGTGAATTGCTTAGTCCGGAAGAGGAAATGCCGTAGGGGCATGCTCAGAACTTGACCGTTGCCATCAGCGAATAAAGGTTGTCGTTGGGGTGCGGGCCGGCGATATAGCGATCCCAACCGAAACGTATGTCCACTCTCGACCTGCCGTCGAGTTGGCCGTGTAACCCGTAAGTGGCCGAACTACGGTGTGCCCCGACCTCGGCGGCAGTGATGCGGGGAACGGACAGCTTGCCATACAGCGAGAAACTGTCGCTCACTTGCAACAGTCTGAACGAGCTCAACCTGGCGACCTCGGATTTCAAGGCCTCAAGGGCCGGGAAAGGCGGCGTATCCGCATCCGGTTCGGAAAGCGCATAAGCATCATTATCGGCGGCGAAAGCGGGCAGGGTGGCGATGACATACAGCAAAACGATAGCTGCGATTTTTTTCATGGCCAGCCCCTCTCATCGACATCGATCGGAACGGCTCCCCTTTGTACTAGGTGCGCAGAGGGGAGCCGTAGTGGGGCCATCCTGAATGCACAGAAGCTGCAGGACAATAAAGCGAATTGCTTAATCCGGGATGACGGATGCCGTAACCGCGCACGATGCTACTGCCGTTGCTGCACCCACTCGATCAGTGCATCCTGCGCAGCTTGGCCGCGCTTGGCATTCGGATGATTGATGAAGAACACGACCACCCACTCGCGGCCAGCCTGCGAACGCATATAGCCGGCGATAGTCTTCACGACTTCCAGCGTACCGGTCTTGAGGTGGGCGTGGCCCGTCGCAGAACTCTCTTTCAGGCGCTTCTTCACCGAGCCGTCGATGCCGAGTATCGGCAGCGAGCTTTCCAGTTCGGCGCTATACGGATGGGCTGCGGCATGCTGCAACAACTGCATCATGTGAGCCGCACTGATGCGCTCCTTGCGCGACAGGCCCGCGCCGTTCTCCAGCACCAGTTCCGGAAAATCGAGTCGCTGCTTTTGCAACCATTCGCTCACCGCCTGCGTGCTGCGCGCTATGCTCGCATTGCCGTTCGCACCCAGCGTCAGGAACAGTTGGCGCGCCATCACGTTGTTGCTGAACTTGTTGATGTCGCGGATGACGCTGGAAAGCGGCTCCGAGCGGTGCGTAGCGAACAGCCGCGCATTCGCGCTCGCGATGCCCTCGCGCTGTTTGCCGCGTAGCGTGCCGCCCAACTCCTTCCACAAGGAGCGAAACACCGCTTCGACATAGCGCGAGTGCGGCATCACGCTGAGGTTGTGCTCACGCTCGCCGCACTCGCCGGGATAGCCGCCCTGCAGCACGACGCTGTCGCCGCCCGGCTGCACGATGACGCCGTCGTCCCAGCCGTCGCAGCCACTGGCGGGTTGCGGCGTGAGCCGGTTGTCCAGCCTGATGCCCTCCAGCGGCGGTTCGACGATGACGTTCAGCTTGTCCCCGTCGGGCAGATAGCGCAGGCGCAGCGTGTTGAAGTTCAGCAACAGCGCGTCGGGGCCGACGTTGTAGGCGCGCACCGGATCGCTGTCGAACGCAGCCGGGTCGTGCGGCGGCAGTTCGAAGTAGCTGCGGTCCAGCACCAGGTCGCCGCGTATCTCGCGCAGGCCGCGCGCGCGCAACTCGGAAAGCCACAGCCAGAACTGCTCTATCGTGAACTTCGGGTCACCGTAACCCTTCAGCACCAGATCGCCCTGCAGCGCGCCGTCCTTGAGTTCGCCGTCGATCCAAGCTTCGGTCTTCCATGTGTAGGCCGGACCGAGCAAGTCCAGCGCGGCGTAAGTCGTCAGCAGCTTCATCGTCGAGGCCGGATTCATAGCCCGCTCGGCATTCAGGCTGATCAACGGCTTGCGCGCACCGACTTCGCGCACCTCGACGGCGACGGCGGACAGCGGGATATCGGCCTGTTTCAGCGCCTGCCTGACTTCGCGCGGCAACGCCGCTGCATCGGCAACAGAAGCGAACAGCAAGGACAGCAACAGGATCAGCAGTCTCACGTCAGCGTCTCCACGATCTTCAACGTGCGCTCAACCAGCAACTGCATCTCGTCTTCCTCGATCACATACGGCGGCATGAAGTACACGGTGTTGCCCATAGGCCGCAGCAGCAATTCGTTCTGCAGCCCGAGCGAGAAACAGCGGCGCGCGAAATCGGCATACGGCGTATCGACCTCGAACGCCCAGATCATGCCGGTGTTGCGGAAATTCCTGACTTTCGGATGATCGCGCAGCGGCGCAGCGATGCGATTCAGCGCGGCCGCCTTCGCGCGGTTCACATTTAGCACGTCGTCTTCGGCAAAGATGTCCAGCGTCGCCAGCGCGGCGCGGCAGGCCAGCGGGTTGCCGGTGTAGGAATGCGAATGCAGGAAGCCGCGCGCGGTCTCGTCGGCGTAGAACGCCTGATAGATTTTGTCGGTGGTCATCACGATAGACAGCGGCAGGTAGCCGCCGGTGATGCCTTTGGATATGAGTAGGAAGTCTGGCGTAACGCCGGCCTGTTCGCACGCGAACAGCGTCCCTGTTCTCCCCATGCCGACCGCGATCTCGTCGGCGATCAGAAGCACATCATATTGCGTGCACAGTTCGCGCGCGCGCTTCAGGTAAACCGGGTGATACATCGCCATGCCCGCCGCCCCCTGCACCAGTGGCTCGACGATGAATGCGGCGAGTTGCGCGTGATGCCGCTGTAGATGCGATTCCAGCGCGTCTGCGCAGCGCAGCGCATAGGCCTCCGCGCTTTCGCCCGGCTCCGCGTCGCGCCAGTCCGGACTCGGTACGGTGGCCTGCTGCGCGATCAGCGCACCATAGGCATCGCGGAACAGCGCGACATCGGTCACCGACAGCGCACCCAGCGTCTCGCCGTGATAGCTGTTCTGCAGGCTGATGAACTGCGTCTTGCCGGACTGGCCGTTGTTGCGCCAGTAATGCGCGCCCATCTTCAGCGCGATCTCGGTCGCCGATGCGCCATCCGAACCGTAGAAACAATGCCCCAATCCCGCTGGAGCCAGTTCGCGCAGGCGCTCGGACAGTTGCACCACCGGCTCGTGGGTGAAGCCCGCGAGCATGACGTGTTCGAGTTTGCCCAACTGGTCGGCGATGGCGGCGTTGACGCGCGGGTTGCAATGGCCGAACAGGTTCACCCACCAAGAGCTGACCGTATCCAGATAGCGCTTGCCGTCGAAGTCGTACAGCCACACCCCCTGTCCGCGCGTGATCGGCACCAGCGGAAAGCTCTCGTAGTGCTTCATCTGCGAACAGGGATGCCAGACCGCAGACAGGCTGCGCGACAGGAGATCGGGATTGCTTGGGAGTGGATGCGGCATGCGCGAAATCATAACGGTTTTTGCTTATTGCCAGCAGCCGAATGTTTCTATAGCCTGACCTCGACCAATTTCGAGCGAGAACATACATGCGCATACTCATCACCGGCGGCACCGGGCTGATCGGACGGCGTCTCTGCAAGGCGCTGCTGGCGGAAGGCCACGATTTGACCGTGCTCAGCCGCAAGCCGGAGACCGTTCCGTCCAAATGCGGCGCGGGGGTTCACGCGATGGCCTCGTTGCGCGAATGGCAACCATCGCAAACCTTCGACGCGGTGATCAACCTGGCCGGCGAACCCATCATCGACCAGCGCTGGACCGATAAACGCAAACAGGTGCTGTGGGATAGCCGCATCTCGCTGACCGAAGAACTGGTGCGCCGCATCGCCGCCGCCGAATGCAAGCCGGCGGTGCTGCTGAGCGGCTCGGCGATAGGCTATTACGGCGGCCGCGGCGACGAGGAACTGGACGAGAATTCCACGGCAGGCAATGATTTTCCGGCGCGGTTGTGCATCGCCTGGGAAGCCGCGGCCCGCGCAGCCGAAAGCCTCGGGGTACGCGTCTGCCTGCAGCGCACCGGACTGGTGCTGAGTACTGAAGACGGCTTGCTCGGCCGCATGATTCCGCCGTTCCGACTGGGAATGGGTACGCGGGTCGGCGACGGCCGGCAATGGATGAGCTGGGTGCATATCGAAGACCTGATCGCGATCATGCTGCGCCTGCTGCGCGACGACCAGATGCACGGCCCCTACAACGCCACCTCCCCGCAGCCGGTCACCAACGCCGAATTCACCCGGACGCTAGCCTCGGTGCTGCACCGCCCCGCGCCCTTCGTCGCCCCTGCCGCATTGCTGAAGCTGAGCATGGGCGAATCGGCCAGCCTGTTGCTGGAAGGACAGCGGGTTTTGCCTAAGCGCCTGCAGGCGGCGCAATGCCGCTTTGCCCACCCCGATCTGGCGAACGCTCTGGGCGATCTGCTGTCTGATTCAGGCGATTGACGCCGGAGCCCGAAGACAGGGTAGAAATCGGGCCGGATTTCCGTATTACCCCAATCTGTGGCATCCTTCGCACCCTTAAAACTATTATTCCTGTCGTCCGGACCCTCAGTAGGCAACGACAGTGGAGGGATGGCAGCAATGAAACGTGTAGACGACTTCCGTCTGCGCTTTGGCAAGCGTGAGATAGTGCCGATCATGATCGGCGGCATGGGCGTGGATATTTCCACCGCCGAACTGGCATTGGAAGCGGCGCGGCTGGGCGGCATCGGCCATATCTCGGACGCCATGCTGCCGACCGTCAGCGACCGGCTCTATGACACCGGCTTCGTCAAGGAAAAGCTCCAGCAGTACAAGTTCAACATCGACAACTCCGACAAGTCGGCAGTGAAGTTTGACCTCGGCCATATCGCCGAATCCACCCGTTTGCACGTCAGCAAGACCATGGAAGCCAAGCGCGGCGAGGGCATGGTGTTCATCAACTGCATGGAAAAGCTGACGATGAACGCGCCGCGCGAGACGCTGACGGTGCGATTGCGCAGCGCGATGGATGCGGGCATCGACGGCATCACGCTGGCGGCCGGCCTGCACTTGGGTTCGTTCGCGATGATCGAGGACCATCCGCGTTTCCGCGACGTCAAGCTGGGCATCATCGTCTCCAGCCTGCGCGCACTGCAACTGTTCCTGCGCAAGAATGCACGCACCAACCGCCTGCCCGACTTCGTCGTCGTGGAGGGTCCGCTGGCTGGCGGCCACCTCGGCTTCGGCATGGAAGACTGGATGAAGTACGACCTGCGCACCATCACCAACGAAGTGCTGCAATACATGCGCGACGAGAAGCTGGACATCCCGGTGATCCCCGCAGGCGGCATCTTCACCGGCAGTGATGCGGTCAGCTACCTCGAAGAAGGCTCCGCCGCAGTGCAAGTGGCGACCCGCTTCACCGTGGCCGACGAATGCGGCCTGCCCAAGGATGTGCAGCAGGAATACTTCAAGGCCAGCGAGGACGACATCGAAGTTAACGGCATCTCGCCGACCGGCTACCCGATGCGCATGCTGAAAGCCAGCCCGGCAATCGGCTCCGGCATCCGCCCGGGCTGCGAATCCTACGGCTACATTCTCGACAGCAACGGTCGCTGCTCCTACATCGACTCCTACAACCGCGAAGTGGCGGCCCATCCGGGCGAGAAAAAGATCCAGGTGTTCGACAAGACCTGTTTGTGCACCCACATGCGCAACTTCAAGCTGTGGACCTGCGGCCATTACACCTACAAGCTGAAAGACACCAGCAACAAGCTGGCCGACGGCAGCTACCAGGTGCTGTCCGCAGAGCACATCTTCCGCGACTATCAGTTCAGCACCGATAACCAAGTCGCATTGCCCGAAAAGGCATAACGCATTCATTCTCCGTTGCGGCCAGCTTCGGTGCCGCAACCGGCAAATCATCCAAGCTTCCGGCTTATTGACCGCACCCGTTGGTGCGGGCGAATGGCATGTGCGAAGATAAAGAAATCGTGGTTAGCTCACCCCGGTACCTTTGGTTTTCAAGCTGTGAACCTGCGGGCATTACACCTACAAGCTCAAGGACACCACCAACAAGCTGACGGTAGCTGCCAGCCACTGTCCGCGGAACACATCTTCCGCGATTACCAGTTCAGCACCGACAACAAGATCGCCCTGCCCCCGCAAAAATAAGCAGTACACCGCACTTGAAAAGGGGCGGTCTCGCCCCTATTATTAGCAGTCGCTGGCGGGGAGTGCTAACCAGTGACTGCAAAACCCGCCTTCGCTTTCATTAACTCACTGATTTTAGGAGAACCAAGCATGAAAATTCGTCCTTTGCACGATCGCGTCATCGTCAAGCGCATGGAAGAAGAGCGCAAGACCGCTTCCGGTATCGTCATTCCCGATGCGGCCACCGAGAAGCCCGACCAGGGCGAAATCGTTGCCGTGGGCAACGGCAAGATCGGCGACGACGGCAAGGTGCGCCCGATGAACGTGAAGGTCGGCGACCGCGTGCTGTTCGGCAAGTATTCCGGCCAAGCATTCAAGATGGACGGCGTGGAACTGCTGCAAATGCGCGAAGACGACATCATCGGCGTGATCGAAGCGTAAACAACCAATAATTTCAGGAGAAATAGACATGGCAGCTAAAGACGTAAAATTCCACGACGCCGCACGCAGCAAGATGGTCGTTGGCGTGAATATTCTGGCCGACGCGGTCAAGGTCACGCTGGGTCCCAAGGGCCGCAACGTGGTGCTGGACCGTTCCTACGGCGCACCGACGATCACCAAGGACGGCGTTTCCGTCGCCAAGGAAATCGAACTGAAGGACAAATTCGAGAACATGGGCGCGCAGATGGTCAAGGAAGTGGCTTCCAAGACCTCTGACGTGGCCGGTGACGGCACCACGACCGCGACCGTGCTGGCACAGTCCATCGTTCAGGAAGGCATGAAGTTCGTCGCCGCCGGCATGAATCCGATGGATCTGAAGCGCGGCATCGACAAGGCTGTTATCGCCGCCGTCGCCGAGTTGAAGAGCATCTCCAAGCCTTGCACCACCAGCAAGGAAATCGCCCAGGTCGGCTCGATCTCCGCTAACTCCGACACCGCCGTCGGCGACAAGATCGCGGAAGCGATGGACAAGGTCGGCAAGGAAGGTGTGATCACCATCGAAGACGGCTCCGGTCTGGAAGACGAGCTGGACGTGGTCGAAGGTATGCAATTCGACCGCGGCTACCTATCGCCTTACTTCATCAACAACCAGGATCGCCAGATCGCAGCGATGGAGAACCCCTTCATCCTGTTGCACGACAAGAAGATCTCCAACATCCGCGACCTGCTGCCCGTGCTGGAACAAGTCGCCAAGGCCGGTCGTCCGCTGCTGATCGTCGCCGAAGACGTGGACGGCGAAGCGCTGGCCACGCTGGTCGTGAACAACATCCGCGGCATCCTGAAGACCGTTGCGGTCAAGGCTCCGGGCTTCGGCGACCGCCGCAAGGCCATGCTGGAAGACATCGCCATCCTGACCGGCGGCACCGTGATCGCAGAAGAAGTCGGCCTGACACTGGAAAAAGCGACACTGGAAGACATGGGCCAAGCCAAACGCATCGAAGTAGCGAAAGACAACACCACCATCATCGACGGCGCCGGCAAGACCGAAGCCATCCAGGCTCGCATCGTGACCATCAACAAACAGATGGATGAGTCCTCCAGCGACTACGACAAGGAAAAGCTGCAGGAGCGCAAAGCCAAACTGTCCGGCGGCGTGGCCGTGATCAAGGTCGGCGCTGCGACCGAAGTCGAGATGAAGGAAAAGAAGGCGCGCGTCGAAGACGCTTTGCACGCAACCCGTGCAGCCGTTGAAGAAGGCATCGTCCCCGGCGGCGGCGTAGCACTGCTGCGCGCCAAGGCTGCGGTAGCCAGCCTGAAGGGCGACAACCACGACCAGGACGCCGGCATCACCATCGTGCTGCGCGCGATGGAAGCGCCGCTGCGCGCGATCGTTTCCAACGCGGGCGACGAGCCATCGGTGGTCGTGAACAAGGTGCTGGAAGGCAAGGGCAGCTACGGCTACAACGCTGCCAGCGGCGAGTATGGCGACATGCTGGCGATGGGCGTGGTCGATCCGACCAAGGTCACCCGCACCGCGCTGCAAAACGCGTCCTCCATCGCGGGTCTGATGCTGACGACCGCATGCATGGTCGCCGAATCGCCGGAAGACAAACCGGCTGGCGGCATGGGCGGCGGCGATATGGGCGGCATGGGTGGTATGGGCGGCATGATGTAACAGCCGTACCCATCGTTTCACCGCAACAAAACAAACCCCGCATCACGCGGGGTTTGTTATTTCGCGGGATGTAGGTATAATGCGCGGCTTCTCGATTGGCGGTTGCGTCAACCGGAATAGATGGCTCGGTAGCTCAGTCGGTAGAGCAGCGGATTGAAAATCCGCGTGTCGGTGGTTCGATTCCGCCCCGAGCCACCAGTATTAAAAGCACTTAGGTCACCAATACGGTGACCTTTTTGCTTTCTGGAGTCGGCAGCACCCGGAAGTTGGTTCGGCCCGTTACCCGCAGAATATAGAACACATCATGTTTAAAGTATTTCTCACCATTGATCCACAGACAATGCGCGCACTCTATGACGATGAAGCAAAGTTGCTCGGCGTTTTCCAATCCATGAGCGAAGCCGAAGAGGCACTGGGCGATATGCTCAACTTCTGCAGCATCCACGACGAAGCAAAAATTAGCGAGACGACTTAAACGAAATCCCTTCCCGCCTTGATAAGGCAAGCTGCGATCCAAGCCAGCAGTTACCGAACCCACACACTCCAGAGTCCTTCATCCCATGCAACAACTCGAATTCCAGCTAAACGGCGAGCATGTAGAGCTTAACCAACTACTCAAGATGGTTGGCTTATGCGACAGCGGCGGTGCTGGCAAAGCATTGGTGGCAGAGGGCGCTGTTTCCGTCGACGGTCAAATAGAGTTGCGCAAAACCGCCAAGATACGCGCCGGATCGGTGGTATCGCTAGGCGATGTAAGCATCAGCGTGCTTGCCCAGTAAGACTTACTGATCAGATATTCGGCGCATGCGTTCAGCGGCGAGCACACCCCAGCCAATTGGAGCTTCCGCGACTAATGCACTATGTCTGCCGCAACCAAGGGCGCACCTCGGTTTAACGCATAATTCACCAAAGAAATTCTCTGGCCTCGCGGCAAATCTTCCAGCCAGTCCGGCAAGGCTCCGAAATGATGTTCGTATTTATCAAGGACTGTGACTGCCTCAATAAAAACGGGACGGCTAAGGATTGATGGGGTAGCTACGTTCAACATGATGACTCCTTCTCCTCTAGTTTTCAGGGCGAAACCAGTTCCAGAGGGAATGCGGAACGAGCAACGCTTTAGCCGGAATTTATATCCCGCCCCGGAAAGTTATCGGTTAATCCGGCGGGTGAGTCGCATATTAAGCGACTTCCGAACATGCGCAGAAGGAATATTTCGCGATGAGCTTAGACCTGCTGGTTATATGGAAATGCGCATAACGCCCCCCCGAAAACTCGTGCGACGTTATTGTGAGTGCTACGAACGGACGGAGTTAAAATGTTCACTCCCTTAGAAAATTTGCCCAACGCTGGCGCTATCAGGAAAACAACAAATGAAATATCGTCACTACAAGGGCGGCATCTACGAAATCATCTGCGAGGCGCGACTCGAGTCGGCTCCCGATGTCGTCATGATGGTCTACAAGTCCGAAGAAGGGTTAATCTGGACTCGCCCCCGCGACGTATTTTTCGAGCAGGTGGAATACGAGGGCAATACCGTACCGCGATTCGCCCCGATTAACTAACCCGCTCCAATCTTGATTAGCCCAGCATGAATACACTCATCTCTCGCTTGTTGAATTGGCTCAAGCCGCATGACAACACGCCGGCTGAAATTCGACGCGCCAGACAATTGATCGCGGCTATCGATGCCGGAGGCATACCGCTCGATCCGACCCGAATTTGCAGAATTGCGGAAGATCTCGGGCTGGAGGTATCGAAAAAAGCGCGGATGGAAGACACGATAGCCCGAATCCGGGCGGCGATTGAACGCTATTAAACCCATAGGAGCGCCGATTCAGAAAGCCTCGCATCAATACGAAGCTTTTTTCATTTCGTTCCTAGCTGCTGCGCAACGATCCCAGCATTTTCTCCAGACGCTTCACCGACACGATCACCGGCGTCTTCAGTTCCTGCGCAAACAGCGACACGCGCAGTTCCTGCATCAGCCAAGCGAATTCGTCGACGCGCGGGTCGGGCTTGCCCTGCTGCGCTTGCCTGATTTTTTGCAACGCCTGTATCAGCGGCTGCATCTGCGACATGCATTGCGCGTCGCGCGCCGGACTCGTGCGCAACTTTTCGATGCGCAGGCTGATCGCCTTGAGGTAGCGCGGCACATGCTGCAGGCGCTCGTAAGGCATCGCAGCGACGAAGCGCTTGTGGCACAAGCCTTCCAGTTGTGCGCGTATGTCCTGCGAGGCTTGAGCATGCGCCTTGAGTTGCGGCAAGGCCTTCTGCACCGCCAGATGTTCCGTGAGGATATTGGCCACCAGCCGCGCGATCTCCTGCGCGATCAGCAGCAACCGGTTCTTCGCCTCCTTGCCGCGCGCGTTGAATTCCGCCTCGTTCGCTGGCAAGGGATCGTTCAGGCAGCAGCGCTCGAAGGTCGTCGCGAGTATCTGCTGTTGCAGTTCCTGCTGGGTGCCGAACGGCATGAACAACATGCCCAGCTTCTGCGCGTCGGGCAGATTCTTTTCGAGGTATTTCACCTGCTCCTTCAGCAACAGCATGAACAGCCGGCTCAGCCCGCCGCGATGCGCGGCCTGCGCGGCATCGCGAGTATCGAATGCGCGCAGCACCACCGCGTCGCCGTCGTCCACCAGCGCGTTGAACAGCGTGACGCTCTGGCCTGCGCGCTTAACCTCGCGCGTCTCGGCGAACGCGCCGAAGCTCCACGCGGTGTAACGCTGCTCGGAAGTCGTCTCGCCCTTCTCTTCCGCCACGGCGACGACCGCGACCGGCGCCACGCGCGGCGCGAGTTCACCATGGAGCTGCGCAAAGTTGCGCGACATGCCGAACTGACGCCCATGCTCGTCGATCACTCGGAAGTTCATCAACAGGTGCTGCGGCAGCTGTTCCAGACGGAACGCGTCCAGCGGCGTATCGAGCTGCTTCTGTTCGCGGATATAGCGCGCCAGCGCCTGCAACAGCGGCGTGTTCGACGGCTGCACGTCGCGGCAGAAGTTGGCGGCGAATTCCGGCACCGGCACCAGATGGCGGCGCAGCCGCTGCGGCAAGGTCTTGATGAGTTGCTGCACCTTCTCGGCGAGCAGCCCCGGCACCAGCCATTCGCAGCGCGCGGCGCTCACTTGATTTATCAGCGCCAGCGGCACAGTCATGGTGATGCCGTCGTCGCTCTTGCCGGGCGAGAAGTTGTAGCTCAGCGCGAAGCTGATGTTGTCTATCTTCAACTGCGGCGGGAACTGGTCGGTGGTGATGCCCGCCGCCTCGTGGCGCATCAGGTCGTCTTTTTTCAGGTATAGCAGCTTCGCGTTGTCGCGCTCTGCCTCCTTGCGCCAGTGTTCGAACGCCGCGCCGTTGTAGATATCCGCCGGGACGCGGCTATCGTAAAACGCGAAGATCAGCTCGTCGTCCACCAGCACATCGGGACGGCGCGCCTTGTGCTCCAGCGCCTCGATGTCGGCGATCAGCTTCTGGTTGTAAGCAAAGAACGGCGCCTGGGTGTTGAACTCGCCACCGACCAGCGCCTGGCGGATGAACACCTCGCGCGACTCGGCGGGATTCATCGGCCCGTAATGCACGCGCTTCTTCGGGTTCAGCAGCAGGCCGTGCAGCGTGCTGCGCTCGTAGGCGGTGACCTGCGCGGCCTTCTTCTCCCAGTGCGGATCGTAGTAGTGGCGCTTGATCAGATGGTCGCCGGTTTCTTCCAGCCACTCCGGCTCGATACGCGCGACGCAGCGCGCATACAGGCGATGCGTCTCGGTCAGCTCGGCCGCCATCACCCACTTCGCGCCCTTCTTCGCCAGCACAGAATTCGGCGCGATGATGAACTTGATGCTGCGCGCGCCCAGGTATTCGTTGCCCTCGACGCCCTTCATGCCGATGTTGCCGAGCAGGCCGCACAGCAGCGCCTTGTGGATCTGCTCGTAAGTTGCGGGCTGTTCGTTCTCGCGCATGCCCATCTCGGTGACCTGCGTATGCAGTTGCTGGTACAACTCTCGCCATTCGCGCAAGCGCAACGGCGACAGGAAATTCTTGCGGCATTCCTCCGCCATCAGGCGGTTGGATTGCTTGTTCGCCACCGCCTGCTGGAACCACGCCCACAGTTTTGGGTAGGCGAGGAAATCGGAACGCTCGTCGGCGAATCGCTTGTGCGCGGCATCGGCCGCCTCCTGCCGGTCCAGCGGACGCTCGCGCGGGTCCTGCACAGACAGCGCGCTGGCGATAATCAAAATCTCACTCAGGCAATGGTATTGCCGCCCGGCCAGCAGCAGGCGCGCGATCTTCGGGTCGAGCGGAAGTTTCGCCAGCTCGTGCCCAGTCTTCGTCAGCATGCGCTGTTCGTCTATCGCGCCGAGTTCGGCGAGCAACTGATAACCGTCGGCGATCATGCGCGAGCTGGGCGGCTCGATGAACGGGAACTCGGCAATGTCGCCGAGATCGAGCGCGCTCATGCGCAAGATCACCGTCGCCAGCGATACGCGGAAAATTTCCGGATCGGTGAACTCGGGACGCTGCGAGAATCCCTCCTCGTCGTACAACCGTATACACACACCGCTCATCACCCGCCCGCAACGTCCGGCGCGCTGATTCGCGGCGGCGCGCGAAATCTTCTCGATATGCAGCTGCTCGACCTTCTGGCGGATGCTGTAGCGGTTCACCCGCGCCAGACCGCTGTCGATCACGTAGCCGATGTTGGGCACGGTCAGCGAAGTCTCCGCGACATTGGTCGCCAGCACCACGCGGCGCATGCCCGAAGTCGGCTTGAACACCTTGTCCTGCTCCGCCGCAGACAGCCGCGCGAACAGCGGCAGCACCTCGATGCCCTTGGGATGATGCTTGCGCAAGGTCTCCGCCGTGTCGCGTATCTCGCGCTCGCCGGGCAGAAACACCAGCACATCGCCACGCAACCCGCCCGCGGCCAACTCGTCCAGCGCCGAACTCACCGCCTGCGGCACGTCCTGAGTATTGCCGTCCTCGTCCTGCTGCGGCGGACGGTAGCGCACCTCGACCGGATAGCTGCGCCCCGACACCTCCACGACCTGCGCGCCGAAGTGCTTGGCGAAACGATCCGCATCCAGCGTCGCGGAGGTGATAATGAGCTTGAGGTCGGGACGGCGCGGCAGCAACTGCTTCAGGTAACCGAGCAGGAAGTCGATGTTCAGCGAACGCTCATGCGCCTCGTCCACGATGAGGGTGTCGTAGCCGCGCAGCAGCGGGTCGCTGTGTATCTCGGCCAGCAGGATGCCGTCGGTCATCAGCTTCACGCTGGTGTCCGCCGACACCTTGTCGTTGAAGCGCACCTTGAAACCGACCGCACCGCCGAGTTCGCACTTGAGTTCATGCGCGATGCGCGACGCCACCGTGCGCGCGGCCACGCGTCGCGGCTGGGTGTGTCCGATGCAGCCCAACACGCCGCGCCCCAGCGCCAGGCAAATCTTCGGCAACTGCGTGGTCTTGCCCGAGCCGGTCTCGCCGCACACAATCACCACCTGATGCTCAGCAATCGCGCGCGCCAGATCCTCGCGCCGCGCCACCACCGGCAGGTCGGCGGGAAACTCGATTTCACCCAACGCATCCAGTCGCGCCTTACGGCGCAGCGCACTTGCGGACAACCCGGTTTTCATCGTCTTGTTCTCATAATGCAAAGGGGATCAGCACGACGCTGATCCCCTGTATGTGGTGGGCCCAGTAGGACTTGAACCTACGACCAAAGGATTATGAGGCCGCACCAGATTGATTTCTGTTCAAGCATTTAGCCTGCTACGTTTCTACAATCCGCGAATTTTACCACGCTTGAAACCCAGCATCTGCTGAACCTTCTGCTGAATTGTAGAAGAGATTCACAGCACATACATGGCTGGATTCCTGCCAAAGCGCGAGGGTGCAATGGTACACTTTCGCGCTGTTCCAATGACTCAAAGACACGAAGAGGTTATTGCATGGCCTATGCTCGGGACCTTCCGTATAACGATCTGCCGCTCCTGCCCCCCAAGGCCGAGTTGGAGACTCGCGACATCCTCAAACAAGTCACGGCATCGAGCCGCGCGCTGGCCGACCTGCGCGGGCTGGCCCGGATGATTCCAAACCAAGGCATCCTGATTAACGGCATCGTCCTGCAGGAAGCGCGCCTTTCCTCCGAAATCGAGAATATCGTTACCACCAGCGACGAACTGTATCGCGCCGCGGCTGACGCCGATGGCGGCTCTGACCCGTCGGCCAAGGAGGTGCTGCGCTACCGCGAAGCTTTGTGGCATGGCTTTCAGGAGATCAGGCAGCGCCCATTGACCACGAATCTGTTTATCGAGATCGTGCGCATCATTAAGAAAACCGACTTGGATGTCAGGAAGACGACAGGCACAAAGCTGGCCAACCACAAGACGAGCGAGGTGATTTACACCCCACCAGAAGGCGAGGCCGTTATCCGAAACAAGCTCGCCAACCTTGAACAGTTCCTATATCCCGATCCAGACGATGGGCTTGATCCACTGATTCGCCTGGCTGTCATGCACTACCAATTCGAGGCCATCCACCCATTCCCGGACGGCAACGGACGGACAGGCCGCATCCTGAACATCCTGCTGCTGGTAGAGCACAAATTGCTGGATATCCCTGTGCTCTACCTCTCCCGCTACATTCTGGAGAACCGGGCTTCCTACTATGAGGGTCTGCGCCGAGTAACCGAAGAAGGGGCTTGGGAAAATTGGGTGCTGTACATCCTGAAAGCAATCGAAACTACCGCGCGTGAAACGCAGGATCGCGTCCAACAAATTCTTACCCTGATGGAAGATGTTCGGGTGGAAGTGCAAGAAAAGGCACCGCGCATCTACAGTAAGGACCTGATCGAAATAGTATTCCGCCATCCGTATTGCAAGATTAAGTTTGTCGAGGAGGCTGGAAAAACCACACGACAAACCGCATCTGCATACTTGAAAGTCCTGTCAGAATTGGGAATTCTGCGCCTCCACAAAATGGGGCGCGATGTTTATTACATCAACGATCAACTGCTCCATGTCCTGACGAAGTGATATGACGGACAAATTAACACATCCGTTAAATGCGTTAAAAAATTAACACTTTCTTAACACATATTTAGCACTTGTTATTTTCGTTAACATATTCGCCAACGTACGTACGTTAACGTTACGTTGCGAAATTTCCCTTCCAATTCATCTTCTTCAAGGAATCGGCCTGACTTTCACGCGTGAAAGTCATCCCCTGTAGACCTGCGGATTAACAGTCCGGCGCACTCTTTCCTGTAGACCAGCACACCAGGTGCACCGCGGTCCGTTCATGGTGGCACGCGTCACCGCGTCGCGAGGGGTTCCCTGTGCGGATCCTTCACCGGTGGAAATGACGATGCTGCAGGTGTGCTGCCGGGTGTATTCCAGGGCGCAGCACCTGATCGCACAGGGTGGCGAGCGATTCATGCCACCACGCGCCGGCCGTCGCACACCTCGCAGCTTTCATGCTGTAAGCTGCTGCTGAACTCAATTACCGAAGGCTGCTCTATATGGCCCAGCATGCAATCTACCCGCCCCCTCAGCCCAGCCTGTGGGAGTTGCTCGCCGACAATTGGTTGCTGGCATTGATTCTGGTTATCCTCATCGCCCTTGCCATCCGAGCTTTTCCAAAAGAATAGCGCCCCCGCCCCTGCTGCTGGCGTAGTGTTTCCATCCCTGCAATAATGCGCCCGGAACAAGCGCGCCGTATTACGGTGCGGGGCTCGTAACAACAAGGCCTCCGACAGTGCGCAACCAACCAGAAATCAACTATGACCAACAAGCTGCCGCGCTCAAAAAAGTCTGTAGCAGACGCCTCTTCAAATAAAGCGAAGGTGGACAAACTCGCACTGGAAATAGGCCGTAGAATTTCTGATGCAAGGAACGGTCTCGGCTTTTCTCAGACAGCCGTGCATACGAGAACGAAACTAATTGACCCGGATGGCTCAGGCGTTTCGCGAGCGGCACTGTCACTCTATGAGATCGGCACAAACAAGCCTGGGGCGCGCGAAATTACGCTCTTATGCGAAGTGCTTCATGTAAGTCCCAATTGGCTTTTGTATGGTTCAGAATCCCCGGCCAAGACACTACAGCCTACGTCCATATTCTTAGCTGGGGACGACCTTGACATTGCTACTAGGCTCGCATTCGCAATGCTGGCGCTCACCCCAACAGATCGGGATTCTTTGGCAAATCTGGTTTTCTCAATACTTTCTGGCAAGCTTGGCGATATGCAATTGTCATCGCTGATGGCGATGGCCAATATGATGCGAGAAAGTATCCTCAAAGAAATGATTAAATCAGTTGGCGAAGGCTCCCAGAAGTTGCCATTACCGGAACTAATAGACAGATTTGTCAAAGAAATGGCTGGAGCCATGTCGACAAACTATGGAAATCTTCGCCCCTCCCTGACGGAAGAAGAAATGTACGAAGGTACTGAGTACAGTCCACCGCGATCGCTGAAGTAACCCCCCCCGCAAACGCACATTGCAACAAATCAATGCAGATTGCATAAATTGCTTGCAATCTGTTTTTTGCCATGCTAGCCTGCTATCAATCAATGCATATTGCATTGATACATTGCACAGGAGGCCAGTATGGCAGTCAAACAACAACCCGCCCTCACCAAAGAGGATTTCGAAGCAGCGCTGGTATCCCAGCGCCTGAGCATTTCCGAAGTAGCACGCGAGACCGGCATCCCCCGGCACATCGTCAGCCACTTCCGCAACTACGGCGACGGCATGAAGCCAGAGCAACTCGCCAAGTTGCGCGACTACCTGGAAGGCCTCGGTGTCGAGTTCGCCGACGAAGAGGAACCCGAGGCAACCACCGCGCAGCCGGCAACCCCGCAGGAGTTGCGCCTTCCCTTGATCCTGTCCGACGACGGCCTGACCCAGCGCACCGCTCTGGTATGCCGTCACTTCTTCATTGACGAGCGCATCAACGATGAGCAGATCGAGGAAGCTGGCAAATGCATCATGGAAAGCTTCCAGCAGGCAAAGGAATTGCTGGACGTGAGGCTGGAGACCCGGTTCCTGTCCGAAGCCTACGACGAGAAAACCGAAACCAAGATGCGCAAGTTGTGGGGCCACTTGGCCAGCATCGGCCTGCTCTGCCTACACATGCAGGGCCGCGTGCTGGTGGATCAAGCGCGCTTCGCCAACCCGGTACAAGACGACGAGCCGAATACGCTGGGCGACCTGTTGTTCGTCACCTACCGCGAAGCGCTGGCTGGGCTGCACCAGGCAGAGGCGGAAGAAGCCGAGGAGGCCGCAGCATGATGCCCGTCAGCGTACTGCCCTCCGGCGGCAAAGCCGCGCCTGTGGTGATCCTCTTCGTGCTGGGCGTGCTGGCAGTTTCCGTGCTGGCAAACCTTCCGCCGAAGCCGACACAGCCCACCCAACCCCTGCGCTAAGAGAGGCCCGCGATGTTCGCCGTCCTCAACGTCGAAACCGGCGACTTCTATTCGGAGTCGCCGGCCCTCAGAAACGAAGCCAAACGCACCGAAAGGCGCTGGGATCGCTCCAGCATCCTTTTCGCTAACCCAGCAAGCCGGGAGCAAACGCCATGAACGCAAAAAATGCAGTGCTGCAAGCCATCACCGAGACGCAGGATGAATACACAGCAGCGCCCGGCGATAGTTATCTGCAAGGGCGCGTTTCCGGCCTGCTTTCCGCCGCCTTGCTGGGCGACCTAATTTCATCCGAAGAGCATGGCGCGCTCTGTGCGCAGAGTCGAGAAATCGGCCTCGCCTATTCGCACCAGATCGAACTCGCCTCTGCGCCATAACGCCGAAGCAGATAGGAACCCGCCAAATGAATCGCCAGCCGCAATTCCAGAGATTTGAAGACGCATATCCAGGGCTTTTGACCGAGCAGCAGTTGGTTGCCCTTGACCGCATACAGAAGGGTGCCAGAAAGCTCGCCGAAGCGGTGTCTCGCTTGAACGCCATCAAGGTAGATGCTCGCCTTCCGCTCCCCGCTATTCGCATGACTGCTTATGAGACTGGTGTCCTGCTGTATGCCGTCGAGTGCCTTCAGTTCGAACACGAACTGGCTTACTCGAAACTTCGCCAAGAGGCCTGCGCAGCCACACTCGGGGAGGCCGCATGACCCCGAATATCGACCACCGCCTGAAGCACAAAGCGCCAGTCCCCGCTTCTCTTGGGTATATGTGCGAATACTGTACACACGCCGCCGAACCTGAATAAACCAATACGATCCACGCGAGACGAGGCAGTCGATGCGACCAAGAGGATGCGTTACCAGCTCCAGCGCGCGGCCCAGGGCCTGCTGCCGGGCGAGCGCGTGAAGCATTGCCAGCGCAGCACGATGAGCGAGAGCGGCGTGGCCGTGTTTCGCACCAGCGACAGCGGCGCATCGTTCGGCAACCTGACGACCTGCGGCAGTGTGTGGCACTGCCCGGTATGCGCGGCCAAGATCACCGAGCAGCGCCGCATCGAACTGCAGGACGCGATCACCGCCTGGACGAAGAAGGGCGGCGAGGTTTACCTGATGAGCCAGACATTCCCGCACCAGTTGAACCAGGCGCTCGCCGACAACCTCGCGCTGTTTTCGAAAGCACAGCAGAAATTCAAGAACAGCCGCGCCTACAAGCGAATCATGGAAGAGATCAGCAGCGCCGGCAGCATCCGCGCCCTGGAAGTAACCCACGGCGAGAACGGCTGGCATCCGCACACGCATACGCTGGTGTTCGCCTTCCCCGGCCAGTTGAAGCTGCTCGAACAGCTAGACATGGTGTGGATCGACACGCTGGTCAAGATCGGGCTGGCTGATCGCAGCCAGCTGAACGAAATGCTGCAGTACGCCTTCGACGTGCAGAACGGCGACTACGCCGCTGAGTACGTCGCGAAATTCGGCCACGAACCCAGCGCGACCTCGAAGACGCTGACCAACTCACACTGGGGCGCATCACACGAACTCACCAAGGGCCACCAGAAGGTGGGCCGCAGACTCAGCGGCCGCACCGCCTTCACGCTGCTGCGCGACTACGTCGAAGGCGACGAAATGGCCGGCGAACTGTTCCAGGAATACGGCAAGCACTTCAAGGGCAAGCGGCAACTGTTCTGGTCGCCGAAGCTGCGCAAGGCGCTGACACTGCCTGAAGACGAACGCACCGACGAAGAGATCGCCGCCGAAGAGTTACCGGAGCGCGAGCTGGTGACGGTGCTGGATCACGAGCAATGGCGGCTGGTGCTTAGTCGCAATGCTCGCTTCGAAATCTTGAGGGTCGCCGAGGATGAAGGCGCAGTCGGCGTAGCGCGGTTGCTGGCTGAACTGACCGAGCGGCGATATACGCACAGTGACCACTACTGGGAACGAGGGCGGCGAGGATGGAACCACCTGGGCGGATTCATCGGCAAAGCAGCGATGGATGCCTGATAACGCTGCGCGCCGGAACCGCCAAGCACCGACGCGCAACTCACCTTGATAGGGAAGGCTGATATGAAGAATACCACCGGCAAGAATAAAGCGCACGGCTACCCCAGCAAGGAAAGCCGCTGGGCGTACTACATGCAAGCCATCGAACCAACTTCGCAAGAGCTCAACGATGCGTTCCCCGGCTATCACCCGCAATGGCTTCAACTGTCTCAGAAGTTCACCATCTCGCCGGCCCACTTCAAGGCGATGCGCGAGTCGCTGGGACTGTCCGTTGAACAGTGTGCCGCGTATCTACGCACCAGCTCCAACAGTGTTTACAAATGGGAGCGGGGTGATGCCAACGTGCCGTTCCCGGCATTTGAATTGCTGCGCGTGATTCGGGAAAGCGTGTCGTTCAAAACATCTCATCCGAAGTGGGAAGGCTGGTTTATCAACGAGCGTGGCGTGATGCACTCGCCCAACATTGGCGGCAAGGGATTCACGCCAGAATATTTGGAGTGGGTTTCATGGCAGGGCACGGAAGCCGGAAAGCTGCGCGGGGAGGTCTCTACTTTGCAAGCCAAACTCGACAAGGCCGTCGAAGAGAACACCAATTTGCGCCAAATGTTCGTCGCGCATGGCGTGGTCGACGAACTCGCTGCGATGCAAAACACGATTAACGACCTGATGGTGCGCATCGCGACCGCCAAGGTACTTCCATTCGTCGCCCCATCCATCCAAGTTGAACAACTCAAGGAGAAAACAGCATGAGATCAATCCGCCCCGTTTCCGCCTACACCGGCAGCACCGACATCAGCATCAACGCATCGATCAGCTGGAGAAAAATCCAGCAGCGTTGCCGGCTGCTGCGGCCAGACTACAAGCCGGCCAGCCGCTACCAGATACGCCTCAAGCACAAGCGCGCAGCACGCCGCATGCAGCCAGACGTGGTGAGGTAATCGACCATGTTCCTCACACAGGCCGAGCTGGCCGAACTGACCGAGCGCAAGCGCAAGGGCGAGCAAATCGCTTGGCTCAAATCGAACGGCTATCACTACGCCATCGGCGCGAACGGCCATGCCCGGGTGCTGCGCGAGCACGTCCAGGCGAAGTTGTGCGGCACCATAGCAGCGGCTGCGCCGGCTGCTGCCGAACCGAACTGGGCCGCAATGTAATCCGCCACCATGGGACGCAAGCGCACGATCAATCACGACCTGCCGCCGAGGATGAACCTCAAGGGCAAAACGTACTATCACGTTTCCACCGACAGCCCGCGCAAGTGGACGAAGCTCGGGCAGGATTTGGCGATTGCGAAACGCTTGTGGGCCGAGATCGAGGGCGAGCAGCCGGACCCGAACAACTGCACGTTCGCCGGCATCACGAAGCGATACCGCAAGGAGGTGTTCCCGACCAAGGCACCGCAGACCCAGCGCGATAACGAGAAGGAACTTGCCAGACTCGAAGCCGTGTTCGGCGCCATGCCGATCGACGCCATCAAGCCGCACCACATCAAGCGCTACCTGGACGAACGGGGCAAAACGGCCAAGGTTCGCGCGAACCGCGAGAAGGCACTGTTTAGCCATGTGTTCAACTTCGCACGCGCCTGCGGCTACACCGACTCACCGAACCCTTGCGCCGGCGTACGCGGCCACCGCGAGACCGGCCGCAACCGCTACGTCGAGCACGACGAATTCCGCGCCGTATGGAATGCTGCGCACTACACCGTGCAGGATGCGATGGACCTGGCATACCTGACAGGCCAGCGGCCGGCCGACCTGCTCAAGCTGAACCGCGGCGACATCCGCGACGGCGAACTGTGCCTGGCGCAGAACAAAACCGGCAAGGCCCTGCGCATCGCCATCGTAGGCGAACTGAAAGACCTGATCGAGCGCATCCTGAGTCGCCAGCATCGCACCATGGGCGGCGATGCCCTGCTGCAGGATGGCAACGGCCAGCGGCTCACCTCCGGCGCGCTGCGCGACCGTTTCGACAAGGCGCGCGAGGCTGCAGGCGTCAGCTTCCAGTTCCGCGACATCCGCGCCAAGACGGCGACCGACACCGAGAGTCTGGCCCACGCCCAGAAGCTGCTGGGGCACAAGTCCAGGGCGATGACCGAGCACTACACCCGAAACCGAAAAGGCGAGAAGGTGAAGCCCCTCGAATCGGGAATTGTAGAAAGAGAACCGGAATTGTAGAAAGACAAAAGGCCTGCATCGCTGCAAGCCTTTGTTTGTATGGTGGGCCCAGTAGGACTTGAACCTACGACCAAAGGATTATGAGTCCTCTGCTCTAACCAACTGAGCTATGGGCCCGTAAACGGTCAGTTACCCTCGCTGTCGAGGAAGCTCTTGAGCTTCTCCGAACGCGACGGGTGGCGCAGCTTGCGCAGGGCCTTGGCTTCGATCTGGCGGATACGCTCGCGGGTGACGTCGAACTGCTTGCCGACTTCTTCCAGCGTGTGATCGGTGTTCATCTCGATGCCGAAGCGCATGCGCAGCACCTTGGCTTCGCGCTGCGTCAAGCTGTCCAGGATGTCCTTGGTCGCGCCGCGCAGACTCTCGTACACCGCGGCGTCGATAGGCACCGTGGTGTTCTGGTCTTCGATGAAGTCGCCCAGATGGGAATCGTCGTCGTCGCCGACCGGGGTCTCCATGGAGATCGGCTCCTTGGCGATTTTCAGGATCTTGTGGATCTTGTCTTCCGGCATTTCCATCTTGATCGCCAGCGTCGCCACATCCGGCTCGATGCCGGTCTCCTGCATGATCTGGCGCGAGATGCGATTCATCTTGTTGATGGTCTCGATCATGTGCACCGGGATGCGGATGGTGCGCGCCTGGTCGGCGATGGAACGCGTGATCGCCTGGCGGATCCACCATGTCGCGTAGGTCGAGAACTTGTAGCCACGGCGGTATTCGAACTTGTCCACCGCCTTCATCAGGCCAATGTTGCCTTCCTGGATCAGGTCGAGGAACTGCAGGCCGCGGTTGGTGTACTTCTTCGCGATGGAGATCACCAAACGCAGGTTGGCCTCGATCATGTCGCGCTTGGCGCGGCGTGCACGGGCTTCCCCGTTGGTCATCTGCTTGTTGATGTCCTTCAGGTCCTTGATCGGGATGCCGACACGGCGCTCCAGATCGAGCAAGTGCTGCTGCTGCTCGACGATGGCGTGCTGGTAACGCGCCAATCCCTCGGCGTAAGGCTTCTTGGACTTCAGTTCCTGCGCAACCCACTCCAGGTTTTCTTCGTTGCCCGGGAACGTTTTGATGAAGTGCGGACGCGGCATCTTGCTCTTGGTGACGCACATGTCCTGGATGCTGCGCTCGCAACGGCGAACTTCTTCAACCAAGCCACGCATGGTGTCGCACAGCGCATCCACTTGCTTGGCGGTGAAGCGGAAATTCATCAGTTCTTCGGAGATGATGCTCTGGCACTTATCGTACGGCTTGCTGCGATAGCCGTGCTTTTCGTAGGCCTTGCCCATTTTGGTGAACTGATCGGCGATCACCGCGAAACGCAGCAACGCATCGGCCTTCAGTTGCGCCAGATTGGCGGCGGCAGCGGCGGCGGTTGCGGCTTCGTCTTCCTCTTCGTCGACCTCTTCGGCTTCTTCTTCGGCCTCTTCCTCTTCGACCTCTTCTTCGCCGACCACTTCTTCGGGTTCGCTATCGACGAAACCGTCGATCAACTCATCGATGCGCATCTGGTCGGCCTCGATCTTCGCTGCCAGCCCCAGGATTTCGGCGATCGTCGCGGGACACGCGGAAATCGCCTGAATCATGTGCTTCAGACCTTCCTCGATGCGCTTGGCGATTTCGATTTCTTTTTCGCGCGTCAGCAACTCGACCGTGCCCATTTCGCGCATGTACATGCGCACCGGGTCGGTGGTGCGGCCGAATTCGGAATCAACTGTGGACAATGCGGCCTCAGCCTCGGCGGCAGCATCCTCGTCGGCCACCGCAGGCGCTGCATCGGTCATGATCAGCGTTTCGGCATCGGGCGCGACGTCATAGACCTGAATGCCCATGTCGTTGATCATGCTGACCACGCCCTCGATCTGCTCGACTTCGAGCATGTCCGGCAGGTGGTCGTTGATCTCGGCATAGGTCAGGTAGCCACGCTCCTTGCCCAACACGATCAGCGACTTCAGACGCGTGCGGCGCGCCTCGATGTCCTGCTGCGGGTCAACCACCGGCTGCGCGATCACCTCGGCCGATTTCTTGTCCTGTTTTTTCTTGTCGCTAGGCTTTGCCATATCCAGATTCCCAATTGCGTAATGCCGCTCAATGCCGCAGAAAAGCGGCGAATTATACCCGAATCCAACCGAATTTTTCCAATCTTCCCCGAGACTTCGTCTCAGCGCCCCACCTGCACGTAAAGCTTCAGCTCCGCCTCGGTCAGACAAGCCCACCCACCTTGTTTCACCTTGGCCTGCAACACCTCAAACTCATGGCGACGCCTGTCTCTCTCGAAGCTATTCATCAGACCCGCAAATTCTCCATCCACATCGAACGCCTCGCCCCAACTCAACATATCCGCCTCCGCCGCAGCCAGCGTCCTTTCATGCATAGAGCCCTGAAAATACTGCGTCAGCGCCGGCCCGCTCAACGCATAACCCGCTTCGCGCAGCACAGCTAACAACGCCGAAATCGCCTCGCCCTCCGCCCCGTCACCCCGCCAATCCTCTGGCAACTGCGCTCCCAACGCGGGCTTCGCAAGCAAGCATTGCAGCAATAGCCGATGCCCAGAAGGCGCGGTGCGTCCGACTTTTTTCGGCGCCGGACGCGGCGCACGCGCAACAGGGCTGACCTCGTACAGCTCTTCCAACTCGGCCTGGCTCACACCGGCGAGCGCGGCAACTTCCTTGCGCAACAGCAGCGCCGTCGCCGGCGCGGCAATCGCAATCAGCAACGGCTTGGCGCGCTGCAGCAACTGGTTGCGCCCCTCCGGGCTACGCAAGTCCAGTCCGGCACTGACTTCGCGCAGCAGATAAGCGGACAACGGCATCGCTTCCTGCACGCGCTGCTCGAACGCCTCCTTGCCGAACTCGCGAATGAAACTATCCGGGTCGTGTTCGACCGGCAAGAACAAAAAGCTGATGCGCTTGCCATCCTGCAGCTGCGGCAACGCATTCTCCAGCGCGCGCCATGCCGCCTTCTGCCCAGCCTTATCGCCGTCGAAGCTGAACACGATATGCTCGACCAGACGCAACAATTTCTGCACATGATAGGGAGTGGTCGCCGTACCCAGCGTCGCGACGGCGTACTCCACGCCGTGCTGCGCCAGCGCCACCACATCCATATAGCCCTCGACCACCAGCACCCGCTGCGCTCCGCGTATCGACTTCTGCGCCTGAAACAGGCCGTACAACTCGCGCCCCTTCTCGAACAGCGGCGTCTCCGGCGAATTCAAATACTTCGGCTCGCCCTTGTCCAGCACGCGCCCGCCGAAGCCGATGACCTGGCCCCGCACGTTGATGATGGGAAACATGATGCGGTCGCGAAAACGGTCGTAGCGCTTATGATCTTCCTCATTGACGATCACCAACCCGGTCTCGCTCAACGTATCGCTCTGGTAATCGGGGAATGCGGCAGCGAGACTCTGCCAGCCCTCCGGCGCATAGCCGATGCCGAAGCGCGCTGCTATCTCGCCGGACAGGCCGCGCCGCTTCAGGTAATCGATCGCGCGCGGCGACTGCTTGAGTTGCTCGCGGTAGTAACGCGTCGCGGTCTGCATCACCTCGTACAGATCGGGCGCAACTTTCTGGTAGATCTCACCAGCAGACGAGCGCTCGTGCGGCACTTCCATGCCCGCGCCACGCGCCAGCTCTTCGACCGCCTCGACAAATCCCAAGCCGACATGCTCCATCACGAAGCCGATCGCCGTGCCATGCGCACCGCATCCGAAGCAGTGATAGAACTGCTTGGACTGACTGACAGTGAACGACGGGGATTTTTCGTTATGGAACGGACAACAGGCGACGTAGTTGGCACCCGCCTTCTTCAGCGGCACATGACGCTCGACCACATCCACGATGTCGAGACGATTGAGCAAGTCCTGAATGAAACTTTTTGGAATCAAATCAGCACCCTTTCATCTCGACCGACTCGGGCATCTCGACCAGCCTTGTAGCCGGAAGAACAAAGGATAGAAATTACTTGGCGAGTTGCGCCTTGATCAGTGCGGAGACCTTGCCCATGTCGGCACGCCCGGCCAGTTGAGCCTTGAGCACGCCCATCACCTTGCCCATATCCTGCGGACCGGTTGCCGCGATCGCTTCGGCGACCGCGACATTGATCTCCGCCTCGCTCAACTGCTGCGGCATATAGGCCTGCAGCACACTCATCTCGAACTTCTCGACATCGGCCAGATCCTGGCGGCCTGCCGCCTCGTACTGGCTGATCGAGTCGCGACGCTGCTTCATCATCTTTTCGATGATGGCGACCACATCCGCATCCGTCAATTCGATGCGCTCATCCACCTCGCGCTGCTTCATCGCCGCGAGCAAAAGACGAATAGCCCCGAGGCGCGCCGCTTCTCTGGCGCGCATCGCGGCTTTCATGTCATCGCTGATCTGCTGCTTGAGACTCATGCCGAAACCCACCCACGAGGGGCAGGATTTAGTACATCTTCGGAGGGAGGGTTTGGCTGCGCAGGCGCTTGTAATGACGCTTCACTGCAGCAGCCAGCTTGCGCTTACGCTCTGCGGTGGGCTTCTCGTAAAATTCGCGGGCGCGCAGATCGGTCAGCAGACCGGTCTTTTCCACGGAACGCTTGAAGCGACGCATCGCTACTTCGAACGGCTCATTCTCTTTAACACGTACGGTTGTCATGGACAAACTACCTTCTACCAAAAAATCGAGGGCGCGATTCTAGCAAAACAAGCCGCCCGTCACAACCTCAATTTTCAGGCCCGGAAAATAACGCCATCGATGGTAACGCCACCACCGAGCTATCGGCCCTCGACCATCATTTACCCATCGTCGCGCCGACAACGCGCTCAACGTAATCAGGATCGCCGGGACTCCCCCCGGTCACGGCACTCGCGCTCACGTCATAAATCCAGATTGTAGATCCGGCCTCGACATACGAGGCTGCGCTGCAATTTACAGTAACGACAAAAGGCGCCAGCGTCCCGCTCAACGTTCCAAGAGAAGTATTCGGCGCACAACCGGCCCACGGCACGGGTGAGCTGGCGGGGCTTAATATGACATGGTAAGCGGCCCATTCGATGCCGCTGCGCGCTGCCTGATACGCGCGCGCGCCCATCACATCCAGCGCGGAACTTTGATGCTGAGTCGTGGAAAGCGTCACCGCAAACGCACCGAGCGCAGCAATCACCACCAGCAGGAAAATAGCAGTAATAAGACTAAAGCCTCTCTGACAAACCGATCTGCCCGGATTCGAATTCATCATGGCGCGTTGTTCACATGGACTTCATGATAAAGGCTCACACTTTCATTTCCACTCGTCAAAGTCAGCCGCACCGCCAACAAACCGAAGCGCTGATTCGGGACATCGTATTCGAACTGACAGGCGCTAACTTTATCGGCAAGAACGGCTGCAGAATGTGCGGTGACAGGAGCAGCGTTAGACGCTATGCCAGCCGCAGTCTGCTGCACCGCATGAAAGCCATAGCCCCAGTAGCGCATCAGCTTGGCTTGCCCATTCTGATTCGCATCCAGCGCCCCTAACGCTCCGACACAAGCATAAGTCACCGCCTGCTGCGCACTATCGACCACGGCGAAGCGATGCGAATCAAGCTCCGCCGTCTGGGGCAAGCCCGCAGCGAGGGTAACAGCCCCCGCCACATCGGACACTTTGCGCAGCCCTCCTCCCACACCGGAATCATAAGCGACACTCCCATCCGACTGGGTGCTGCCAACGACCACATAATCATCTTTTGCGACATCGACCGCTCCAACGGTGTCGAATTGATTATCGTTCCCATCAAAATCCAATGGATCGCCTGCCCCGGCAACTCGATAGCGCCCCCCATCCTTGGTCTGCAAAAATTCCACGCACGGCACTCCGCCACAACCGGCAATCCGCACGCTGTTCGGCGCCGCAGCGCGTATGTCGCGCGCCATGCGCCGAACCGCCGTGTCGGCGATATCGGTGAGTTCGGCGCGGCGCGCCACGTCCACATATTGCTGGATCGGCGACTTCAGAAACACAGCAACCATGCTGCCGATAATGCCAGTGATGACAATCACCATAATCATCTCGACCAGAGTAAAGCCCTGTTGCCGCACGGAATGAGGATTCAAGCGTTTCATCAATAAGCCGTCCTGTACCCCGAAAGCTGAACGCTGCCCCCCTGCGGATGATCCACCGTTACGGTAATAAGCACCGCACTGCCTGCCGCCACCGTTCCCAGCGCCGCATCGGCGACAGCCACACTCGCGCTATAACCGGAAAGCCCGGCTACCGCATCCCCGGCCATCGAAGAGATGCCTGCCATGTTGAGCCCGTCGTAATCCCGGACAACGTGATAATCCGTCGATCGATTCGCCGAAGTGACCGTCGTATTTGTCCCGTCTGCCGAATTAAAATCCTGCAACTGAACTTCCTCCAGCAACGACTCCGCCACCGCCAGCGCCTGCTTGCGCACCAGCGGATCGGCGCTGCTTTTGGTCGTTACGTTCATCACCAGCAGAATGCCGGCCAGCGCCACACTGACGATCACGACGAACATGATCAGCTCGATCAGGCTGATGCCTCGCTGGCCTACCCTAATGCACATAGCCCGTTTCCACCTCGATGATGATAGTCGTGTCATTGGGCGCGACGCCGATAACGATGGACCCCGCCGCGTTCGGGACAGGCTGTCCGAGCGCGTTGAAGGTTACCGTCTGGGCGGTCACCGCCACGCTATCGGAGATCACGCAATTGACATTGCCGCCGACCAGTTCCGTACCGCAATCGGAGATCGCCGCTGAAGAGATCGCCACATCGACATTGCGGTGCTGCGCGATGGCGATCTTCTGCCCGTAGCGCAATGCTGCCTTCACTTGATCCGCCGCTCCACGGGACTGAAAAATATTCACATCGAAGAAGCGCGGCACGACGAACACCGCGAGGATGCCAACGATAACCATCACCATAATCAACTCAATCAGCGTAAAGCCGCGCTGACCTGCTTCGCTGGAATGGAATGAGTGGCGCATCGGATTATGCATACCGTTGGCAATGGAAAAATCTGCACTCAGTGTAACAAATACGCGGCGGACAAAAAACAGGGGGGCCGAAGCCCCCCTTCTTTATTCCGATGAATAGCTCTGCAAGCCATCCCGCCAAGTTTGCAAAACGACTTCCTGCCGCAGACTCAAGCCATGCTACATATGCTTAAATTAACAGCCTGTGTCCGTTTTGGTATAGGTCGGAGTGGTGTTCACAGTACCCGCATTGCTATAAACAACCTGGCAAGATGCCGGAGTGGTAGCGCCGGCAACCTGAGCCGTCGCGGCGGTCACAGTGTAGCTAGGGCCTGACACCCCAGCCAACGCCATGATGTCGGCGTCTTTCGGGTAATAATTAGCTTCCATTGTGTATGAAGTTCCCTCGATGGAAACAACCGCACTCGCTTTAACCAATGCCGCGCTACGAGCCATCATGGCCGCGGACTTAATGGACCCTTCCGCAGCAGACAATGAAGCTTTCCGCGCGTCTCCCGCCAAATCCACGAATTTCGGCAACGCGGTCGCAGCCAGAATACCCAGAATCACGATCACCATGATCAACTCGATCAGCGTAAAACCAAACTGCTTTTTCATTTTGTTCTCCTTAAATCGAGACCGTCCGGCCTCATTGCAGGGCCGCGACCCCTTCTCGTATTATCGGCAACATCGCCGAGCCCTTTAGCTCTTGCCGCAGCAAGTATTCAAAAGCTATTTCTACTATAGGCCAAAGCCGGGGGCGAGGCAATCCAGCGCCTGAAAAACCGCACCTCCATGGATCGCCACGCCTCTACAAAACTCGCAATACCGGAACATATTCAGGTCAACAAGGGAACAACCAGAAACAGCAGGTAGAGACTCCCCAACAACAACATCCAGCCGGCGCGCTGATCGTGACGTATCACGAATTTATCCACGTGATTGCGGGGGATTTCAAGGGAACGGGTGGAACGACGCATGGACACCCACCGATTGGCCGTTTCATCCAGACCGCGCAACAAGCTGGGGCGTTGCCAGAGCAGCAGGCCGACGAACAAGGATACCGCCGCACCGGCCAGCGCGGCCAGAACCAGCGCATCCAACAACGCCTCCAACAATTGAATAGGCCATCGAACCGACAAATGTGCCGCCAAATGCGGCAAGGCATGGACCTTGTCGAACTGCGTCCCGAAATATGCGAAAACATAAGCGGCCCCGATGCAAACCAGCACGCCCAGCGGCCGATGATGGCGATAGAACCAGTGTTCCAGGCAGATGCTCATATCCAGCGACTTCTTCATGCGGCGCGTGGAAATCCAGAGATTGGCGATATGGTTAATGCGCACGAACAATGCCGGGCGATAGATCATCAGCAGCGAGACGGCAACGCCCATCAACGCGCCGACTAGCAGGAAGGTCGCCAGCGAACGCCACAGAATAATTTCAAATGCATGTTGGGTGATCATAATGAATTCCGAAAATTGAACGGCACGACGGTCATTGTACCTAGAACCACGAATACGGCTCGACCGGCTCGAACAACGCGCCGGTCAGGCTGGCCGACTCCTGCCGCAGCGAAGGCTGGAGCGGCCGCTCATAGTTGAGGACGACATGGAAACGCACCCATTTCCCGCCATCCTTGCCCGGTTCGAAAAATGTCGCACTGTTGGGCACGTAGATCAGATCGCGCGTTTTCAGGTCGAACATCCAGCTGCCCGGCTCCACGCTGGCCGGCGTCGGATCATAGAATTCCCCGGCATAGTTGCCCGGCCTCTTCTGCAGCCAATCCATCGGATTGGCATACGCCAGCGCAGGTACATCGGCCGGCTGACCGCGCGTCACGATCTGGCCGTACTGCAAGGTCAGCGCGCTTTGCAGCGAAGCCACCACCCCCTCCATCGCGGCCTTTTCGGCCCGCTCCTGATAATAGGTTATGCGGTTCAGGAACACCCCCGCTGTCACCGCCAGTATGGAGACGACGACGATCAGCTCGATCAGCGTGAAGCCTCGCTCAGAGGACCGAGAACTGAGTGCTGAGGACTGAGTCTTTGTCGCGGCTACGCCGCGTTTGTTCAAAAAACCGTGCAAGACGCGGGCCTGTGCTCGACCCTCAGCCCTCAGTCCTCGAATCTCAGTCCTTTGCATCATTTGTGCATCGCCGCCTTGCCCAGATCCCACATCGGCAGGAAGATGCCCAGCGCGAGGATCAGCACCAGGACGCCGAGGAACACAATCAGGATAGGCTCGATCTGTGAGCTCAGGGTCTTCACTTCGTATTCGACCTCGCGCTGGTACATGTCGGCCACCTCGAACATCAACCCGTCCAGATCGCCGGTCTCCTCGCCCACCGCGATCATCTGCAACACAATCGGGCTGAACACCCCGGTAGCCATCGCGGTGCGCAAAATACTCTCGCCGCGCTCCACTCCGGCGCGCATCTCTTCGACGCGGCTGCGCATGAAAACGTTGTCCACCACCATCGCGACCGAATCCAGCCCCTGCAACACCGGCATGCCACTCTTGAAGGACAGAGCCAGGCTGCGGGCGAATCTCGCCAGCGTCGACTTGATGAGTATCTTGCCGGCAATCGGCAGGCGAAACTTGTAGCGATCCCAATTGTAGCGGCCCGCCGACGTATTGATATACGAACGAAATGCCACCACCGCACCGACCGCCATAGCAAAAAGCAGCATCCAGTAATTCACCATGAAGCTGGAAAAACCAATCAGCATCCTGGTCATCAGCGGCAATTCGGCATTAAATCCGGCAAACACCTTGGCAAAGGAAGGAATCACGAACAGGTTGACGATCACGATCGCGACCGCCATCGCCATCGCCACGAAGCTGGGATAGCGCAACGCGGTCTTGATGCGCTCCTTCATCTCGCGCTCGAATTCCATGTGTTCGTACAGCTGGATAAAGGTGTTGTCCAGCATACCGGTCATTTCACCAACCTGCACCATGCTGACGTAATACGGGAAAAACACCTCGGGGTGGCGACGCATCGCCGAGCTCAGCTCGCGGCCGCTGTCCAGGCTCTCGCGCAACTCCTTAATCACCGCGGCGAAGGCGGGCTTCTGGGTGGATTCCTGCAGGCCGGACAGCGCGCGCAACATCGGCACGCCGGCCTTGAGCAGGGTGTACATCTGGCGGCTGAACAGCATCAGGTCCAGCGCATCGACCGGCTTGTCGGTAAGCAGGTGACGAAGTCGATTGAATGGGCTGGCGAGGGCCGTTCCGGTTGCGCTGGCGGCTTTAGCACGCGACGGTGCGATCTCCAGCGGGGTAATGCCGGCGCTCATCAGTTGCTCTGCAACGACGCCACTGCTATCTCCCTCCAGCGAACCCTTCACCAGCACGCCATTGCGATCACGCCCCTTGTAGGTGAACACCGCCACCATCAATCCTCGACCTGATTGCTGATGCGCATGACTTCGGCTACCGAGGTGCGGCCCTGCCGCATCATTTCGATCGCATGATCGAGGATGGTCTTGCCGCGCATGTGATCATGCGCGGCCTGCATGAAATGAACGGAGCTCTCGTGCGCGGCCGCATCGGCCAGGGTGCGGTTCATTTCCAGCATCTCGTACACCCCCATGCGCCCGTGATAGCCGGTGCCGTTGCAATACGAACAGCCGCGTCCGCTGAGGAGGCCGTCCCAGCGGTCCGGGGTCATCCCTTCGGCCTGCAGCCATTCGCCTTCCTGCGGGGTCGGCTCGTAAGGCTGGGCGCAACTGCTGCAGACTCGGCGCAACAGGCGTTGCGCAATGATAACCTGCACCGAGGATGCCACCATGAAACGCGGCACCCCCATATCCACCAGCCGGAACAAGGTGCCGGCAGTATCGCGGGTGTGCAGCGTGGAGAACACCAGGTGACCTGTCATCGCAGCGCGCAAGCCGATCTGCGCGGTTTCCACGTCACGCATTTCGCCGATCAGGATCACGTCCGGGTCCTGGCGCAACGCGGAACGCAACACCCGCGCGAAGGTCAGGTCGATCTTCTCGTTGACCTGCACCTGATTGATACCGGGCAGCCGATATTCCACCGGGTCCTCGACGGTAATGATCTTCTGTTCGATGGTGTTGATCTCTTCCAGTGCGGCATACAGCGTGGTGGTCTTGCCGGAGCCGGTCGGGCCAGTCACCAGCACCATGCCGTTGCTGCGCCGGATGATCTCGCGGAAGCGCTTCAGCATGTCCGGCGGCATGCCCAGTTTGTCCAGGCTCACCATGCCGCTGTCCTGCCGCAACAGACGCATCACCACCGACTCGCCGTATTGCGTGGGACAGGTCGCGACACGCACATCCACGCCGTGGTCGCGCACCCGCACATGCAGACGACCGTCCTGCGGCAGGCGTTTTTCCGAGATATCCAGACCGGACATCAGCTTGAGACGCAGCACCAGCGCAGGCGCGATCTTGTGGTCAGCCTCCATCTGCAGATGCAACAGGCCGTCGATGCGGAAGCGGACGACTACCCGAGTTTCCTGCGGCTCGATATGGATGTCGGAAGCCCGAATTTGGGTAGCGTCTTCGAACATGGTCTGCAGCAGCTTCACCACCGGCGCGTCCTCGGCCCCGGCACTGCCGACCAGCGCACCGAAATCGACATAACTGTCGCCGAGATCCTCGCTCAACTCGCGCGCCAGACCGCTGATCTCATCGGTGCGCCGGTAGCCGCGATCGATGCACTCCAGCAGCTGCCCCTCGGTGACGACCGCCAGATTGATGTCGCGTTTGACGAGATGGGAAATCTGGTCGAAGGCGGTCAGATCGGTCGGATCGGCCATGCCGACTTGCAACATGCCGTTGCGCTCTTCCAGCACGATCGCGCGGAAACGCCGCGCCTGGTTCTCCGGCAACAGCCGCACCAGATCGTGGTTGATATTGAAAAACTTGAGATTGATATAGGGAATATTAAGCTGCTTAGCGAGCGTTGCAGAAATCTGCTCCTCGGTCACCAGCTTGTTGTCGACCAGCACGCGCCCCAGTTTGCGGCCGCTGATTCGCTGCTGATCGAGCACCATTTTGAGCTGATCGAGCGTGATGAGCTGCTGCTGTACCAGCAAATCGCCTAAGCGAACCTTCTCCGGACGCGCCATAATCCTTCCTTGAAATAAATCGTGATTGCCGCGAGAGCCTCACAACGGCGAACTTAGCCTTTTTTATCCACACTGACAAGCATTAATCCGATGTTCAACGTCATCCTCTACCAACCGGAAATCCCGCCCAACACCGGCAACGTCATCCGTCTGTGCGCCAACACCGGCTGCCAGCTGCACCTGATCAAACCGCTGGGCTTCACGCTGGAAGACAAGCAACTGATCCGCGCCGGACTGGACTACCACGAGTTCGCCACCTTGCGCGTGCACGACAGTCTGGCGGATTGTCTGGCATCCCTGCCCACGACGCGGGTATTCGCGCTCACCACCAAGGGCTCGACGCCGTTCCACCGCATCGAATACCAGCGCGGCGACGCCTTCGTCTTCGGCCCTGAAAGCCGCGGCCTGCCCGCCGAGGTGCTAGCAGAGTTCGATGCCGAACATCGCCTGCGCCTGCCGATGCTGCCGAACAACCGCAGCCTGAACCTGTCCAACACGGTCGCGGTAACGGTGTTCGAAGCCTGGCGGCAATGCGGATTCGAGGGCGCGGCGGATATATCGTAGGGGCACGGCGTGCCGTGCCCTATGGTGCATCCCTGAGAAAAATTTCCAGCAAGTCATTCAAAAATCGCTGCCCCTGCAGCGTCGGCGCGATGCGCCCCCCATCGCACACCAGCAACCCTCGTTTCTCGGCCTGCTCCAGTTCGCGGCGTATCACCAGCAGCGGCAGACTGGTGCGCTCCTGAAACAGCGCGCTGTCAAAACCCTCGTTCAGGCGCAACGCATTCATCATGAACTCGAACGGCAGATTGGCCGCCGCGACCTCGTGTTCCTCCTGCACCGGCGCATCGCGCCCCACCGCATCGAGGTAGGCCTGCGGCTGCTTGTGGCGCATCTGGCGCAGCACCCTGTCGGGAAAGCTCAGCTTGCTGTGCGCGCCCGCACCGATGCCGAGGTAGTCGCCGAATTTCCAGTAGTTAATATTGTGCTTCGCACGACGCCTCGGCAACGCGAACGCCGAAGTCTCATAGTGCTCGTAGCCATGCTCCGCCAACAGCGATTCGATGCGCTGCTGCATCTCTGCGCTGGCATCGTCGTCCGGCAACGAAGGCGGGTTGCGGTGGAACAGCGTGTTCGGCTCCAGCGTCAAGTGGTAGCAGGACAGATGCTGGGGCGCAAACGACAGCGCGGTCCGCACATCCAGCAATGCCTGCTCCAGCGTCTGTTGCGGCAGCGCATACATCAGGTCCAGATTGATGTTGTCGAAGTGCTGCTGCGCGATGGCTATCGCGCGCCTCGCCTCGTCGGCGGAATGGATGCGCCCCAGCGCCTTGAGATGAGTGTCGTCGAAACTCTGTATGCCCATCGACAACCGATTCACTCCCGCATCGCGATACGCCGCGAAGCGCTCCGCCTCCACCGTGCCGGGATTCGCCTCCAGCGTGATCTCGGCATCACCGCTTAGCGGCAGCAGCATGCGCACCTGGCGCAGGATTTCGGCGACGCTCTCGCCGCTCAACAAGCTGGGCGTCCCGCCGCCGAAGAACACCGTATAGACCTTGCGCCCCCATATCTGCGGCAACGCCAGTTCCAGATCGCGGATCAACGCGGCAACGTATTGCTGCTCAGGGAATGCACTACGAGCCTCGTGCGAATTGAAGTCGCAATAGGGACACTTGCGCACGCACCACGGAATATGGATGTACAGCGACAACGGCGGCAGCGCCTGGAAATTCACAGGCTGCGATTTAAGTCCGACGGGCTGTAAAGGATGAGTGGTCATGTCGCGGGGTGCGGCACGCGCACCGGTGGTTGGGGATGCGTGGACCGCATCCTACATCTTCAGCTTTTCCAGCAGCACCTTCAGCGCCTTGGCGCGGTGGCTGAGCTGCGCCTTTTCGTCGTGATCCAGTTCGGAGCTCATCCTGTCGAGCTCCGGCAGCCAGAACATCGGGTCGTAGCCGAAGCCGCCGTCGCCGCGCTCTTCGTGCGCGATCATGCCGTGCCATTCGCCTTCGGCGATCAGCGGCTGCGGGTCGTCGGCGTGGCGCACCAGCACCAGCACACAGTAGTAGTGCGCATGGCGGTCGGTCACGCCCTGCATCTCGCGCAGCAGCTTTTCGTTGTTGCGCGCATCGGACTTGGGGTTGTCGCCGGCGTAGCGCGCCGAGATCACGCCGGGCACGCCGCCCAGCGCGTCGACACAAATGCCGGAATCGTCAGCCAGCGCCGGCAGGCCGCTCTCGCGGCTGACGTGGCGCGCCTTGGCCAGCGCGTTTTCGACGAAGGTGCAGTGCGGCTCTTCGGCCTCGGAGATGCCGAGTTGCGATTGCGTCAGCACCTCGATGCCGAGCGGGGCCAGCATGCGCTGGAATTCGCGCAGCTTGCCTTGGTTGTTGGAGGCGATGACGAGTTTTTGCATTTGTTGTAAGGGCGCGATTCATCGCGCCCTTTGCGATATATGAATAGATCAGGGCGCGATGAGTCGCGCCCCTACTGAATTATCAATCCCCCGCAAGCGCCGTCTGCTGCATCTCGACCAGTTGCGCGATGCCGTTCTTCGCCAGCTCCAGCAACGTATCCATTTCTTCGCGCGAGAAGGGATGGCCTTCGGCCGTGCCCTGCACTTCGACGAAGTGGCCACTGCCCAGCATCACGACGTTCATGTCGGTGTCGCAATCGGAATCCTCGATGTAATCGAGGTCGAGCACCGGCGTGCCCTGATAGATACCGACCGAAATCGCCGCGACGAAGTCCTTCAGCGGATTCTCTTTCACCAAGCCTTGAGCCATCAGCCCGCTCACCGCGTCGTGCAGCGCGACGAACGCGCCGGTGATGCTGGCGGTGCGCGTGCCGCCGTCGGCCTGGATCACGTCGCAGTCGAGCTGAATGGTGCGCTCGCCGAGTTTGCCGAGATCGACCACGGCGCGCAGGCTGCGGCCGATCAGGCGCTGGATCTCCTGGGTGCGGCCGGACTGCTTGCCCTTGGCGGCCTCGCGGCTCATGCGGCTGCCGGTGGAACGCGGCAGCATGCCATATTCGGCGGTGACCCAGCCTTCGCCGCTGCCCTTCTTGTGCGGCGGCACGCGTTCTTCGACGCTGGCGGTGCAGATCACCTTGGTGTCGCCGCACTCGATCAGCACCGAGCCTTCGGCGTGTTTGGTGTAACGACGAGTGATGCGGATGTTGCGCAACTGGTTCGCTTGTCGCTGGCTTGGTCGCATATTTTTATATCTCCATATATATCGGTAGGGGCACGGCGTGCCGTGCGGGTGCCCGCACAAAAGTTTCTCGTGCCCCTTCGTTCAAAGAATTTCGAGGATGTGGAAAACCGGCTCGGCGCTGTCGTGCGCTGCCTCGCTGTCGCCCAGACGTATCGCCAAGCCGGTAACGTTATCGGAGTGCCCGCTCTCGCGCTCCAGCGCGTGCGCGACCAGGTCGTCCAGCACTTCGGCAACGGGGCCTGCCGCAAAAGCCTTGATGAGTTCCTCGTCGAGGAATGGCCCCCACAGGCCGTCGCTGCCGAGCAGCAGCACGTCGCCCGACTGCAATGCCAGCGGCTCGCCGGGCTCCATGTAGAACAGGTCGCTCTGGCCGCCGAGGCAGTTGGTGATCTGGTTGCGCTGCGGATGCACGCGCGCCTCTTCGGGCGTGATGATCCCCCATTCCATCCATTGATAAACCATCGAATGGTCGTGCGTCTTGGCCTGCACCTTGCCGTCGCGCAACAGATACAAACGGGAATCCCCGGAATGTCCCCAGTACATTTTGCCGTCTTGGATCAGCGCAGCCACGCAGGTCGAGCCGGGGAAACCGCCCCTGGCCTGGTCGTGCGGAAATTTCATGATGCGCTCGTGCGCCTGCTTCATCGCCTCGCCGATAAAATGCTCCGGCGCTGCAACTCGCGGCCGCGCATCGCGCCCAAACAATTCGACGAAGGTGTCGATGATCAGCCCGGCCGCCAGTTCGCCATGCAGATGCCCTCCCATACCGTCGGCCAGCACCAACAGCAGCGCGTCGCCGGTATAGGCGTAGGCGACGCGATCCTGATTGTATTTGCGGTCGCCGATATGGCTGGCCTGATGGACCGAGAACTTCATGAGCCGGTGAATGAATTGAAAGACGCCAATCGTAATATAATGCGCGCCTTCAGCACAGTCATTTGTTCGACTGCCATTTTTTGGAACTCTCGCCATGATCCTGAGCATGACCGGCTACGCCGCCACCGGCGCGGAACTCGACAGCGGTTCGCTGACGCTGGAACTGCGCGCCGTCAACCACCGCTACCTGGATATCCAGCTGCGCATGCCGGACGAACTCCGCGCCTTCGAGGGCGCGATGCGCGAAGCGATCTCGGCGCAGCTGCAGCGCGGCAAGGTGGACTGCCGCATCAATTACGCGGCACGCTCGGCCCAGAGCGGCGCGACGCTGAGCCGCGACCTGCTGCAGCAACTGGCCGACTGGAACCACGAGGTGCAAGCCGCGCTGCCGGATGCGCACTCGTTGAGCGTGGCCGACGTGCTCAAGTGGCAAGGCGTGCTGGAGACGCCGTCCGCGTCGGCGGACGAGTTGCGCAGCTCACTGCTCGGCCTGCTGCAGGAGGCACTGCAGGAATTCTCCGCGTCGCGCGCCCGCGAAGGCGAGAAACTGAAGGACTTTCTGCTGCAGCGCGTGGAGAAGATCGAGGCGTTGCGCGAGGGCGTGATGCCTCATGTACCGGCCGCGATCGCCGCCTACGAACAGAAGCTCACCGCGCGGTTGCGCGAGGCGCTGCAGAACGCGCCGGCAAACGACCTGTTCGACGAACGCATCCGCCAGGAGATCACGCTGTTCGCCAGCAAGATCGACGTCGACGAGGAACTGTCCCGACTCTCCAGCCACCTGACCGAGATGCGCCGCATCCTAACGCAGGGCGGAGCGGTCGGCAAACGGCTGGATTTCCTGATGCAGGAACTGAACCGCGAGGCGAATACGCTCGGTTCAAAGTCGGTGGATGCCGAAGTCTCGCGCAGCGCGATGGAGATGAAGATCCTGATCGAGCAGATGCGCGAACAAATTCAAAACCTGGAGTAACCAATCATGTCCGGAAACCTGTTCATCGTCAGCGCGCCGTCCGGCGCGGGCAAGACCAGCCTGGTGCGCGCACTGCTCGACATCAACCCGCGGATCAACCTGTCGGTCTCCTACACCACGCGCAACCCGCGTCCCGGCGAGATCGACGGCAGGGACTACCATTTCGTCAGCCGCGAAACCTTCGTCGCGATGATGAAGAACGGCGAATTCCTCGAGAGCGCAGAAGTCTACGGCAACCTGTACGGCACCTCGCAGCGCTGGATCGCGAAGGAGATCGAACAGGGCCGCGACATCCTGCTGGAGATCGACTGGCAGGGCGCAGCGCAGGTGCGCCGCCTGTTCCCGCATTGCATCAGCATATTCATCTTGCCGCCGTCGATGGAAGCGCTGGAGCAGCGCCTGAAAGGACGCGGCAAGGACAACGACGAAGTGATCGCACGGCGCATGGCCGCGGTGCGCGACGACGTTGCTCATGTCGCCGAATTCGACTATGTTATTATCAACGACAACCTGAACGAGGCGTTGCGCGAACTGAATGCTGTGGCACTTGCTGCCAGAGTGCGCGGCGCAGCGCAATTGTCCCGTCATCAGACATTGATCAACCAGTTACAGCATCCGGAGTAAAAATCATGGCCCGTATCACCGTAGAAGAATGCCTCAGTTATATCCCCAACCGTTTCGAACTGACCTTGGCCGCCGCCTATCGCGCGCGCCAGCTGGCCAACGGCGCAACCCACCTGGTCGAGGAAAGCAAGGACAAGCCCACCGTCATCGCGCTGCGCGAAATCAGCGAAGGCAAGGTCGGCAAGGAAATCCTGAACCGCGGTCAAGCCTAAATTGACTCTGCATGGCCGACGCGGAATTACTGCTCGAAGAAGTCTCTGCCTATCTTAAGCCGCAGGACGTCGAACACGTCCGTGAGGCCATCGAATTCAGCCGGGCGGCGCACGAAGGACAGCTGCGCCAGTCCGGCGAACCTTACGTTACTCACCCGATCGCCGTCGCGCGCATCCTGACCACGCTGCACATCGACGTGCAGGCGATCGTCGCCGCGCTGCTGCACGACGTAATCGAGGACACCGCCATCACCGGCGACAACATCGCCGCGAAATTCGGCAAGCCTGTCGCCGAACTGGTCGACGGCGTGAGCAAGCTCGACCGCCTGCAGTTCGAAACTCGCGAGGATGCACAGGCGGAGAACTTCCGCAAGATGCTGCTGGCGATGGCGCGCGACGTCCGCGTTATCCTGATCAAGCTGGCGGACCGGCTGCACAACATGCGCACGCTGGGAGCGATGGCGCGCGAAAAGTGCGAGCGCATCGCGCGCGAAACGATGGAAATCTATGCGCCTATCGCGAACCGCCTCGGCCTGCACGACATCTATCACGAGCTCGAAGACCTGAGCTTCAAGTATCTGCATCCGAACCGCTATGCGGTGCTGTCCAAGGCCCTCAAGGTCGCGCGCGGCAACCGCCGCGAAGTGGTCAGCAAGATCCTCGTCGCGATCTACCAGCGGCTCGGTGAACAGCACATACACGCCGACGTAACCGGTCGCGAGAAAGACATCTACAGCATCTACAAAAAGATGCAATCCAAGTCGCTTGCATTCGCCGAGGTGCTCGACATCTACGGTTTTCGCGTGCTGGTCGACGATGTCCCTTCCTGCTACGTCGCGCTGGGCGCGCTGCACGGGCTGTACAAACCGATCCCCGGCAAGTTCAAGGACTACATCGCGATTCCCAAGGTCAACGGCTACCAGTCGCTGCACACCACGCTGTTCGGCCCGTTCGGCACGCCGATCGAGATCCAGATCCGCACCCACGAGATGCACCGCATCGCCGATGCCGGCGTGGCGTCGCACTGGCTGTACAAGAGCGGCCACGAATCCATCAACGACCTGCACAAGAAGACCCACCAATGGCTGCAGGAACTGCTGGAGAGCCTGAGCCAGAGCAGCGATTCGTCGGAATTCCTCGATCACCTCAAGGTCGACCTGTTCCCGGACGAGGTATACGTGTTCACGCCCAAGGGCAAGATCATGTCGCTGCCGCGCGGGGCTACCGCGGTGGACTTTGCCTACAACGTGCACACCGACATCGGCAACCGCTGCATCGCCGTCAAGGTCAACCACGAGTTGGTGCCGTTGCGCACCGAACTGCGCAACGGCGACCGCGTCGAGGTCATCACCGCACCGCATGCCAAGCCGAACCCGGCCTGGCTGGGCTACGTCGCGACCAGCAAGGCGCGCGGCCACATCCGCCATTTTCTGAAGACCATGCAGTCGGGCGAATCCGCCCAACTCGGCGAGCGCCTGCTGAACCAGGCGCTGCACGCGCTCGGCATCAAAACGCAAGAAATCGGCGATGCTCAATGGAGCAAGCTGTTGCGCGACACCGGCGTCAAGACCAAGCAAGACATCCTCGCCGACATTGGCCTGGGCCGCCGCCTGAATATGGTGGTTGCGCGCCAACTTGCCAGTGTAGGCGAGACCGCACCGGGCGAAGTCGCACCGAATGCGGTGATCACTATCCACGGCACCGAGGGCATGGCGGTGCAGTTTGCCAAGTGCTGCAGCCCGATTCCCGGCGACCCTATTATCGGCATCATCCGCAGCGGCCAAGGACTGGTGGTGCATACCCACGATTGCCCGACGCTGCGACGAGGCCACAGCAGCGGCGAGCAGTGGCTGGACGTAGCGTGGGACAAGAACATCAATCGCTCCTTCGACGTCAGTATCAAACTGATGGTCGCCAACCAGCGCGGCGTACTGGCCAAGGTCGCCGCCGCGATCGCCGATGCGGAATCCAACATCAGCAACGTCAACTTCGTCAACGAAGGCGAATACACCGCGCTGCACTTCACGCTGGAAGTGAACCACCGCCTGCATCTCGCCAACGTAATGCGCAGCCTGCGCAAAATCCCGGAAGTAGTGAGGATCATTCGCGTGAAGAACCCGGGATAGAAAAACCATTGCCTAGCGGCAGGCTCTCTGCTCAAACGAAAATTATTCGCCGAACTTCTTCAGCAATGCCAGCATCGCCGATGCCTTGTCCAAAGTCTCCTGATATTCCGCATCGCATTGCGAATCGGCCACAAGACCACCTCCCGCCCAGCATCTGATTTCGCCTTCCGAGAATACCAGCGTGCGAATAGCAATGTTGGTATCCATATTGCCATCGAAACCTATGTAACCGATTGCGCCGCAATACACGCCACGCCGGTGCGGTTCGAGTTGTTCGATAATCTGCATCGCACGCTGCTTGGGCGCGCCGGTGACGGAGCCTCCGGGGAAGCAGTCGCGCAACAGGTCGAGCGCGTCGCGGCCCTCCGCCAACTCGCCTTCGACGGTGCTGACCAGATGGTGTACGTTGGCATAGCTCTCGATCGCGAACAGATTCGGCACGCGCACCGAGCCGGGTGAGCAGCTCTTGCCGAGGTCGTTGCGAAGCAGGTCGACGATCATCAGGTTCTCGGCGCGATCCTTGGGATGATGACGCAGCTCGTCGGCAAGACGGCGATCGTCCTCCGCATCTCTGCCGCGCGGACGCGTGCCCTTGATCGGCTTGGTCTCTACGTGCCCGGAGCGCACGCTAAGGAAGCGCTCCGGCGAAGCACACAGGATCTGTGCCTGCGGCAGATTGAGAAAAGCCGAATACGGTGCGGGACTCATGCTGCGCAGTTCTAGATACGCGCGAAACGCATCGCCAGAGGCCTGTGCGCTGAAGCGTTGCGCGAGGTTGACCTGATAGCAGTCACCGGCCTGCAGGTAATTCTGCACGGCATCAAAGGCCTCTCGGTACGAATCGCGGGTGAAGTTGGATGCGATGCATCCATGCACGTGAAAGCTGCCGAACGGCGTTGGTGCGCCGCGTTGTAGGCGCCGCAGTATTTGCGGCAGCAGCACCTCGGTCTCGGCATAGCGTCGGTACGACACCAGCCTCGCGGTCTTCTGCTGATGATCCAGCACCAGCGCCCAGTCGTACAGTCCGACCGCCATGTCCGGCAGATGTTCGGCATCCTGCGCCGATGCCGGCAGATTCATCGTGTGCCGCGCGAGGTCGTAGCTCCAGTAGCCCAGTGCGCCGCCGGCAAACGGTACGCCATCGACGGCGGCGAGCGGCGGACCGAGCTCGGCGCGCAGCAAAGCGAACGGATCGTCACATATCGCAGCATTCAGCACGACGGTGTGGTGCGGCAAAGCGGTCAGAATGTCATAGCGCGCCATTCCGCCGCTGTCCAGCCATGTCGCCCAAGGCAGGTCAGCGATGGCCGCGAAATAATCGCCTGCATCACTGCGGTAGGCAAGCTCGGCGGAATAGAGGCTCATCGCATAATCATGGGCGAATTGGGACGAATGGAGTTCGAGTCGTGCGGAAATTCAGGGGACACGAAGCCTATCACAAGCGCTCGCGGCGGTGATGGAATAGAAATACACGCCAATGCTCGATTGGCGAAACAGAAAGACGCACGCACCCGAATTCAGTGCGTCCGAAAAAACCAAACTACCGTAGCGCCCCCGGATGCTCATGCCTCTGGGAGGCAACCGCAACACGCTGCCGACGAAACCTACCCGATTGCGGGAGCTGCCGTCCAGCAGCCCCTCCCGCGCACCACAACCATCGACCAAGCACTCAATGGCCGTAGCCTATCGGACAACCGATCTCACCGTGCCAGATGTTGCACCGCCACAGCAACATCCCCGATCAGTTCGGCTTGCCGATTCCCGGTGTAGGGAAAGGCCATGTAGCTGCCGGGCGCACAGGTGCTGGCGCAGAAGGAGCCGGCGCTGGAGCCGCTACCGCCGGCTTCGCTGCTGCCACAGGAGCGGGTGCTGCTGCTGGCTTGGCTGCTGCTGGCTTGGCTGCTACTGGCTTGGCTGCTGCTGGCTTGGCTGCTGCTGGCTTGGCTGCTACTGGCTTGGCTGCTACTGACTTGGCTGCTACTGACTTGGCTGCTACTGGCTTGGCTGCTACTGGCTTGGCTGCGACAGCTTTCTTCGCGGCTGGTGCTGCCTTCTTCGCTGCCGGCTTGGCTACTGCCTTTTTAGCTGCGGGCTTCTTGGCTGCGACAGCTTTCTTCGCGACCGGGGCTGCCTTCTTCACTGCCGGCTTGGCTACTGCCTTTTTAGCTGCCGGCTTCTTGGCTGCGACGGCTTTCTTCGCGGCCGGGGCTGCCTTCTTCGCTGCCGGCTTAGCTACTGCCTTTTTAGCTGCCGATTTTTTGGCTGCAACAGCTTTCTTTGCAACCGGTGCTGCCTTTTTCGCCGCTGGCTTGGCTACTGCTTTCTTAGCTGCCGGCTTCTTGGCTGCAATGGCTTTCTTCGCGACCGGAGCTGCCTTCTTGGCCGCTGGTTTAGCTACCGCTTTCTTGGCTGCCGGCTTTGCAGCTGCCGTAGCCTTCTTTGCTGCTGGTTTAGTTTTCTTCTCTGCTGCCATTTCAACCTCCTTGCGATAATGAAAGTTAACGAAATACAACACCTGCCCCTACTACCCCCCAGCATACCGCACTGCGGCATGTCCGAAGCCTTTTGACCAGCGGCCAAGTCTACGTTTCCTGCAGACTTAGCCGTTGTCCATGCAAATTTGGCCGACAATCCGGTTGACAACTCAATCCCCGACAAATCGGGGTAACTACAAAACAACGCGCCACCGCTTGATACGGTGACGCGCCTGTCAACAATCCCTCGCACCCCGACTCTGCTGTCGTCGGAGCGCTACAGGCTTCTGCTTCAAAAATTGCTCTCCTGTCATCTTAGTCCCACGACAACGCGCCCCCGCTTTGATACTCGGTTACGCGAGTTTCAAAGAAATTCTTTTGGCTACGGCACGGGCTGCGTCCGCAGCCCTTAACCTGCGAGCAGGTTAGCCTACACCGAAAGAATGCTTTTCTCATCACTAGTCCCAGGACAGAGCGCCACCACTCTGATATTCGGTTACTCGGGTTTCAAAAAAATTCTTTTCTTTCTTCAAGTCGATCATTTCGGCCATCCATGGAAACGGATTGGTTGCACCCGGATACAAGGTGTCGACACCAATTTGCTGGCATCGGCGGTTCGCGATAAAGCGCAGGTATTCCTTAAACATACC
>JALNYK010000052.1 GCA_023229845.1 Gallionella sp.
GCCTCGACCTGGGGCAGTTGGCCGATCTGCCAGACGCCGTTTGCGTCCTTCTGCAACCGGACGATGGAGCCGGGGATGATGCGCTGATTGAGCGCGAGTTTGTCGCCGAGCGCGCGTTGCGCGAAACGTAGCGCGTCTCCGCTGACTTCGGCGATTTCGCCGCCCTTGCTGTAGGCACGGAGCAGCTTGGGCGAGGCGGCCAGCACCACCGCCGGGATCAGGTCGTCGTTATCGGAGATGTCCTGCAGCGCTTCTTCCAGTAGTTCGTCGCTGCTGCCGTTGCGCAGATCGACGAAGCCCTCAGGGCCGCGATAGCCGTGACGACGGTCATAGTCCAGCACGCTCTTGCGCACGGCTTGATAGGCGGCGAGCTGATCCTGCTGGCGTATAGTGGTATAAACCGTGAAACCTTGGGTATAGGTGTCTTCACGGTATTGCTCGTAAACCGTCTGGCGTACCATCTCGGCGATGTAGTCGGACTTGATGCCGAATTCCTGATTGCCGTGTTTGGCTACGATGGGTTGCAACTGGGCGATCCGCAGTTGCTCGTCGTCGATGAAATGCAGTTCGTGCATGCGGCGCAACACGTACATCTGGCGCAGCTTGGCGCGTTTCGGGTTGACCACCGGGTTGTAGGCGGAGGGGGCCTTGGGCAGCCCGGCGAGCATCGCGGATTCGGCGACCGTCAGCTGGTCGAGCGGTTTTCCGAAATAGATCTGCGAGGCGGCGGCAAAGCCGTAGGAGCGCTGCCCAAGGTAGATCTGGTTGAAATACAGTTCGAGAATCTGGTCCTTGCTCAGGTTGTGTTCGATCTTGAAGGCGAGCAGCACCTCGTTAAACTTCCGCGACAGGGTCTTCTCTTTGGACAGGAAAAAGTTGCGTGCGACCTGCATCGTAATGGTACTGGCGCCCTGTTTGGCTCCGCCGGAAGTGAAGTTCGACAGCGCCGCGCGCAGCACGCCCATGTAGTCCACGCCGCCGTGCTGGTAGAAACGGTCGTCCTCGGCGGCAAGGATAGCGTGCTTCATTGCCTCCGGCACTTCGGCGATTCGAACCAGCGCCCGGCGTTCTTCGCCGAATTCGCCGAGCAACGCGCCATCGGCGCTGTAGACGCGCAACGGGATCTTGGGGCGGTAGTCGGTGAGCGCGTCCAGAGACGGCAGAGTGGGGTAGGTCAGCATCACCGCCAGACCGAGCAGGATGGCGGGCAGCAGCAACAGGGTCAGTGAAACAAGAAGTGGAAGTAGCCAGCGACGCGAAAGCATGAGCAGTTGTCCAAGAGCCGAAGCCAGTGATAATTCCGCGAATTATATAGGCTAGTCGAGGATAAATAACCCCCTAGAAATAGCTTTACACGATTTATAGTTATTGCTAGGATTTAAACCACTTTATACGGAAATCTCCTAAACGGCCTATGCCTAAAGTAAATTTCGATATTCCGCTGGACTTTTTGCAGGCATCTACGCCGCCACTGATCGGCGTAGATATCAGCGCATCTTCAGTCAAGATGGTCGAGCTGAGCGAAGTGCCCAAGAAGGGTGGCTATGTCGTGGAGCGATATGTGATCGAGCCGCTGCCCAAGGATGCAGTCAGCGACGGCAATATCGCCAATCTGGACGCCGTCGCGGAAAGTTTGCAGCGTGCCTGGAAGCGGATGGGTACGCGTATCAAGAATGTCAGTCTGGCGCTCCCCGCAGCCGCAGTCATTACCAAGAAGATCCTGTTGCCCGCCGGCATGCGCGAGGAGGACTTGGAATATCAGGTCGAATCCGAGGCCAATCAATATATTCCGTTTGCGCTTGAGGAGGTTAATCTCGACTTTCAGGTGATCGGTCCGGCGCAGGGCAACCCGGATGAGGTTGAAGTGTTGCTGGCGGCGTCGCGCAAGGCCAATGTCGAGGATCGCGTAGCGGCTGCCCAAGTTGCGGGACTCAAGGCGCTGGTCATCGACGTCGAACCCTACGCCGCCGAGATGGCCTTCGGGCAGATTCTGGCGCAACTGCCGGACGGCGCCGAGGATAAATGCGTGGCGTTGGTCGATATTGGCGCGAACGTGATGAATGTCAACGTGTTGCGTAATGGACAGTCTATATATTTAAGGGATCAACAAGTCGGCGGGGATCAGTTGACCCAGCAGATCCAGGCGATGTTCGGCCTGTCGGCGCAAGAGGCCGAGTCGGCCAAGCGCAATGGTGGGTTGCCCGATAATTACGAAAGCGATGTGCTGTCGCCGTTCCGTGAGAATGTGGTGATGGAAGTCGCCCGTGCCTTGCAGTTTTTCTTCACTTCGACGCAATACAATGAAGTCGATTACATTGTTCTGGCCGGCGGCTGTGCGGTGTTGCCGGGGCTGGACGATGCCGTGGCGACCCGCACCCAAGTGAGCACGATGGTTGCTAATCCTTTTGCGCTAATGACGCTATCTGGCCGCATCAAGCCGCGCCAATTGCAGGCCGACGCACCCGCCTTGATCATTGCATGCGGGTTGGCCATGCGGAGGTTTGACCCATCATGATACGCATCAATTTATTGCCGCACCGCGCGGAGAAACGCCGCGCCCGTCAGATCCAGTTTGTCGCGTTCAGCGTGATTTCCGTTGTATTGGGAGCGGTTCTGGTTGGATTCGTGCATGTTGCGATCGGCACCCAGATATCCAATCAGGAGCGGCGCAACGAATATCTGAAGCAGGAGACCGCGGTGCTGGACCGACAGATCGCCGAGATCAGGAAGCTGCGTGAACAGACCGACTCTCTGCTTGCGCGCAAAAATGTCGTCGAGAATTTGCAAAGCACGCGTTCCGATGTGGTGCACTTGCTCGATCAGATGTTGCGCATCCTGCCGGACGGTGTCTACCTCAAGTCCCTCAAGCAGACCGGAAACAAGATCAATCTGGTCGGCTATGCGCAGTCCAATGCCCGCATCTCCACGCTGATGCGCGCGATCGAGGATTCGCCCTGGCTGGATTCGCCGGCATTGGTGGTTATCAGCGCCACCAGCGCGAACGGTGCGCGGGTGAGCGAGTTCACGCTGACGTTCAATTTGACCAAGGCGCAGGCAGATGCCGCCGTCGCCGGTTCGAAAAGGTGAGCGCCATGATGAATATGGACGAACTTAAAAACCTGAACCCGAAAAACCCGGGATCCTGGCCGTGGGTGGCGAAGATACTGGCCTTTGTGGTGCTGTTTCTGAGCGTAGTGGTGGCCGGCGCATTGTTCGACTGGCAGGGACAGTGGGAAACCTTGCAGGCCGCCAAGCAGGAGGAGGAGGGTCTCAAGGAGACCTTTTTGGCCAAGAAAAAACAGGCGATTAATCTGGATCTGATCAAGAAGCAATTGATCGAGACTCAGGAATCTTTCGGTGCTTTGCTCAAGCAGTTGCCGAGCAAATCGGAAATGGATGCATTGCTGACCGACATCAATCAGGCGGGACTGGGGCGAGGACTGCAGTTCGAGCTGTTTCGCCCCGGCGCGGAAACTGTGAATGGCGCGTTTGCCGAGCAGCCGATCACGATCAAGGTGACCGGTAATTATGATGACATCGGCAAGTTTTCCAGCGATATCTCGATGTTGCCGCGCATTGTGACCCTCAATGAGATAGCGATCGTTCCATCCGGCAATGCGCTGTCGATGGATGCGACCGCCAAGACATTCCGTTATCTGGATGAAGAGGAAGTGGCGAGTCAGAAGAAGGCGCCAGGAGCGAAAAAACCATGAGACTGATCTATCTGGTGTTGGCTTCGGTGCTGCTGGCAGGCTGCGGCGGTGAGGAGTTTCAGGATCTACGCGACTTCGTGAAGAACGCCGGGGCTGATATGCGCGGCAAGATACCGCCGCCACCGGAGGTGAAGCTTTACGAGCCTTTTGCGTACGACAACGAAGCCAATGTGCCGGACCCATTCAAGCCGCGCAAGCCTGATCGATCCGCCAGTCGTCCGGGGTTGAATCAGCCAGACATAGATCGCCCGAAAGAGGCTCTGGAGGAGTTCCCGCTCGAGGGGCTCAGGATGGTTGGTTACATTAACCAACACAAGGTCGGTTATGCGGTGATACGCGCGCCTGACGGGAAGTTGCATCGGGTTAAGGCGGGTAATTATATCGGCATGAATTTCGGGCTGATCAAGGAAGTGAACGACACGGAAATCGTGATACAGGAAACCGTGCAGGATAGCGCCGGCGACTGGTCTGAGCGGATGAGCAGCCTGCAGTTGATCGAATGAGTGGCGGGTTGGTACAGGGCGATTCCCGACGATGCTGCAGCCATGGCGTCATTAATGTTTGATCCGGCAATGCCGGTTTAGGAGCGAAGCAATGAAACCATTCAATTCCATCCTTCAGGGTATGGTGCAGGTGCTGGGGCTGATTGCCGTGCTGGGTGTGGCATCGGTAGCGCAGGCCGCGGCGCAGAACAGTATCACCGCGCTGGGTGTAAGCGGCACTGGCAATGGGGCGACGGTTGTCAAGGTCGAGTTCGCGCAAGCGTTGACAGGGTTGCCGCGCGATTTCACGATCAATACCCCGCCGCGCATCGCATTGGATTTTCCTAATACCACCAATGGGCTGGGTAGGTCGGTGCAGAATTTCTCCGAAGGAGAGCTGCGCAGCGCCAATATCGTTCAGGCTGGGACGCGCACGCGTCTGGTGATCAATTTGAACCAGATGCTGCCCTACGATATCAGGATCGATGGCAATAACCTGTTAATCACGTTGCAAGGCAAGGCAGCTGCGACGACGGCCGCGTCTGGCGGTGCTTCCCGTTTCGCCGAGGTCAAGCCGAGTGCGCAGAAGCATTCCTTGCGCGATATCGATTTCCGTCGCGGCAAAAACGGCGAGGGGCGCATCCAGGTAGACCTTTCCGATGCTGGCATCGGCATCGATATCCGCCAACAGGGCACTTCGTTGATCGTCGATTTCCTCAAGACCAGTTTGCCGCGGAATCTGCAGCGCAAGCTTGATGTGGTCGATTTCGCCACCCCGGTGCAGGGTGTGGATACTTTTGTTCACGGCGACAGCGTGCGCATGGTGATTGAGCCCAAGGGGCTGTGGGAGCATGCGGCCTATCAGACCGACAACAAGTTCATCGTAGAGGTGAAGCCGGTTGCGGACGATCCGAACAAACTGGTCAAGGGTAGTCAGATCGGCTATGCCGGCGAGAAGCTGACACTGAATTTCCAGAAGATCGATGTGCGCGATGCGCTGTACATCATTGCGGACTTCAATAATGAGAACAACAATCCGATGAACCTGGTGATCAGCGATACCGTGGGCGGTAACCTGACATTGCGTCTGAAGGATGTGCCGTGGGATCAGGCGCTGGACATCATTCTGCAGAGCCGCGGCCTGGATATGCGCAAGAATGGCAACGTGATTCAGGTCGCGCCGCGCGAGGAGATCGCCGCCAAGGAGAAGATAGACCTGACTTCGCGCCAGGAAATATCCGATCTCGAAGAGTTGCGCACCGAGAGCTTCCAGTTGAGTTACCAGAAAGGCGACGCGATCACCAGATTACTGGCTGGCGACAAGCAGCGCATCCTGTCGAAGCGGGGCAGCACCGTGGTCGATCCGCGCACCAACACGCTGTTCGTGCAGGACACCCCTTCGCGTTTGGATGAAGTGCGCAAGCTGATCAAGCAGATTGATGTGCCGGTACGGCAGGTGATGATCGAGGCGCGTTTTGTCTCGGCGACCGACGATTTCAATCGCACGCTGGGCGGTAAGCTCGGCTTTACCGGGGAGGCTGTAGGCGCGGGCAATGGTTTTTCTATCGGCAGTAATGGGGCTACGGCGACGCGCGGCGTGATCGGCGGCAACGTCAATCTGCCAGGCGCGGCCTCTGGTACGGGCGGTCTGACGCTTTCGTTGTTTAATCCTGCGGCGACCAAGGTGTTGTCGCTTGAGTTGACCGCATCCGAGCTGGATGGCAAGACCAAGAACATCGCCAGCCCGCGTGTGGTGACGGCGGACAAAACTGAAGCCAGGATTTCGGCGGGTACGCAGATTCCATACCAGCAGGCATCGAGCAGTGGCGCGACAGCGGTTGCATTCAAGGATGCGACACTGAGCCTCAGCGTGACGCCGCAAATTTCGCCGGACGACAATATCGACATGAAGCTGGATGTCAATCAGGACACGGTCGGCGCCATTTATGGCGGTGTGCCGAGCATCAATACCAAGCAGGTCAGCACTCAGGTAATGGTCGAGAACGGCGGCACGGTGGTAATTGGTGGCGTTTTTACTCAGGATATTGGCGATACCACCCAGAAAGTCCCGTTGTTGGGCGATGTGCCGGTAGTCGGCTGGATGTTCAAGAACAACGTCAAGAGCGATACCCGAAGTGAGTTGCTGATTTTCATCACGCCGAAGATCATGAAGGACGCGATGAATCTGCGCTGATCGTTTGTGCGGATTAGACAAAAGCCCGGCATAGTCCGGGCTTTTTGTTTTATCGTTTACAATGCGTGCCATGTATAGCGATCAAGCAAACAGTGGCCTGCAGGGTGGCCGGAAGTGCCAGTCGGGCAACCTGATCCTGGTGGGCATGATGGGCTCGGGCAAGACCACGATAGGGCGCACATTGGCGAAATATCTGGGCAAGACCTTCGTGGATAGCGATGAGGAGATACAGCACCGCACCGGGGTAACCATCCCGCATATCTTCGATGTCGAAGGTGAGGCCGGTTTCCGGTTGCGCGAGACCGCCGCAATACGCGAGTTGGTAGTGCGCGATAACATGGTGCTGGCGACCGGGGGCGGGGCGATTCTGGCGGAACAGAATCGGACCATGCTGAGCGAGAACGGCATCGTCGTCTATCTGAAGACCAATGTGCATGACTTGTGGCAGCGTACGCGGCATGACCGCAACAGGCCGCTGTTACAGACTGCCGATCCCCGAACCAAGTTGGCAGAGTTGTTCGATCAGCGCGATCCCTTGTATCAGCAAGCGGCCGACGTCGTGGTTCAGAGTGGCAAACAAAGCGTGCAAGCCTTGATGCTCCATTTGGTGGATGAAATCGACGCATTCAGAAAGAATAACGGAAGGTAGGGGCACGGCGCGTCGTGCCCCTGCAAAGCCATAACAAAATTGACCAGAAGATTATGCAGACATTAACCGTAGGCTTGGGCGAGCGCAGCTATCCGATACATATCGGCAGCGGGCTGCTGGATCGCTCGGATTTGTTGCAGGAACACCTGCCGCGCAAGCGCGCTGCGATTGTGACCAACACTACAGTTGCACCGTTGTATCTGGAGAAGCTTCAGCAGACCCTTGCGAATATCGGCGTCAGCAGCGTGCCGGTGATTCTGCCGGATGGCGAAGAATACAAGACTACCGAAACGCTGAGCCAGATCTACGACGCGCTGCTGCGCAATCGTTGCGAGCGCAGCACCCCGCTGATCGCGCTGGGCGGTGGAGTCGTCGGCGACATGACCGGCTATGCGGCTGCGACCTATTTGCGCGGCGTGCCATTCATCCAGATACCGACCACTCTGCTCGCTCAGGTGGATTCCTCGGTCGGCGGCAAGACCGGCATCAACCATCCGCTCGGCAAGAACATGATAGGCGCGTTCTACCAGCCGCAACTGGTGCTGGCCGATACCGACACGCTGAATACTTTGCCGGACAAAGAGCTGGCGGCGGGCATCGCCGAGGTCGTCAAATATGGGCTGATCCGCGACCTGCCTTTCCTCGAATGGCTGGAGCAGAATATGGGGAAGCTGTTGGCACGCGACACCGCCGCGCTGCAATATGCCATTGCGCGCAGCTGCGAGAACAAAGCCGAGGTCGTCGCGGCCGACGAGCGCGAAAGCGGCGAGCGCGCGTTGCTGAATCTGGGCCATACCTTCGGTCACGCGATCGAGTCCGGCATGGGCTACGGGAACTGGCTGCATGGCGAGGGCGTCGCTGCCGGCACGATCATGGCGGCCGATCTGTCGCAGCGTCTCGGCTGGATTTCCGTGCAGGATGTCTCGCGTATCCGACACCTGTTCGAGCGTGCCGGATTGCCGGTGGTTGCGCCGGATATCGGCGCCGACAAATACCTCGAATTTATGGGGCTCGACAAAAAGGTCGAGGGTGGCAAGATACGTTTCGTGCTGCTGAAGGAAGTCGGGCGCGCGGTGGTGTATGGTGATGCGCCGGCGGAATTGCTGCAGCAGACGCTGGAAGCCTGTGTATCCTTCGGCAAGGCTCAGGACAGGCATGGCTGAGCTCGCGTCTTATGCCGTCAGCGAAGCCAATTCGCGCGGACGCAACATCACAGAAGCGACGCCGCAAGGGCGCAGTGAGTTTCAGCGCGACCGCGATCGCATCATCCATTCCGGGGCATTCCGCCGTCTCGAATACAAGACCCAGGTGTTCGTGAACCATGAAGGAGACCTGTTCCGCACGCGCCTCACCCACAGCATCGAGGTCGCGCAGATCGCGCGTTCCATCGCCCGCCGCCTGCGCCTCAACGAAGACCTCGCCGAGGCGATTTCTTTGGCGCACGATCTCGGACATACGCCGTTCGGTCATGCAGGACAGGATGCGCTGAATAACTGCATGCAGGCTTGGGGCGGCTTCGAGCACAACCTGCAATCGTTGCGCGTGGTCGAGTTGCTGGAAGAACGCTACGCCGAGTTCGACGGCTTGAACCTGACCTTCGAGACACGCGAAGGCATACTCAAGCACTGTTCCCGTGACAATGCCGCGCAGCTGGGCGAACTGGGTGCGCGTTTCCTGAACGATCGCCGCCCGTCGTTGGAGGCGCAGATCGCCAATCTGGCCGATGAGATCGCTTATAACAATCACGACGTGGACGACGGTCTGCGTTCCGGTCTGATCACGTTGGAGCAGCTGGTCGAGGTGCCGCTGGTCGCGCGCCATCTGGCCGAGGTGCGCGCAGCCTATCCGGCATTGTCCGAGCGTCGCGTCGTGCATGAAACGGTGCGGCGCATGATCAATACGCTGGTGTCCGATTTGATCCGGCAGAGTGAGCTGAATATCGGAGAGCAGAAGCTGACGACGCTGGAGGATGTTCATTGTGCGCCGGTGCTGATCGCGTTCAGCGTCGGAATCAACGAAGAGCAGCGGGTGCTGAAGCGATTCCTGCACACCAACCTGTACCGTCACTATCGCGTAATGCGTATGAGCGCGAAGGCGCAACGCATCATCGGCGATCTGTTCGGCGTGTTCATGGCCGACAATCGGCTGTTGCCGCCGGCGTTCCAGCGTCATGGCGAGTCCGAGCGCGCCCGCTCGGTGGCCGACTACATCGCCGGCATGACCGACCGCTATGCGATCCGCGAGCATCGCCGCATATTCGCGATCGAAGAAGTTCAAGCCTAGTCTAAAGCCGCGCCAGACCGGCGCGGTTGCCCGCAACCCTCGAACAAGGTAAGATTCCCGCCCTTTCGCTTTTGTATTTGACGTGGCGACATGTGTCGCCATTGTTTTGGCTTTAATGAATTGACCGAGGAATGCCGTGAGTAATTTGCCGATGCAGCAGGGGTTGTACGATCCGCGCCAGGAGCGCGATGCCTGCGGAGTGGGTTTCGTCGCCCACATCAAGGGAAAACAGAGCCATGACATGGTGCGCCAGGGCCTGCAGATCCTGGAGAATCTGACACATCGCGGCGCGGTCGGCGCCGACCCGCTGGCCGGTGACGGCGCGGGTATCCTGATCCAGATTCCTGACCGATTCCTGCGCGAAGAAATGGGCTGGGGCAACATCCAGCTGCCCGCGGCCGGCGACTATGGCGTCGGCATGATGTTCCTGCCGCGCGATGCGGCGGCGCGCGCCGCCTGCGAGCAGGCCGTTGCCGACAAGATCGCCGCCGAAGGCCAGGCCCTGCTGGGCTGGCGCGATGTGCCGGTGGATAGCTCCGGCCTGGGCGAGAGCGTCAAGAAGGTCGAGCCGGTTGTGCGTCAGGTATTCATCGCGCGCGGCGCGAACTGCGCCGACCAGGATGCGTTCGAGCGCAAGCTGTTCGTGATCCGCAAAACCGCCGAGCATGCGGTGCGCGGCCTGAAGGGCAATCAGGGCAAGGGCTTCTACATTCCGTCGCTGTCTTCCCGCACCATCGTCTACAAGGGCATGCTGCTCTCCGACCAGGTCGGCAAGTACTACCTCGACCTGCAGGACGAGCGCGTCGCCAGCGCGCTGGCGCTGGTGCACCAGCGCTTCTCCACCAACACCTTCCCGACCTGGGATCTGGCGCACCCGTTCCGCATGATCGCGCACAACGGCGAGATCAACACCGTGCG
>JALNYK010000017.1 GCA_023229845.1 Gallionella sp.
GATAGATTGGATCGAGCATGATAGTTGATGGATTTCGTTCTTCTCTGCGGGCCTATTACATAACGATAGAAGAGGGTGCAGTCGATACCCTGCTTCTTGCCTCGATGGATCGCAAGCTCTGCGATGTCGTCAACCACATCGCCTTCTGTCACAGAAACTATGTCGAAAAACGGGTAGAGGCAAATTCGCTATCGGCGCTACTGACCCTGCGCAGAAATCGGCTCATTCGGGACGCGAAGCGAGCGGACGAAATGCTCGAGGAGACGCTGGAGATACAGGATCAGCTGATGGCGCTCAGGGCCAGCGTGCTCGTGCGCCTGTTCGATCGCATCTATGAGCAAATGCCGCTTTGAACCCGAAGCCTTTCGCTTGCTAAACAAACCTTAAAACTTCAGTCCGTCCACGGAAAACACGAAATGGGGTAAGCAGGCATTTTGCCGTAAGGCAAAAGCTCGCAAAGTCGCGGAATCAAACTTGCAACAGGCTTGGCTGGTTACCCTGCAGGGTCATTATATGCATTCGACTCATGAAGCTTTCGTCTGACGGTGAAATGCCTGCTTAACCCATTCCGTGTTTTCCGTGACTTCTGTGGACAGATGCTTTTTTCAGTCACATCCGGTGCACGTTCCATTGCACCACGCCCCATACGTCAAACTCCTGCTCCGGCCTGACCGGCATGTCGGGATAGTCCGGGTGGGCGGCGCGCAGTACCTTGCCGGACGGCGTGTGCAGCAACTGCTTTACGGTGAACTCGCCGTCGAGCACGGCGATCACCACGCAGCCGTGGGTGGCGGGAACCGATCTGTCTACCACCAGCAGGTCGCCGTCGAAGATGTTCAGGTCGCGCATCGAATCGCCGGTCACGCGCATGAAAAAAGTCGTGTCGCGGTGCTGGATTAGTTTCTCGTCCAGGCTGAATCGGCGTTCGACGGTATCGTCGGCCGCCGCCGGGAAACCCGCCGGAACCGCCTTGCGCAGCAGCGCGCGATGGCGATGGAACAGTTCCTTGCTGGGATGCGTCAGCGACAGCAGGGCAGGCGAGGGGCCGCGACGGCCAAGGTGCAGGCTGGTTTGTTGCATGTCATTACCTCCGGTATTTGCGAATCAGGCCGGTCAGCACGCCGAATATCTCCAGCGAACCCTGCGGGCGTATCACCGGATAGGCCTGATTGGCGGGGCGCAAAATGAACTGGCCGCGCTCGCGGTCCAGCGTCTTCAGCGTGAACTCGTTGTCGACGATCGCCACGACGATGTCGCCGATGTTGGCGTTCATGCGTTTTTCCACGACCGCGATGTCGCCGTCATGGATGCCCGCGTCTATCATCGAGTCGCCCTTGACCGGGATCAGCGTGGTCTTGGAGGGGGTGTCGATCAGCATCTCGTCGATCACGAAATGCTCGCCTTGCGTGGCGGCGACCATGACCGGCATGCCGGCCGGCACCGACGATTCCGCCAGCGGGCGGGCGAAAAACTGCTTCGTCGGTATCCACATTCCGTCCGGCGTGCGTTCCAGATAACCGGCTTTTTCGAGCCGGTCAAGGATGGCCTTCACCCAGGACTTGGAGGCGATGCCGAACACCTCGCACAGCGAGGCGTAGGAGGGGATGCTTTTCCAGTCGGCGTAATAATCCTGCAGCCTGGAAAGATATTCGGCATCCTTGGGATTGGATTCCGGTGTTGCGCTATCGAAGTCGGTCATGGCGATTTCCATACAGAACGAACGTGCTGCGCATCGTAAAGAACGAGCGTTCTGTTGTCAATCTTTTTGAGTCGCGGGCTGTCCAGCGTCCGCGGAAGACCCGTTCCTGCGGGCGCTTCGCCCGGTTCCTGCATGCTAGAATCGGGCAGAACAGTCATATATCAAGAATCATGAACCACTTTCTGGCAGGTGATATCGGCGGAACCAAGACCCGCCTCGCGCTGGTCGAGGTCGTTGGCACCCAAGTAGGGACCGTGCATGAGGCCAGCTATCCGAGCGGCGAATATGCGACCTTCGAGGCGTTGCTGGACGAGTTCATCGCGACCGTTCAGGTCCCCGCCCACGCGGTATTCGGCATCGCCGGACCGGTGCAGGGCAAGACGGTGCAGACGACCAATCTGCCGTGGAGCATCGACGCAGACGAATTGCAAGCGCGCTACGGTTTTGCCTGCGCGCTGCTGAACGATCTGGAAGCGACCGCCTACGGCATTCCAGCGCTGAGCGAGGCCGACTTGTTGACGCTGCAGACGGGCGCGCCGGACGCCTGCGGCAACGCCGCAGTGATCGCCGCCGGTACGGGACTCGGCGAGGCCGGGTTGTACTGGGACGGTCGCCACCACCAGCCGTTCGCCACCGAGGGCGGACATGCCAGTTTCTGCCCAGGCGACGAACTGGAGATGACGTTCTTCCTCTACCTGCAGCAACAGTTCGGCCACGTCAGCTGGGAGCGCGTCGTGTCCGGCATGGGGCTGCTGAGCCTGTACCACTTCATGTGCATGTATCGCCATGCGGAGGTTCCGCAATGGCTGATGGACGAGATGCAGAACGGCGATGCCGCCGCGGCGGTCGCCAATGCGGCGCTGGCCGGCAAGGACGAACTCTGCGTCGAGACGCTGTGGCGTTTCGCGCGACTGTACGGCGCGGAAGCCGGCAACCTCGCGCTCAAGGCGATGAGCCGCGGCGGCCTGTATCTGGGCGGTGGCATCGCGCCGAAGATATTGCCGCTGCTGCAGGACGGCGCTTTCATCGAGGCCTTCCTGAACAAGGGGCGCATGCGACCGTTGCTGGAGGCGATGCCGGTGCGGGTGATCCTTAACGACCGCGCGGCTCTGCTCGGCGCTGCGTTGCGTGCGGCCCAACTTGCGCAGGAAACGACATGAGATGCGAACCGCGAGCACCGGTGCAGGAAGCGCCCGGCTCAAGCCGGAAACAACGCTGCGCTATAATCCCGCGGCTTCGGCCAGAACGACTGGCCGTGATGGAGAATTGAAACATGCCTGAACTGAAAGTCCTGTTCGCGACTTCCGAAATCGCTCCCCTCATCAAGACCGGCGGTCTCGCCGATGTCAGCGGCGCGCTGCCTGCAGCGCTGTGCAAGCTTGGCGTCGATGCGCGCGTGCTGGTGCCGGGTTACACCCCGGTGCTTGCGCAACTGTCGCAGCACAATGTCGTCGCCACCTTCGATTCGTTGCCGGGCTTCCCGCCCGCTCGCCTGCTCATGGGCGACATGGAGAGCGACGTGCCGTTGCTGGTGCTGGATTGTCCCGAACTCTACCAGCGCGCCGGCGGCCCATACCAGGACACTAGCGGTCACGACTGGCCCGACAACGCGCGGCGTTTCGCGCTGCTGTCGCGTGTTGCGGCCATCCTCGCCAGCGGCGACTCGCCGCTGCCCTGGAAGGCTGACATTCTGCACTGCAACGACTGGCAGACTGGCCTTGCGCCGGCCTACCTGAACTTATGGCACAGCGGGACGCCTAGCGTGATGACCATCCACAACATGGCGTTCCAGGGCGTATTCCCGCCGCATCTGCTGAACGAGCTGCATCTGCCGCCGTCCAGTTTCGGCATCGATGGCGTCGAGTATTACGGCAACTTGTCATTCCTCAAGGCGGGCCTGTATTACGCCGACCACATCACCACGGTCAGCCCGAACTATGCGAACGAGATTCAGCACGAGAGGCTGGGCTTCGGCATGCAGGGCCTGTTGGCGCAGCGGCGCGACGATCTCACCGGCATCCTCAACGGCATCGACACCGACGAATGGAATCCGGCCAGCGACGGCTATCTCGCGAAGACATACAGCGCTACGCGCATGGCCGGCAAAGCGGCCAACAAGCAGGCGCTGCAGCAGCGCATGGGCCTGTCCGTCGAGCCGGACAGGCCGCTGCTCGGCGTGATCAGCCGCTTCACTTACCAAAAGGGGCTGGACCTGCTGCTGGAGATCGCGCCTCGTCTGGTCGAGTTGCCGGTGCAACTGGTCATGCTCGGATCCGGCGAACCGGGCATGCAGGATGCCGCGCGCGCACTGGCGGCACGCTATCCGGGCAGGATCGCCGCGCATGTGGGCTTCAGCGAAGAACTCTCGCACCTGATCGAGGCCGGCGCGGACATGTTCGTAATGCCGTCGCGCTTCGAACCTTGCGGCCTGAACCAGTTCTACAGCCAGCGCTACGGCACGCCGCCCATCGTTCACGCCACCGGAGGACTTGCCGACTCGGTGATCGACTGTACGCCGGAAACATTGAAGGACGGCAGCGCCAGCGGCTTCGTGTTCAGCGGCATGACTGCCGATAACCTCCATACGACCATCCTGCGCGCGGTCGAGCTCTATCGCGACCAGAAGCAGTGGAAAGCGTTGCGCAAAAACTGCATGGACAAGGACTTCAGCTGGCAGCGTAGCGCGGAGGCGTATCTGGAAATCTACCGCAAGGTGCTGGAGCGCTAGCTCTCTTCGACAACATTATTTGCGACTGACAATTGGCCATGAATCAAATTGCCGACAACCTGCTTGAGGTCCGCGACCTTCACTTTTCCTACGGCCCGCACAATGTGCTCAACGGGATCAACCTGACGATCCCGCGCGGCAAGATCGTCGCGATCCTGGGCAGCAGCGGCTGCGGCAAGACCACGCTGCTGCGCCATTTCGGCGGCCAGCTCAGGCCGTCGCAAGGCAGCGTGAAGTTCATGGGGAAGGTGATCCACGAACTGGACAACGACGAGTTGTACAAACTGCGGCTGAAGATGGGCATGATGTTTCAGGTCAGCGGCCTGTTCACCGACATGACGGTGTTCGACAACCTGGCGTTCCCGATGCGCGAGCATACCGATCTGTCCGAGGAAATGATCCGCGACCTGGTGCTGATGAAGCTGCATGCCGTGGGACTGCGCAACGCCCGCGACCTGAAGCCGGGCGAACTGTCCGGCGGCATGGAGCGCCGCGTCGCGCTGGCGCGGGCGATCGCCACCGATCCCGCGCTGATCATCTACGACGAGCCTTTCGCCGGCCTCGACCCGATCTCGCTGAACACCATCGCGAACCTGATCCGTCGCTTGAACGACGCGCTGGGCGTGACTTCGGTGGTGGTCACCTACGACCTGTCGGAATCGCTCAAGATCGTCGATTACGTGTATTTCATCCACAACGGCGTGGTCGTCGCAGAAGGCGAGGCGTCGGAGATGTTGAATTCGGACGATCCGTTCGTCCGCCAGTTCGTCCATGCCCAGCCGGACGGCCCGGTCGCGTTTCAATACCCTTGTGCGCCCTATGCGGAGGAACTGGGGCTGAAAGGCTGATCTTCCGTTTTGTGGCGCAATGAAAAACCGCCCCATCTGGGCGGTTTTTCATTTGCTCGCGAGGCCGAGATTCAAGAATAGCTACATGTTTTTCCCCATTGCATGCGGAGTACATATGAATAACACTGCTCCGGTATGGTTATCACTCTTACTAATGCAATGGAGGCCATCATGAACAATTGCTCTTGCCCGAATAATGGAACGCAGAAAACGTTGCTGAATCTGGTCGTTGTCGCGGCTTGTGCGGCTGCCATCTCTCCGGCTCCAGTCATGGCCCATAACGAAGTGCGGACGCAGGGCTATCTGGTTGACAGTCAGGGCGAACTGGCCAAAAGCGGGACGGGGCTGTGCTGGCGTACGGGCTACTGGACGCCGGAGATGGCGATAGAGGAATGCGACCCGGAGCTCGTGAAGAAAACGGAAGCGCCGGCCAAGCAGACAGCGTCGCTTCCTGCAGTGCCCCCGGAGCGGATCAGGTATTGCACTACGCTGGATATCCAGTTCGAGATCGACCGGTATGCCATCCAGCATGAATATGAGGCCGAGGTCGAGAGGCTGGGTGCCTATCTGAGGAAATATCCGGATACCACAGCCATGATCGAGGGGCATACCGACGAGGTCGGGACGGACGAGTACAACATGCAGCTGTCGCAGCGCCGCGCAAACAGCGTGGTGGAGTATCTGGTGGCGCATTCCGGTATCGACCGTTCCCGGTTGAAAGCCGTAGGCTATGGCAAGACGCGCCCCGTGGCGGACAACAGCACCGAGGAGGGCAAACGGCAGAACCGGCGCATCGACTCCATCATCGACTGTGCGATGGACATTAAGGAAGGATTCAAGCCGGTTCCCGGCCGCATCACTATGGCCGCGCTGGACATGGAATTCGAGCGGAACAGCGCCGAAGTCAAGCCGCGTTATCACGATGACCTCGCCAGAGCTGCGGATTTCCTGAAAGCGAATCCGAATGCCTCGGCAACGATAGAAGGACATTCCGGCAGCGCGGAAAGTGCGGGGCTCTCGCGGCGTCGCGCCGAGAGCGTGGTGAACTATCTGGTGGATAAATTCGGCATCGAGCGCAGCAGGCTCTCCGCCGCCGGATTCGGCAAGACTCGGCGTATCGCCTATAACTGGAGCGATGAAGGGCGGCGCGAGAATCGGCGGGTGAATATCTACCTCGATTACGCAAAATAGCGGCTGAGTTCTGAACCGCCTTCGGCATCCCGCGCCGCAACAAGCTCGTCCCGTGCATTGTTGAAAGGCCGCTACGCGGCGTGTCGTTGAATCTAGGCGGGTCCTTCCACACGCCGACTCAACCAAATAAAAAACCGCCCACGAGGGGCGGTTTTGTATTTGGCGGAGAGGGCGGGATTCGAACCCGCGGTGGGGTATTACCCCACACACGCTTTCCAGGCGTGCGACTTAAACCGCTCATCCACCTCTCCAGATGGTTCTTTGGGAACAGGCCGGCGCTTGATGCTGCATCCGCCATTCCGAAAGGGCGCGCAGGATAAACCAGAACGCCCTTTCCCGCAATCGAAAATGATCCCTGTAATCAAAAATGGTTGCGCCACTCGCGCAATGCGGTGAAAACGCCGAGTTCGCCGGTGTCGGCGAGGCCCTGGGCCTGCAGCGTGCGCAGGACTCCCTCCGAGTCGCAGCGTAAAAATGGGTTGGTGGCTTTTTCCTGTGCGATGGTGGAGGGGAGGGAGGGCTGACCGGCGTCGCGCAGTTGTCGGGTGGCTTCGATGCGCTGTTGGATCGCCGGATTGTCCGGTTCGCAGGCCAGCGCAAAGCGCAGGTTGGCGGCGGTGTATTCGTGGGCGCTGTAGACGCGGGTATCGTCCGGCAGTCGTGCGAGGCGCTGCAGCGAGTCGTGCAGTTGCGCCAGCGTGCCTTCGAAATTGCGTCCGCAGCCTGCGCCGAACAGCACATCGCCGCAGAACAGCATGCCCGGTGCGAGGTAGGCGATGTGGTCTTCCAGATGGCCGGGAATCTCCAAGATATCGAAGTCCAGACCAAGCGCCTCAAGATGCAGGCGGTCGCCCTCGCGCAGGTCGTCGGTGATGTGCGGGTTGCCGGCGATGCGCTGAGTGCCGGGATGCCGCCGCCCATACACCGGTACGTTGTATACTCCGCGCAATTTCACGATGCCGCCGATATGGTCGTGGTGGCGGTGGGTGCACAGGATGGCTTCCAGCTTCAGGCCTCGGGTTTCGATGAACTCCCGCGCGGGCGCGGCTTCGCCAGGATCGACCAGCACGGCGTGGGTGTCGTTGTGGATGGCCCAGATGTAGTTGTCCTGCAGGGCGGGGATGGCGTCGATGGTTAGCATGGAACGGACAGGACGTTGAGTGATGCCGAATTGTAAGTTAACTGCACATAGTTTGAGCGAGTGGTTCGCCACCGAGCAGGGGGCTTACGTGCTGGCGCGCGAGCAGGCATATTTCGACCGCACCGTGGCGGACCTGTTCGGCTTCAACGCGATGCAGCTCTGCTTGCCGGAGCATGATTTCCTGCACAGCAGCCGCATACCGCTGCGCTTTTCGGCGGGCCATCAGCCGGGCAACGATGTGCGGCTGATCTGCGACGAGCTGCCGTTCGAGGCTGCGAGCCTGGATTTGGTGCTGATGCCGCATGTGCTGGAGTTCGCCGAGCATCCGCACCATATCCTGCGCGAGGTGGAACGGGTACTGATGCCGGAGGGCAACCTGATCATCACCGGTTTCAATCCGCGCAGTTTGTGGGGGATGAAGAAAACGCTGGGCGGGTTGCATCGCGCGCAGGGGCCGCGCGGTTATCCCTGGTGCGGCCAGTTTATCGCGCTGTCGCGGCTGAAGGATTGGCTGGCGCTGCTGGGTTTCGAGGTGGTCGGCGGACGTTTCGCCGCCTACGCGCCGCCGGTGCACCAAACCAAGTGGCTGGAACGATTCGCGTTCATGGAACGCGCGGGTGACCGTTGGTGGGCGGTGAGCGGCGGGGTGTATTTTCTGCATGCGGTGAAGCGCGTGCCGGGCATGCGTCTGATCAAGCCGCAATGGAACGAGGGGCTGGTGGGCAGGCTGATGCCGTCCGCGCCCAAACTGAACAACCGCATTACGCATTGCAGGGGCACGGCACGCCGTGCCCCTGCAGGAACATTGGAATAACTGGCAGGCATGGATAAAGAAATCGTAGAAATATTCACCGACGGCGCGTGCAAGGGCAATCCAGGCGTCGGCGGCTGGGGCGCGTTGCTGCGTACCAAGGGCAAGGAACGCGAGCTGTTCGGCGGCGAGGCGCACACCACCAACAACCGTATGGAGCTGATGGGCACGATCTCCGCGCTGGAAGCCTTGAAGCGTCACTGCCGCATCAAATTGCATACCGATTCCAAGTATGTGCTGCAGGGCATCACCGAGTGGCTGGAAGGCTGGAAGAAACGCGGCTGGAAGACCGCGGACAAGAAGCCGGTGAAGAACGAAGACCTGTGGCGCAGGCTGGACGCTATTGCGGCGCAGCACGAGATCGAATGGATCTGGGTCAAGGGCCACGCCGGCCACGACGGCAACGAGCGCGCCGACCAGCTGGCGAACCGCGGCGTGGAATCGATATTGGGGGGCAGCTGATGCGTAGGATCGTACTGGACACCGAAACCACCGGCCTGAGTCCCGCCGGCGGGCACCGCATCATCGAAGTGGCGGCGATCGTGCTGGAGGGGCGCCGCGTCTCGAAGAATCACTTCCACCATTACCTCGACCCCGAGCGCGAGGTCGACGAGGACGCCGCGCGGGTGCACGGTTTCACCTGGGACATGCTGCGCGGGCGGGCGAAGTTCGCCGACATCGCACCCAGCTTTCTCGAATTCATCGGCGACGCGGAACTGATCATCCACAACGCCCCGTTCGACATGGGCTTCCTGAATCACGAACTCGGGCGGCTCAACCTGCCGCCGCTGACCAACCCGGTGACCGATACGCTGAAGGTCGCGCGCGAGATGCATCCGGGCAAGAAGAATAATCTGGATGCGCTGTGCAGCCGCTACGAGATCGACAACGCGCACCGCACGCTGCACGGCGCGCTGCTGGACACCGAACTGCTGGCCGAAGTATTCCTCGCGATGACCCGCGGGCAGGAGAGCCTGCTCGGCGACGACCCGCAGGCCCCCGCAGAACGCCAGGCGGCGAAGCTGGAGCTGGACGGCACGCGCCCGCCGTTACGCGTGCTGCAGCCGACCGAAGAGGAACTGGCCGCGCACGCGCAGCAACTGGCCGACATCGACAAGGCCAGCAAGGGCGCGTGTCTGTGGAAGCAGCTCGAAGGCGCGGCTTAAGCCGTCAGGAACAACACTATCGGGCACCAGCCCTTAACCTTACAGGCGCTCCTCGCGGCGCAGGAAACCAACATGAAAACAGACGTAATCATTATCGGCGCAGGCGCCGCAGGACTGATGTGCGCGATGCAGGCCGCGCAGCGCGGGCGCTCCGTGGTGCTGATCGACCACTCCAAGAAGCTCGCCGAGAAGATACGCATCTCCGGCGGAGGCAACTGCAACTTCACCAATCGCGACGTGGCCCCGGACAACTTCATTTCCGCGAACCCGAACTTCTGCCGCTCCGCGCTGGCGCGCTACAAGCCGCAGGACTTCATCGCACTGCTGTACAAGCACAACATCGCCTTCCAGGAAAAGACGCTGGGCCAGTTGTTCTGCGATGACGGCTCCGAGGCCATTGTCACGATGTTGCGCAACGAATGCGACGAGGCTGGGGTCAAGCGCTTCATGGGCTGCGAGATCGAAGAGATCAAGTACGATGCGCCCCGGGAAGAGGGGGCAAAGGGAAAGTTCCACGTCTCTGCCTCGCGCGGCGCATTCACCGCGTCGTCGCTGGTCATCGCCACCGGTGGCCTGTCCATCCCCAAGGCCGGTGCCACGCCTTACGGCTACCATGTCGCCGAACAGTTCGGCATCCCCATCGTCAAGCCCAAGCCCGGCCTCGTGCCGCTGAGCGTCGCCCCCGACGACTGGAAGCCTTATGCCGACCTGACCGGCGTGTCGCTGGACGTCACGGTCAGCTTCGGCAAGCGCAGTTTCCGCGAGAACATGCTGGTGACCCATAGAGGTCTTAGCGGCCCGGCGATTTTGCAAATCTCATCCTACTGGCAACACGGCCAGCCGCTGCACATCGACCTGCTGCCCGACCTCGACATGATGGAGCAACTGACCGAACAGAAGGGCAGCAAGAAACTGCTGAGCAACTACCTCACGCAATGGTGGCCGAAGAGCTTCGCCGATGCGTGGTGCGGCGAACTGGCCGGCGTCGAGAACCTGCCGCTGAACCAGTACAACGACAAACAGCGCAAGCTGATCGCCACCGCGCTGCACGACTGGCAAGTTATCCCCAGCGGCACGCTGGGCTACACCAAGGCCGAAGTCACCTGTGGCGGCGTCGACACGCACGCGTTGTCGTCCAAGACCATGGAATGCAACGAAGTGCCGGGGCTGTATTTCATCGGTGAGGTCGTCGACGTCACCGGGCAGCTCGGTGGGTACAACTTCCAGTGGGCGTGGGCCTCCGGCTATGCGGCGGGACAGGCGGTCTAAAGTGGTGAGCAAAAAAGACCACTCATTTCTGAGCGGTCTTTTTGAGGACTTACTTTGCGTTTATCCACGTGGAGGGAACGGGTCATTACCGTAACTATCTCGCGCTCGTATCTTACCGTCGCGACCATGTGTAATAACATCCCCACCTTGATTTGTCGCTATTTCTTTCGCGCGCTCTTGGGCTTGTTGCTGTGTATCATGACGCGAGGTATCACGTTCGTTACCTTCGCCTCTCACGGCCCAAGTGCCGTCGTCCCGTTGTACAACATGCTGGTGTGCCATATTGATTTCCTAGTTAAGGGCAAAATTACCCGAAGCACTATATGTGGGTTGTTTTTGAATATTCACCCCCTATATTTAGCGTGCGTAACGCGTAGGATGGGTTGAGCGCAGTGATACCCATCAATCCTTGCGTTCGCTACACTCCCAATTCACACCCTCATCGCCCGCCCAATCAACCGGCAACACGCCCGCCCGCACGTATCGATGAAACGACGAGTGCGGCCAATCGGCGACGCGCGACACCAAACCATGCTTGACCGGGTTTATATGGATGTAATCGACATGGCGCGAGAAATCCGCTTCGTCGCGGATGAGGTGTTCCCAATAACGACGTTGCCAGATACCTCGCTCACCTCTGCCTTGGCGGCTGTCCGAACGGTGTTCGCCGTGCGGCAAGTTGCGTGAAAACACAGTCTTGATTAACCGCCAGCGCAACGCGAAATCGCTGTCGCCTTCGGGCAAGGTCCAGATGGTGTGCAGGTGCTCTGGCAATATCGCGACGGCATCAATAGAGAATGGGTAGCGCTCGCGGGCGTATTCGAACGCGCTGCGCAGCAACGCGATGTTGTCGGTCAGCAGGGATTGCGACCGGTCTGCAAGATTCACCGTGAAGAAGTAACTCGCTCCGGCGACGTCGCTGCGGCGGTAATTGGTCATGGGGCATGATAGCGAGGGGTGTGGTTATGCTCAACCATTTGCGCTCGATCCATCTTGAGTGTGGTGGTGTGCATGATGGGTATCGCTGCGCTCAACCCATCCTACGGGAGGTGGTGTGCATGATGGGTATCGCTGCGCTCAACCCATCCTACGGGAGGTGGTGCGCATGATGGGTATCGCTACGCTCAACCCATCCTACGGGTGGGGATTGGTGCTATATTTCCTGCGTGTTCAATCTTGAGGAGTTGACGATGCGTGTCCTGTGGATGGTTTTGCTGACGGTGCTGTTGAGCGGTTGCGGCTATAACACTTTTCAAACGACAGACGAGCAGATCAAGGCGAGTTGGGCGGAGGTGCTGAACCAGTACCAGCGGCGCGCCGATCTGATCCCCAATCTGGTTAACACGGTGAAGGGTTATGCGGCGCAGGAGCAGGCGGTGTTGCTGGGCGTCACCGAGGCGCGCGCGAAGGTCGGCAGCATCCAGGCGACGCCGGAACTGGTCAACGATCCGCAGGCCTTCGCCAACTTCCAGGCGGCGCAGGGGCAGCTGACCTCGGCGCTGAGCCGCTTGCTGGTGGTGTCGGAGAACTACCCGCAGCTGAAGTCCGATGCGAACTTCCGCGATCTGCAGGCGCAGCTCGAAGGCACGGAGAACCGCATCACCGTGGCGCGCAAGCGTTACATCGAGGCGGTGCAGGAATACAACGTCGCGGTGCGTTCCTTCCCGACCAACCTGACGGCGATGCTGTTCGGCTACGCGGTCAAGCCTTCGTTTACCGTGGAGAACGAGAAGGCGATCTCGGCTCCACCGGCGGTGGATTTCTCGGCACCTCAACCCGCCGCCGCACCGGCGAAGTAAATGAACATCCTGGCGCGAGTCTTCCTGCTTGCGCTGCTGCTGGCCGGGGCGGCGCAGGCGGAGGTCGCCGTCCCGGCGCTGTCCGCGCGCGTCACCGACCTCACTTCCACGCTGGACGCGCAACAGCTCCAGTCTCTTGAATCCAAACTCGCCGCATTCGAGGCGAAGAAGGGCGCGCAGGTCGCGGTGCTGCTCCTGCCGACCACCCAGCCCGAGACCATAGAGCAATACGGCATCCGCGTCGCCGAGGCATGGAAGCTCGGGCGCAAGGGCGTGGACGACGGCGTGTTGCTGCTGGTCGCGAAGGAGGATCGTGCGATGCGCATCGAGGTCGGCTACGGGCTGGAAGGCGCGCTGAACGACGCGACCGCTAAGCGCATCGTCGCCGAGATCATCACGCCGTTCTTCAAACGCGGCGAGTTCTATCAGGGACTGGACGCAGGCACGGCGGCGATCATCAAGGTGGTCGAGGGCGAACCCTTGCCCGAGCCGCAACGTGGCACGTCAGGCGACAAGGGCGACATCGAGTCTTTGTTGTTCGTCGCGTTCGGTGCGGTGGTCGTCATCGGCGGCATACTGCGATCATTGCTCGGGCGTTTCCCCGCGGCACTGCTGACCGGCGGCGGACTGGGGCTGGTGGCATGGCTGACGGCAGTACCCTTGCTGATGGCGCTGCTGGCCGGAGTGATGGCTTTCGTGTTCGTCTTGCTGGGCGGCATGCGCCACGGCTTCGGCGGCCATCGCGGGGGCGGATTCGGCGGTGGATTTGGAGGGGGCGGCTTCGGCGGTGGGTTCGGTGGGTTCGGTGGTGGCGGAGCGTCTGGTCGTTGGTAGGGGCGCGATTCATCGCGCCCTTTGGGGTACGGTAATCAATTTGGGCGCGATAAATCGCGCCCCTACGGATGGGGTGATATGGATTTGAAACGCATCATGCGGCACCTGTCGAGCGGACGCGCAAACGTGCATCGCGTGCTGCCACCGCGCGCGCTGGAGACGATAGAGCGCGCGATCGCCGCGACGGAGATGCAGCACGACGGGCAGATACGCTTCGCGGTCGAGGCCGCACTGGACTGGCAGCCGCTGCTGGCCGGGCAGACCGCGCGTGAGCGCGCCGTCGAGGTGTTTTCGGAATTGCGCGTGTGGGACACCGAACACAACAATGGCGTGCTGATCTATTTGCTGCTGGCCGATCATGACGTGGAGATGGTCGCCGACCGTGGCATCCATGCGAAGCTCGGTCAGCCGGTCTGGGAGGAAATCTGTCAGGAGATGGAGGCTGCATTCCGCGACGGCCGCTTCGAGGCCGGCGTGCTAGCCGGGGTGCGCGCGGTCGGCGACCATCTGGTGAAGCACTTCCCGCCTCGCAGCGACAAACCCAACGAGATGCCGGACAGCCCGGTGGTGATGTAGCAGTTCGATTTCAGGGCGACAGAGGATCAGATGAAGATCGGCATACCGAAAGAGATCAAGACCAACGAGAACCGCGTGTCGCTGGTGCCTGCGGGTGCAGAGGCTTTGGTCGCGGCAGGGCATGAGGTCGTCGTCGAGACCGGTGCGGGGCAGGGCAGCGGCTTTGCCGACGAGCAATATGTCGCGGCCGGCGCGCGGATCGCGGCCGATGCCGATGCAGTGTGGGCGGCTGCCGACCTGATCGTGAAGGTCAAGGAGCCGATCGCGCCGGAGTGGCCGCGCATCCGTCCCGGTCAGGTGATCTTCACCTATTTCCATTTCGCCGCGAGCGAGGCGCTGACCCGCGCGCATATCGCATCCGGCGCGGTGTGTATCGCTTACGAGACGGTCGAGCTGCCTTCCGGAGAACTGCCGTTGCTGACGCCGATGTCGGAAGTGGCCGGGCGCATGGCGGTGCAGGAAGGTGCGAAGTATCTGGAGAAACTGTACGGCGGGCGCGGCATCCTGCTGGGCGGCGTGCCCGGAGTGCCGCCGGCGAAGGTGGTGATCCTCGGCGGCGGCATGGTCGGTGTGAATGCGGCGAAGATGGCGGCCGGACTGGGCGCAAGCGTGGTGATCCTCGACGTGTCGCTGGAGCGGCTGCGCCATCTGAGCGACGTGATGCCCGCCAACGTGCAACTGATTTTCTCGAACCACCACAACCTGCTGGAGCAGATCGCCGGCGCCGATCTGGTGATCGGCGCGGTGCTGATTCCCGGAGCGATAGCGCCCCGGCTGATCCGTCGTGTAGACCTGAAGACCATGCGGCAGGGCGCGGTGATCGTCGATGTCGCGATCGACCAGGGCGGCTGCGTAGAGACGATGTATCCGACCACGCACGAGAACCCGACCTTCGTCGTCGACGGCGTGATCCACTACGGCGTGGCGAACATGCCTGGCGGCGTGCCGACCACCTCGACGCTGGCGCTGACCAATGCGACCTTGCCCTATGTGTTGCAGCTGGCGAACAGGGGATGGCGGCGGGCACTGCAGGAATCGCCGGCGTTGCTGAAGGGGCTCAATATCGCCGACGGCAAGCTGACCCACAGAAAAGTCGCCGAGGCGTTCGGACTGGACTGCCATCCGGCGGAATCCATGGTCGATGAGCATTCGGCGGAGGGGTGATCGCGTTGCTGATCGAGCGGGGGATGAAACAGGTGTTCCAGCAGCTTAAAGCGCACGTTCACGACATCGAGCAGCGGATTTTCCAATCCCGGTCCGAGCGCGGCGTCATGGCTACCTACCTGATCGCAGTCGCGCTGATAAGCATTGCGCTTGTGGTGCGGTTGCTGATGGCTCCCGTGGATGCCGGGTTGCAGTATGTGACTTTTTTCCCGGCGGTCACGCTCGCCGCGGTGGTGGGCGGATTCCGGCCCGGTCTGCTCGTGACGAGCATCGGCTTGATATTTGCCACGTATTTTTTTACGCCTCCCTATTTTTCGTTTTCAAGCGCAGCCTTGCATACGAGTTTCTGGTCGAACATGGTATTCCTTATGGATGGAATTATCGTGAGCGCCTCCATCGAGGGCATGCATCGCTACCGAGCCAAATTCGCCGCCGAACTGGCCGAGGCCAAATATCAGGAAGCGCGCGTGGCGGAACTCAATAAGTCGCTGGACGAATTCACCTACATCGCAGCGCACGACCTCAAGGAACCGCTGCGCGGCATACACAACTATTCCAGCTTCCTCAAGGAAGACCATGCGGCTCAGCTGGACGAGAGCGGTCGGCAATACATAGACCGCATCCAGCGGCTGGCGGAACGGCTATCCACGCTGATCGACAGCCTGATGGCCTACTCTCGTCTGGGCGTAACGGAACTGGTCAAAGACAAGGTCGATGTGGATGCCGTGGTCGATGCGGTGGCGGAAGACCTGAGCCGTTTATGGACGAAAGAAGGCATAGAACTGCGCCGCAACGGCCCCCTGGGAATGGTGAAAGGCGACGCCATCCGTATCGGCGAGGTGTTCCAGAACCTGTTTACCAACGCGGCAAAATACAACGACAAGCCTTCGAAGTGGATAGAGGTCGGCTGCGACCGCAGCGGGGCCGTCCCGGTTTTCTACGTCCGGGATAATGGCATCGGCATCCAGCCGCACCATCGCGAGAATGTCTTCCGGATATTCAAGCGGCTGCATGAACAAAACAAATACGGCGGGGGCACCGGCGCCGGCCTGACCATCGTCAAGAAAATCATCGAGCGCTACGGCGGCCGTATCTGGCTGGAATCCGTCCCGGGAGAGGGAACGGCGTTTTACTTTACTTTGAGCGAGGGAAATAGTGGCAACGAACGAGACTCAACTTATGCTGATCGTCGAGGATAACGACGACGATTACTTTGCCACCATGCGCGCCTTCGGCAAGGCCAATCTTGCCAATCCGGTGCGGCGTTGCACCAATGGCGATCAGGCGCTCGATTACCTTTTTCAGCGCGGCGAGTTTTCCGCACCCGACGCGGCGCCTCGCCCCGGCATCATCCTGCTCGACTTGAATCTGCCCGGCGTGGACGGGAGGGACGTGCTGCGCACCATCAAGGAGAATCGGGATTTACGCAAGATTCCGGTCGTGGTCCTGACGACCTCCCATTCCGAACTGGATATCGAGGAGTGCTATTCCGCGGGGGCGAATTCCTACGTGCAGAAACCGGTGAATTTCGAGGGGTTCATACAGGCGATTGCACGGCTTTCCGACTACTGGCTCAACGTTGCCATCTTGCCCAAGAGCATCAAATAGAGCCGCCCATGAGCGCAACCATACTCGTCATCGACGACAACGCTGACGATCAGCTCCTCTATCGGCGCGTCTTCAGGGATAGCGGCAACGACTTCCGCCTGGAAATGGCCGCGACGGCGGAGGTCGGCTTTGCCTACCTAGCCGATGCCGACTCGAAACGCCCCGACCTGATCTTGCTCGATTACAACCTGCCGGATATGGATGGACTCAGCTTCATGCAGAGGCTGCCCGAATGTGCGGACACGTCCATACCCATCGTCATGCTGACCGGTGAACGCAACGCGGCGGTAGCGGTGGATGTGATGAAGCAGGGTGCTGCCGATTATTTGGTCAAGGACACCGCCGGACTCTACCTTCGCCTGCTGCCGACGGTGGTCGAGCGCGTCATGACCGCCTCTGCGCAACGCGAAGAAACCCGGCGTTTGCAGCAGGAAACCGAGGCGCTGCTGCGCCGCAACCGGGCATTGATGAAGAACGCCAAGGACGGCATCCATGTAATGGATGTCGAAGGAAATCTGCTGGAAGCCAACGATGCGTTCTACCGCATGCTGGGCTATACCGCAGAGGAGGCGCTCGGCCTCAACGTGGCCGACTGGAATGTGCAATGGACGAAGGAAGAACTGCGGGCGCAGTTCAAATCCATGGTCGGCAAGAGCGCGGTGTTCGAAACCAGGCACCGGCGCAAAGACGGCACGCTGATCGATATCGAAATCAGCACTTCCAGTGTCCAGATAGACGGGCGGAATCTTTTTTTTGCTTCAAGCCGCGACATCACCGAGCGCAAAATGGCCGAACAAGCGTTGCTGAAAAACGAAGCGAATCTGCGTGCCATTCTGGACAACTCGCCCTATCTGACCTGGCTGAAAGACACCGAAGGCCGTTACATCACGATCAACAAGGTGTTCGCCGATTATCTCCGTCTGGAGGATGCCAGTCAGGTCGCGGGCAAGACCGATCTCGATCTGCAACCGCAAGAACTGGCGGAAAAATACCGCGCCGACGATGTCGAGGTGATGGAGGCAAGGCAACAGAAGCATGTCGAGGAATCGGCATTCGATGGCAATACGGTTCACTGGGTGGAAACATACAAGACTCCCATTATCGATGCGCAAGGCAATGTTCTGGGCACCGCCGGCTTTGCCAGAGACATCACCGAGCGCAAGATGGCCGAGCAGGCCATGCAGCAGGAGAACGAAGCCGAGCGCCAGCATGCGGAAGAAGCGCTGCGAATTAGCGCGCTAAGACATCAGTTGCTGTTCGAGAGCTCGCGCGATGCCCTGATGCTGGCTGCGCCGCCATCCTGGAAATTCACCGCTGCGAATCAGGCGACCCTGCAATTGTTCGGCGCAGCCAGCCTCGCCGAATTCACCGCGCTTGGGCCGTGGGACGTTTCGCCGGAGCGGCAGCCGGACGGACGCCTCTCCAGCGAGAGGGCGCAGGAAATGCTTGCGATAGCCATTCGCGATGGCTCCAATTCTTTTGAATGGGAGCACCAGCGCCTGAACGGCGAAACGTTTTCTGCCGATGTGCAGATAACCCGCCAGGAGGTGGGAGGGGAGCTGTTTTTGCAAGCCACGGTGCGCGATATCACCGAGCGCAAGCAGACGGCGGCAGAGCTGCACAGGCTGAACCGGGCGCTCAGGCTGTTGAGTGCCTGCGATACGGTGCTGGTGCATGCCGCTGAAGAGGCACCGCTGCTGGCGAAAATCTGCCAGTTGGTCGTGGAAACAGGCGGTTACCACATGGCCTGGATAGGGATGGCCGAGTACGATCAGGAGAAAAGCGTTCATCCGGTTGCGCAATGCGGTTTCGAGGATGGCTACCTGAACAACGCCAACATCAGCTGGGCCGACGATACGGAACGGGGACGCGGCCCCATCGGCATCGCAATAAGAACAGGCGCTACGCAAATCAACCATGATTTCGAGAATAATCCCCTGTTGGCGCCATGGCGCGAGGCTGCGTTGGCGCGCGGTTACCGCTCGAGTATCGCCTTGCCGCTCAAGATTTATGGGCGAACATTTGCGACTCTGTCCATTTATTCCGCCGCATCCGATTCCTTCAATTCCAGCGAGGTGGCGCTGCTGGAGGAACTCGCAGACAACATGTCCTATGGGATATCGGCGCTGCGCTTGCGCATCGAACACGATCAGGCGGTGGAAAAGCTGCACAAGTCGGCGCAAGAAATCGAAGGCCTTTACAACCAGGCCCCCTGCGGTTACCACTCTCTGGATGCGGACGGCATCGTTCGCAGCATCAACGACACCGAACTTGCGTGGCTGGGCTATACGCGGGACGAGGTGGTCGGAAAAATGAAATTTACCGAGTTGATTTCGCCCGCGCGCATTCCGGATTTCCAGAGAACCTTCTCGCAATTGAAGCAGCAGGGATTTGTCCGCGACATCGAGAGCGAACAGATGCGCAAGGATGGCACGCTGTTTTCCGTGCTGATCAACGCGACTGCCATTTACGATGCCGACGGCAATTACCTGATGAGCCGCTCGACGCTGGTCGATATCACCAAGCGCAAGCAGGCGGAAGAGAAGCTGCGCAAAAACGATGTCCGGCTGCGCGCGCTGGTCGGCAACCTGCCCGGCACGGTGTTCGAGATGGCGGTGGGCGAGGGCGGCGAGGTCTCGTTGCCGTATGTCAGCGTAGGCGTAGCCGCGTTGTTCGGCGCGACGGCAGACGAGCTAATGAGCAAACCGGAGTCGCTGTACGGCTGCGTGGATGCCGAAGACGCGCCGGGTTTCGAGGCCAGCCGGGCCATATCCGCGCGAACCCTGGAAGTATGGGACTGGGAGGGGCGCATCAATACCGCGACTCAGCACGGGAAGTGGCTCAGCTTGCGTGCCACGCCGCACCGGCAGGAGGACGGTTCGGTGGTCTGGGGCGGCGTTATCCTCAACATCACCCAATGCAAGCGCGCGGAACTCGAGCTCATCAAGTCCCAGCAGTTGCTGCGCAACCTGATCCTGCAGAGCGAGATGGTGCGCGACGACGAGCGCAAACGGATTGCCCGCGAGCTGCATGATGAGTTGGGCCAACTGCTGACCGCATTACGCATGAACATTTCACTGATGCGCATCAAGCTGGGCGAAAGCGACGCGGAACTGAAAACCATCATAAGCAGGGTCACCGGGCTGCTGGATCAGTCCATTCGATGTACGCGCCACGTCGTGACCAATCTGCGTCCCGTTGCGCTTGACATGGGTGTTGTTCCCGCCATCAGATGGTTATGCGATGAATTTGCCGAACATACCGGCACTCCCTGTGTTTTGCATGCGGCAGAAACAGAAGTTCATCTGGACGAGGTGCTTGAGATGACGGCATTTCGCGTGGTGCAGGAAGCCCTGACCAACGCGGCTCGCTATGCCGAAGCAAGCCGGGTTGAAGTTGTCCTTGGGCAGGATGCCGGCAATTTTTTCGTTACCGTGAAGGATAACGGCAACGGGTTCGATTGCACGGCCAGTCACAAGCCCAAATCCTTCGGCCTGCTTGGAATGCGTGAACGTGCCATCGCACTGGGGGGCGCTGTGGATATCCATAGCGCACCGCAGCAGGGAACGCAGATATCCTTTGTTGTGCCCAATAATCGAAATCTCCCCGATATGAAGGGTGACCATCCATGAAGGGTGACTATCCATGATCCGCCTTGTCATGGCCGACGATCATCCTGTCGTGCGCGAGATCACCGGGTATGTTCTGGCGCTTGCGCCCGATGTTGAGCTGGTTGGAGAGGCAGTCAACGGCGAAGAGGTATTGAATCGGGTGCGTGATGGCCAGTTCGATCTGCTGTTGCTCGATATGAATATGCCGGGCATAAGCGGCGTAGAGCTGATCGAACGCGTCAAGCTATGCCGCGCAACGCTCCCCATTCTGGTCTATACCATGCACAACGATGTGCAAGTCGCAATGCGCGTCATTAAAGCCGGAGCTTCCGGCCTGCTTACCAAGGATAGCGATCCTGAACAGCTGTTGGCGGCGATACGCAAGGTGAGTGCAGGAGGAAAATACCTGGATCCGGCGGTGGTCGAGCAAATAGCCATGGACTTTGAGTCGTCGAATTTGCAGTTGCCTCAGACCTCGCTTGCAGACCGTGAGATGGAGGTGTTTCGTCTGTTGGTTGAGGGCAAATAATTCTGCGATCATCGTGGTCATAGCTGTCTGGAACCGATGTCGCAATCTCTCTGCGAGAGCGATGGGCCTGACACGGCGCATGTCGCAGAAACTGCTCAGGTCGGGCAGTCGACCATCAGCAGCGTGATGTCGTCGAAGGCATGCCTTGATCCGAGATGGTTATTCAATGCTGCACGCAGCGCTTCATAGCGTTCGTTCGCGAGGTTCTTCTTGATGATCTCCTTGATGCTGTTGCTGCCGAAAGCTTCGCCGCTTTCGTTTTCCGCTTCCGGTATCCCGTCGGAATAGACGACCAGCTGGCTGTGCTCGCTCCACTGGAAAATTTCGGTCTGTGCGGTGAACGTGCGGTCGAGTATGCCCAGCGGCAGATTGACCGAATTGAACGAGTGGGCGACGTCGCCGTTCGGGCCGACCAGCAATGCCGCCGGAATGCCGCCGTTCCAGACTTCGACCACATGGTTGCGGTTGTCGATGCAGGCGATCAGCGCGGCCACATAGCGGTCGATCGGAGATTGCTCTTTGACCGCCCAGTTCATCTCCTCGACGATCAAGGGAACCGGCAGGCTTTTTTCCACCATGCTGTAGAAAATGTGGTTTATCGGCAGCAGGTTGAGTGCGGCAGGCAGGCCGTGTCCGGTCGAATCCGCCAGCATCACGTATAGCCTTCCGTCCTGCGTGCGCGAGGCAGCGATCAGGTCGCCTCCGACGACATCGGTGGGCTGGAGCCAGTACTGGATTTGCGGGTCGGCCAGACGTTCCGGACGCATCATGCGCAGCATCAGGTCGGCGACTAACCTGCGTTCTTCCTCTGCCGCCTGATGATAGGCTTCGAGTTGCGCCTTGCTGGCGACAAAGGCGCGTGCATTGAACAGGATCTCCGCCTGCCTGGAGATTGCAGCCTGGAGTTTCTCCAGATTGATAGGCTTGAGCACATATTCGTCGATGCCGATGCCGATCGCACGAAGCAGATAATCCGTATCGTTAAAGGCTGTCGTCAGGATGATGGGTGTGGCCGGACTGTCGGCCTTGACCGTTGCGGCAAATTCCAGACCGTCCATCTCCGGCATCATGATGTCGCTGACGATCATGTCCGGGCGCTGGGCACGGTAAAGCTCCAGGGCTTCGCGGCCGTTCTCCGCCAATATCAGACGGGCGCATCGATGCGACAGAAAGTGCGCGACCTGACTGCGGATGCTGGGATCGTCCTCGGTATAAAGGATGACCAGTTCTGCCAGATGATTGTTCGTCATGTCTTCTCCGTTCCGCTTTCGGCGCCCGACCTCAGCGGAATGCTGATCGTGAATTCCGCGCCATCGGCAGTGTTGCGGCAGACGATGCTGCCGTCCATGTGCTTTTCGATGATGGTCTTGCTCATGTACAGGCCGATTCCGGTGCCGCTGGCCTTGGTGGTGAAATAGGGATCGAAGATTTTTTCCATCGCCCCATCCGGGATGCCGCCCGCGTTGTCGCGAATGACGACTAGCCCGGTATATTCGGTTTCCCTGAGTTCGACTTCTATCCTGCGTTGATGCGGCTGGTTGTCCACCAGCGCATCCTTGGCGTTCGCCAGCACGTTGAGGATGACCTGGGAAAATTCGTTGGCATGACCGAAGGCCTCCAGCCCCAGGTCCTTGCCCATCGCGACCTGAATGTTGTTGTTTTTCAGCGTCGCTTCCAGCAGTTGCAGGGAGTCGCTGACCGCCTGATGCAGGTTGAACCGCACCTTGGCCTTGTCGGGGCGGAAGAAATTGCGGAAGTCGTCTATCGTCTCGGACATCTGCGTCACGCATTGCTGCGCGGTGTCGACATATTTCTCCAACGATTCCCGGTTCAACTCGTTCTCCCGGTAATCCAGCATGATGTTCTGCACCACCAGCCCCAGCGTGCTCAAAGGTTGACGCCACTGGTGGGCGATGTTGCTGATCATCTCCCCCATTGCGGCGCTACGGCTTTGCTGGATCAGCAGTCGCTCCTTCTCGATGTTCTGTTGCGTCTGCTCGTCCACCCGTTGCTCCAGCGAGGTGTTGACCGTTTTAAGTTGCCGGAGCGCCTTGTTCAGCTCGATGTTTGCCTTTTCCAGCTGATTGCGGGCCTCTTCAGTCTCGGCTTTTTGCCGCGACAGTTGCTGGAGCAGATCGGAGTTTTCGAAACGCTGCCGGAGTGAAAGCACGAAGGTCCGGTTCAATCCATGCCCTGCATACATGGTAACCGCGGTGAACACGAACAGCATCAGCGCCAGCAACCAGTGATGTGTGTCGTTCTCGAGCGCCACCTGCGCGATCAGCGGAACCATCAGGCCCAGCACAAAGCCATACAACGACGGAGGATGCACCGGATTCATCGTGACCGCGCCGGCAGACAGTCCCAGCATCACGCTGATCAGGACGCTCTGTTCGTTGATATCGATCGGAAAAAAAACGATGGCGCCTACTGCCCACAGAAGCCCTCCCCCGAGTGCGAAGACGGTGAAGTGGACATGCCAATCCACACATTCGGCTAGCGTATCCAGCCTGCTCTTGTCCCGCTTCCATTTGACCAGTTCCACCGCATGAAACGCATAGAAAGTCGCGAGCCACAACAGCAGCCAGTAATGGGGAGCGTGATTCCAGTACAGCCAGACAAACAGCGGTTGCAGAACGATCTGGCTCAGGATCAGCGAAGGATACATCGACATCCTGGTGCGGAGTTGCTCGGCACGGATGCGCAGATTGGCCTCGTCTATGCGGAAACTGAAACAGTAGAAACACAATCCGAAAGGAAGACGACGGGAGAGCGGGGTAAGCATCGCTCACTCCTGACGATTACGGTAATCGCGGATGATGTCGCCGCGCGCTGTATTCGGACCCATGCCTCATCCTTTGCTTACGGTTGGATTGAGAATTGCAGATCATGGTCGCGAGCCTTAGTCGGTACAGGATATTCCCCAAGCGCAATCTGCGCGGGTAGTTTATGCCTGTTCCCATTCGCTTTCCATAGGGCGATTACTATTCCGCATCATCATCGCTGCGCATGTATATTCCCCGGCGCTGGAGCATAATCAGCGGCAATGAAGTCGGAGCAGGTGTCGGCGGAGACATCGGTTCGCACAGGGCAAGGAGGGCTGTTGTGATCAAGAAAATCGACATACGGGAGTTGCGTCCGGGCATGTATGTGCATGACCTCAACTGCAGCTGGGTCGCCCATCCCCTGTATCCGACCAGGTTCAAGGTCCAGTCGGGCAAGGAAGTGGACAAGCTGGTCGAACTGGGGGTCTCGTCCGTTTATATCGATTCCGGCATGGGTGACGATGCCCCCAATGCGGCTACCGAAGACGAGGTGCGCCTGACGGTAGAGGCCGCATTGCTCAAGATCGCCGAATCGCCCGGCGCGAAAGGGGCGGCGCAGGGCATAACGACACGCGAAGAACTGGCCTCCGCCGCGCAGATACACAGGGAAGCTCATCAGACCATACAGGAGGTGATGTCGGATATCCGTCTCGGCAAACATTCCGAAATGGAAAGCATAGAACCGGCGATTCGGGGTGTCGTCGATTCGGTCTTCCGGAACTCGGGAGCACTGATACAACTCGGCGGCATACGCACCAAGGATCAATACACCTTTGCGCATTCGGTGAACGTATGCGCGTTGCTCACCTCATTTGCCCGAACGCTGAAACTGGGCAACGACATCACCAGACAGATCAGTGTCGGCGGCATGCTGCATGACATCGGCAAGATGCGCGTGCCCGATGCGATCCTCAACAAGCCGGATCGACTGACTGAGAGCGAGTTCGACGAGATGCGCCAGCATGTGCAGCAGGGGGTGGATATTCTCGACAAGGTTTCCTGGATCTCGCCTATCTCTCTGCAGGTGACTGCCCAGCATCACGAACGCTATGACGGTTCCGGCTACCCGGGCGGCCTGAAGGGAGACCAGATCTCCCAGTTCGGTCAGATGGCTTCTATCGTCGATGTCTATGATGCGATCACTTCCGTACGCGTCTATCATCGGCCGATGGCGCCCGTCATGGCGATCCGCAAGATACAGGAATGGAGCGGGCAGTATTTCAACGAGGAACTGGTGAGCCATTTCATACGCAGCGTGGGCATTTTCCCGTTGGGCACGCTGGTCAGGCTGGAGAGCGATTTGCTGGCGATCGTGGTCGAACATTCCGGCGCGAGCCTGCTGAACCCGGTGGTCAGGGTCGTATACGACACCGGCAAGCGGAGCAGGGTCGAACCATACGACCTCGATCTGTCGCGGCAGTCTGCGGACCGGATCGTCGGTTTCGAATCCGGGGAAAAATGGGGGATAGCTCCGGCGGATTTTCTGACAATCGTGGACATACCCGCTGCTCGTTAATGCGCAGGTGCGCTTACGGGCAGCCATTTGATTTTCGATAAAGGATCGTGCACATGGATTACGACGTACTCATCATCGGTTCCGGCCCTGCCGGGCAGCACGCGGCCTGGCAGGCGGCACGCATGGGCAAGCGCGCCGCCATCGTCGAGCGCAAGCCCAGGATAGGCGGCGCAGGGTTGCAGACCGGCACGATACCCAGCAAGGCCATGCGCGAAATGGCCTACCTGCTATCGCGCTCAGGCCAGGGCGGCATGCGCCAAGCGTTCGCGTCGGACGGGCGAACCCGCCGAGGCCTGCTGGTCGATGCGGTGCGGCGCAAGGAGGCGGTGATCGCGCAGCAGGAATCGGTGATCTTGCAACGCTTGTTGAGCTCCGGCGTCGCACTGATCCCCGGCGAGGCCTCGTTCGTCGATGCGCATACGATGCAGGTGGTCGATGCCGGCGGCAACGCGCGCATGATCTCCGCCGGCGTCATCGTGCTGGCTGCCGGCTCACGCCCGCGCCGCCCGCCCGATGTCCCGTTCGACAAGAAAACCGTGCTGGACTCGACCTCCATCCTGAACTTGCGCCAGTTGCCGGACAGCCTGCTGGTCGTCGGCGGCGGCGTGATCGCCTGCGAATTCGTCTCGATATTCGCCGCGCTGGGCGTGCAGGTCAGCGTGGTCGACAGCCATGCGCAACTGCTGGCCTATTTGAGCGAGGATGTGGTCGGCGTGCTGGCCGAGAGCTTCCTCTCTATGGGCGTAACCTTCCACATGCAGGAGCGGGTCAGGGAGATACGCCGCGAACCGGCGGGCATAACCACCGTGCTGGAAAGCGGGAAGGAGATGCGCACCGATGCCGTGCTCTTCGCCCAGGGGCGCGAGCCCAACAGCGCCGGTCTGCAGGCCGAACGCGCCGGCGTCAAGGTCGAAGGCGGCTGGATAGAGGTCAACCGCCACTTCCAGACTGCCGTGCCGCATATCTACGCCGTGGGCGACTTGATCGGCCGTCCGGCGCTGGCATCGACCGGGATGGAGCAGGGCCGTGCCGCGGTGCTGTACGCCTTCGGCGGCGAGCAGCATGTGACGGCGGAGAACCTGCCGATGGCGGTCTACACGATCCCGGAGATTTCCTATGTCGGCAAGACCGAAAAGGAGCTGAAACAGGACAACATCCCCTGTGTGGTCGGGCGCGCCTATTTCCGGGACAGCGCACGCGGCCAGATCATCGGCGACGCGCAGGGCCTGCTGAAGCTGATCGTGGATGCGCGCGACGAAAAGCTGCTGGGCGTGCACATCGTCGGCGAGCAGGCCAGCGAGCTCATCCACATCGGGCAACTGGTGATGAATCTGAACGGCAGCGTGCGCGACCTGATCGCCAACGTCTTCAACTACCCGACGCTGGCCGAATGCTACAAGCTGGCCGCGCTGGATTGTGCGCAACAACTGAAACATCAATCTCAAAGCGCCTGACCATAGTCAGGCGGCTTGCGTCGATTCGACTGGATCAAACAGAGAGGCTGGACAGGGCCCGGATCAGCTTGTTGGACTTGGCCTGAAAATTCAGCGCGTGGGCCGCCAGCAGGTTCGCGTGGTGACGTACCGTGGCGGCAGAAGGCGGGAAGCGGTCCGACTTCAGCGCGAACGCGACCCGGTTCAGGTTGTCGTCGGCGGCGACGACCACGACGCGGTCGTCGAAGCTGGCGCGCAGATGATCCAGGCTCTGGTCGTAGCGTTCATGGCCGAACCACAGGTTGACCGCGAGGATGCCGTCCTCGGTCAAAGCCGAGAAACAATCGTCGTAGAACTGCCGGCTGCCCAGCCGCTCGGGCAGTCCGCCGGCATCGTATCCGTCCGCGATCAGCACGTCGAAACGCCCGGCCTCACTCTTCACGAATTCCGCACCGTCGCCCAGCAATACCCTGAAGCGAGCGTCGTCGGCGGGGATCGCGAACTCGTTGCGTAGCGCGATCACCTCCGGGTCGATCTCGACGACGGTGATGTCCGATTGCGGCAGGTGGCGATAGCAATATTTCGCCAGCGAGCCGCCGCCCAGACCGATCATGCCTATGCTCGCTGGCGTTGGATCTAACAGCAAAAAGCACATCATGTCGGTGGTATAGGGAATGACCAGTTCGTCCGGGGCATCGATGGACATCTCGCTCTGTATCGAAGACGTGCCGAAATGCAGCGCGAGTATCCCGTTGCGTTCCTCCAGATGCGGCTTGCCCGGTTCGAGGCTGGTCTGGGATTCGACCGTCCAGCCCAGCAGTTTCTCGATGCGGTGCTTCAGTTTTCGGACGTCTTTTTCAAAAGAATCGGATTGCATGGTTTTCGCTCAGCGCAGACGCTTGCGCTCTGTCTTGGTGTGTTCCGACGCATGGCAGGCGCGGCGATAGGCGACCAGCGTGCGTTGGGCGTGGCCCAGCACGCTGTCGCGCGGGTAGTTGCCGGTGTCGTTGGCCTCGCCCGCCGGTATTCCGGTGAGCAGCGCGATGCCTTCGGTGACGTGATCCACAGTGTGGACATGGAACAGCCCCTGTTCGACCGCCTCGACGACTTCGCGGTCCAGCATCAGGTGGCGGCGGTTGCGCCGCGGGATCAGCACGCCCTGGTTGCCGTCCAGCCCGGCGGCTGCGCAGATGCGGAAATAGCCCTCGATCTTCTCGTTCAGGCCGCCGATGGGCAGCACCTCGCCGTGCTGGTTCAGCGCGCCGGTGACCGCGATGCCCTGCTTGAGCGGCAGGCCGGACAGCGACGACAGCAGCGCGTACAGCTCCGCGCAGGAGGCCGAGTCGCCCTCGACGCCGCTGTACTCCTGCTCGAACACGACGGAGCCGTTCAGCGCGAGCGGCGCGTTGTGCGAGAACAGCGCGGACAGGTAGTTCTGCAGGATCAGCACGCCCTTGTCGTGGATGGGGCCGGACATCTCCACTTCGCGTTCGATGTTCAGCAGGCCGTCGTCGCCGGCATGGGTGCGCGCGGTGATGCGCACCGGGAAGCCGAAACGGTAGTCGCCGAGATCGACTTGGGTCAGGCCGTTGAGCTGGCCGACCTTTTCGCCGTGCAGCTCGATTAGCAGGTCGCCCTCGGCGACGGCCTCGCGCAGGCGCTGGTCGGGATAGTCGTGGCGCAGCTTGTGCGCCGCCAGCGCCGCCTCGATGTCGGCCGCCTCGACCAGGCGTCCGGCGCGGGCGTTGCACAGCGCGGCGCTTTCCATCACCAGCGCCTCGGTGCGGGCGAACACCGCGCTCTGGCGCGACTGGTCGTCCGCCTCGCGGTGGCCGTCCTCCAGCAGGCGCGCGACCGCGGCGGCGGAGAAATGCGGCAGGCCCAGTCTGCGGCAGGTGTGGGCGACGAAGATGGCTGAGGAGTGTCGGGTCTCGGTGCTGGCGGTGAAGCTGTCGGCGAAGTCCACCTTGACGCGGAAACTGCGCGCGAACTCGGGGTCTTCTTCCTGCAGCGCGTAATACAGTTCGCGCGAGCCGATCAGCACGATCTTTACGTCGACGTCCACCGCCTCGGGTTCGAGCGACACCGTGGAGATCGGCGCATAGGTCGTGCCCGGCTCCTCGATCTGCAGCCGGCGGCTGCGCAGCACGCGGCGCAGCTTTTCCCACACCAGTCCGTCGGCCAGCAGGTCGCGCAGGTGCAGCAGCAGGTAGCCGCCGTGCGCCTTGTGCAGGCTGCCGGCGCGGATACGCGAGAAGTCGGTCATCAGCACGTCGTTCTCGGACTGGTATTCGATGCTGCCGAACAGAGAGCGGAACAGAGGGTTCTCCTCGACGATCACCGGCGCGCCGGCCAGCCCATCGTTGTCCACGACCAGGTTGACGCGGTAGCGCGACAGCACCTTGATCAGCGTCTCCTTGCGCAGCTCTTCGTCGTCCTCGGATGGCTTGAACAGATCGATGTTGTCGAGCACGTCGTGCATCACCTGATCCAGATACGCGCCCAGCTTGACCGAGTCCTTGATCTGCTTCTTCAGGCCTATGCGTATCTCCTGCAGCTCGTGCTCCAGCATCGGCTTGACCACCTGGCGGCGCAGCGCGGCCAGCGCTTCGCTCATCGTCCGTTCGAACGGGCGGATCTTCTCGAAATAGCGCGCAATCTCCGCGCGCAGTTCTTGCTCGGCCACGGCGATCTCGGCGCGGCGCTCTTTCGACAGCGTCAGCACCTCGTCCTCGGTCAGCGCGTGGCCCTTCTTGCCGCGCAGCGTGAACAGCAGGTGGCCGGATTCTCGGTGCATCGTGAAATTGCGCGCCTCGGCATAGGCTTCCAGCTCCGCGTAGACCTTGGTCTCGCTGGCCTTGTACTTCTTCTGGATGCGCTCGCTCTCGGCTTTGAAGTCGGGGCCGTCCAGTTGCTGCGGGATCTCGGTCAGCAGCGTCTTGGTCAGGCGCACCATGAACTGGCGCAACTGCTTGCCCTGTCCGGCGGGCAGGCGCAGCGCGCGCGGACGCTCGGGCGTGTCGAAGTTGTGCAGATAGCATAAGTCGGGCGGCGTGGCGCGGTCGGCAGCGGCGGCCTGCATCGCCTGCTTCAACAGCGAGGCGCGACCGCTGCCGACTTCGCCGAGCACGAACAGGTTGTAGTCCGGCTGGTCCATGCCGAGGCCGAAGCGCGCGGCGATTTCGGCGCGCTCCTGTCCTATCCAGGGCAGGGTCTGCTGCTGCAATTCGGAGGTGTCGGCGAAGCCGAGCGTGTCGGGGTCTATGGTCAGGCGCAGTTCGGAGGGCGTCAGTTTCGATGTGGGCATGTTGTCGTTCTCAATGGTGCGGCTTGCATGGTTCTGAAAAACCGTTGTCCACGAAAGACACGAAAATCACGAAAAAAACATCAAATGGTTCGAGGCAAATGGCCGAGACGCACTATCGAAATATCGCTCACCAACAATTTCGTGCATTTCGTGTTTTTCGTGGATAGATTGTTTTTGTTATCCGATGCCGATTAAACGACTTATGCCGTTCGATGGCAATCTTCATTTTTCTGGAATGGGGGCTTCACAGTATGCGGCGGCGTTTCAATCTGACCACGACCCAGTACATCGCCAGTGCGGCGACGACATGCTTGGCCGTGTGTCCACTGAACAGGCCGGTCAGTTCGGCGATCCGGTGATCGGTGAGGTCGCACAGCAGCGCCAGCAGGTAGAGGCCGATGACTGTGAGGATATCGCGGTCGCCACTGTAGCGCGGCGGATAGAGCCGGAGCAGCAGCGGGATCAGCAGCATGGGGTAGAACTGCATCAGGCCGTAGGCGCGCAGGTCGCCGACGCCTTGCGCCTCACTCCAGTCCCACCAGGCCACGCTGCCCAGCCCCGCGGCGAGCAGCAACGGCAGCAGGCGCAGCCCGGCGGTCAGGCTGACGCGCTCGCACAGGACTGCGGCGAACAGCGACATCTGCGCCAGCGCGATCGCCGCCCGGTCCCAGACCAGCCTGTCGTTGTCGGGCGCCAGATGGTAGTAGCCGGAGCCGAGGGCGACCAGGACAGCGGCGAAGAAGAACAGGCGGTAGGGCAGGGCCTCGCGCGCATCGACGAAGGCGCGCCGCCCGCTTTCACTTGAGAGGAAACGCAGCCCCGCCAGTCCGGCCAGCGCGAACAGCGCGTTGGTGACGACATCGAAGCAGCCGGCGATGCCGAAGCAGGTGCTGCGGTCGGCGAAGTCGTGGTATTGCAGCGGCTGTGGGATGCGCGGCAGCAGCGCCCAGGTCAGCCCGACCAGCAAGGCGGCCAGCAGCCACAGGGCGGTGGCTCTCCGGTCAGGCCGCATCGACGACGAGTAGTTCGCGGTAGACCGCCGCGTCGCCGGCGGAGTAACAGCAGAACACCACTTCGCGTATCGCCTCCAGTTCCGGCAGCATCGCGCGCACGGTCGCGACGGCGATGCGCGCGGCGTCCTCGACGGGATAGCCGTAGACGCCGGTGCTGATGGAGGGGAAGGCGACCGATGCCGCGCCATGGGCGGCCGCGAGCCGCAGCGACTCGCGGTAGCAGGAAGCCAGCAGCGCCGCTTCGCCGTCGCCGCCGCCATGCCAGACCGGGCCGACGGTGTGGATCACGAACTTCGCCGGCAGGCGGTAGCCTCGTGTGATTTTTGCCTCGCCGGTCTTGCAACCGCCCAGCGTCCGGCATTCGGCCAGCAGCTCCGGTCCGGCGGCGCGGTGGATCGCGCCGTCCACGCCTCCGCCGCCGAGCAGCGATTCGTTCGCGGCGTTGACGATCGCATCGACCTTGAGCGTGGTGATGTCGGCCTGTATGACGGTGAGGCTCATGTTCGTTCTCCTTCGAGGATGGTCTTCCACGCTTCCAGTTTCTGCTCAAAGCGCAGCGACGCGTTCGCCGGGCTGGTCGACGGCAGGCGCTCCAATTGCAGCGGCAGGTGATCGAGGTGCGGCAGCACATGCTTGCGGAAGCTATGTTCGGCCATGGTCCCGTTGAAGTACACCCGTTCGATATGCGGATGCTTTTCGAAGAAGGCCGCGAAGTCGTTGGGGTGGATGGAGTCCGGGGCTATGTCCGCATCCAGGCTGCCGGGACGGATGCAGGAGGCGAGCACGTCCCACAGCGCGATGCCCGCGGCTCTCAGCTTCAGTGTGCGTTGTTCGTAGGGCAGGGCGGGCATGGCTCCGGCGATCTCGCCCATGATCGGCCAGAACGCGTTGCGCGGATGGGCGTAATACTGGTTCGCGCGCAGCGATTCCCTGCCCGGCATGCTGCCGAGGATCAGGATGCGCGCGCGCTCATCCGCTATAGGCGGGAAACAGCGTACTTTTGCCATCGCTGAACTATAGCGCAGCCTGTTATAGTTGGCGCTCCCGATCTTTGTCCCGTACAGACATGGCCGTCGAAACTGAACTCAAGCTGCGCATCGCGCCCTTGCATCTCGCAAGGCTGAAGCGCCACGCGCTGCTGAAGACGCATCAGCTCGCTCGTCCGGTCACGCGCCGCCTCTACAACGTTTATTTCGACACCCCCAAACTCGACCTGCACCATGCCGCGATGGCGCTGCGGCTGCGCCGCGTCGGCGGGCAATGGCTGCAGACGCTGAAGGGCGGCGGCGACGTCAGGGCCGGATTGCACAGCCGCAACGAATGGGAGATACCCGTCGGCGGCGAGGCGTTGGAATTCCCGCCGTCGTCGGAATGGGACGCGCATCTGCCGCCTGCGCTGCGCAAGAAGCTGCGCCCGGTGTTCGTCACCGATTTCACGCGCACCACCAGGCTGCTGGACTGGCACGGCAGTTGCGTCGAGGTCTGCATGGACCAAGGCGAGATACGCACCGAGCAGCACAGCCTGCCGATCTGCGAACTGGAACTGGAGCTGAAGTCGGGCGAACCGGGCAAGCTGTTCGAACTGGCGCTGGCGATATTGGATGTCGCGCCCTGCGAACTGGAGGTGGTCAACAAGGCGGAGTACGGCTTCCGGCTGCTGGAAGGCCGCGCCGACAGCCCGGTCAAGGGCGGTGCGCCGGACCTCGCCGGGGCGCGGATGCTGGCGGAAATCCTGCAGCGGCTGATCTGGTCCTGTCTGCTGCACCTGCAGGCCAACCTGCGCGGTGCGACGGCCAGCGACGATCCCGAATACCTGCACCAGATGCGCGTCGCGCTGCGCCGCCTGCGCGTGGCGCTGCGCATGACCGCGCGCTTTCGCGCCGACGAACAACTGGCCGAACTGAGCGAAGAGATCGCGGCGCTGGGCGTGTCGCTGGGCTGCATCCGCGACTGGGACGTGTTCATCGCCGGCACGCTGGAGCCGATGCGCGAACGCATGCCCGGCGATGCCGGCCTGCAGGCGCTGCTGGCGGCCAGCGAACAGCGGCGCGCGATGTGCCACCTGGAACTGCACGGCGAGGAAGAGGCGCGCGAACTGCAGCGCCTGATCCTGCGCTTCGCATTGTGGATGAGCGGCCCGTACTGGTCGCGGCGCGACGAGACCGGGCCGCGCGAATTCGCCACGCGGCTGCTGAACAAGCTGTCGCGGCGCTTCGCCCGCGCGGCTGTGCATGTCGAATCGCCCGCCGACGGCCAGTTGCACGCCCTGCGCATCTGCGCGAAAAAGCTCCGCTACAGCTCGGAATTCTTCGCCGCTCTCTACGGCAAGCAGACACCCAAGGCCTATTTCGCCGCACTGACCGAGGTGCAGGACGTGCTCGGCCGCATCAACGACGTCGCGGTCGCCCAGCGCCTGCTGGACGACATGGCGGTGCTGCCGGAGATCGCGGCGCATCCGGAGGCGGTTGTGCTGGCGAAGGACTGGGTGATGCAGGGGCAGGCGCGGCGGATAAGTGAATTGCGCAAGGCGGTGCGGAGGTTCGAAGGGCAGGGGGAGTTCTGGAAGGGTTGATCGTTGCGGTGCGGCGAACTCATGGAAAACCAAAGCCGCCGGGCGGGTAGGGTGTCAACACCCTGAGGGTGCAAGAACCTTCACTGTGAAATAAGTAAGTAAGCGACAAGACTTGGGAGGGTATTTGAAAATGGGCTATGACCCCTTTGATGACTGTGAATTGTCAAATTTACCGCCTGACGCGTTTAGTCCATTTTTTAATCCACGCGAAGAACCATTTGATCCTCAGGATCATTGGTTACGAACCGCAAATAAGGATGAACAACGCACCGCTATGCGCGAATGGTTTCGCGCGCGCTATTGTGATCCCGCTCATGAGACACCCTATAACAGTCAGGAAGGTGGCTATCTTTTTATCTACGGCGGACCTTATGATCCAGCAGATGTTTTGTCGAATCGATTCTCCGGAATTGTAGGCGATGATTCAATTCAGGAAGTTATTGATGAGATGCACGATGAGGTTGGTGTTCAGTGGGCACCGATTCACTATGGCCCTCCCGATGACTTCGACTATGACGAACGATTTGACCTTGGGTTTAAGACGCGGGATGAGCCATTGGGCAAACTTAAGGAACGATTGCACCACGCTCAACGTGTGCTGACACTCGAAGGAGACGAGGCTGCAAAGCTCTTAGCCAAGAAATTGGTATTTGGTGCGGCTGTCGCAGCTCTTGAAGCGTTTCTTTGGGAGACTGTGGACTATTGCGTTGAGCATGAAGAGAAGGCTTTGCGTGATATTGTGACTAAAATCCCTGCTCTGCGAGACCAGCCGATGAAGCTTGGCGAGATTTTCGAGCAGCATGAGGGCTTAAAGGAGCGTGTAAAGGGTTATCTTCAAAACCTTGTTTGGCATCGATGGGATAAGGTTGTTCCTTTGTTCAAATTAGGACTCGGCATACAGCCACCTAGCTTCAAGCTGTTTGATGATGCGCTCGTTAAACGCCATGACATTGTTCATCGAAGTGGACATGACAAGGCGGGCAACCCGATTTTGGTTACCACCGAAGAGATACAAGAGTTGTGCGAGAGGATCGAGGCATTTTCCACTGAAATTGATACTAAGTTAGCTCAACGAGATTTGCCTTTTTAAACTCGTTAGAACGCTTGCCTTTATAGTTGAAGCAAATAGCGGGCGACAGCCCGCCATATGCTTTGATGGTTTTGGTTTTGAAGTTGAGTTTTCCTTCCCCTGTGCCCGCCGAGTAGCGGAAAACGGTCAGGGGTAGTCGGCGAGGACTGTCTGAGCGCGTAGCGCGAGTTCCGCAGCCGCCTGACCGTTTGAGCAACGCAGGGAACCGCGAAGCGGCGGCAAGCTGGGGGCGACTTCTTTTGGTTCCTTTTCCTGGCAAGACAAGAAAAGGAACTAGCTGTCGGGCTACCCCCGACGGTTTTGATTTTTGCAGTTCATGCTTCGACAAGCTGATGTAACTACTAGCCATTCGACTAAGCTGGCAAAAAACGCCAGCCAAGTCGCTGGTTATCAGCACGAACGGACCTTGTTGCTATCCCTGCGTCGCCGCAATAAACCTCGCCGTAACGAAGTCCATCATGCTGACGTGATTGACGAACCAGTCGCCGACGTCCTTGTCCAGCCAGCCGCGCAACGCCTCCGCATCGCGTCCCTGTTTCCATTGCGCGACGCGGGTCTCCATCTCCGCCAGCACGCGGTCGTGCTCGCCCTTGTGCATCGGGTAGGGCGGGAACTGGGCTTCGCGCATCTGGCGTTCTTCCTCGCCGAAATGGGTGCGGGTGTGTTCAAGCAGACGATCCAGCAATGCGTCAACTTCGGCGGTGGTGCCTTCTTTCGCCAGCGCGGCTAGCAGTTGTTCGCGCATTTCGATGAATTCGGCGTGGTCGTGGTTCATGAAGTCCAGGGCGACCTGTGGGTATTCGAGCATGTGTTTGTCCTTGGTGTTCGAGTGGGCGTTCAGGGCGCGTCTCACTGTATAATCGCGCCCCTATGCAAATTCTACGCGGACTTTATTCCCCTGACACGCAGGCCGTCGCCCTCACCATCGGAAATTTCGATGGCGTGCACCTCGGGCATCGGGCTTTACTTGACGAATTGTACGGCGAGGCTGCGCCGCGCGGCTTGCAGACGGCGGTGGTGATCTTCGAGCCGCATCCGCGCGAGTTCTTCACGCCGCAGCAGGCGCCGGCGCGGTTGACCAGCCTGCGCGAGAAGCTGGAGTTGTTCCGCGAGATGGGCGTGAATCGCGTGCATGTGTGTCGCTTCGACGCGGCGTTCGCGAAGATGAGCGCGGCGGATTTCATCCATGCGCTGCACGAGAGGCTGAATGCGAAGTTCGTGCTGATCGGCGACGACTTCCGCTTCGGCAGCGGGCGCGCTGGGGATTTCGGGCTGATGGAAAAGATAGGCGCTGAGCGCGGTTTTGCGGTGCGCGCGGTGCACAGCATATTGCACGACGGCGTGCGCATCTCCAGCACCGGCATACGCGCGGCGCTGGCGGCGGGGCAGTTGCGCCGGGCGCACGATTACCTGGGGCGGCCCTACAGCATCAGCGGGCGCGTGGTGCATGGCGACAAGCTGGGCGGGAAGATCGGTTTTCCTACCGCGAACATCCAGCTGAAGCACAACCTGCCGCCGCTGTCCGGCATCTATGTGGTGCAGGTGCATGCCGAGGAGATGGGCGTGTTGCAGGGCGTCGCGAGTCTGGGCGTGCGCCCGACCGTGAAGCGGGATGCGAAGCCGGTGCTGGAAGTGCATTTGTTCGAGTTCGCGCAGAAGATATATGGACTCCACCTGCGGGTGGAATTCCTGCAGAAGCTGCGCGACGAAGAGAAGTACCCGGATGTGGAAAGTTTGACAAAACAGATCGCGCTCGATGTGGCGCATGCGAAAAAGTGGTTTGAACAACATGACTGATGACAAGAAGAAGTATCCGCTGAACCTGCCCGACACCAAGTTCCCGATGCGCGGCGACCTTTCCAAGCGCGAGCCGCAGATGCTGGCGCAATGGCTGGTACAGCAGCGCTACCAGAAGATACGCGCGGCCAAGAAGGGCAAGCCGCAGTTCATCCTGCACGACGGCCCGCCGTATGCGAACGGCGACATCCACATCGGCCATGCGGTGAACAAGATCCTCAAGGACATCATCATCAAGTCCAAGACCTTGTCCGGCTTCGACGCGCCCTATGTGCCGGGCTGGGATTGCCACGGCCTGCCGATCGAATTGCAGGTGGAGAAGAAGCACGGCAAGGCGATCCCGCCGTCGCAGTTCCGCGAACTGTGCCGCGAATACGCGAAGGAGCAAATCGAACGCCAGAAGAAGGACTTCATCCGCCTGGGCGTGCTGGGCGACTGGGATAAGCCCTATCTGACGATGGATTTCCAGACCGAGGCGGACATCATCCGCGCGCTCGGCAAGATCCACGAGAACGGCTATTTGTATCAGGGCCGCAAGCCGGTGAACTGGTGTCTGGACTGCCAGTCCGCGCTGGCCGAGGCCGAGGTGGAATACGAAGACAAGGTCTCGCCGGCCATCGATGTGGGCTTCGAGGTGGAAGACAAGATCGCGCTGGGTAAGGCGTTCGGCGTGTCGTTGCCGGGCGATGCCAAGGTGTACGCGGTGATCTGGACCACGACGCCATGGACGCTGCCGGCCAACCAGGCGGTGAGCGTGCATCCGGAACACGAGTACGCATTGGTGAAGACCGAAAAGGGTTATCTGCTGCTGATCGCGGAACTGATGGAAGCCTGTCTGCAGCGTTACGAACTGAGCGGCGAGACGGTCGCGAAGTGCAAGGGCTCGGCGCTGGAAAACCTGCCGCTGTTGCATCCGTTCCAGAATCGCATCGTGCCCATCATCTGCGGCGAGCATGTCACGCTGGAGGCGGGCACCGGGCTGGTGCACACCGCACCGGCGCACGGCGTGGACGACTATGTGGTCGGCCAGCGCTACAACCTGCCGAACGAGAATCCGGTCGGCGACGACGGCAAGTTCATCTCGACCACGCCGGCCGTGGGCGAGACCCCGCTGGCGGGCGTGTTCGTGTGGAAGGCCAACGACATCGTGTTGCAGGCGATGGAAGCCAGCGGACATCTGCTGCACCAGGAAAAGCTCAAGCACAGCTACCCGCATTGCTGGCGCCACAAGACGCCGATCATCTTCCGCTCGACGCCGCAGTGGTTCATCGGCATGGGGCAGGGCGAAGGCGAGACGTTGCGCGATCTGGCCAACAAGGCCGTCGAGCAGACGCAGTTCTTCCCGGCCTGGGGCCGCGCCCGTCTGGAGGCGATGATACGCAACCGTCCGGACTGGTGCGTGTCGCGCCAGCGCAACTGGGGCGTGCCGATGCCGTTCTTCGTGCACAAGGAGACGATGCAGTTGCACCCGCGCTCGTCCGAGCTGCTGGAGCAGGTGGCGAAGCTGGTCGAGCAGTCTGGCATCGAGGCGTGGTTCAGCCTGAACTCGGTGGACCTGCTGGGCGACGATGTGGAGCATTACCGCAAGCTGTCCGACACGCTGGACGTGTGGTTCGATTCCGGTGCTACGCATTATTCGGTGCTGGCGAAGCGCGAAGGGCTGCGTTTCCCGGCCGACCTGTATCTGGAAGGCTCGGACCAGCATAGAGGCTGGTTCCAGTCCAGCTTGCTGACCGGCTGCGCGATCAACGGACGTGCGCCGTATGACGCGCTGCTGACTCATGGTTTCGTGGTCGACGGGCATGGGCACAAGATGTCCAAATCCAAGGGCAACGTCATCGCGCCGCAGAAGATATTCGACACCATGGGCGCGGACATCCTGCGCCTGTGGACGGCCTCGACCGATTATTCCGGTGAGCTGACGATCTCCGACGAAATCCTAAAGCGTGTCGTCGAGAGTTACCGCCGCATCCGCAACACGCTGCGCTTTCTGCTGGCGAACATTGCCGACTTCGATGCGGCCAAGCATGCGTTGCCGGTGAATGAATGGCTGGAGATCGACCGTTATGCGCTGGCGCTGACGCGGAATCTGCAGGAAGAGATCGTCGTCGACTACGGGCGCTACGAGTTCCATCTGGTCGCGCAGAAGCTGCAGCATTTCTGTTCGGAAGAACTGGGCGGATTTTACCTCGACATCCTGAAAGATCGTCTGTATACCGCGGGCGAGAATTCGAAGGCGCGCCGTTCCGCACAGAATGCGCTGTATCACCTGGCCCATGCGCTGGTGCGGCTGATGTCGCCTATCCTGAGTTTCACCGGCGAGGAAGCTTGGACGACGTTGTGCGGCGAGCAGGAGACCAGCGTGTTCATCGGCGAATGGCATGAGCTTCCCGATGCGCAGATGGATGGCGAGGCGTTCGCCGACTGGCTGAAGATCGAGGCTTGGCGTGCAAAGGTCAACAAGCAGCTGGAAGAGGCGCGCGCCGCCGGGATGATCGGTTCGGCGCTGGCCGCCGAGGTGGATGTGTATGTCGCCGGCGAGGAATACGACGTGCTGGCGCGTCTGGGTGCGGACCTGCGCTTCGTGTTCATCACCTCGCGCGCCACGGTGCACCGCGTCGCGACCGAGGCCGAGCAGCACATCGACGTGTCCGCCAGCCTGCACGAGAAGTGCGAGCGCTGCTGGCACTATCGCGACGACGTTGGCAGCGATGCCGCGCATCCCGCGATCTGTGGCCGCTGCGTCAGCAACCTGTTCGGCAGCGGCGAGGCCAGACAGCATGCTTAAACGAGCCAGCATGCTTAAACGCTGGCTGGGCTTGGCTGTTCTGGTGATCGTCCTCGACCAGATCAGCAAGCTGTGGATCGTCGATCATTTCGTCTACGGCGAGAGCTTGCGGATCTTGAGCGTGTTCGATCTGGTGCTGGCGCACAACACCGGTGCGGCGTTCAGCTTCCTGCACGACGCCGGCGGCATCCAGCGCTGGCTGTTCTCCGGCATCGCCGTCGTCGCCGCGGTGTGGATCACGGTGCTGCTGCGCAAGCATGCGGCGGAGACGCTGTTCGCGCTGGCGCTGAGCCTGATCCTCGGCGGCGCGCTGGGCAACCTGATCGACCGCATTGCCTATGGTTATGTGGTGGATTTCCTGGCCTTCCATTGGGACGAGCATTACTTTCCCGCCTTCAATATCGCCGATTCGGCGATCACGGTAGGTGCGGCGTTGTTGATCCTCGATAGTCTGCGCTCGCCCCGTCATTCTGCCGGATAGATTGTATCTGCATGAATTATTGCGGTATTTTTTATGCCGCAAAAAAGTATATAGGCCTTCAGGTTTTCCCCAAAACTCGTTTTTTATGTTCAAATCGAGCCTGTTCATGGGAGAGCAGGGGACGGGGACCGCAAGTGGGCGCAGATGAGCTTCTGAAGCAGAACTTGGCAATTGAACCGGATGTGCAAAATTTCATCGGTTTTGTGCTGAAAAGCGTAGGCACGCTCGGCGGGAGCGTGTTCGCGGCTTCGATCGCCCTGCTGAAGTTGCTGGAGCAGTTGCGCTACGCCGGGGCGGGTGTCGGTCAGCCGTTGACGGTCCGCTTGCTATTGCAGGAGCAGCAGCTGGTCGCGCAGTGGGGCGATGCGGATCGCTTCGGGATCGTCGATTTCGTCCAGCAGCCTCCCGCGGATCGCGTCGCCGAACTGCGTGCCTTCCTAGAAAATTCGGTCGCGCTGGTGGATCCGGAGATACTGTTGCAGCGCAACGTCGAGATGATGCGCCGCTTCGACGAGAGTCGTGCGCATGCCGAACGCGAACTGGCCGATCTGCAGCGCAACCTGCTGCAGCGCCAGCGCGAACTCCAGGAATCCACCCTTCAGGCGCAGACCGATGCGCTGACCGGACTGTTCAACCGCCGCGCTTACGACGAGAAGCTGAAGAGCGCGTTCCTGCACACCATGCGCCAGAAGGATTCCCCGCTGTCGCTGATGCTGTTCGATCTGGATCACTTCAAGGAGATCAACGACGAATTCGGGCATCAGTACGGCGATGCTTATCTCAACAAGATGGCGGTGGTGTTGCGCGAGATATTGCGGGAGGATGTCGATATGGCCTTCCGTTTCGGCGGCGACGAGTTCGCCGCGGTGATATTTGCCGATCATGCCGTCGCCTGCGGGAAGGCAAGACTGGTGCTGCAGCTGATGGAAGGCAAGGTCAGTGTAGGTATCACCGCTATTAACAGTAATACCCCGGACGCGCTCACGTTGGAGGAATTCATCCGCCGCGCCGACGATGCCTTGTATCAGGCCAAGCGCCAAGGCCGCGGAAGGGCCATCGTCGAAATCTGCCCGTCGCAATCCAATGGTTTGTGCACGTCTCCCTGCCCGGAAATACCAAGCTGATGACGAATCACGGAATCATCGACAGCGCCAAGGATTGCAGACTGCTACACAGTGTTCCGACCAAGGACGAAAGTTCGCTGGTGGTGTTGCGCTCCAAGCTGTTTTCTGCGGCAAACCGCCTCGGCGCCTCCGACCTGAAGCGCGAGAACATGCAGTTGGTCGCATCCGAACTGGCGACAAACAACATCAAGCATGCCGGCGGGCGCGGCATGATCCAGATATGGCAGCAGCCCGGGCAGGTGCTGGATATTTTCTCGATCGACTACGGCCCCGGCATAGCCGATCTGGTGCTGGCCGAACAGGACGGCTATTCCACCGCGAATACCTTTGGCAAAGGGCTGGGGGCGATCCGTCGCCTGAGCGACGATGTTCATGTCTATACCCAGATCAGGGGCGGCGAGCAGACGAAATGGAGCGGGACGGCGTTCCTTGCGCGCTTCCACCTGGCCGCCAATCAGGCGCAAATGCTGGGGGATGGGGCGGGGCTGTTCTCCCGTTCGCTTTCCGATTCGCGCCATAACGGCGACCGCATCTATCTGCTGAAGCGGGGCGACAGATTGCGCTGGCTGCATCTGGACGGCTTAGGGCACGGTAGCGAGGCGCAGATCGCCACCTCCAATCTGGCGATGCATGTCTCTCATTGCGACGGTCTTGCTTCGATGCTGGAGGGCGCGAATCGCCAGCTTGTCGCCACACGCGGTGCGGTGGCGGTTGCCTGCGAGATCGATACTACAAGGCGCAATCTGCAGATGCTCGGTGTGGGAGATATGCATGCCCACCTGTACGATCAGGATGAAATGAAACATTTTTCGTTTGCGCCGGGGATTCTGGGGCGAGAGCACAGGACGACGGAGCCGCTCCATGCCAGTCTGGCCCGGCGCGGACTGGTGCTGACCGCGAGCGACGGGATCCGGCGCAACTGGGATGCCGGAAATTTCCCCGGGCTGTTTAATCAGCATCCGCAGTTGATTGCATATACGGTAGGGAATATCATGGGGCGCGTTTCCGACGACCAGTCGATTTGCGTGTCGTATGTCGGATAAATAATCAATCTAAAATCATCAATCAAGGAGGAAGGCATGACCACGAAGAAGGCTCTGAGCGAAAAAGTGAAGGCACTGTTCGCGCTCAAGGTGGAAGGCATTGCATCTCAGCTCGAAGCTCCCGGCGTAGCCATGTTTTGCGGCAGCAACCGCCTGATGGACATCGACGAGGTGTCCGATATCAGCCATGAGCTTGAAAGTCTGGTCGCCTCCCTGCTGGATTCCAAAGACCCAACCGATATTTCATCGGCCGAAATGCTGGCGTTGAAGGCCTTTTTCCACAACTTGTCGCAAAAAGTGCTGATGCGTGGCGGCCATGTTGAAGACGTGGTGCGCTACACCCAGACCGTGCAGTTTGCGCTGATCGAGGCACTGGAAAAATCTAGCGGCGTCGCCTTCGGCCAGTCGCGCTCGGTGTTGCTGTATTTCACCGGCATTTTCAACGAGCTGATCATGGCGGCCTTCGGGGCTTACCTCGACGAGCGGGAGCAGACGCTGCAAGCGCAACAGGCCGAACTCCGTGAGACTTCCACGCCGATCACCGAGATATGGGACGGTGTGCTTACGCTGCCTATCATCGGCACGCTCGATTCCAGCCGCACCATGCTGGTGATGGAGGCCTTGCTGAACCGCATTTCCAAGGATCACGCCAGAGCGGTGGTCATGGATCTCACCGGCGTGAAGAGCATCGACTCCCAGGTTTCCCACCACCTGATGCAGATGGTGCGTGCGGTGCAACTGATGGGGGCGGACGCGATCGTCACCGGCATCCACCCGGAAATCGCGCGTGCGCTGGTCAGCCTGAACATCGACTTCAACACCATCACCACGCGCGCCAACATGGCCGACGGCTTGAAAGAGGCGTTCCGCCGCATGGGCGTTACGGTCGGCCATATTTGATTGCGGCCGGCCAGATGTCCATTTTCGGCCTGCATCTGACCCAGATTGGCAGCGGCGACTTTCTGCTGGATCCGTCCAGGAGCCTGAACGTTCGCGACATGGATCGTTTGATCGAGGAGGTCACCGCGCACCTGATGCAGGTGCGCGCGGTGCGCTTGTATTACGACTTGTCTGATCTCGGGCTGATCGATCCGCTTTACTATTCCTGGCTGGATGCGCTTGCCCGCGCGGCGCACATCGTCAATGTCGAAATGATCTGCATCCGCATGCAGCCGACGGCGGCATTCGCGCTGGCCAGATTTATCGAGGGCCCGCCCGCCTTCAAGACTGCGCTGGAGATACAGGACTGGCAGAACTAGCGACTCCAACCGGACTCGCGCTCATGCATGGGAGCGGTCATATCTGCTTTTACGGTAGAATCTCGTGCGTCTCCATACATCCGTTTCAAGGAATATTCCATGCAAGTATTGCTAGCCAATCCGCGCGGTTTCTGCGCCGGCGTGGATCGCGCCATCACCATCGTCGAGCGGGCGCTGGCCCTGCATGGTGCGCCTATCTACGTGCGCCACGAAGTGGTGCATAACCGCTTCGTCGTGGATGGCTTGCGCCAAAAGGGGGCTGTGTTCATCGAAGATCTGGCCGATGTGCCGAGCGGCAGCATCCTGATTTTCAGCGCCCACGGCGTGCCACTGGCGGTGCGCCGCGAGGCGGAGGCGCGAGGCCTGACCATATTCGATGCAACCTGCCCGCTGGTCACCAAGGTGCACCTTCAGGTGGCGCGGTTGCGCCAGCAGGGCAAGGAAGTCGTCATGATCGGCCATGCCGGCCACCCGGAAGTGGAGGGCACGATGGGGCAGTCCGAGGGCGGCATGTATCTGGCCGAGTCCCCCGAACAGGTGCAGCAGCTCAAGGTCAACGACGAGCGCGACCTGGCCTATGTCACACAAACTACTTTGTCGATGGACGATGCCGGCGATATCGTCGAGGCACTCAGGACGCGCTTCCCCGACATCACCGGCCCGAAGAAGGACGACATCTGCTATGCCACGCAGAACCGCCAGGATGCGGTCAAGCTGCTGGTCAAACAATGTGATGTGGTGATCGTGGTCGGTTCGCCGAACAGCTCGAATTCGAATCGCTTGCGCGAGGTTGCGGCCAAGGTTGGGGTGCCCGCCTATCTGGTGAACGACGCCGAGGAATTGCGGGCAGAATGGTTCTCCGGCAAGACTTGTGCCGGCGTCAGCGCGGGAGCATCCGCGCCAGAGGTGCTGGTGCAGGGCGTATTGGAACGGCTGCGTCAGCTCGGCGCACAGCAGGTGAGCGAACTGGACGGCATCGTCGAGAACGTAGTGTTCCCGCTGCCTAAGGCGCTGCAGGATTGATACGATGCAGACCGATTTTTTGATCGTCGGCGGCGGTGCGGTAGGGCTGACCAGCGCGCAGGCGCTGCTGCAGATGGGCTACCGCGTGACGCTGGTGGAGCGGGGGACGACCGGGCAGGAAGCGTCATGGGCCGGCGGCGGAATTCTTTCGCCGCTGTGTCCGTGGGACTACGGCGAGGCGGTTACGCAGCTTGCCCTGCGCGGCATGGGCATGTTCGGCGAAGCGATGGTGCTGCTGCAGGCCTCAACCGGTATCGATCCCGAATATCGGCGCTGCGGCATGCTGGTTCTGCCGCCGATGCAGGAAGAGCTTGCGCTGGAATGGTGTGCGAATCATCAGTTCGCAGCCCGACAGATGGATCTGGCGGGGGTTCTTGACGGGCAGCAGGGGCGCGGGCTGTTGCTGCCGGACGTCGCTCAGGTGCGCAACCCGCGCCTGCTGCAGGCGCTGCGCGAACGCGTGACGCTGTTCGGCGGAAAAATCGTCGAGCAACGCGAAGTGCTGGGTTTCGAGACCGCCGGCGACCGGGTGACCGGGTTGCGCACGTCCCAAGGGACTCTCGTCGCCGATGCTTATGTCGTCGCGACGGGGGCATGGAGCAAGGTGCTGCTTGGCGAGCATGGTCGCGGTCTGGAGGTCAAGCCGGTGCGCGGACAGATATTGCTGTTCAAGTTCGACACGCCTCCTATCGACAGGATACTGCTCAAGGAAAGCCTGTATTTCATTCCCCGGCAGGATGGTCATGTGCTGGTCGGCAGCACGCTGGAGGACGTTGGTTTCGACAAATCCGTCACCGCCGAGGCACGTACATCGCTGATGCAAGGCGTGCGCGAACTGTTCCCGACATGGCCGGAGCCGATCCAGCAATGGGCCGGTTTTCGTCCCGGCTCGCCGGACAACATTCCCACCATCGGCCGGCACCCGTATCTCGCCAACCTGTACGCCAATACCGGGCACTTCCGTTACGGTGTCACGATGTCGCTGGCCAGCGCCGAATTGCTGGTCAACGAGATCGAAGGAGAGCAGCAGCCGTTCGATACTGCCGCATATGCTTGGCGATAACGTCGAGTCTCTCGTATAATCGCTCCCGTTTTATGCCGAAGTAGCTCAGTTGGTAGAGCAACGCACTCGTAACGCGTAGGTCGGAAGTTCGATTCTTCTCTTCGGCACCAGTAAATCGATGGCCTGCGGAATATCCGCAGGCCATTTTTCTTGGCTCGGGAATCTTTGCGCCCGACCGGCTCCAGTATTCCCTATGCGCATCGCGGGCAAAGCTCGTAAAATGCGCGTCTCATTTTTTGTCCGAATCCGTATAAGTCATGACCGTACGCACCCGTTTCGCTCCCAGTCCCACCGGCTACCTCCATATCGGCGGCGCCCGCACCGCGTTGTTCTCCTGGGCCTATGCCCGCAAGCACGGCGGCACCTTTATCCTGCGCATCGAAGACACCGATGTGGAACGCTCCACGCCGGAAGCTGTGCAGGCCATTCTTGACGGCATGGAATGGCTGAAGCTGAATTACGACGAAGGCCCGTTCTACCAGATGCAGCGCATGCCGCGCTACAAGGAAGTAATCCGGCAGATGCTGGAAGCAGGGCAGGCTTATTACTGCTACACCGCGCCGGAAGAGCTGGATGCGATGCGCGAAGCTCAACGTGCGCGCGGCGAGAAGCCGCGTTACGACGGACACTGGCGTCCCGAATCCGGCAAGGTGTTGCCGCCAGTTCCTGCCGATGTGACGCCGGTCGTGCGTTTTAAGAATCCGACCGAGGGCGTCGTCGGCTGGAAGGATATGGTCAAGGGCCATATCGAGTTCAGCAACACCGAACTGGACGATCTGATCATCGCTCGTTCGGACGGTACGCCGACCTATAACTTCTGCGTCGTGGTGGACGACTGGGACATGGGTATCACCCAGGTGATACGCGGCGACGACCACGTCAACAACACGCCGCGCCAGATCAACATCCTCAAGGCGCTGGGTGCGACCATACCGGCCTATGCGCACCTGTCGATGATCCTCGGCGACGACGGCACCAAACTGTCCAAGCGTCATGGCGCGGTCAGCGTGATGCAATACGACGAGGACGGCTATCTGCCCGAGGCGGTGATTAACTATCTCGCGCGTCTGGGCTGGTCGCATGGCGACGACGAGGTGTTCTCGGTCGAACAGTTCTGCGATTGGTTCGACCTCGATCACATCACGCCTTCCGCCGCGCAGTTCAACACCGAAAAACTGAACTGGCTGAACAACCATTACATCAAGCAGACCGACAATGCGAAGCTCGCCGACATGGTGGGCCAGCATCTGGCGAAGCGGGGTGTGGCGGTGGGCGATACGCCTCAATTGGAAGCAGTGATCGCACTGTACAAGGAGCGTACCGCAACCCTGGTGGAATTGGCGGACGAAGCCGAGGTGTTCTACATCGACCTGCATCCCGCACAGGAGCTGCTTGATACGCACCTGACTGCGGAAGTGTTGCCGGCACTGCGCGAACTCGCCGAACGCTTCGCCGATGTCGCATGGGACGCTCCGGCACTTGGCGCATTGCTCAAAGAGTTGCTGGCCAAACATGGCCTGAAGATGCCCAAATTGGCGATGCCATTGCGCGTGATACTGGTCGGTCAGACGCACACGCCGTCGGTCGATGCGGTGCTCGCATTGTTTCCGCGCGAAACCGTTTTGGCACGCATGAAGAAATATCTGTAATTTATCGAAAGATAGCTTTACAAGCCATGGGGGCCTCAATATAATGCGCGCACTTTCGAGGTAGGGGGGTATAGCTCAGCTGGGAGAGCGCTTGCATGGCATGCAAGAGGTCAGCGGTTCGATCCCGCTTACCTCCACCAAAAAGAGGTAGTTGCAGTACAGTTGTAACACGAAGTCCCCTTCGTCTAGAGGCCTAGGACACCGCCCTTTCACGGCGATAACACGAGTTCGAATCTCGTAGGGGACGCCAAACAAAACGGCAGATTAATGTTGGTTTGAGTTAGTCTGCAGTGTCGGGATAGGCTGACACCGTAGAAGCCGGAATAGCTCCGGCTTTTTCAATTCGCGGGAATAGCTCAGTTGGTAGAGCGCAACCTTGCCAAGGTTGAGGTCGAGAGTTCGAGACTCTTTTCCCGCTCCAGATCAAAAGGCCGGATTACATCCGGTCTTTTTTGTTCTTGATGCACTGCCCATATATTTTTTCATGGACAGAAGGTGTGCCGCTTACCCTCCATCAAAAATGTGGTTGCAGTACACGAAGTCCCCTTCGTCTAGAGGCCTAGGACACCGCCCTTTCACGGCGATAACACGAGTTCGAATCTCGTAGGGGACGCCAAATTTCAAAAGCCCGCATCGCGGGCTTTTTTGTTTTTCGCGATCGATGTCTGTTTCCGTTTTGATTAGTGCATGCAGGTTACAGCCTGATGAATCCATCGGAATTTTCTGAATTGCTATATTTCGCGGCTTGCGCATACAATCCCTCGGCACAACTGCATTAGTTGTTATGCAGTGTTCCTATCATCGTCGAGGCGGTGACGTATCACGATCGCGAGGGAGAGTCTCATGGTGGCAGATGCAAGCGTGCGTATGGCCGAACTCGATCCGATACTGGGGCGCTACGCCCGCGATCCGGGTTCCTTGTTGCAGATACTGCGTGAAATCCAGGAATTGCGCGGCTGCATCGATCCGGCCACGGTTACTTATCTCGGTTCCCAACTAAGTATCCCGCGTGCCCGTATCGAAGGAGTCGCCGGTTTCTATTCCTTCCTGCATCTTCAGCCGCACGGCGAATACCGCGTACTGTTCTCGGACAACATCACCGATCGCATGTTGGGCAATCAGCAGTTGCTGGAGGCGATGTGCCACCAGTTGTGGTTGCAGCCGGGCAAGGTGTCGGAAGACGGTTTGGTCAGCATTGATATGACGTCCTGCACCGGCATGTGCGACCAGGGGCCGGCGATGCTGGTCAACGGACGCGCGATCACAAGACTGACGCTGCAGCGCGTGCAGGAGATCGCCCACCTGATCCGCAACCGCACGCCAATGGCGGACTGGTCTGCCGATTTCTTCCGCGTGGAAGACAACATCCGCCGCAGCGGTCCGATACTGGACAACAAACTCGCGCCCGGTGAGGCATTGCGCAACGGCTTGAATATCGGCGGCGCGGCCATCGTCGATGAGATCAAGAAATCCGGCCTGCGCGGACGCGGCGGCGCAGGGTTCCCCACCGGGCTGAAATGGGAGGTCTGCCGCAACGCGGCGGGAACGGTCAAGCATGTGGTGTGCAATGCCGACGAGGGCGAACCCGGCACGTTCAAGGATAGAGTGCTGCTGACCCGGCAGGCCGACCTGGTGTTCGAGGGCATGACGCTGTGCGCGCAGGCCATCGGCGCGCAGCACGGCTACCTCTATCTGCGCGGCGAATACCGCTACCTGCTGGAACCGCTGCAGGCGGTGCTGCAACGCCGCCGCGACGGCAATCTGCTGGGCAAGAGCATCCTCGGGCAGGCCGATTTCGATTTCGATATCGAGATACATCTCGGCGCGGGCGCCTACATCTGCGGCGAAGAGTCGGCGCTGATCGAATCGCTGGAAGGCGAACGCGGCATTCCGCGCAACCGTCCGCCGTTCCCGGTGACGCATGGTTACATGCAGCAACCGACCGCGGTGGATAACGTCGAGACCTTCTGCAGTGCGGCGCTGGCGATACAGATGGGGGCGGATGCCTTTCGCGCAATCGGCACGGAGAAATCGTCCGGCAGCAAACTGATCTCGGTGTCCGGCGACTGTCCGCGTCCCGGCATCTATGAATATCCGTTCGGCGTGTCGGTGCGCGAGGTGCTGCAGGACTGCGGCGCGGTGAACACGCGCGCGGTGCAGGTCAGCGGCCCCTCCGGCATTTGCGTCGCCGAGCATGAATTCCATCGCAAGCTGGGCTTCGAGGATCTGCCGACGGCCGGGGCCTTCATGGTGTTCGACGACAGTCGCGACATGTTCGAGGTGGCGCGCAATTTCGTGCAATTCTTTGCGCATGAAAGCTGCGGATTCTGTACGCCTTGCCGTGTCGGCACCTCGATGTTGAAGCAGACCATGAACAAGATCGCCGATGGCCACGGCACGCAATATGATTTGCGCGAGGTCGAACATCTCGATCATGTATTGCAGACTACCTCTCATTGCGGTCTGGGACGCACTGCCTGCAATCCTGTATTGCATACCCTCAGGCATTTCCGCCCCGCCTACGAAAATCGTCTGAAATCGCTGGATTTCGAGCCGGGCTTCGATCTCGACGGCGCACTGGCGCGCGCGCGCCAGATGACCGGGCGCGATGATGCGGGCGCCCATCTGAAAACGGAGGAAGCATGAGCGATACCTTTAGTCTCGACGGTGCCGAGGTTCCGTTCGAGCCCGGGCAGACCGTGATGCAGGCGGCCTTGAGTGCCGGACATTACATTCCGCACCTGTGCTATCACCCCGAATTCAAACCGCACGGTAGTTGCAAGCTGTGCACGGTCAAGATCAACGGGCGCACCGCGGCATCCTGCACGATGCCCGCCGAAGCCGGCCTGGAAATCGAGAGCGACATCGACGAACTGAACGATCTGCGCCGTACGCTGGTGCAGATGCTGTTCGCCGAGGGCAACCATTTCTGCCCGTCTTGCGAGAAGAGCGGGAACTGCGTGTTGCAGGCCTTGGGTTATGACCTTGAAGTGCATGCCGCCGGTTTTCGCCACCAGTTCCCGGATCGGCCGGTGGATGCCTCGCATCCCGACATCCTGCTCGACTTCAATCGTTGCGTGCTGTGCGAGCTATGCGTGCATGCCTCCTCCGAGGTGGACGGCAAGAATGTGTTCGGCTTCTCCGGGCGCGGCATCACCAAGCACCTGATCGTCAATTCCGAATCCGGCAAGTTGGTCGATACCGACATCGCGCTGACTGACAAGGCGATGCAGGTCTGCCCGGTCGGCGTGATCCTGCCCAAGCGCGTGGGTTTCAGCCAGCCCATCGGCCAGCGGCGTTACGACCAGCGTCCGATCAGCGCGCAGGCATTGGACGATGCGCCGCGACCTTCAACGGGAGCATCCCATGACTGAAAAGAAAAAACTGCGTATCGCGACGACATCGCTGGCCGGCTGTTTCGGCTGTCACATGTCGATACTCGACATCGACGAGCGCTTGTTCCCATTGCTCGAACTGGTCGAATTCGACCGTTCGCCGCTTACCGACATCAAACACTGCGGGCCATGCGACATCGGCATCGTCGAGGGCGGCGTCTGCAACGCGGAGAATGTGCATGTGCTGCGCGAGTTCCGCAAGAACTGCAAGATCCTGATCTCCATCGGCGCCTGCGCCGTGACCGGCGGTCTGCCCGCGCAGCGCAACCATCTCGACCTGAGCAGCTGCCTGACCGAGGTGTACCTGACCGAACCGGGACTGGCGCATGGCCACATTCCGAACGATCCGGAACTGCCGCTGCCGCTGGACAAGGTGCATCCCAACCACGAGGTGGTGAAGATCGATTACTTCATTCCGGGTTGCCCGCCGTCTGGCGATGCGATCTGGAAATTCCTCACCGACCTGATCGCGGGCAAGACGCCCGAACTCGGACATGGGCTGATCAATTATGACTGACACCATCAATAATCTGGAAACCGCCGCGCATCCGGAGAACCTGCGCCGCGTCGCAATCGACCCGGTGTCGCGCGTGGAAGGTCACGGCAAGGTGACGCTGCTGCTGGATGAGAACGACCGCATACATCAGGTGCGGCTGCATATCGTCGAGTTCCGCGGCTTCGAGAAATTCGTGCAGGGGCGGCCGTACTGGGAAGCACCGGTGATGGTGCAGCGGCTGTGCGGCATCTGCCCGGTGAGCCACCATCTGGCTGCCTCGAAGGCGATGGACATGATCGTCGGCGCGACGCTCACACCGACTGCAGAGAAGGTGCGGCGGCTGATGCATTACGGCCAGATATTCCAGTCGCATGCGCTGCATTTCTTCCACCTGAGTTCGCCCGATCTGTTGTTCGGTTTCGACTCGGATGTCGCCAAGCGCAACATCGTCGGCATTGCCGCCGCCTATCCCGAGATCGCCAAACAGGGCGTGCTGTTGCGCAAGTACGGGCAGGAGGTAATCCGCGTCACCGCAGGAAAACGCATCCACGGCACCGGCTCGATTCCCGGCGGTGTTAACAAGAACGTCAGCATCGCCGAACGCGATTACCTGCTGAAGGACATCGCCCAGATGATCGAATGGAGTCGCGATTCGGTGGCGATGGTGCGGCAGTTGTTCGAGCAGAATCTGGATTTCTATGACTCCTTCGGGCGATTCAAGGCACACACGCTCAACTTGGTGCGTGCCGACGGCGCGATGGATCTATATCACGGCGGTTTGCGCGCGCGCGACATGGACGGCAACACGCTGTTCGATCACTACGATTACAGCCATTACTGGGATGCGATCTTCGAGGACGTGAAGCCTTGGTCGTACATGAAGTTTCCGTTCCTGCGCAGTCTAGGCCCGGAAACTGGATGGTATCGGGTCGGCCCGTTGAGCCGGGTGACGCAGTGCGATTTCATCCCGACACCGCTGGCCAACCAGGCGCGCAAGGCCTTCATGGCGTTCAACGGCGGCTCGGTCACCGGAGCGACGCTGGGCTTCCACTGGGCGCGCATGATCGAGATGCTGCATGCCGCCGAGATGATGCAGGATCTGCTGCACGACACCGACCTGCAGGGCGACGATCTGGTCAGCACCGGTCAACGTCAGGAACGCGGGGTCGGCGTGATCGAGGCGCCGCGCGGCACGCTGATCCATCACTACAAGGTGGACGAGCACGACCAGATCGTGCGTTGCAACCTGATCGTCTCCACCACCCACAACAACCAGTCGATGAACGAGGCGATCCGTCAGGTGGCGAGACAATACCTTGACGGAAAGAAACTCACCGAAGGCTTGCTCAACCATATCGAGGTCGCGATCCGCGCCTTCGATCCCTGTCTGTCTTGCGCGACGCATGCGCTGGGCAAGATGCCGCTGGAAGTCGAATTGCTGGATGCGGCGGGCTCGCGGGTCGATGTGCTGGCTCGCTCGTCGGACGGCGCATTTTGCTCGCCGGATTGATGACGGCGCCCATTCTGGTTTTCGCGGTCGGCAACGAATCCCGCGGCGACGATGCGCTGGCGCCGTTACTGGTGCGCGAACTCGACGGATGGACGAGGGCGGAGGGACTGGCGGAGCGTATCGAGTTGATCGAGGACTATCAACTGCAGGTCGAACATATCACCGATCTGCAGGGGCGCGACGCAGTGCTGTTCGTCGATGCCGATGTCTCCTGCGATGGACCGTTCCATTTTTCCCGGATTGATGCCTCCCACGACAACAGCTATACCAGCCACGCGATGACACCGTTTGCGCTGTTGCATGCCTACCGTCAGGTCTACGGAACCGATGCGCCCCCCAGTTTCCTGTTGCGAGTGCGCGGCTATGGTTTCGAGTTGGGAGAATCACTGAGCAATGAGGCGTCGGCCAATCTGGCCCATGCGAGCGAAAAGGTGCGTGCATGGCTGGCTGACATTCCGGCCGCGAGATAGTAAGCTTCGAAAAACAACGATAGAGGGGAAGAGTATGTTCCAGATACGCATACATGGTCGCGGTGGTCAGGGTGTGGTGACCGCCACGGAGATGCTGTCGGTAGCGGCGTTCGAAGAGGGGCGACATGCACAAGCCTTCCCCAGTTTCGGTTCGGAGCGCACCGGCGCGCCGGTGGTGGCGTTCTGCCGTATCGACGACAAGGAAATACGTCTGCGCGAACCCATCATGGAGCCGGATGCGCTGATTATTCAAGATCCCACGCTGCTGCATCAGATCAACGTGTTCGCCGGGCTGAAGCCGGACGGTTACGTGCTGCTCAATTCCCATCACGATTTCGAGGCGCTCGGCTTGGGCGATCTCGTGCGGGACAGAGGTCGCCAACGCATGTGCACCCTGCCGGCCACTGAACTGGGCCTCAAGCATATCGGCCGCCCGATTCCCAATGTCCCGCTGATCGCCGGTTTCGCCGCGCTATCCGACATTATCAAGCTGGAATCGGTCATCAAGGCGATCAACGAAAAGTTCTCCGGCAAGGTCGCGGAGGGCAACATCGCCGCGGCAACGGAGGCCTATAATTTGGTGAAAGAACAAATGAAGGAGCATGCAAATGCTTAAACAGACCGAAGGTTCGAAGGCGGTCGCCGAGGCCATCGCGCTGTGCCGCCCGGAGGTGATCTGCGCCTACCCGATCTCGCCGCAGACACACATCGTCGAGGCGCTGGGCGAGATGGTGAAGGCCGGCGAACTGGCGCCATGCGAGTTCATCAACGTGGAGAGCGAGTTCGCCGCGATGTCGGTGGCCATCGGTTCTTCGGCGGCGGGGGCGCGTTCCTACACCGCGACCGCTTCGCAGGGGCTGCTGTTCATGGTCGAGGCGGTCTACAACGCCTCAGGACTCGGACTGCCCATCGTGATGACGGTGGCGAACCGTGCGATCGGCGCACCGATCAACATCTGGAACGATCATTCCGATTCGTTGTCGCAGCGCGATTCCGGCTGGATGCAGCTGTTTGCCGAGACCAATCAGGAAGCGGTCGATCTGCATATCCAGGCGTTCCGTCTGGCCGAGGAGCTGTCGATGCCGGTGATGGTGTGCATGGACGGTTTCATCCTGACCCACGCCTTCGAGCGCGTGGATATTCCGTCTCAGGAACAGGTCGACGCCTACCTGCCGCCGTTCGATCCGCGCCAGGTGCTCGACCCGAAAGAGCCGATGTCCATCGGCGCGATGGTCGGTCCGGAAGCCTTCATGGAAGTGAAGTATCTGGCCCACGCCAAGCAGATGCAGGCGCTGGAGCTGATCCCGCAACTGGCGGCGGAGTTCAAGCAGCAATTTGGGCGCGACAGCGGCGGACTGGTGCGCACCTATCGCGCCGAGGATGCGGAGACGATGATCGTCGCGATGGGCTCGGTGCTGGGCACCATCAAGGACGTGGTGGACGACATGCGCGAACAGGGCCACAAGGTCGGCGTGCTCGGCATCGTCAGTTATCGTCCCTTCCCGCTGGCACAGGTGCGCGAGGCGCTGGTCAACTGCAAACGCTTCCTGGTGCTGGAAAAGAGTCTCGCGGTCGGCATGGGCGGGATCGTCGCCACCGATGTGCGCATGGCGGTGAGCGGTACCGGTTTGAAGGGCTTCACCGCCATCGCCGGACTGGGCGGGCGAGCGATCCCCAAGGCCTCGCTGCACAAGTTGTTCCTCGAAGCCGAGCAGGAAAATCTGGAACCCGTCACTTTCCTCGATCTGGACTGGGACGCGGTCAACAAACAACTGGAGCGCGAACGCCAGAACCGCCACTCCGGTCCAATCGCAGAGAATATCCTGTACGACAAAGGTATTTCGTCGGCGGCGAAATTCGGTTGAGGAGAAATGTCATGCCATTCCAACCAGTAAAGTTCTACCAGACCGGCACCTACACCGTCGGCAACCGGCTGCTGGACCCGGACGAGCGCAGCGAACAAGCCAGCGAAAATCGCAGCAATTCGATCAACTCCGGGCATCGCGCCTGCCAGGGCTGCGGCGAGGCGCTGGGCGCGCGCTACGCGATCGATGCGGCGATGGCGGAGAGCAACGGGCAGTTGATCGCGGTGAACGCCACCGGCTGTCTGGAGGTCTTTTCCACGCCCTATCCCGAATCCTCCTGGCAGGTGCCGTGGATACATTCGCTGTTCGGCAATGCGCCGGCGGTCGCCACCGGCGTCGCGGCGGCGATGAAGGTCAAGGGACGTCGGGAGGTGCGCGTGGTTGCGCAGGGCGGCGACGGCGGCACCACGGACATCGGTTTCGGCTGCCTGTCCGGCATGTTCGAGCGCAACGACGATGTGCTGTACATCTGCTACGACAACGAGGCCTACATGAACACCGGCGTGCAGCGTTCTTCCGCGACACCGCCGGCGGCGCGCACCGCGACCACGATGCCGGTCGGCCCCGAGCCGGGCAACGTGTTCGGTCAAGGCAAAAACCTGCCGGAGATCGCCATGGCGCACGGTATCCCCTATGTCGCCACGGCGACGGTGGCCGACCTGCGCGACCTCGAGTACAAGGTGCGCAAGGCGATGAAGATGCATGGCGCGCGTTACATCCAGATATTCGTGCCGTGCCCGCTGGGCTTCGGCACCGCCTCGCACGACACGATACGCATCGCGCGGCTGGCTAAGGAAAGCGGCATGTTTCCGGTATTCGAGGCCGAACATGGCGAGGTCACCGGCGTGCTGAAGATACGGCACAAGGTGGGCATAGAGGAATATCTCAGCCCGCAGAAACGCTTCGCCCACCTGTTTGGCAAACACGCGCATCCCGAGATGGTGGCGCGTCTGCAAGCCATCGCGGATCGCAATATCCGCAAGTATGGGTTGCTGGAGGAGAACAACTGACATGGCAAACAAACCCTTCGCGATCACCCTCAAACCCGGCACATCGCTGGCCAATCTGACCGGCACTTGGCGCACCGCGCGCCCGGTGTACCTCGACCGCCTCCCGCCTTGCAACAACGCATGCCCGGCGGGCGAAAACATTCAGGGCTGGCTGTTTCACGCCGAATCCGGCGATTATGAACTGGCTTGGCGCGTGCTGGTCGAGAACAATCCGCTGCCCGCCGTGATGGGGCGCGTGTGCTACCACCCCTGCGAAACGGCCTGCAATCGCGGTCAATTGGACGAGGCGGTCGGTATCAACTCGGTCGAACGCTTCCTCGGCGACGAGGCGATCAAGCGCGGCTGGAAGTTCGACGCGCCCGCCGCCGCCAGCGGCAAGAAAGTGCTGGTGGTCGGCGCGGGGCCTTCGGGGCTGTCCGCCGCCTATCATTTGGCGCGCATGGGGCACCAGGTCGAAATCCAGGAAGCCGGGCCGCTGGCGGGCGGCATGATGCGTTTCGGCATCCCCAAGTACCGCTTGCCGCGCGAAGTGCTGGACGCCGAGGTGCAGCGCATCCTCGATCTGGGCGTCACGCTGAAATTCGACACCAAGGTGGCGAGTATCGAGCAGAGCATGAAACAGGGCGGGTTCGATGCGGCCTTCCTCGCGGTCGGCGCGCATATCGGCAAGCGCACTTACATTCCGGCGGGCGATGCGACCAAGATCGTCGATGCGGTGTCGGTGCTGCGTTCGATGGAAGGCGAAGACAAACCGATGCTGGGCCGCAAGGTCGTGGTCTACGGCGGCGGCAACACCGCGATCGACGTGGCGCGCACCGCCAAGAGGCTGGGCGCGACCGAGGCGATCATCGTCTACCGCCGCACCCGCGAGAAAATGCCCGCGCACGACTTCGAGGTCGAAGAAGCCTTGCAGGAAGGCGTGATGATCAAGTGGCTCTCGACGATCAAGCAGGCTGGCGAGGGCGAGATCACCGTCGAGAAGATGGCGCTGGACGAAAAAGGCTACCCGCAACCGACCGGCGAATTCGAAACCCTCGCGGCGGATTCTGTGGTGCTGGCGCTGGGACAGGACGTCGATCTGTCATTGCTGGAAGGCGTAGCCGGGCTGGAAATCAAGGACGGTACGGTGCAGGTCGCGCCCAACATGATGACCGGGCACCCCGGCATTTTCGCCGGCGGCGACATGGTGCCGTCCGAGCGAACCGTCACCGTCGCAATCGGGCATGGCAAGAAAGCCGCGCGCAACATCGACGCCTGGCTGCATGGCGTCGAATGTCAGTCCACACCGAAGCACGAGATCGCCACCTTCGACAAACTCAACCCTTGGTACTACTCCGATGCCGACAAGACGGTGCGCCCGATGCTGGACATCATCCGCCGCCAGACCAGTTTCGATGAGGTGCAGGGCGGGCTGGACGAGACCAACGCGCTGTTTGAGGCGCGCCGCTGTCTGTCCTGCGGCAACTGTTTCGAGTGCGACAACTGTTACGGCGTTTGCCCCGACAACGCGGTAATCAAGCTCGGCCCGGGCAAGCGCTTCGAGTTCAATTACGACTACTGCAAGGGCTGCGGGCTGTGCGTGGCTGAGTGTCCTTGCGGTTCGATCAAGATGGTGGCCGAGGATATCTGAAACGCCGACGAATCTGACTTTCCGGTAATCCGGAAAGCAGGCGTGGCTGCAATATTGAATACCTATCGATGAAACGCAGGCGATGAAACAGGCCGATTATGCAAAAGCCGTGGCCTGGCTGAAGACCAACCCGACGTTCGATGAACTCTGCATGAGGTATCCGCAAGACTGGGCCGCAGTGCAGGATGACATCGCGGCAATAGTCGAGCGTGGCGTTCCAGAGGAATTGAAGCGCTATCTGGAACGTCTTTCCCCGGCGACAACACAGCCGGCACAACGGGACGTTGTGCTTTCTCATTTCGTACGCAGCCGCATGGCTCACGAGGCAGTCAAGAAACTCAGCCTGGCGACGCTGGCCGCAGATACCGGCGTAACCCGCGGCAAGCTGCGTTTCAACTGGTTCAACGGATTCATCGCCCAGCGCCTGCTGTTCGCCCGCGAACTTCAACGCAAGCCGGTCTCGCTGTTTTGGTTCCGCCTGTTCTGGCCGCTGGTCTGGCAGAGAAAGCGCCTGATGCCGCTGGTGCAGCCCCGCGGCATTTACTGTTTCTATACGCGAGAATTGATAGCCGAGCTGGCAGAGATGATAGGCGAGCGTAGCTGTCTGGAGATCGGCGCGGGCGATGGCACTCTGACGCGCTTCCTGAAGGTGCTGGGCGTGCAGATCACCGCCACCGATAATCACGGCTGGAACAATTCGGTAAGCTACCCGGACTGGGTGGTCAAGCTGGATGCCTGCGCAGCCTTGAGTACTTATAAACCGGAGGTGGCGATCTGTTCCTGGCCGCCGGCGCAGAACGATTTCGAGCGCTGCGTGTTCGATATGCCTAGCGTGCAGTTATATATCGTGATCGGCAGCCGCCATCGTTTCGCGTTTGGCAACTGGGATGACTACCGGAGACAGAAGGATTTCGACCTGATCGAGGATAAGCGTCTGGCGGCGTTGCTGTTACCGTCTGAGCTGGAATCCGCAGTTTTCGTATTCCGACGCAAACAGCGAGAATGAGGATATGTTGAGTGAATGATGCGAGTAACAACAAGATAATCACCAAAGTTGCAAGGGACAAAATCGAGTTCGATCCCAAACCGGTGTTGGACAGCCTCCCGCTGCTGCCTGGGGTATATCGCTATTACGACGCCAAGGGTGAAGTGCTGTATGTCGGCAAGGCCAAGCAACTGAAGAAGCGCGTCTCGTCCTACTTCCAGAAGACCAACATTTCGCCGCGCATCCGTCTGATGGTGTCGCATATCGCACGCATCGAGACCACCGTCACGCGCTCCGAAGCAGAGGCGCTGCTGCTGGAAAATAACCTGATAAAGTCGCTAAAACCACGCTACAACATACTGTTTCGGGACGATAAGTCATATCCGTATATCGTGCTGACCGGGGACGATTTTCCGCGCCTGACCTACTATCGCGGCGCGCCGAATCGCCAGCATCAGTACTTCGGTCCCTATCCGAATTCGCATGCAGCGAAGGAAAGTATCCAGCTTCTGCAGAAGATATTCCGCATCCGCACCTGCGAGAACAGCGTGTTCAACAACCGCGCGCGCCCCTGTTTGCTGCACCAGATCGGACGCTGCACTGCGCCCTGCGTGAAGCTGATCTCGGACGAGGACTACCGGGCCGACATTCGCAACGCGGTGCTGCTGTTGCAGGGCAAGCATCAGGAGGTGGAACAGACGTTGAGCCAGTCGATGCAGCAGGCGGCGGAGGCGCAGCACTATGAACAGGCCGCGGCATTGCGCGACCAGTTGCGCGCGTTGCATACCGTGCAGCAGAAGCAATTCGTCGAATCGACCGGCAGCGCTACCGACGCCGACATCATTGCGTTGGCACAAGAGAACGGCATGGTCTGCGTGAACCTCGCGATGGTGCGCGGCGGACGGCATCTGGGCGACAAGAGTTTCTTCCCGGAGCATGCCGACGATTTGCCCGCTGCCGAGATCGTGCAGGCCTTCATCGCGCAGCATTATCTGGAGCGCAGCGTACCGCCGTTGCTGGTGCTGAACGAGGAATGTGGCGACGAGACACTGGCGCAGTTGCTCAGCGAACAAGCCGGGCGTACCGTGAAGATCAGCACGGCGGCAAGCGGCGATCGCAAGCAATGGCTGGAAATGGGGCAGCGCAACGCGCTGCTGGCGTTGCAGCAGCGTATCGCGCAGCAGGGCGGGCAACAGCGACGGTTGGACAAACTGCGCGAGTGGTTGGATATGCCGGAGTTGCAGCGCATCGAGTGCTTCGACATCAGCCACACAATGGGGGAGGCAACGCAGGCTTCCTGCGTGGTGTACGAAAATCTCGACATGCGTTCGGCGCAATACCGCCGTTACAACATCACCGGCATCACCCCCGGCGACGATTACGCCGCAATGCGTCAGGCGTTGACGCGCCGCTACCAGAAGCTCACTGAAGGAGAGGGCGCACGCCCCGATCTGGTGCTGATCGACGGCGGCCTCGGGCAGTTGCATATCGCGATGGAGGTGATGCAGGAGCTGGGATTGGATCTTCCGCTGGTCGGCGTAGCCAAGGGCGAGGAACGCAAGGCCGGGCTGGAGCAATTGATCTTCCCGGACGGTTCGGCGAAACAGATGCGGAGCGACGATCCCGCACTGCATTTGATCCAGCAGATCCGCGACGAGGCACACCGCTTTGCGATCACCGGACACCGCGCGAAACGCGGCAAGGCACGTACAGCCTCCAGCCTAGAAGAGATTAGTGGGGTAGGGGACAAGCGCCGGCGCAGCCTGCTGACCCACTTCGGCGGCTTGCGCGAGGTGGCGCAGGCCAGCGTCGAGCAACTATGTCAGGTCGAAGGAATCAGCAAAGCGCTTGCCGAAAAGATTTACCAGCAACTTCATTGAAAAAAAACTTAACGGATGGTCAAAGTCACCGGCTAAAGCCGGGGGTAAGACCAACTGGGGAGCCCGGATTTTGTGTAGATGGGTTTTCCGGGCAGCATCACCCGAAATTTGTAGCATTTTGGAAAAACAAGGCACGCCTCGGCGTGCCTTGTTCGTTTCCGGGCTATGTTGTTTTGTTCACCAGAAGGCTTGCAGAATAGAGGGGCTGGTCAGCTTGATGCCTATGGTATAGCCGCCGGGATTGGCGGGAGGGGCGTTCCAGATGACAGTGCCGTTCAGTTTGAGGTCGATACCATCGGCCTGGTAGCGGATCACCACGTTTTCACCTATGTTCACCGGGGAATTGAGTCGCAATCGTATGCCCATCGTAGAGACGTCGATTACTTCAAAGACCGGGTGGCTGTAATTGCCGGCTAGAACTTGCAGTTTGCCTTTGGGCTGACGAGTAGATGGCGATCTACCTTCCTTGCGCTTTTCTGGATACATGAGCCTGTCCTCCAATTCGAGGCCGCATTTTCTGCCTGACTGCGGCCAAGAGCAAGGGCGAATTCATTGCAGCAACCATAAGTTGATGCAATCCGGATTGTTTTCGGGGTGCCAAAAACAAAGGCACGCCTGAGCGTGCCTTTGTTCATTTCCGACTACAGGTTATTTACCACTTGTTGCCGCCGTTGTTGCCGCGACCCTGCGAGAAGCTGGGACGGTCGCCGTCGCGGCGCGGGGCGCTGTTGCCGCCGCGGTTGTTGCCGAAGCTGCGCTCAGCACTGCGTGGTTGCTGGCCTTGGCCGGCGAAGCTGCGGCCCTGGCCGCCGAAGCCGGCGCCTTGGCCTTCGGGACGAGCGGCGTGGCCGTGACGGCTGTCCGGTGCGCTGTGGTGGAAGCCTGCGCCGCCGTTGTTGCCGTTGCCGTTGAAGGCGGAGCTGCGGTTGCCGCCGAAGCCGCCGGCGTTACTGCGATTACCGCCGCCGAAGCCGCCGGCATTGCCGCGATTGCCACCGAAGCCGCCGCCGTTGCCGCGATTGCCACCGAAGCCGCCGCCGTTGCCGCGCGGACGATCCGAGGACGGGCCGCCGGTGCGCAGTTTGTATTTCGGCTCCAGGCCTTCGATGGTGTGCATCTTGATGCTCTGCTCGGTGTAACGCTCGATGCGCTTCAGCATCTGCGCGTCGCGGTTCGATGCGAACGAGATCGCGATGCCGGAGGCGCCGCCGCGGCCGGTGCGGCCGATGCGGTGCACGTAGTCTTCGGCGAACTTGGGCAAGTCGAAGTTGATCACGTGCGAGATGCCGGGTACGTCGATGCCGCGCGCGGCGACGTCGGTGGCGACCAGCACGCGCACGTTGCCGTTACGCAGGTTCAGCAGCGTGCGGTTACGCTCGCGCTGGTTCATGTCGCCGTGCAGCGCCGCGACGGCGTGGCCTTGCGAGGACAACTGGTCGGCGATGCTGTCGGCGTCGCGCTTGGTGGCGGTGAACACCACGGCCTGGTTGACGTCGGCATTGGTCAGGATGTGGCTCAACATCTTGTTCTTGTGCGCGACATCGTCGGCGAACATCATGCGTTGTTCGATGTTCTCGTGCTTGTCCTTGGTCGCCGAGATGGAGATGCGCTTCGGTTCCTTCAGCAGGCGCGAGGCCAGGTTGCCGACCACGCCGTCCAGCGTGGCGGAGAACAGCAGGGTCTGGCGTGTTTTCGGTGTAGCTGCGGCGATCTGCTCGACTGCATCGACGAAACCCATGTCCAGCATGCGGTCGGCTTCGTCGAGGATCAGCATTTCCAGACGCGAGAAGTCGATGCGGCCGCGCTCCAGATGGTCGATCAGACGACCCGGGGTCGCGACCAAGATGTCCACATGGCTGGACAGCAGGCGGTTCTGCACCGGGTAAGGCATGCCGCCCAGGATGCTGATGATCTTGAAGCGCATGTGCTTGCCGTACTTGGTGGCGGCGTCGCACACCTGTTGCGCCAGTTCGCGCGTCGGGGTCAACACCAGTACGCGAGGACCTTTGCTGTTTACGGTAGAGGGCGTAGCCAGACGGTTCAGCGCGGGCAGGATGAAAGCAGCGGTCTTGCCGGTGCCGGTCTGGGCCGAGGCCATCAGGTCGTGACCTGCGATGACTTCGGGAATGGCCTGTGCCTGGATCGGCGTAGGCGTGGTATAGCCGGTCTCGATGATAGCCTTGAGAACGGAAGGATGTAGATTGAGTGCTTCGAACGTCATGTTGCTTTCCTTATGAAAAAGGTAAGCGCAGGCAGAAAACTACACCTTGTATATAAGGTGGCAGATTAACCGGCGCATAAAACATCGTTGCTAACCGGGAAACCCGCAGGAAACCTGGGAGTTCTTTAGACAGGCGCGATTGGAATACGCGCGAGAGATAGGTCAGATAACGATGAACCAATGCCGCAATGGCTGCGGCAAGGCGCGCATTATACGGACGGAAAAAATAAAAGCCAGCGGTATTTTCAATAAAAGTAATCCATTGGCACAAAGCCGCGTCATTCCGGCGCATAACCAGCGACTTGGCTGGCGTTGTTTGCCAGCTTAGTCGAATGGCTAGTAGTTCCATCAGGCCGGAATCCAGGCAATTGAAAAGCCCCGCGTAGCGGGACAATGCCATCATACGGTTTTGTCCGCTCCGCGGAATTATTTGGATGACTGGATTCCGGCCTGCGCCGGAATGACGGTCGATTGGATTGTTCGGGTTTGATCGTGCATCTTGCTTCCTCCTATTGAAAACCGCCGCGCCATCCCCAGATACGGGACTGCCTTTTTATTAACCCGTTAACTCAATGGAGACAACATGACTGACAGTGCTACCGCCAACCGCGAAACGATGGGCTTCCAGACCGAGGTGAAGCAGTTGTTGCAGCTGATGATCCATTCACTGTATTCCAATCGCGAGATATTCCTGCGCGAACTGGTTTCGAACGCCTCCGACGCCTGCGACAAGCTGCGCTTCGAGGGATTGCACAATGCGGCGCTGTTTGAGAACGAGTCCGATTTGAACATCCGCATCGCCTACGACAAAACGGCGCGCACGCTGACCATAGCCGATAACGGAATAGGCATGAGCCGTGACGAAGTCATCAACAATCTCGGCACGATTGCGAAATCCGGCACGCGCGAATTCTTCTCGCGCCTGTCCGGCGACCAGCAGAAGGATGCGAACCTGATCGGCCAGTTCGGCGTGGGCTTCTATTCCGCGTTCATCGTCGCCGACAAGGTCACGGTGACGACGCGACGCGCCGGCGAGAACGCCGATCAGGGCGTGCGCTGGGAATCCGACGGCGGCGGCGAGTTCTCCATCGAGATGCTGGACCGCGCCGCGCGCGGCACCGAGATCACGCTGCACCTGCGCGAAGACCAGGACGATCTGCTCGACGGCCACCGCCTGCGCGGCATCGTGCGCAAGTACTCCAATCATATCGTCCAGCCCATCGTGATGTTCAAGGAAGAGTGGAAGGACGGCAAGCAAGAGATCACTTCCGAAGATGAGACGGTGAACCAGGCCTCCGCACTTTGGGCGCGCAGCAAGAACGACATCACCGACGAGCAATATAAAGAGTTCTACAAGCATGTCGGCCACGACTTCGACGACCCGCTGGCGTGGAGCCATGCGCGCGTCGAGGGCCGACAGGAATACACCCAGCTGCTGTACATCCCGGCGCGCGCGCCGCTCGACCTGTGGGACCGCAACGCGCGCCACGGCATCAAACTCTACGTGCGCCGCGTGTTCATCATGGACGATGCAGAGCAACTGATGCCGCAATACCTGCGCTTCGTGCGCGGGGTGGTCGACTCCGCCGACCTGCCGCTGAACGTGTCGCGCGAGATCCTGCAGGAGTCCAAGGACATCGAGGCGATCCGCAAGGGCTGCACCGGCAAGGTGCTGGGCCTGCTGTCCGACATGGCCGAGAACGACAAGGAGAAGTACGCGCAGTTCTGGGAGGCGTTCGGCAATGTGCTGAAGGAAGGCATAGGCGAAGACTCCGCCAACAAGGACAAGATAGCCGGGCTGCTGCGCTTCGCCTCGACCAATGCCGATACGCCGGAAGAGGTCGTGTCGCCGGCAGATTACATCGCCCGCATGAAGGAAGGTCAGGAAAAGATCTACTACGTCACCGCCGACACCTTCAACGCCGCCAAGAACAGCCCGCATCTGGAAGTGTTCCGCAAGAAGGGTATCGAAGTGTTGTTGCTGTCCGACCGTGTGGACGAGTGGGCGCTGAGCTACCTGACCGAATTCGACGGCAAGCAACTGGCCTCGGTCGCGAAGGGCGGCCTGGACCTGGGCAAGCTGGAAGACGAGGCCGAGAAAGAAGCTCAGCAGAAGGAAGCAGACGAATTCAAGCCGCTGACCGACAGGATCAAGGCCAGCCTCGCCGACCGCGTCAAGGAAGTTCGCGTCACACATCGCCTGACCGATAGCCCCGCGTGTCTGGTGGCGGATGAGCACGACATGAGCGGTAACCTCGCGCGTCTGCTGAAGGCAGCCGGACAGAATGCACCGGCTTCGCAACCCATCCTCGAAATCAATCCGCAGCATCCGGTGGTGCTGCGATTGAGGAGCGAAGAGAAACGCTTCGACGACTGGGCCGCGGTGCTGTTCGACCAAGCCTTGCTGGCCGAAGGCGGGCAGCTCGACGACCCGGCGACCTTTGTGAAGC
>JALNYK010000018.1 GCA_023229845.1 Gallionella sp.
TCGGGTCTTCATGCGGCACCAGCGAACTGGAAGCGACTACGGTATGGCCTTTGGAGGCGAAATAATCCAGGAACTTCTGACGTATCTCACTGCTTTTCATTTACTCACCAATCACTTAATGCGTTTCGATTCAAGCCGGTTTCGACCGACCAAGGCAGCGCGCATCATACCATCCGCGGCCCTCGCGGATGCCGCGAAAAGACGGGGGACAGGGGTTCAATTCCGGCGCGAGGCGTGGCTTGTCAAGAAAATAACCCTGATTCGTTCGAGATGCATAGGCCGAAATATATAGGCATTTCGGCATATTGTTTAATGCACCCCATATGGATATGGTTGCCGCCTGAAGCAGCGACTGATCAGCATGCATAAGGAACGCTGTCGTATTTCCTGCTAATACACATTAAAGAATCAGGTGAAACCCGGGAGCCATTCATGAGTAAATTGTGGTTGTTTCATTCCCCCAAAGGAACGTTTGGTCCATTCACTAGCGTTCAATTAAACCGATTTCGTGAGAATGGTCTCTTGTTACCCAGTTCCGTTCTGCAGAACTCCAAAACTGGAGAGACGATTCAGGCTGCCAATCTTCCGGAACTCTTTGCTTCAACTGAAACGATATCGTCGGATGTTCAGAATTTATCGTGCAAGGTTCGTTTCGATTCATTCTCATCCGGGCGCGATCCGGCCTTTAAGGGAAAAGGAACGGTGGCCACAAAGGATAATTGCCTGACGATCACCGGCCGACCTAATCGGCTTTTTGCATTTCGACGGCGTGAAGAGAAAATTCCGCTGAATCGGATTCTTAATGTCACCACAGAGGGAAAAATACTTCGCTTTCGAGTAGAGAGTGATAAGAAAAACTCGCCTTCACGAATATTGAGATTCGTTAACCGGGAGGAAGCGGCAGACTTTGCCAAGAGACTGCCGACTCGATTGTCTCCTGAAGTCGCTCAGGCCAAAGCGGATGCGGAGGTATACGCGAAGTTCCTGCTTAACAATGGAAGACCCTATGTAACCTATGCCCTTGTCGGTCTTAATCTGTTCATCTTCATATTATGCGTAATGGCAGGTATCGATTGGCTGACGGGCAAGACCAATTTGTGGATAGAGTTTGGAGGGAACTTTGCACTTTCTACCGCAACCGGTCAGTGGTGGCGTTTGTTCACAGCGATGTTTTTGCATGCTGGGATAGCCCATGTGCTATTGAATATGTGGGCGCTTTGGGAAGCCGGAAAAGTTGCAGAGCGGATATTCGGCCACAAACAATATGCGCTGCTCTACTTGATGTCGGGAATCATGGGAGGCATGGCCAGTATTAATTGGCAACAAGAGGTCGTTAGTGTTGGTGCATCGGGTGCTGTTTTCGGTATCTATGGGGCTTTAGTGGCTGCCCTCATGTTGCGCAAGGATTTACTCCCCGGTTCGATAACTGTTCAAATGAGGAACAGCGCACTGGTCTTTATAACCTATGCCCTATTTAATGGTTTTACCAAATCCGGAATTGATAATGCGGCCCATCTGGGTGGTTTAATCGCCGGAGCAGTTATTGGTGCCGGTTATGTCATCCAGGTACGTCGTGCCTAATGTAGCCTCAGTTTCATTAATCGTTCTTCTAACAATAGGAGGTGCGGCTCGTGCAATTGAAATTGCCAATGACTATCGTGATGAACTCAGATTTCGGGAATTTATGGTGAAGCTAGGCGCAGAGGAAATAAGACTAAATAATCTGACGCAATCGCTATTGAAAAGAGCATCGAAAATGCCGAAGGATGAGTTTCTTCGTGAGTTTGACGATTCAATCGTTCACGGATGGAGTGTCCAGGAGAATGAAATTGCGACCCTGGTGAAATTAACCAATCGCTCTCAATCCATCTGCAACACTGTGAGTGAGTTTATTCACCTCAAACACGAGTCACTGATAATGATGGGCGATGGAATTCGTTATGACGAAAATTGGTTATTGGATGCTTCCAAGAAGAAAGTTGAAGAAGCCAATTCAATTCTGGCAAAACTAAACAAAAAACCCGAGTCCGGGAAACAATAAGCAGGGGGCATGATGAAAGTCATATTGATGGGAATTTTGCTTCTGTTGATGAATAGTGGTTCTGCAGATGAGTTTTCGGAAAAACAAGCGAGAGCATATTTAGAAAATTCAACTTCAGATTGGAAGTCGCATTTGGACGAATCTGTTCGTCATATAGAAAGCGCAAACCCAAGGATTAAAGGAAGCTGGGAAGAGTTGGACTCTTTGGTAAATGAGGAAGGAGCATTTCCAATTTGGCGTTTAACTCGCGCGAAAAACGAAAATGAATCGGCAGACTTCAACATGTGGTTACAGCACAAGGTGCTCGCTGCTGCGGCCGATGGGCGATATTCCTATATTTATGCCGGAAATTTAATGAAGGCCGCCAAAGGAAACGACAATGATATGGCCCAAGCCGCAGTAATGCTGATTCATGGCCGGCTTGCATTGCATCTAGATTCGGCGAAATGTAATGACCGAATCGATGTCGCGAACATCATGATTGCTTACGAATCTCAACTTAAGCCATTAAACCAGTGGTTAGGCAAGCAATCGAAATTAAAAATGGCAGAAATTCTGTTAAGTGCAGCATCAATCGAGGAAGCAAGAAAAACGCGCACACCGAAGGCTTGGCTATGCCGCCGCGGCTTAAAGGCAATGATGAATGCCATGGCCGATGACAAAAATGTAAGTGAAACGACAATCCAACCTGGGACGATTGCAGGAAAGAACTATGCAGTAGACACCAGCAAGATTCCTGTCGAGTATATTTCTGATAGCGATTGGGACGAACGACGCCGACAGATTATTGACGGAATAATACAAACTGCGGTTCGCACAGCCTCCATTCCGGTATCGCCTCTCTCGGCTCGGTGAGTGGTAAATATTAAAAACACTGAATTGACAGCTTACTGTCAATAAACCACAAATCCAGATGGCAACCCTCAAAGCGCGGCCAGGGTATGCAGTTCGCAGCCGCCATCCAGCATCGACACGATTCCGGCACCCGCTCAGGCTTTGCTTTCGGCGACATCCAACAACGCGACGATGCGACCGGAGATGCCTTCCACGTTGGCATAGAGTTTTTCGGCTTGCGTTTTGTCGCCCGCAGCCATCGCATGGACGATCTCCTTGATGGTTCGGTGAAGCTCTTCGTGCGGGGCTTCGACGTCGCGCAGTTCTTGTATGTGGCCGTAGTTTTTCATGCCCTCGCCGTAATACCATTTGCCGAAGGCGCATTGCCGGTGCGATACGGCTTCGGCTTCGGTGAGCGAAGCGCGGCCATCGAGGAAGGCGCGCAGTCTTGCTTTCCAGTTCAGGTGAGCGGATTTTGCGGTCGATAGATCCAGCTTTTTATTGCCGAGTTTGAATTGGCTCAGCAGCACTTGCAGTTGGCCCAACAGTTTTGCGAGATCGGCCACGGCATCTTCCGTGCTGCGCACGCCGGCGGACGAGGTGAGCGCCATCTGGTTGATCGCTTCGATGCTGGAGTTGATGCGTTCGGCGACTTCCAGTTGTTCTCTTGCCGAGTCGGCGATCTCGCCGTTCATATCGCGAATGCTGGATACCGCGCCGGATATTTTTCCCAGCGACGCGCCGGTGTTCCCCGCCCGTTCTACGCTGGCATCGACCCGCTGACGCCCTTCTTCCATGACTTTGACCGCAGCCAGCGTTTTGGCCTGCAGGCGCTCGATCAGGCCCTCAATGCGCGCGGTGGATTCTTGCGTGCTTTGCGCCAGCTTGCGCACTTCGTCGGCCACAACGGCGAACCCCCGCCCCTGTTCGCCCGCGCGGGCCGCTTCGATTGCAGCATTGAGCGCCAGCAGGTTGGTCTGTTCGGCGATGCCTTTGATCGTCTCCAATATCGTGCCGATATTGCGGCTGTCTTCGGCCAGCTCCTCGATCACTTGCGCCGCATGGCCGACTTCCTCCGCGACGGAATGGATCGAGTCTATGGTTTCGCCGACGACCTGCATGCCCTGTTTGGCCTCGGCATCGGCTTGTTGCGCCGCCGCCACCGCATTGGCCGCTCGCTCGCTCACGCGCTGCACATCGGCCAGCATATTCTGGATTGCGGCGGCGACATTCGCGGTTTCTCGATCCTGCCGGTCGATATTGCTTCCGGTTTGCTGGGCGACCGAGGCCAGCCGCGCGGAATCCGTATTGATCTGCTGGGTTGCCTGAACCACTTCCAGCAAGGCCTGCTGAATCTTGGCGCTGAAACGATTGAACCCGGAAGCGACCCGAACAATTTCGCTGCCGCCGTGTTCGACCATGCGCCGGGTCAAGTCGCCGTTCCCTTCGGCAACATTGCCCATGGCGGTCGCGATATCCGCCAAAGGCCGGGTGATGCTGCGCATCAGCGTCACGGCGATCAGCAGCAGGACGATCGCGGCGACGGCCAGTATCGCGGCGTTGTGCAGCGTTCGTTCGTATACGATGGCGTCGATGTCGTCCACATAAATACCGGAACCGACGACCCAGCCCCAAGGCTCGAATTTTTTCACATAGGAGAGTTTCGGAAATAACCCTTCGCTGACGCCTCCGCCCGCTTGGGGCTTGGGCCAATCGTAGGTGACAAAACCTTCGCCGCTTTGGCGGGCCACCTCGACAAATGCCACGAACAGATTCTTCTTGCCGCCGGTATCGATTGCTTCCGCTCCCGAACCAAAACTCTGGCTAGTCGCACAATTGAATTTTTCGTCATCCAGCACTTTGCCATCGAGAGAGGGAATCGTCGGATGCATAATCATTTTCGGAAACGGCTGACCGAGATCGTTTAGCCAAAAATACTCTTTCTCGTCGTAGCGCAACGATTTGATGACACCGGCGGCCTCTGCGCGCGCGGCCTCTTCGGTGAGCGCCCCGGTCTTCTGGAGATCGTAATAATGGGCCAGAACGCTGTAAGCCGCTTCGACCAGATGTTTGGTCTTCAACTCCTTTTCATCCAACAGCGCGGCGCGAACGGCCATGACATTGAAGATACTGCCCGCGACAATGGCGCCGATGAATAAGATCACCAACAGCCAAATCTTGTTGCGGATACTCAGATTATCGAGAAAGTTAAACATGATTCCCCCGCAGAGAATTTCGTTGGATATGTGAAGCCGGTGAAATTGCGAATGCGGAGAGCAGAGTACAAGAAAGCGGGGTGCGGGACACTCAGGAAACACTGATTGATTCGCGAGCCGGCATGGCAGGAGCGCAACTGCGCGATGGGCCTGCCACCTCCACTCGGCCTTCGCGATTAACGCCGCTCCTGCGAAAATCCGTAGCTAAAGACTCACAGGCAAGCCAGCGCCTTGATATGCACCGCAGCACTCCGCCCCAACGCATGCAGCTCATACCCGCCTTCCAGCATAGCCACGATGCGGCCTTGTGCATGTTTCGCCGCGATTTTCATCAGCTCGTCGGTCACCCAGGCGTAGTCGCGTTCGGTCAGGCGCATCATCGCCATGTCGTCGTCGCGGTGGGCGTCGAAGCCGGCGGAGATCAGCAGGAATTCCGGCTGGAAGGCGTCCAGCGCCGGCAGCCAGTGCTGGGTCACCGCGTCGCGGAACTCTGCGCCGCCGGTGCCGGCGGGCAGCGGGACGTTGACGATGTGTTCGTTGCCGCTGTCCGCACCGACATAGGGATAGAACGGGTGCTGGAAGGTGGAGCACAGCATCACGCGCGGGTCGTCGTGGAAGATGTTCTCGGTGCCGTTGCCGTGGTGCACGTCGAAGTCGGCGATGGCGACGCGGCTCAGGCCATGATGATCCAGCGCATGCGCCGCGGCGACCGCGACGTTGTTGAAGATGCAGAAGCCCATCGCCCTGCCCCGTTCGGCGTGGTGTCCGGGCGGGCGGATGTTGCAGAAGGCGTTAACCACTTCGCCCGACATCACCAGATCGACGCCCTGCACCGCCGCCCCGGCCGCGCGCAATGCGGCCTTGTAGCTGAAAGGATTCATCGACGTGTCCGGGTCTAGCTGCACGGTGCCGTGATGCGGCGCGAGCAATTCGACCGCATCGACATAGGCCGCATCGTGCACGCGCAGCAGTTGTTCGCGTGTGACTTCCGGCGCTTCATAGCGTTGCAAGTGGTCGAGTATCCCGGAGGCGATCAGTTGATCCTCGATGGCATGGATGCGCGCCGGCGCTTCCGGGTGATGTGCGCCCATGTCGTGCTTGAGGCAGAGCGGATGGGTGATGTAAGCGGTATGCATGGCGAATGAATTTAATCCCGGATAGTCCATTTGAAGCGTAGGTCGGGCTTTAGCCCGACATGTCGGGTTAAAACCCGACCTACACCCCCTTTAATTTTTCGTGGCCTCATCGCTAACGAACTATTCGATTTCTGAGGCAACGTGAAGTGTAATATTCCGGTGCTATCATACCCAACGAATTCATCATCAAGGCTGAAAGATCATGGGCAAACACTACCTCAATACGCTGTTCGCACCAAAATCAGTCGCGATATTCGGTGCCAGCGACCGGCCCGATGCAGTCGGACAAATCGTGTTCCAGAATATGCTCGAAAGCGGCTTTCAGGGCGAGCTCTACCCGATCAACCCGAAGAACCCCGAAGTGCAAGGAAAGCGCGCCTATGCCAGCATCGCCGAGATCGGCAAGCCGGTGGAACTGGTGGTGATCGCCACGCCGCCGCAGACCGTGCCCGGCATCATCGAGGATTGCGGCATCCACGGCGTGAAGGCGGCGGTCATCATTACCGCGGGATTCGGCGAGGCGGGCCCCGCCGGGGTCGCGCTGGAGAAACAGTTGATCGAGACCGCGCGCCGCTACAACATCCGGCTGGTCGGCCCGAACTGTCTGGGCATCATGCGCCCTTCCATCGGACTGAACGCGACGTTCAACAAGGGCGGTGCCAACACCGGTAATATCGCCTTCATTTCGCAGTCCGGCGCGCTGTGCACCGCGATTCTGGATTGGGCGCAGAGCAACGATGTCGGTTTCTCCAGCGTGGTATCGATGGGCTCGTCGACCGATGTGGACTTCGGCGAAATCCTCGACTACTTCATCTCCGACGCCAAGACCAGCAGCATCCTGATGTACATCGAAGGCATCCGCAATTCGCGCACCTTCATGAGCGCGTTGCGTGCCGCGGCGCGCATCAAACCGGTGATCCTGGTCAAGGTCGGCCGCCACGCGGCGGGCTCCAAGGCCGCGATGTCGCACACCGCCTCGCTGGTGGGCGCGGACGATGTGTTCGACGCCGCGGTCAGCCGCGTCGGCGTGGTGCGCGTGCAGACCATCACCCAGCTGTTCACCGCGGCCAAGGCGCTGTCCTGCGGCTTCCGTCCGGTGGGCAACCGCCTCGCCATCGTCACCAACGGCGGCGGGCCGGGCGTAATGGCGACCGACCGCGCGGCCGACCTAGGGTTGGCGATGGCCACACTGTCCGACAGCACCATCGAATACCTGAACAAATACCTGCCGCCGAACTGGCCGCACAGCAACCCGGTGGACATCATCGGCGACGCGCAGGCAGATCGTTACCATCATGCGGTGAAGGCCTGTCTCGAAGACGACAACGTCGACGGCGTGCTCGCCATCCTCACGCCGCAGGCGATGACCAAGCCGCTGGAATCGGCGCAGGCGCTGATCGAACTTTCCAACACGCACAGCAAGCCGCTGCTGACTTGCTGGATGGGCGAGACTCAGGTCGCGGAGGCGCGCACCGCATTTGCCCAGGCGCACAAGCCACATTTCCGCACGCCGGAACCGGCGGTCGAGGTGTTCTCGCACCTGTCCGCCTATTACCGCAACCAGAAGCTGCTGATGCAGATGCCCGGCCCCTTTGCGCATCACGTCGAACCGGATGTGGAAAGCGCGCGGCTGATCATCGAAGGCGCGATGCAGGAGCATCGCAAGGTGCTGACCGAGATGGAATCCAAGGCCTTGCTGTCGGCCTTCCATATTCCCGTCGCCAAGACCATGGTCGCGCACTCGCCCAACGAAGCGCTGCTGATCGCGCAGCAACTGGGCTTCCCGGTGGCGATGAAGGTCAATTCGCACGACATCACCCACAAGAGCGATGCCGGCGGCGTGATGCTCAATCTGGGCAATGCGCATGAAGTCCGCGCTGCCTACCAGCACATCCACGACAACATCCAGCGCAATCGCCCCAACGCCAAGATGGACGGCATTTCCATCGAGCCGATGATCGTCAAGCCGAATGGACGCGAGCTGATGATAGGCGTGACCAGCGACCCGGTGTTCGGCCCCGTGATCACCTTCGGCGCGGGCGGCACGGCAGTCGAAATCATGGGCGACCGCGCCGTAGCACTCCCGCCGCTGAACAATTTTCTGGTCAAGGACCTGATTCAGGGAACGCGCATCTCGAAGATGCTGGGCGCGTTCCGCAACATGGCGCCGGCCAACATGGAGGCGCTGGAAGACGTGCTGCTGCGCGTCTCGGAAATGCTCTGCGAATTGCCGCTGCTAAAGGAGATGGACATCAATCCGCTGATCCTCGACGAGAACGGCGCATTGGCGGCCGATGCGCGCGTGGTGGTGGAGTATCGCCAGCCCAGCGCCGACCGCTACGCGCACATGGCGATCTATCCCTACCCCACCCACTTGGTCAACCAGTGGCAGCTCGCCGATGGCACCGACATCACGATCCGTCCGATCCGCCCGGAAGACGCGGAGCTGGTGCAAAAATTCGTGCACGATCTGTCGGAAGAGTCCAAGTATTTCCGCTTCATGAACAGCATGCAGGAACTCACCGAGACCATGCTGGTGCGCTTCACCCAGATCGATTACAGCCGGGAAATGGCGCTGATCGCCGTGACGCAGGAACAGGATCACGAAATCGAACTCGGCGTCGCGCGCTACGCGATCAACCCGGACGGCGACACCTGCGAATTCGCGCTGGTGGTGGCGGATAACATCACCGGCAAGGGACTGGGGCAAAAGCTCATGGTCTCGCTGATGGAAGCCGGTCGCGCCAGCGGCCTGAAAACGATAGAGGGCGAGGTGTTGAAAAACAACCACAACATGCTCAAGCTCACCAACCGCCTGGGCTTCAGCAGTAAAACCAGCGACGACGATCCGGGTATCGTCAAGGTGAGCAAAGCGCTGTAACTTCGTGCGAATCGCGCATGAGAGATAAGGGGGGACGGACATGACCGCAATCGACGGACACATCGCCTTGGTCACACTGCTGGCCGCACTTGCGGGCGGGCTCGACAACCCCAAAGGCAACTGGACCGAGATCGACATCCAGCTGCCCGCCGCTCAGCAAGTTCAGCAAAAACTGAACCGACAGGGCTATCTGACCGACAGCGCCATCCCGTCTGCACACGAGAAAATCTCCCCCGCCGACTTTTTCCGCATCGTCGAGATCGCACCCAAAGCCATCCTCGCCCCCGACGCGCTGAAAACACCGCCTGCCGGAACGGTCACGCTGCTGCATATCAAGGTCGGCGACGGACAGGATTACTATTTCGTCGGCGAACAGGAACGTTTCAAGGATCGCAACGCACAGGAAATCTGGAACATCCTGCGCCATTACCGTAACTCAAGAGAATAAACATGACTACACCAGCCGACAAAGCCCCCCGTCGCCCCCGCCAACCGCGCGCTCCCAAGGTCACCGCGAGAACGGTCGCACAGGGCGACATCTCGCCCGAACAGAGCCGCGAAGGCATAGATAACTTCGTCGTGAACGAGGCAGTCGACGCCGCCACGCTCGCCAAGACCATCGCCGTCGAGGACATCGTCGCCACGCTGGGCCAAGCCGGCGCCCCCAGCCTCGCGAAGTCGCTGGAGGCGATCATGGCCGGCGCTTCGCCGGAAGACGCCGCGATCCTGCGCAAGGCGCTGCTGCAACAGCCGGTCACAAGAGGCCCCACCCACCCGGACGACGAACTCGCGGACAATTGGCGCGAAGGCGGCTACCCCTACAAGAACCTGATGTCGCGCAGGACCTACGAGAAGCAGAAATATTCGCTGCAGGTCGAACTGCTGAAGCTCCAGGCCTGGGTCAAGGAGACTGACCAGAAGGTCGTCATCGTGTTCGAGGGCCGCGACGCCGCCGGCAAGGGCGGCACCATCAAGCGCTTCATGGAGCACCTGAACCCGCGCGGCGCGCGCGTCGTCGCGCTGGAGAAACCCTCCGAGGTCGAACGCGGCCAGTGGTACTTCCAGCGCTACGTGGAGCATCTTCCCACCGCCGGCGAGATCGTGCTGTTCGACCGCTCCTGGTACAACCGCGCCGGTGTCGAACGAGTGATGAACTTCTGCACGCCGGACGAATACAACGAGTTCATGCGCCAGACGCCGGAGTTCGAGCGCAACCTGGCGCGCAGCGGCATCCACCTGATCAAGTTCTGGTTCTCGGTCAGCCGCAAGGAACAGCATCGCCGTTTCGAGGAGCGCAAGGTGCATCCGCTGAAACAGTGGAAGCTCAGCCCGATCGACCTCGCCTCGCTGGACAAATGGGACGACTACACCAAGTCCAAGGAGGCCATGTTCTTCTACACCGACACCGCCGATGCGCCGTGGACCGTGATCAAATCGGACTGCAAGAAACGCGCGCGCCTGAACGCGATGCGCTACATCCTGCACAAGCTCCCGTACGACAACAAGGACATCGCCCACCTCTCCCCGCTCGACCCGCTGCTGGTCGGCCGCGCACACGTGGTGTACGAACAGGGCGAGAACGTGAACGCGCTGCTATGACCGACATGAGCGAACCGTCCGATCTGATTATGCTGCGCGACAAACTGCGCGCCTTCGCCGCAGAACGCGACTGGGAGCAATTCCATTCGCCGAAAAATTTGAGTATGGCGCTGATGGTGGAAGTCGCCGAACTGATGGAGCATTTCCAGTGGCTGACCGAATCGCAGTCGGCCGCACTGCCGCCGAAAACGCAACAGGAGGTCGGCGAAGAACTGGCCGACTGCCTGCTGTATCTGGTGCGCCTATCCGACCGGCTGGGCGTGGACCTGCGCACAGCCGCGCTGGAAAAACTGGATAAGAATGCCGCGAAATACCCGGCTGAGCAAGTGCGCGGCAGTTCGAAGAAATACACGGAATACTGAAGCGGGCCTATCGCTTCCGGACGTGCAGCTCCGGATTCCGGATAAGCGCGTATTCCAGCGCATTAGCCAGGCTGTCGACCAGCGCGGCTTGCAACTCAGGACTGAGATCATCGGCAGAATCGACCGTTGCCTGATAGGCAGCCAGCGAGACCTGATGCCCATCCACGTCGAACGCAGCCACATGAACCGCTGTTGGAGCGGTCCAATACTCGATGTTTACGGCCGCTCCGTTTTCAAGACGAAACTCATTCCGGTTTGTTTTGTGTCGGCTCATTTTGAATTCCTTTCCTCGATAGTTTAGTCGCGGCAGGGTCAGCGCCCCTTCGCCGGTTTGGATAGTGCCTGCATCTCGGCGAATCCGGCCGCCGCCTTCTGAACGTCGGCAGGGAAATCGGTTATATCCTGCACTTGACGCACCTCGATGATCTCGTTGTCGGAAGCCGGGCAAAGCGACGCCCACCCGATGGCTTCCTCCTTCGAACTTACCTGTATCATCCAGTAACCGCCGAGCGTCTCGCTCACCCTATCGAAGGGGCCGTAGGTCACCGTGGGCTTGCCCTCCGAGAACGCCACACGCGCCCCCATCGACGGCGGATGCAGACCATCGAGCGTGAGCAGCACCCCGGCATCCTTCAGGGATTTGTTGAATTTCATCATCCCCTCGACAGCCTCTGCTCCGGGCATCGCACCCGGTTCCGCATTCTCGTATCCCTTTGGGATCATCAGCATCATGAATCGCATGGCGGGGCTCCTTATGGTTCCAGCATTAAGCCGAAGTTCTGAAGACGCGCTCGACGGCGCTGACGCAAATCTTGAACCAGAAGCGGCCGATAAGAAATAAGCTGAATTGCTTAGGAAAACACTGATTAAGTCGTCATTTCCGCGAAAGCGGGAATCCAGCTTGTTGTTTTAACTGGGTTCCCGCTTTCGCGGGAACGACAAAACCATGCTTGTTCAGCGTTTCCTCTAATAGAGTGAGGCAATTGCACGATTTTCATCCTGAAAGTGCCCGACCGCCCGCACTCATTTTTTCGTCAGCCACTCCGCCATCCCTTGCCCCGCCGTCCTGCCGCTAGCGAAGCAGGCGGTCAGCAGGTAGCCGCCGGTCGGTGCCTCCCAGTCCAGCATCTCGCCGGCGCAGAACACGCCGGGAAGCGCCTTCAGCATCAGGCGTTCGTCCAGCGCCTCGAACGGCACGCCGCCGGCGCTGCTGATCGCTTCGGCCAGCGGACGCGGGGCGATCAGGCGTAGCGGCAGCGCCTTGATCGTCGCGGCCAATCGAACTGGATCGTTCATCTCCTCCGCGCTCAGCGCCTCGCGCAGCAGGTTGGCCTTGACACCCTTCAAGCCCAGGCGGCTTTGCAGGTGGCTGGAGAGCGAACGCGATCCGCGCGGATGAGCTACCTCAGTCTGCACGCGCTCCAGGCTCCAGTCCGGCAGCAGGTCGAGCAGCAGCACCACGTGGCCCGAGCGTTCGATCTCGTCGCGCAGCGCGGCAGACAGCGCATAGATCAGCCCGCCTTCGATGCCGTGTTCGGTGACGACGCATTCGCCGCGCTGCATCGCACCGCCGGCGGCGCATGCCGCGACAGACTTCAGCGGCTCGCCGACGTAGCGACTGCGGAAGTGCGGGCTCCATTCGATATCGAAGCCGCAATTGGACGGGCGCAACGGCGCGATCTCGATGCCGCGCTGCGCCAGCCAGGGCAACCATGCGCCGTCCGAGCCGAGCTGCGGCCAGCTGCCGCCGCCCAGCGCGAGCACGACGCCGTCAGAATGAACGATTTTCACGTTTGCCCCCTCTCCCGCTTGCGGGAGAGGGTTGGGGAGAGGGGAATGCTGCGTTTCAAAACGCAACGCGCCGTCGGCATCCCAACCGCACCAGCGATGGCGCGCATGGAAGCGCACGCCCTGCTCGCGCAGACTATGCAGCCAGGCGCGCAGCAGCGGCGCGGCCTTCATGTCTGTGGGGAAAACGCGACCGGAACTGCCGACGAAGCTTGCTATGCCGAGCCCTTGCATCCATGCTCGTAACTCTTGGGGTGGAAAGGCGCGCACCAGTGGTTCGACCTGTGCGCGGCGCGAGCCGTAGCGCGAGAGCAGGTCGTCCAGCGGCTCAGCATGGGTGATATTCATGCCGCCCTTCCCCGCCATCAGGAACTTGCGGCCCACGCTGGGCATCGCGTCGTAGACATCGACCCGCACGCCGCGCTGCGCCAGCACCTCCGCCGCCATCAGCCCGGCGGGGCCGCCGCCGATAATTACGACATTCGGATTCATCCCAGATAATCCATCAGGCCGTCATTCCGGCGCATAACCAGCGACTTGGCTGGCGTTGTTTGCCAGCTTAGTCGAATGGCTAGTAGTTCCATCAGGCCGGAATCAGACAGTTCGAAAATGCCCCGCGTTAGCGGGACGACACCTTGGCTTTGTCTGCTTCGCAGCATGTTTTTTATGACTGGATTCCGGCCTGCACCGGAATGACATAACTTCGAATATCGCCTGTCCGGGTTCATCGACTTAAGCTCAGACCACCGCCACCCGCGCCGCGCCTTCGCGCATTTCGCCGACAACCGCAGCCTGTTCGAAGCCGGCATCCCTGAAGCAACGCAGCACTGCATCCGCCGCTTCGGGGGCGACGCTCACCAGCAAGCCGCCGCTGGTCTGCGCATCGGCCAGCAGGCGGCGCTGCCAGGTTTCCAGTTCCGGTGCGAAGTCCAGGTCTTGGCCGTAGCTCGCGAGGTTGCGGTCGATGGCGCCTGGGCCTATGCCCTGTTGCGCCAGCGGCAAGGCTTCGGACAGCACCGGCACTTGGTCGAACTTCACTTCCGCGCCCAGCCCGGAGCCGCGACACACTTCCAGCAGATGGCCGAGCAGGCCGAAGCCGGTCACGTCGGTCAGCGCGTGTACACCGTCCATCGCGGACAGCGCGCTGCCGACGACATTTAGCTTGGTGGTCGCGGCGATCATCTGCGCGTAGCCTTCCGGCGAGAGCATGTCCTTCTTCAGCGCGGCGGCCAGCACGCCCACGCCGATTCCCTTGCCGAGGATCAGCACGTCGCCCGCTTGTGCCGCGCAATTCATCTTCAAGCGGTCAGGATGCACGACACCTATCGCCACGAGGCCGTAGATCGGCTCGACCGAGTCGATGGAATGTCCGCCCGCGAGCGGAATACCCGCCGCTTTGCACACCGCTTCGCCGCCTTGCAGGATGGATCGTATGGTCTCGACCGGCAGCTTGTTGATCGGCATGCCGACGATGGCCAGCGCCATGATGGGTGTGCCGCCCATCGCATACACGTCGGACAGCGCGTTGGTCGCGGCGATGCGGCCGAAGTCGAACGGGTCGTCCACGATGGGCATGAAGAAATCGGTGGTGGCGATGATCGCCTGCTGGTCGTTCAGGCGGTACACCGCCGCGTCGTCGCTGGTCTCGGAGCCGACCAGCAGGTCGGGGAACGGCAGTTTCGCCTTCGCTTCGCCCAGTATTTGTTGCAGCAGTCCCGGCGCGATCTTACAGCCGCAGCCGCCGCCGTGAGACAATTGGGTCAACTTCACTTCAGATGCATTCATTACCTTACCCGACTATGCTTTTCAAAACCGCGAACCTATCACAGCTGGCCGAGTTTGACGAAATTATCGACGTGCGCACGCCGTCCGAGTTCGCCGACGACCATATCCCCGGCGCGATCAACTGCCCGGTGCTGTCGGACGAGGAGCGCATCACCGTCGGCACGCTGTACAAACAGGTCTCGCCGTTCGAGGCGCGCAAAGTCGGCGGCGCGCTGGTCGCGAAGAACATCGCACGCCATCTGGAAACCGTGTTCCACGACAAGCCGAGATCCTGGAAACCGATGGTCTATTGCTGGCGCGGCGGCCAGCGCAGCGGCGCGATGAGCATCATCCTCGCGCAGGTCGGCTGGATGGCACACAAGCTGGAAGGCGGCTACAAGACCTACCGTCGCGACGTGCTGGATCAGTTGGAGACGCTGCCGCAGCAACTTGACTACCGCGTGGTCTGTGGCCCGACCGGCTCGGGCAAGAGCCGCCTGCTCGCGGCATTGGCGGAGACCGGACATCAGGTGCTCGATCTGGAAGGACTGGCGCGGCATCGCGGCTCGGTGCTGGGCAATCTGCCGCAACAGCCGCAGCCGTCTCAGAAATGGTTCGACAGTCAGTTGCTGCTAGCCCTGCGCGAACTCGACCCGGCGCGCCCGGTGTACGTAGAATCGGAAAGCAAAAAGATCGGCAGCGTCGCCCTGCCCGCCTCGCTGTTCGACGCGATGCACGCAGCCGATTGCCTGGTGGTTGAAACGCCGCTGGAGGTGCGCGTCGCGGGTTTGCAGGAAGACTACCTCCATTACGTCAACGACCCCGAGGCGCTGATCGCACAACTGCAATCGCTGCACCAGTTCCACGGCAGCGAGAAACTGCAGCACTGGAGCGAACTGATACACGCCGGAGACTACGCCGCCTTCGTCGAGGAACTGCTGACGCAGCACTACGACCCGACCTACTTCCGCTCCCTGACCAAACACTACCCGAAACTGCCCGAGGCGCAGACCTTGGCGCTGAACGACTTGTCGCACAGGGCCTTGTGCGAAGCCGCAAAACAACTGTAGGGGCGCGATTTAACCAGCGACTTAGCTGGCGTTCTTTGACAGCTAAGTCGAATGGCTATGCAAAGCCATCGCGCCTCAGCAACTAGGAGGCCAGCTCGTAGGTCGTGTTAGGCCGCAGGCCGTAACCCGACGGATGAACAATTGCGGAGAAATGTCGGGTTACGCTACGCTAACCCGACCTACGGAACTTACGCTCATACCGAGCCACGTACCAGTCAGGCTCCACATTGCGGGAGCCGAAACCCTCAACCCTCGAACACCCACGCATCCATCGCCAGCATGCCCAAGGTCGTCACGCGGTTCAGGTGCCGCGCGCTGCGGATGTCGTCCGCCGCACCGAGCGCGACGAACAACGGTAGCAGATGTTCGTCGGTAGGATGGTTCTGCACGGCATGCGGCGCGCGACTGCGGTATTCGATCAATGCCTGCAAATCGCCCTCCTGTATCCGTGCCGCAACCCAGTCACGAAACTCAGTCACCCACGCAGGCGCGGGCTCTCCCTCCGGGTGCCGGAAGATAGCGCGCAGGTTGTGAGTGATCGCGCCGCTGCCGACGATCAACACACCCTGTTCTCGCAACGGGCGCAATGCGCGGCCCAGCGCTACATGCCATGCGGGGTCTCGATCCGGCTGCAGCGAAAACTGCGCAACAGGCACATCAGCCTGCGGATACATGAAGCTCAGCGGCACCCATGCGCCGTGATCGAGGCCGTGCGTATCGTCCAGTTGCACCGCGATACCGGCCTGCTGCAGCGCTGCAACGGCGGCCTCCGCCATCTGCGGTGCGCCGGGCGCTTCATAGCGCAACCGGTATAACTCGTCAGAAAAGCCGCTGAAGTCGTGTATGGTCTCGGGCCGCAAGGCGTGGCTGACGGTGGGCACTGCCGTTTCCCAATGCGCCGAGATCATCAGGATGGAAGAAGGCCTGGGCAGGTCCTCGCCTAGCCGCCGCCAGGCCGAGCCGGTCTCGCCGCCATCCAGCGGCAGCGAGGGCGCACCGTGAGAGAGAAACATAACCGGCATCATAGTCACCTCCTGATCGATGGAATCCCGGATCAATGCTAGCACGCCAGCACGCAGAAACGCTTGCGGCTAAAATGCAGGTCAAAATTCAGGAGCAATAACCATGGAATACCGGCAACTCGGCGACAGCGACCTGCGCATCTCGGCATTGAGCCTGGGCACGATGACCTTCGGCGAACAGAATGCCGAGGCGGAGGCGCATGCACAACTCGACTACGCGGTGTCGCGCGGCGTGAATTTCATCGACACCGCCGAGATGTACCCGGTCGCACCGCGCGCCGAGACGGTGCACCGCACCGAGAGCTATATCGGCGAGTGGCTCAAGCGACAGCAGCGCGACAAACTTGTCATTGCCACCAAGATCGCCGGGCCTGCACGCGGCTTTCAGTGGATACGCGGAGGCCCGCGCATCACCCGCGAACAGATCAATGCCGCAATCGACGCCAGCCTGCGCCGCCTGCAGACCGACTACGTCGACCTCTACCAGATCCACTGGCCGGACCGTTATGTGCCGATGTTCGGCGCAACCAGTTACGACATGACGCAGGAGCGCGACAGCGTGCCCGTCGCCGAACAGTTGCAGGCGCTGGCGGAGCTGGTCAAGGCCGGCAAAGTGCGGCACATCGGGCTCTCGAACGAGACGCCCTGGGGGGTGATGGAGTTCGTGCGCTGCGCGGAACAGCTGGGGCTGCCGAAGATCGTGTCGATACAAAATGCCTACCACCTGATGAACCGCACGTTCGAGAGCGGCCTCGCGGAAGTCTGCCGCCATGCGAACGTCGGCCTGCTGGCCTACAGCCCGCTGGCGTTCGGCCATCTCACCGGCAAGTATCTGAACGACCCGCAAGCGCATGGCCGCATCACGCTGTTCCCGAACTTCGGCCAGCGCTACAACAAACCCAACGTGCCCGCCGCCAGCGCCGAGTATGTGCGTATCGCGCAGGAAGCCGGACTCAGTCCGGCGCAGATGGCGCTGGCATTTGCGCGCACCCGCTGGTTCACCTCCAGCGTGATCCTCGGCGCGACCAGCCTGCCCCAGTTGAAGGAGAATCTCGACAGCATGGAGTTGCAACTGTCCGCAGAGGTGCTGGGGCACATCGAGGAAGTACATCGACGTTACCCGAATCCCGCGCCGTGACCGGCTGCCGGGGCGCGCGCGACTGGACAGGACGATGAGGCGCTCCGCGATCTCGCGGGTATAATCACAACCTAATTACAAGGCCGCCCGTCCGGAAAATTGGGCTCAACGCCGATGGCAGACAACTAGACCGGAAACAATGCAAAACCCGTTTTCTTCCTTGCGCACCAAAGACATCCTTCCCCTGCTCGGCTTCGCCCTGCTCTATGCACTTCTCGTCAGGCTGGTGCTGTCCTACCTGACAACGGACGGCAATATCTCTGCAGTGTGGATACCCAGCGGGCTGGGGGTCGCCGCGGTGCTGCTCGGCGGACGCAAATACCTGCTGCCGGTCTTTCTCGGCGCGCTGCTCGCCTACGTCGCCGCCGGCAGACCGCTGGTCGCCTCGTCGCTGGTCGCGCTGAGCAATATTGCCGAACCGCTGGTGGTTTTATGGCTGCTATCGCGTTCCGACCGGTTCGACCTGAAACTGGACAAGGCCAGGGATTACCTTTGGCTGGTAATCGCCGGGACGCTTGCTTCCGGCGTCGCGGCGGCGATAGGCGCATCCACGCTGCTGTCCAGCGGCATCGTCACCGCCGCCCAGTTCCCGCATGGCCTGATGCTGTGGTGGATGGGGAACCTGCTGGGCATCGTGCTGATCACGCCGCTGCTCCTGATCTGGCGCACCTGGCCGGGCGGCTGGTTCAAGACCCCGGCGCGCATGCTGGAGACCGGCGCGCTGCTCGCCACCTCGGTGCTGCTGGCGGGCATGATCTTCAACGGCTGGTTGAGCGAGTTGCTGGATCTGACGCAGCGCTCCCACCTGATGCTGCTGCCGGTGGCCTGGGCCGCGATCCGCTTCGGACGCCACGGCGTGTCGCTGTTGCTGCTGCAGGCCGCCCTGCAGGCATTGCTGGGCGCGATCGGCAGCACCGGACATTTCGCGAACGACATCGCCGAGACGGAACTGGTCAATTACTGGTCCTATGTGATGACCGGTTCGTTCGTCGGCATCGTCCTCGCCACGATATTCCACGAGCGCAGACAGAACGAGCGCCGGCTGGCCGAAAGCCAGGCGCAGATGCAGGCCATCCTCGACCATGCGCCGGTCGGCATCTGGCTGGTCGGCGCCGACGGGCGCTACCGCTTCGTCAACAAACAGTTCTGCGAGTCGGTCGGCATCCCGGAGCAAAGCTTCCTCGAAACCGACAACCTGCGCGAACTGATGGGCCGGGAAATGGCCGAAAACTGCCTGCACTCGGACCATGCATGCATGGAACAGGACAAGCCGCATGTCTCGCAGGAGACGATGACGCTGGCCGATGGGCGGCCGCATGTGCTGGAGATCACCAAGGCCAAGCTGCGCGACCGGGATGGAAAAATCACCGGTGTAATAGGCATATCGATGGACGTCACCGCGCGCAAGCAGGCAGAGGAGATGGTCTGGCGCCAGGCCAACTTCGACATGCTGACCGGCCTACCGAACCGACACATGTTCCGCGACCGGATCACCCTCGAGATCAGGAAATCGCAACGCAGCGGCATGACCATGGCGCTGCTGCTGATCGATCTCGACCGATTCAAGGAGGTGAACGACACGCTGGGCCACGACATGGGCGACAGGCTGCTGGTCGAGGCCGCCCAGCGCATCGTCGGCTGCGTGCGCGGATCGGACACGGTCGCCCGGCTGGGCGGCGACGAATTCACCGTCATCCTGCCAGAACTGGAGCACTCCGAGAGCATCGGCCGCATCGCGCAAAACATCATCGACAGGCTGACCGCGCCGTTCACGCTGGGGCAGGACGTCGCCTACGTCTCCGCCAGCATCGGCATCGCGCTGTATCCGGACGACGCCGCCGATATCGATTCGCTGCTCAAGCATGCCGATCAGGCGATGTATTTGTCGAAAGACCTGGGGCGCAACCGCTTCAGCTACTTCACCCCGGCGTTGCAGCAGAACGCGCAGAAGCGCCTGCACCTCACCAACGACCTGCGCAATGCGCTGGCAGGCGGGCAACTCCGGTTGCACTACCAGCCCATCGTCGAGCTGGCGACCGGCGACATCCACAAGGCCGAGGCGCTGGTGCGCTGGCAGCATCCGACGCTGGGCCTGATCGGGCCGGCCGACTTCATCCCGCTGGCGGAAGAGACAGGCCTGATCGTCGACATCGGCGACTGGGTGTTCCATCAGGCGGCCCACCAGAGCAAGCGCTGGCAGGTCAGCCACAATTCCGCATTCCAGATCAGCGTGAACAAGTCCCCGATGCAGTTCCGCAGCAACGAGTCCGCCGCGAGCACATGGCTGCCGCTGATGCAGGAACTGGGACTGGCCGGCCGCGGTATCTCGATCGAGATCACTGAAGGCCTGCTGCTGCACGCCGAGGGAAACACCAAGAGCAAACTGAGCGCCTACCGCGATGCCGGCGTGCAGATTGCGATCGACGATTTCGGCACCGGCTACTCCTCGCTGGCCTATCTCAGGGAATTCGACATCGACCACCTGAAGATCGACCAGTCCTTCGTGCGCAACATGGAGAACGATCCCGACTCGCTGGCGCTGTGCGAGGCGATCATCGTGATGGCGCACAAATTGGGATTGAAAGTCATCGCCGAAGGCGTGGAGACCGTGGCGCAGCGCGACCTGCTAAAAAATGCCGGCTGCGACTACGCGCAAGGCTATCTGTTTTCCAGACCGGTGCCGGCCGAAGAGCTGGAAGTGTTGCTAGAGCACAAAAGAAATCTCGAATGACGGAATGCCTCTCCCTGTGGGAGCGGCTTTAGCCGCGATGGAATCTCAGCTCTGCCCACATAACTCCATCACTTTGACGATTCACCGTAACGCAACTCGGCAAACTGCCGCTGCGCATCGCGCAACTCCTCGTCGGTCAGCAGCACCGGCCCGCCCGCCTGTAGCGCGCGCAAATACTGCTCGGCCAGCGTCTCGACCTCGACCGCGAGCTTGAACGCATCGGCCAGATTCTTGCCTGCCGCGATCATGCCGTGGTTCGCCATCAGGCAAGCGCGTCTATCCTGCATCGCCTCCAACACCGCATCGGATAGCGTCTGCGTGCCGAAGGTCGCATAGCCGGAACAGCGGATGCTGTCGCCGCCCGCCATCAGGATCATGTAATGGAATGGCGGGATGTCGCGGCGCATACAGGCCAGCGAGGTCGCCGCGACCGAATGGGTGTGGATCACCGCGCCGAACTCGGGGCGTGCGGCGTAGATGTCGCGATGGAACAGCCACTCGCTCGAAGGTTTGTAGCGACCTTGCGCCTTGCCCTGCCCATCGACGAACACGAGATCCTCGGCGTTCAGCCCCTCCGCACCCATGCCGGACGGCGTGATCAGCATGCCGTCGCCACAGCGCACGCTGAGGTTGCCGGACGAACCGCGGTTCAGGCCCTGCGTATCGAGCTTCTTCGCGACGCGCGCGAGCTCGCCGCGCAATTGGTTTTCATTCATTTTTAAAAATCCTTCTGTCCACGAAAGACACGAAACTCACGAAATAAAAACCAACCCATCATCCATGAGCCCATGACAAATGAAGGGGCATCACGATCAATCTTCATTGAACCTTTTCGTGTTTTTCGTGAATTTCGTGGACGATTGTTTTTCAGGTTTATCGCAATTTATCCATCGCCTGCGGATTCGCCGCGACCACGCCGCGTTCCGTAATCAGCCCGGTCACCAGCCGCGCGGGCGTCACATCGAAACCATAGTTCGCCGCGCGCGACCCGGTCGGCGTGACCTGCACCGTGCGCACCTGACCGTCTTCGCACAGCCCAGCGATATGGGTCACCTCTTCCTGCGCGCGCTCCTCAATGGGAATCTCCTTCACGCCGTCGTTCAGCGTCCAGTCTATCGTCGGCGTCGGCAGGCCGATGTAGAACGGCACATTGTTGTCGTGCGCAGCCAGCGCCTTCAGATAGGTGCCGATCTTGTTGCAGACATCGCCGGTCGCCGTCACCCGGTCGGTGCCGACGATGGCCATGTCCACCAGCCCGTGTTGCATCAAATGTCCGCCCGCGTTGTCCACGATCACCGTGTGCGGCACGCCGTGCTGCCCCAGCTCCCACGCGGTCAGGCTCGCACCCTGGTTGCGCGGACGCGTCTCGTCCACCCACACATGCAGCGGGACGCCCGCGTCGAACGCCGCATAGATCGGAGCCAGCGCCGTGCCCCAGTCCACCGTCGCGAGCCAGCCCGCGTTGCAGTGCGTCAGCACGTTGACCACGCCGCTGCGCCCTTCGCGCTGCTTCTGCTCATGCATATCGCGTATCAGTTCCGCACCGTGCCGCCCGATGGCAGCGTTGATCTCCACATCCTCGTCGGCGATGCGCGCGGCTTCCCGCCAGGCCGCCTCGGCGCGCTCGGATTCCGGAAGCGGCGCAAGGAACGCGCGCATGCGCTCCACGCCCCAGCGCAAATTCACCGCCGTCGGCCGCGCCGCCAACAGCACGCCGCAACTCGCCTCCAGCGCCGCATCCGACGCGTGATGCTTCATCGACAACGCCACGCCGTAAGCCGCCGTCACGCCGATCAGCGGCGCGCCGCGCACCCACATGTCGCGTATCGCCCGCTCCGCATCGCGCATGTTCTCCAGCCGCACCGTGACGAACTCGTGCGGCAGCCGGGTCTGATCGATGATCTCCACCGCGTGGTCTGCGGTGGGCCAGATGGTGCGATAGGGTTTACCGTTGATTTTCATGATGCCCTCGTAGGGGCGCGATTCATCGCGCCCAGATTTGTTGCCATTCCAAAAAGGGCGCGATGAATCGCGCCCCTTACATCAATTGTCGCAATCTCGTAGGTCGGGTTAGCGCAGCGTAACCCGACGCATTTCGTCATCAATCCGCTTCGTCGGGTTACGGCACAAAGCGCCTAACCCGACCTACGTTTAGTCGCCCTCGAACTCGCAGAGGGCAAACACCTTCTGCCCCATCTTTTCCAGCCTCGCCCTGCCGCCGATGTCCGGCAGGTCGATGACGAAGCAGCATTCCACCACGATGCCGCCCATGTCTTCGATAAGCTTCACGGCGGCTTCGGCGGTGCCGCCGGTGGCGATCAGGTCGTCCACCAGCAACACGCGGTCGCCCTTCTGGATGGCGTCGGTGTGGATCTCGATGCGGTCGGTGCCGTATTCGAGTTCGTAATCGCGGCCTATGGTCTCGGCGGGCAGCTTGCCCTTCTTGCGGATGGGCACGAAGCCTTTTTCCAACACGTAGGCGACCGGCGTGCCGACGATGAAACCGCGCGATTCGATGCCAGCGATCTTGTCTATCTTCATGTCCTTGTAGCGATGGGCAATCTCCTGCACCGTGGCGCGCAGGCCGATGGGGTCTTTCAGCAGCGTGGTGATGTCGCGGAACATGATGCCCTGATGGGGATAATGCGGGACGGTGCGAATTCTGGATTTGATAGGCATGGTGGTTTCCTTGTTGTCAGGCAAAGGCACGGCGCGCCGTGCCCCTACGGGTTAATTTTTAAGCATGCGCCCCGCAACGGCGGACAGCTTCGCCACCAGCGCGGGATCGCGGGCTTCGGGGGCGGTGAGGATCGCGTGCTGCAGCGCGCTGCGGCAGCCGCATTGGCAGGCTGCGGCGTCGCCCTGCACCAGCGGGGCGACGTGCTTCACCAGCGTGCGCGCCTTGTCGGCGTTTTCCAGCAGCACCTTGACGATGGCGTCCACGGTGACGTCGTCGTGGTTGGGATGCCAGCAGTCGTAGTCGGTGACCATAGCGACGGTGGCGTAGCAGATCTCGGCCTCGCGCGCGAGCTTGGCTTCGGGCATGTTGGTCATGCCGATCACGTCACAATTCCACGAGCGATAGAGTTCCGATTCGGCGAGGCTGGAGAATTGCGGGCCTTCCATCACCAGGTAGGTGCCTCCGCGCGACACGGCAATGCCGGCTTGCTGCGCGGCGGCGTAGAGATGCTCGCCCAGGCGTCCGCACACCGGGCGCGCCATCGATACGTGAGCGACCAGGCCGTTGCCGAAGAAGCTTTTCTCGCGCGCAAAGGTGCGGTCGATGAACTGGTCGACGATGACGAAGGTGCCGGGTGCCAGGTGTTCGCGCAGCGAGCCAACGGCGCTGACCGAGACGATGTCGGTTACGCCGATGCGCTTCAATGCGTCTATGTTCGCGCGGAAGTTGATGTCGGTCGGCGACAGCCTGTGTCCTCGCCCGTGGCGCGGCAGGAAGGCGATGGGCTGGCCGTTCAACTCGCCGATCAGCACCTCGTCGGACGGTTCGCCGAACGGCGATTCCGCCTTCACCCAGCGCGTGTTCTCCAGTCCCTCGATGTGGTAGACGCCGCTACCGCCGATGATACCCAGCATGTTTCCTCCCATTTTGTTTTTCTTGAAATGCGGCGGGCAGAGCCCGCCCCTACTTACTTTTCAAACCACAACCGGAACACGCGCGGTCAGCGCGCACATCAGCTCGTAGCTGATCGTTCCGGCGGCGGTCGCCACTTCTTCTATCGGCATGCCCTCGCCCCACAGCGTGACCGGCGCACCGACGCCGGCCTGCGGTAATGCGCTCAGGTCCACGCACAGCATATCCATCGAGACTCGTCCCAGCGTGCGCGTGCGCTGCCCGGCAACCAGCACAGGCGTGCCCGTCGGTGCGGAACGCGGATAGCCGTCGGCGTAGCCGCAGGCGACGATGCCGATGCGCATCGAGTGATCGGCGCGAAACAGCGAGCCGTAGCCGACCTCGTCGCCGCTGCGCAGTTCCTGCGTCGCGATGATGCGGCTGGTCAGGGTCATCACGGGACGCAGGCCGAGTTCGGCTGCGGTCTTGTCGGCGAACGGCGATGCGCCGTAGAGCATGATGCCGGGACGCACCCAAGTGCCGTGGGTTTGCGGATAACGCAACAGCGCGGCGGAATTCGCCAGCGAACGCGGCAGGCGGTATGCGCCCGCAGCCGCATTGAATAATTCGAGTTGTGCGGAGACGCCGCGCGCCTCGTCGGCGTTGGCGAAGTGCGTCATCAGCGTAATCTCGCGCACCGCGCCGTGACGCCCCAGACGTTCAAGCACCTGCCCCAGTTGCTGCGGCGCGAAGCCCAGGCGGTTCATGCCGCTGTTGATCTTGAGCCAGACATCCAGCGCACCGCGACGGGGATAGGCGTCCAGCAGATCGATCTGCCAGTCGCTGTGGATCACGCATGCGATGTCGTATTCGGCGAGCAGCGGCAGGTCGTCCGCCGCGAAGTATCCTTCCAGCAGCAATATCGTCTGACGATAGCCCGCCTCGCGCAGGCGTATCGCGTCCTGGATGTCCAGCAGCGCAAAGCCATCCGCTTCGGACAGCGCCTCGGCGACGCGCAGCAGGCCGTGGCCGTAGCCGTTCGCCTTGATCACCGCCATCGTGCGGGTAGCCGGAGCGGCGCGGCGCGCCACCCGGAGGTTGTTGTTCAGGGCGTCAAGATCGATGCGGGCGAGTATCGGGCGGGGCATGAAAGCGGGGCTATGGCAAGCGTTCGGGGACAAATGTTTCAGATAGGCGCGAATGATAGCAGGGGCAACACTTTCGTGTTATAAAACGGCCTGATAAAAAAAGTCCTGTTGAATGAATCCCGGTTTCTACATCATCCTTGCGGCGCAGTTCTTGTGGCTACGGCCAGACTGCTCCGCAGCCTTTAACGTGCTGCGCACATTAGCCTCCGCCGAAAGAACATGAATCGCGGCTTCTACATTATCCTTTCCGCGCAGTTCTTGTCCGCGCTCGCAGACAACGCCCTGCTGTTCGCCGCCATCGCCCTGCTACGGGATCTGAGCTCGCCGGCCTGGCATACGCCGGTGCTGCAGCAGGGATTCATTTTCTCCTACATCGTGCTGGCCCCGTTCGTCGGCGCGTTCGCCGATTCGCTGCCCAAGGGCCGCGTGATGTTCATCAGCAATCTGATCAAGCTGGCAGGTTGCGTCGCGATGCTGATCGGCGTCCATCCGTTGCTGGCCTACGGCCTGGTCGGACTGGGCGCTGCGGCCTATTCGCCGGCGAAGTACGGCATCCTCACCGAATACCTGCCGCCCAACCAACTGGTCAAGGCAAATAGCTGGATGGAGGGCTTGACCGTCGCAGCCATCGTGCTCGGCGCGGTCGTCGGCGGCATCCTGATCAGCCCCGCGCTGGCCGCGCCGCTGGTGGAATCGCTGAACATCCCGATGATAGACAGCATCGGCAAGCTGGCCATCGCCGCAATCGTGCTGATCTACCTCGTCGCAGCACTGTTCAACCTGTACATCCCGCATGTGCCTATCGAGCACAAGCCGTTCAGCCGCAACCCGGTCGCGCTGATCCAGGATTTCACCCACTGCTTCAAGTTGCTGTGGAAGGACCCGCTGGGCCAGGTGTCGCTGGCGGTGACCACGCTGTTCTGGGGCGCGGGCGCAACACTGCGTCTTCTGCTGATCGGCTGGGCCGCCATCGCACTGAACTACGACCTCGGCCAGGCCGCGAAGCTGACCGCATGGTTCGCGATCGGCATCGCCATCGGCTCGGTGCTGGCGGCGAAGTACATCAAGCTGGAGCATTCGGTGAGGGTCCTGCCGGTCGGTATCGCAATGGGCGTGGTCGTGCTGATGATGATCCCGATCACCGACAGCACGCTGGCGGTGCTGCTGCTGATCGTCATGGGCGCGATGGGCGGTTATTTCGTCGTGCCGATGAACGCGCTGCTGCAACACCGCGGCCACCTGCTGATGGGCGCAGGCCGCTCGATCGCGGTGCAGAACTTCAACGAAAACCTGAGCATCTTCGCGATGCTGGGCCTGTATGCGGTGATGCAAAAGATGGAACTGCACATCTACATCATCATCGCCGTGTTCGGCCTGCTGCTGTCCGGGATCATGGCCGCGCTGTACAAGCGGCACGGGCACGATCAGGATAAAGGGCAGATGTAGGGGCACAAGAAACTTTTTTATGCGGACACCCGCACGGCGTGCCATACCCTTGTGGGATTGATACGATTCGCCGAGAGGGCACGGCACGCCGTGCCCCTACGCACCGTCCCGATATCACCGCCCCGATGTCCGATCCGGGTGCAACACATCCTCTTCCCAACGACGCGGATTATCGATAATGTATTCGGCAATTTGCCGGTAATCCGCCTCGTTGCGGATCACATGTTCGTAATAGTTTCGTTGCCAGATAGAAACGCCGGGTGATTGGCGGATTCCGTTGATGTGTTTTGTAACCGCCGATTTGAATGCGCGAACGATAGTGGGCAACGATCCCGGCATCGATTGTCCGAATCGTTCCGTAGGGGCACGGCGTGCCGTGCGGCTGCCCGCACAAATGCCTTTCGTGCCCTCTGGGCGAGCCATCCCCTCGCGGCGAACCTCATCATCCACAAGGGCACGGCACGCCGTGCCCCTACGGAGGTCATCATCGATAATCAGAATCCCGTGAAAATGGTTGGGCATCACCACGAATTCGCCCAATTGAATTCCGGAACGAATTTCTGCGGTCTTAATCCATTCGTTTTGTACCGCACAGCCATAGCCGTTCAGCGCCATTTCACCGTCAGCAATATCGCCAAACAGGCATTTCCTGTCCTGTGCGCAAACGGTGATGAAATAAGCGCCTGCTTGCGAATAGTCGTAGCCTTGCAGACGGATGCTGTGGCGGTGGCGAGAATCGTGGCACAACATATCGACCCGTAGGGGCACGGCGTGCCGTGCGGGTGCCCGCACAAAAGCCTCTCGTGCCCTACAGCCCCCCTAGCGACTTCTCGAACTCCTCCACCGGCACAGGCCTGCTGAACAGATACCCCTGATAAGCCTCACAGCCGTGGCGCTTCAGGAACAGGCGCTGCTCATCGGTTTCCACACCTTCGGCGACGACATTCAGGCCGAAGTTTTCCGCCAGATCCAGGATCGTGCGCACCATCACCGCATCGCTGCTGTCGGTGGCGATGTCGCGCACGAAACTCTGGTCGATCTTGATCTGGTCCAGCGGCAACTGTTTCAGGTAGGAAAGCGACGAGTAACCGGTGCCGAAATCGTCCATCGACAGCGCCACTCCGATTTCCTTCAACGCGCGCATTTTCGCGATAACATCGGCGACATCGCTCATCACCACGCTCTCGGTCAGCTCCAGTTTCAGCCGTGCGGCATCGACGCCATGGGCGCGCAGTTCGTCGACGACCTGCTCGACGAATCCGCGCTGGCGGAATTGCGCCGCGCTGACGTTGACCGCGATGGTCAGATCGCGCGTGACCTTGTAGTTGCGCCAAACTGCCAGTTGGCGGCAGGCCGTCTCAAGCACCCAGCTGCCGATGTCCAGAATCAGCGAACTCTCCTCGGCGATCGGGATGAATTGCGCCGGCGAGACCATACCGCGCTTCGGATGCTGCCAGCGCACCAGCGCCTCAACACCCAGCGGGCGGAATTCGTTGTCCACCTGCACCTGATAATGCACGCGCAATTCCCGGTTGGGGATCGCACTGCGCAGGTCAGCCTCCAGCTTCGCGCGTGTCTCCACCGCCTGCTGCATGGCCGGATCGAAGAATCTCACCGCGTTACGGCCGGATTCCTTGGCCTGATACATCGCCATGTCGGCCTGCTTGAGCAGGGTCTCGACCAGATCGACATTGCCCCGGTACAGGCTGACCCCGATGCTGGGCGAACTGTGATGCACGTTGCCCTTGAGCCGGTAGGGCTCGGTCAGCGCCATGCGGATTTTCTCGGCGATCAGCGCGACCCGCCGCGACGACTCCTCCGCATCCTTGCCGAGTTCCTCGATCAGCACCACGAATTCGTCGCCGCCCAGCCGCGCCACGGTATCCATCTCGCGCACGCAATGCTTGATGCGCTCCGCCACCTCGATCAGCAGCAGGTCGCCGTAATCGTGACCCAGCGTGTCGTTGAGCACCTTGAAGCGATCCATGTCGAGGAACAGGATTGCACCGTGGATCTGGCTGCGCGCCGAAGCCGACAGCGCCAGACGCAGGCGATCCAGCAATAACCGGCGGTTGGGAAGCTGGGTCAGCACGTCGTAGAACGCCAGGTTGCGTATCTCCTCCTCGGCCTGCTTGCGCGCGGTGATGTCGCTGAAGATCGCGACGTATTCGGTGGTTTCATCCTGCGCATTCCTGACTGCAGTGATCGTCAACCACTTCGGATAGACCTGGCCGCTCTTGCGCCGATCCCACATCTCTCCGCTCCAGTTGCCCGTTTCCTTCAACTGACGCCACATCTCCGCATAGAAGTCCTTGTCCTGGCGCCCCGAACTGAGGATGCGCGGATTCTTGCCCAACACATCTTCGGCGTTGTAACCGGTGGTCTCCTCGAAGGCCTGGTTGACGCGCAGAATATTGCCGTCGGCATCGGTGATCATGATCGCCTCATGCGTCTCGAAGGTCGCCGCCGCGATGCGCATTTGGTCCTCGGCATGCTTCTGCTCGGTAATGTCCTGCACCGCGCCGACCGAACGCAGCGGCTTGCCCGTCTCGTCGAAATCGCTGCTGCAATGCTCGCGCACCCACTTGATACGGCCACCTGCGGTCAGCAGCCGGTACGTCACATCGTAGGGCTGATGATCCTCCAGCGACCGGGTATAAGCCTGATTGACCTTGTCGCGGTCGTCCGGATGGATCACGTTCAGAAAATTCTCGTAGGACGGCTCGAATTTCGCCGGATCGAGTTCGAACATCCGGTAGATTTCGTCCGACCAGCGCAACTCGCCGCTCGCAGGATCCAGCTCCCAGCTGCCCAGCTGTCCCAACCGTTGCGCCTCGTTGAGCAGGTCCCTGCTGTGCTGCATCTCCAGTTGCGCGCGCTTGCGCCCGGTAATGTCGCGGCAGAACACGAAGAACTGCTGCGCCTCCGGCTCATAGGTCGTCGAAATGTCGATATCGATCACATGATCGTCCTTGTGGCGATGGCGGGTCTCGAAACGGTCGTGTCCCTGCGCCATGACTTTTCCGATATGCGCGCGCACCTCCCCGCTCGCTTCCTGCGCCTCCAGCTGGCTGATATGCATCGTCAGCAGCTCGTCCACCGAATAACCGGAAATCTTCGCGTAAGCCTCGTTCGCCTCGATCAGGTTGCCCTGTGCATCGGTCACCCAGAATCCATCCTGCGCGGTGTCCAGCACGATCTTGTGACGCAGCAACAGGGCCTCGGCCCGCTTGCGCTCGGTGATGTCGGTGATCACCGCAGCCAGCGCATACGGCTGGCCGTTGGCATCCTCGACCACGAACAGTTCGAACACCGTGTCGTGCAACTCGCCCAGGCTATTGGTCAGGCCGAGTTCGCCCGACCATGCGCCTTCGCGCAGCACCGCCGCCATCGCCGCTCGCCATAAGTCCAACTGTTTCGCGGCGAAGAAATCCCCGAATCCGTGTGCGCCCAGTTCCTCTAACGGCACGCCCAACAGAGCGCAGAAGGCCTGGTTGCCGTAGCTTAGCTGCCCGTCCAGCAGCCCCATGCCCATCGCGTTCGACGAGCTATCCATAAAGCGCTTGTACAACGCCAGTTCGTTGTTGCTGATCAGCAATGTCTGCTCGGTATGCATGCGCTCGTTGATTTCTTCCAGCAACTGCTCGTTGGTCACGTTCAGTTCGCGGGTGCGTTCATCGATGCGATCTTCCAACGACTGGTACAAACCCTGCAGGTTTTCGGTCATGCAATTAAATGCGCTGGCCAACATGCCGATTTCGTCTCTCCCGGACTCGTCCACCCGCTTGGACAAATCTCCCTGGGCAATCTGCCCGGCGGTGTGGGCAAAGCCCTGGAGCGAACGCACCATCGCGCGCCCCCAGTAGAGCGCGACCAGACCGGCGAACAGCGTCAGCGCCAGCAGCGCGCCCAACAGCAGCGCACGCTGCCGGTACAAAGGGGCGAATGCCTCGTCGGCATCCATCTTGACCACCAGCCCCCAGCGCAACTCCGGCAGATAGCGCCAGGCGGCAGCCACCTGCGTACCGTTGTAATCGGTCGCCAGCCCGCTGCCGCGCAGCCCCTGCAAAGCGAAACGCATCGGGCTTGCGCTGGTTTTCAGGTCGATCCGGCGCTGCATTGCAGCCTGCGGGTCGCTACGCAACGGTGCAACGATCAACGCGTCCCCGCTGCCGATCAATTTGGCCAGCGTGGCCTCGCCGGTTGCGCCCAGACCGTTCAAATCCCCGGTCATCCGGTAGATGCTGTCCGTGCCGAGTTGCGCCGCAACCACGCCCAGCAACTGGCCGCCACGCAGAATGGGCACGGTGATGAATGCTGCCGGTGCATTGGAGGGCGAGTAAGGCTCGAAATCGGAAATACTGCTCTCCAGCGTCATGCGCGTCTCGCCGAACGCACGGGCAAGTTGCGAGGTGCGATAAGGACCGTCGAGCAGATTGGTGGCGAAGTCCGCCTCGTGCTTGTCGGTATAGACAATCTCGCCCTGCGGCGAAATCAGGAACACGTCGTAGAACTGCGCGCCGTCGTAGATGAAAGTAGAAAGATAATCGCGTATCGCATGATCCGCCTGACGGTATTGCGCCGAATCCGGGCCGTATTGCAGGTATGCGCGCTGCAACCCGTCCATAGCCTGTGCGGTGCTGCGTTCGCGCGCCAAAATCTGCGCATCGTGGACGCGCTCCGACAGATAGAGTTTGATCAGCAGCAGCTTGCGATCCGCCAGGCGAGACATCCGGCCCAGCGTCTCCTCCCGCAGCGTCGTTTCGCTCTCCAGCAACGTCAGCACGCCGAACAGCGTCAGCGGCAGCAGTGCTACGACCACGAACCAGAGCAGAAAACGCTGGGTCAACGAAGTGAACTTCATCGCGCCTCCCCCGACAGGGACTGCTGCACCGCAAGCCATTCCGCATGGCCACGATAGAACGGGAACGGCGCGGGCCGAACTGCCCCGCCGGATTGCCAGACGATACGGAATTGCCCGTCAGGCCCAGCCTGAGCGATGCGCACCGTTTTCCACAGGTGACCATTGCCAAAATCCACCGCCAGCATTCCGCCCGGTCCCAGAACGGACTGGTGGGGCAGCACGGTCTTTACCAGCGTCAGATCGGACGTCCCCAGTTCGCGCACGCTGTTCAGCCACAACTGCACGCCGACGTAGCTCGCCTCCATCGGGTCGTCCAGCACGCGCTGCGGGCCGAAGCGCCGTTTGAAGCGCGCGACGAAGGCTTGGTTCTCCGGGCTGTCCACGCTCTGAAAATAATTCCAACCCGCATAGTGCCCGGCCACCAACTCAGGTCCCATCGCCGCCAGCTCCACTTCGGCGATGCTGGTCGAGAACACCGGTATCTGATCTGCGGCGATGCCGGCATCGTGCAGCGCCCTGAAGAAATGCCGGTTGCTGTCGCCGTTCAGCGTATTCAGCACGAAATCCGGATGGAGCCGCGCGATGTCCTGCACCACGGCGGCCATGTCGCTGTCGCCCAGCGGAACGTAGCGTTCGCCGAGCAACTGCCCGCCCTGTGCGAGCAGCACGTCCGCGACCATGCGGTTGGCGGTGCGCGGAAACACGTAATCCGAACCGATCAGGTAGAAGCGTTTGCCGCGCTGCCGCATCGCCCACAACGCCATCGGAATGATCTGCTGGTTGGGAGCGGCGCCGGTATAAACGATGTCAGGCGACTGCTCCAGTCCCTCGTACTGCACCGGATAGAACAGCAGATGGCGATGTTTCTCGACGACAGGTTTGACCGCCTTGCGGCAGGCCGAAGTCCAGCAGCCGAACAGCGCTTGCACCTTATCCTGCGCAATCAGTTTTTCGGCCTGCTGCGCGCAATACATAGCATCGGAGCGGCAGTCGGCGACGACCATCTCGACCGGCGCACCGTTCAGTCCGCCCACCTCGTTCGCCTCCTCGACCGCCAGCCGGATCGCATCGACCAACGGGGCCTCGCTGGACGCCATCGTACCGGTCAGCGAATGCAGCACGCCTATCCTGATGGGCGGTTTATCCTCTCCATATTGCGAGTACGCGAGCGTGAACAGCAGCGCGGCAACGACCGCACCAAGAATGCGGCTTGAATTGCCGGTTAAGGTTTTTTTCATCCGTGACGAGAGTCTGCTATCTGGAGCATGCATTCTAATGCACCCCCTTGCCGACCAGAAACTTTCCTAGCGGCTTGTCGGCATACTGGATGTGATTCAACAGCCAATCCTTGATGGATTGCAACGCCAGCAGCTCCCTGCCTTGGCTCAATCCGGTTTTCAGGTGCTCGGCCTCGTTCACCAGCTGGATGTGTTCCGCGTCGTGCCTTGCGATCTCGCCATAGCCGTACTGCTCCATCAAGCGATGCTCGGTCGCAAAGTGAAAAGCGGTAAAGGACAGCAGGTCTTCGAACAACTTGTGCAACACATCGTCGCCCTCGCGATTCTTGATCGCGCCGTTCAGACGATTGACCAGCCGCACCAGTTCGCGATGCTGCTCGTCGATCTCGGTGACACCGACATGATGTTCGCGGTCGAATACGATCCAGGCTTCCGGGTCGTTCACTGCGAACGGCTTGCCGCCGAAATAGGTGTAGGTGTTTTTGCCGCTGCGTTTGCTGTCGTACATCGCCGCGTCGGCTGCGGCCAGCAGACTGTCCATTTCGTTGCCGTTGTCGGGAAAGATGCTGATGCCGATACTGGTTCCGACGCTGCATTCCTGCCCTTCCGGCAACACCATCGTCTGCACGAATGCCTGCAATATCTTTTCGGCGACTTTCTCGATCTCGGCCGGGTGATCGATCTCTCCGGCAACGATGGCGAACTCGTCGCCGCCCAGACGCGCCACGCTGTCCACCGCGCGCACGCAGGCCAGCAGGCGCTGCGCCACCATCTTCAGCACCGCATCGCCGGCTTCGTGCCCATGAATGTCGTTGATCGGCTTGAAACCGTCCAGATCGAGGAACAGCAGCGCGACGTGTTTCTTGTTCCTGCGCGCCTGCGACATGGCCTGCGAAAGGCGATCGAAGAACAGCGCCCGGTTCGGCAAACCGGTAAGCCGGTCGTGGTAGGCCAGGAAATTGATGCGCGACTCGGCCTGCTTGCGTGCCGTGATGTCGATGAAGGAAATCAGCACATGGTCGAACGTATCCCGGCTTCCTTCCGCCACCGACAGATTCAGCAGCAGTTCTTTCCTTTCCCCGTTCCCGTCCCGAACCGGCACTTCATAAGCGAAACGAGATTCCCCTTCGGCGAGCGCCGCCAGTTCTTCGGCAAAGCAGGCCCATGAATCTTCCAGAAAATATCTGGGCATATGCTGTTTCAACTCCTCCTTGCTCTTCACGCCGAAAAAATCCAGCCCCTGCTGGTTGACCGCAAGTATCTGGACGCTTGCACCGCAACGCCTCACTTCCTCGGGATGAGTCTTGAAATAGCCGCGAAAATCCCCCACGCCCGATGCGGAAAGTTGCTCGAAATAAGCTTTGACCTGCGAAAAATCCTCTTCCAGTATCGGCACGGCGGCGCTGTCGAACAGGTTGTGGTACTGCTGCTCGCTCTTCAGCAGCGCGGCGTCCGCCTGCATTTTATGTTCGAGCAGAATCGCCAACTGCGCGGCCTGCTCGCGTTGCCGCCGTTGCCATACCCATGCGACCGAAATCGTTAAAACAAACAAGGCCAGCGCCGACGCCAGCAGTTCGACCTGGTCGACCAGCGCATAGGCTTCTTTTTCCGACATCTTGGAAATCAGCACCCAGGGCGTTTCCGCGATGGGCGTGGCGAACGACAGCACCGGGACGCCCTGATAGTCGTGCGCATGCTCCAGCAGCCCGCTCTTTCCCTTCAATGCCTGCGCCGCGGCCAAGTCTGGCGTATTCAGCGGCAAACTGAATTCCATCGGCGACGTCCCGCGATGGCGCAACCGGCTCAAAAACAGAACCCTGTCACCTTCGATGCGCACCAGTTGCGTCTCGGCACTCTCGCTCTTGACCGGCCAGGTCTCTATCAGGGGGAACAGATAGCGGCTCGGATCTTCCGAAAAATAGATCGCACCGGCGGGTTTGCCCGCCACGCTCAGCGGACTGAAAAATCCCAGCCCGACCGGCAAGCGGGCGTCGTTGTGACGGTGCAGGTCTATCAGCCGGATGCGGCCCGAGCGCATGGCATCCAGCGCGGCCTCCGTCATGTCTTCTTCATGTTCGATGGATCTGCCGACATGCAGGACGAAACGCCCGCTCGCATCGTAGAGCGCAATCGCATGGTAATGGTGAGCGTCGATGAAGGCGCGCAACCTGTTCTCGATGCGCAGACGCTGGATGTCGTCCTTCATGCCATCGGACAGCCACTGTTTCACTTCGCCGGCAAAGTATGAATCGATCGCCAGGGTATTGATGTCGGAATGGCGATCATCCAGCCACTCTCCGATCTGGTTGGCTTTCAGGATGCCGATTGCTGCGATTTTTTCCTTCTGGCTGTCCTTGACTGCCTCGCGCAGGTTGCTGAACACCAGGCTGCCGGCCAGCAGAAACATCGCCAAAACGCCCGCCAGCCCCAGTATCAGTTTGTAACCCGAGCTGAAGAACCTGTTCTCTGATGTGGATGGGGTGCTGGTATTCATTTCAAGACTCGTTGTTTGCCTTAGCCATGCGGTTCATTTCTTCGCTATCCAACAACCCGTCTCCAGTCGGCTCGGAATCCATCGCAGCCGCGTTCGATCGATGGCGACAGAATGATCCTCTGGCATTATTTCACAATAGCGACCTGCAGGGCGGCGGGGATGATCTTGACTGACGGCAGGGGTGGTCGGCCAGGTGCGCGCATCGGGCCGGGAGAGGTTCCTCTTATGCGCCCAACCCCGCCTCGAATTCTTCTAACGGCACGGCTTTCCCGAACAGAAAGCCCTGATAAGACATGCAGTCATGCCGTTTGAGGAAGGCGAATTGCATTTCGGTCTCCACCCCTTCGGCCAGTACAGTCAGCCCGAACCGGCGTCCCAAATCGATGATCGACTGCGCCAGTTGCATGTCATTGTCGTCGTGCTCTATCCCCTGCACAAAGGATCGGCATATCTTGATCTGATCCAGCGGCATCTGTTTCAGATAGGTCAGCGACGAATAGCCGCTGCCGAAGTCGTCCATGGACAAGGTGATGCCCTGCGTCTTCATTTCCTGCATCTTCTTGAGCGCGCCCTGCAAATCCTCCAGCACCATACGCTCGGTCATCTCCACGATCAGCAAGCCGGGGGCGATTCGGTGCGACGCCAGCAAGGCGGCTATCTCGTCGGTGAAACCCGGCAGCGCGAAGAATCTGGCGCTGATGTTCACCGCCAGCGTCAGGCCGCTTGTCTGCTCGTTACCCGCCCAGCGGCCCAGTTGGACACAGGCCTCGTTCAACACCCAGCGGTCGACATCGAGGATCAGCGCACTCTTTTCCGCAACCGGGATGAACTCGTCCGGCATCACCAGGCCGAACTGTGGCTGCTCCCAGCGCAACAGCGCTTCCGCTCCGATCGGACTCCGCCCGCCGTCCACCTGCGGCTGATAGTAAAGATGCATCTCTCCGCGTTCAAGCGCATGGCACAGGCTCTCCATCATCGCATCGCGCGAGCCGGTGCCGACCTGCATAGCCGGGTCGAAGAAACAGGTGGCATTGCGTCCGCCCTTCTTGACCTGATACATCGCCAGGTCGGCTTGCCGCAACAGGTCCTCCACCGATTCTCCGTTGCCGTGATACAGCGTGACGCCGATGCTGGGCGAGCTCAGGTATTCGTGTTCCTTGAGCAGATAGGGGCGCGCCAATGCCTCGCGGATCTTCTCCGCCACCGTACCCACCTTGCGCCGGGCATCCTGTTCGTCGCCGCCGGCATCCTCGATCAGCACCACGAACTCGTCGCCGCCCAGCCTGGCCACAGTGTCCATCTCGCGCACGCAGGACTTGATGCGATTAGCCACCTCGACCAGCATCTGGTCGCCGTAATCGTGACCCAGCGTATCGTTGAGCGTCTTCAACCTGTCCATATCGAGGAACAGCAGCGCGCCATAGTTGCGCCGGCGCGCGGAAGCGGTCAGCGCGGCACGCAGCCGTTCGAGCAACAGCCGCCGGTTGGGCAGGCCCGTCAGCACATCGTAGAACGCCAGATGGCGTATCTCCTCCTCGGCCCGCTTGCGTTCGGTGATGTCGGTGAACATGCCGACATAGTGGGTGACCTCGCCCCGCGCGTCCCTGACGGCGGTGATGGTCATCCAGCGCGGGTAGATCTGGCCGTTCTTGCGCTTGTCCCATATCTCTCCCGCCCATGCGCCCTCCTCTTTCAGACGCTGCCACATCTCGCGGTAGAACTGCTTGTCGTGACGCCCCGAACTCATCATGCGCGGGTTGTGGCCGATCACATCGGCGGCGCTGTATCCGGTGATCTGCTCGAAAGAGTGGTTGACGCGGACGATGTTGGCGTCGGCATCGGTGATCACGATGGCGTCCTGGGTCTCGAATGCGACCGCCGCGACCTGCTGCGCCTGCTCGTCCTGTTTGCGCCGGCTGATGTCGCGGCAGAACACGAACAGCCGCTCGCCCTCGGCCAGATATTTGACCGACACTTCGATGTCGACGACGCGCCCGTCCTTGCGTCGATGCCGCGTTTCGAAACGGTCATGGCCATGCGCCAGGATATTGGCGATATGCTGGCGGATGTCTTCCGGTTTCTCGTTGGCTTCCAGCTGGCTGATATGCATCCCGACCAACTCATCGGTCGAATAGCCCGATATGTCGGCGTAAGCCTGATTGACCTCCAGCAGAATGCCGCTCAGGTCGGTTATCCAGAAACCGTCTATCGCCGTCTCGATGATCTTTTCATGCTGTTTCATCGCCGCTTCGGCCTTCTTGCGCTCGGTGATGTCGCGGCTGGACGCGAACAGCAAAGACTGCCCGTCGATTTCCACGCCGGCAGTACCGATCTCGACATCGATCAGCGTGCCGTCCTTGCGGCGATGCACGGTCTCGAACAATTCGGCCTTGCCGATCAGGGACTGAAAGCGTTCTTTCAACTCTTTCCCTGACCATTGCGCGTCCCAGTCGGCCACGTTCAGCCCGGCGACTTCTTCACGGCTATAGCCCAGCATGCGACAGAACGCCTCATTGGCCTCGACGATGTTTCCCTGCATGTCCATCACATGGATCCCGTCCATCGAGGTCGCCATCAGCGCCTGGTTACGGTGCAACTGCGCCTGCACTTCCTGTGATCGCTTGTTGCCTTCATTTATTGCGGCCTGCAGCAATTCGTTGCTGAATGACAGATCCTTGGTGCGCTGATTGACCCGGTCTTCAAGCTCGAGATTGACGCTCAGAATGTCCTGCTCGCGCCGCGACAACTCCCGGAACATGACGCCGATCGCTTGCGTCAGCCTGCCGATCTCCGCACTTCCCTGGAGCGGCAAACCGACATCGTGCTCGCCGGCGGCGATCCTCTCGGCGGCCAGCGCCAGCTGTTCGAGCGGAGCGAACGAGCGACGCAGCAGCCTCATCGCGATCGCCCCGATCAGTAGCAGCCCCGCCAGGCCGACGGCGACATGCATCGCCGGCAGCGCGAACATCGGCAGCCCGGCCAGGGCATCCGGAATGCGATACATCAGCACCAGGAAGCGGCCGGGATTGGCGGGATCGAAATGTAGGCGGGTGGCGGCGAACAACTGGTCGTCCTCGCTCAGGCTCATCACCTGCATCGGCTGCTCCCCGCCGGCGCGCGGCTGGAACATCCGCTTCAGGATGGGAAAGTCGGCGATGATGCTGTCGCGGTCCGGCATGCCGAAACCGAAGCTGCGGCTTGCATCCGGGTGCAGCAGATATTGTCCGGCCATGTTGGTGACATAGGCTTGCACATCCGCCGGCAGACCTTCCCGGGACGACTCCAGCAAGCCTCGCACATCCAGGCTGATCACCACCACGCCGAATATCTTTCCGGAATCCTCGTAAACCGGCGTTGCCGCGCGCAACGTATGGATGCGGCCTGCTCCGTTCCGAACAGGCCCCTGCTGGTATTCGAATTCGGAAAGATATACCTCGCCTCTGGGCAACCCCAGCGCACGCCTGAAAAAATCTCGCGCACCATAGTTCAACTCCCTGTCCGGCATCATCGACAAGGTCTTGCCATCACGACTGCTGACGCTCACGATCTCCCTGCCGCCATCGGCCACGCCGATATAGCGTATACGGTAGTAACCGGGATGAGCCCTGGAGAACGCGGAAAATATTTCCTGAAGACGCGCCTCCCACCTTGCGCGGGTATTGCCGTCGCGCGGATCGAAACCGCGATTCTGCGTGGCACGCGCGATGCCGGAAATGGGCGGAGTATTGGACAGGAACAGCACATCGCGACTCAGCATGTCGATCTGCTGGTTCAACCTTAGCCGCTGCGTCTGGATGGACTTGTCGAGATGGGCGGTGCGCTCGCCGACATAGGCCTCGCGCAGACGCGAATGCTCGATATACCACATCGCCAGCGCACTCACGCCCAGCATGACGATCAAGCCGATCGTGAGACGCGTGGACAGACGAGAAACACTCAGCATCCGAATCTCCCCCGTGAACGGGTTTTGAACACCTACTGCATAATTAACCTACCCGCCGATGATACATACCTTCCCATGCAAACAGGGAATTGCCGATGGGTTAAAGACTGTATTTTTGCCGTGCCAGGCACAAGTCCTGCCAGGCATGGGCCTTTTCCATCGGACTGCGCAGCAGATAGGCAGGGTGGTAGGTGACGATCAGGGGAATGCCGTCGTAGTCATGCACCTCGCCGCGCAGCGAACCCAGCGTGACGTCGCCCGTTTTCAGCAATGCGGTCGCCGCGGTCTTGCCCAGCGCCACGATCACTCTGGGCCGGATCAGCTTTATCTGGCGCTGCAGATAAGGCAGACAGGTCGCGATCTCGTCGGCCTCCGGCGTGCGGTTGGCGGGCGGATGGCACTTGACCACATTGGCGATATACACGTTGTCGCCGCGCTTCAGCTTGAGTGCCAGCAACATGCTGTCGAGCAGCTTGCCGGCCTGCCCAACGAACGGCTCGCCACGCTCGTCCTCATCCGCGCCCGGCCCTTCGCCGACGAACAGCCAACCGGCCTGCTGGTCGCCGACGCCGAACACCGTCTGCGTACAGCCGGCACGCAGCTTGCAGGCGGTGCAGTCGCGCACCATAGTCTTCAGTTCCGGCCAACCGAGCCTGGCGATAAGCTGTTCGCGGCCAGCTTCATCGCTCGCAATGGCTGCCGCAGGTTCGGCCTCTGCCTCGACGGGCATATCGCTTGCGAAAGACGGATTGCGTCCTTCGTCTGAACTCAGGACAGGCTGAGCGACATATTGGGTATCGGCTTCCGAAGCAGCCCTGTTTTCCGCAGGGACACATGAAGCTTCTGCTCCGGCATCGGCACGGCGCGCCGTGCCCCTACACTCGTCCGCAGGCAGTTCCCTGCGCACCCATTGCGGATACAGGTTCAACTCGCGCAATACCGCTTCGTTTCTATCCATTCGCCTCACCCGCCCCATTCGTTCCATCCAACAGCTCGCACGCCATCACCAGCGCGTCCTCGCTGCCGTTCGCATCGCGATAATAGCTGCGCCGCAGGCCGACCTCGGAAAACCCTGCGCTGCGATAGAGTGCAACTGCCGCCGTATTGGACGGGCGCACTTCGAGCAACACGCGCCGCATATTCCTGCCGCGCGCCAGTTCCAGCATCCCGCCCAGCATCGCGCGCCCCAGCCCCTTACGCTGATGCGCCGCTGAGACTCCTATCATCAGCAGCTCGACCTCGTCCACCGCCGGCATCATGATCGCATAGCCGCGCAACTCGCCGCCTTCCTCGTCGACATGACACCAGTGACCGGCATCCAGCGAGTCGGCGAACTGGCCGCGCGTCCAGGGATAGCGCTGCACCGATTGCTCGATGGCGAGCACCGCATCCAGATCGGCGGACGTCATTTCGCGCATTCGCGCTCCGCGGTGGTGAGGGCGACCTTGTCGCGCAGATACAGCGGCAATGCCAGCGCCGCATCCACGCCCTCGCCGCGTGCCAGACGCCGCGCACCGAGTGCCGCGATTGCCGCCGCCTGCGGCACGACCGTTCCGTCCATGCCCGACAACTGCCCGGCATAGCGCGCCTGCAGCGCCGCACTGTTGACCGCGAAACCGCTGCCCGCGGCGAACCAGCCTTCTCCGGACAAGGCTGGAGCAGCCTCCGGCTTGCACAGACAAGGTTCGCTCACGGCGATCCACTCGTCACCCTGTCTCTCGTAGGCAGCGTGATAAATCTCGCTCATGCGCGCATCCAGCACCACGATTACCTTGTCGTGTCCGGATGCCTCGGCCAGCGCCTCCAGCGTGCACACGCCGACCACCGGCAGGTTCGCCCCGAGGGCCAATCCCTGCGCGACGCCGCAGGCGATGCGCACGCCGGTGAACGAACCCGGCCCCATGCCGAAGGCGATGGCATCCATGGTCTGTAGCTTGTGGCCGGTAGCTTGTAACAAGTCGTCTATCATCGGCATCAGCCGTTCGGAATGCTTCTGCCCGACCAAGTCGCAGCGCGAAACGACTTCGCCGTCCTGCCAGAGCGCAACGGAGCAATATTCGGTGGAGGTTTCGAGTGCGAGGATGTTCATTTTAAAAATCTGATTGGGACATTTGTTTTTCTTTTCTTATTCAGCGAACAGCAATACCACCGCCTGCGCCGCGATGCCTTCGCCGCGCCCGGTGTAGCCCAGCTTTTCGGTGGTGGTCGCTTTGACGTTGACCGCGCTCTTCTCGACGCGCAGGTCGGCGGCGATGTGGGCAACCATCTGGGCGATATGCGGGGCCATCTTCGGCGCCTGCGCGATGATGGTCGCGTCGACGTTGGCGACGCGATAGCCCTGCTCGCGCACCAGGTGCATCGTCTCGCGCAGCAGGATGCGGCTGTCGATGTTCTTGAACTTCGCGTCGGTGTCGGCGAAATGTTTGCCTATGTCGCCCAGCGCCGCCGCGCCCAGCAGCGCATCGCAGATCGCGTGCAGCAGCACATCCGCGTCGGAATGCCCGAGCAGCCCTTTCTCATGGGGGATATCCACCCCGCCGACGATGAGCTTGCGCCCTTCCACCAGTTGGTGGACGTCGAATCCTTGTCCGATTCTCATGCTTACCTCTCTATCTGCCGTCATTCCCGCGCAGGCGGGAATCCAGCTCAATCAACATTCTGCGTAGCAGACAAAACCTTTTGCCTGCCCCGCTTCGCGGGGATTTATAAATCGACTGGATTCCCTCCTGCGCGGGAATGACGAATAATTATCTTCCCTGTTGCAGCAGCAACTCCGCCAGCAGCAGATCCTGCGGATAAGTCACCTTGAAATTGGTCGATTCGCTCGCGACCAGCTTCGGGTTCAGGCCCAGCGCCTCGACCGCGGAAGCTTCGTCGGTCACCGCCTTGCATTGCTGCAATGCCTGCATCAGCAGACCCGCGCGGAACATCTGCGGGGTCTGCGCCTGCCACAGGCCGGCGCGATCTTCGGTGCGGGCGATGCGCTGAGCATCGTCGGCGCGCTTCAGCGTATCCGCCACCGGCACTGCGAGGATGCCGCCGACCGGGTCGTCGCGCAGCTCGGCAATCAGCTTCGCGAGATGCGATTGCGTCAGGCAGGGACGAGCCGCATCATGCACCAGCACCCAGTCGTCCGGCTCCAGCTCGGAGGCCAGCAGGCCGTTCGCCACGCTCTCCGCGCGAGTCGCGCCGCCGCAATACAGCGGCTGCAGCTTTTCGCCGCAATGCGACCAGTCGTAACCGTGGAACAGCGTGTCGTCGGGCGCCAGCACGACGAACACCGTGGAAAGATCGGGACAAGCGCACAGGGTCTCTAGCGCATGCGCGATCATCGGTCGGCCTGCGAGCGGAAGATATTGCTTGGGTAGTTCGTTGCCCATACGCGCACCGAAACCGGCGGCGGGGACTAATGCATGGAATTCGGACATGGGCGCGAGTTTACCAAACTCCTGCGGCTTGAACGTGCTGAAAGCGACGAACCATCAGGTGAATTCAAAACCCTGATCCAGCACCCTGCGACAGGCCGCCGCCACCTCCGCGTCATAGAGTACGTCGCGATTCTTTTCGATCTCGTCCAGCGCCATCGGCATGCCCAGACCGGCCCGATACGGGCGATGCGACGCCATCGACTCCACCACGTCGGCGACGCCGACGATCCTCGCCTCCAGGGCGATCTCGTCGCCCTTGAGCCCCTGCGGATAGCCCTTGCCGTCGATGCGCTCATGATGCTGATGGGCGATCTCCGCCACCGGCCAGGGGAAGTTGATGTCTTTCAGGATATCGAAGCCCATCGTGGCGTGCGCCCGGACGATGTTGTATTCGAGCGGGGTCAGTCGCGAGGGTTTGCTGAGTATCTCCGCCGGTATGCCGATCTTGCCGATGTCGTGGATCATCGCGCCCAGACGCACACCGCGTATGCGATCCTCGTCCAGCCCCATTTCTCGTGCGATCGCGCAGGCCAGTTCGGCGACGCGGCGCTGGTGGCCGGCGGTATAGGGATCGCGCAACTCCACCGCCAGCGAGACGGCGTGCACCGTGCCCTCCAGCGCCTTTTCCAATTTCTGTCCCTGCTCATGCAATTTGTCCGCCATGTGCTTGCGCGCGGTGATGTCCACTGAGATGCCGAGCAGATGGGTGGGATGTCCGGCCTCGTCGTACAGGCCGACCTTGAAGGTCTGCAGCCAGCGTTCGCTGCCATCCGCAGCCGTGATCCGCTCCTCCGGTATCTCCACCAGCCGGCGGCTCTCCAGCACCTCGCGGTCGCGCATTGTGAAGGCGTTCGCCTGCTCTGGCGGGAAGAAGTCGTAATCGTTCTTGCCCAGCATGTCCCCGCGAGCATAGCCCAACAGTTGCTCGCCGGCATGGTTGAACAATTCGAAGCGCAGGTCTTCCGCCCGTTTCAGAAAAACCATCGCCGGGATGTTTTCGACGATGGTGTTCAGCAATGCCTGCGAATGTTTCAGTTCGCCCCTGACGCGCAGTTGCTCGGTGATATCGAGGAAGGTCACCACCGCGCCATGGGTGACGCCGTCCTTGATCACCGGATAAGCCCAGTACTCGGCCGGAAACGAACTGCCGTCCTTGCGCCAGAGCACCTCATTGGCGACATGGAAGGACTTGCCGTCGCTGATAGACGAATAAGTCGGACATTCCTCATACGGGTAAGGCGTGCCATCGGATCGGGTGTGATGCGTCAACTGGTGCATGTTCCTGCCGATCAGCTCGGAGGCATCGTCGTAACCCAACACTTTCAGGCCAGCCGCATTGACGAAGGTGCAGTTGCCATCCAGGTCCTGCCCGAACATCGCATGCGCGATCGAATTGGTCAGCAGTGTGACTTCCGCCTCGCTCTTTTCGACTGCAGCCATAGCCCGCTGTTGCCGTCTTCCGCCGAGGAACAGCCCCAGCAGCCCCAGCCCCCAGATCACCCCGTGCCCGCCGATCAGCGCGCTCCGTCCTTTCCCCTCGACGAGCAGCAACCCGTCGATAGGGATCGCGATGCTGACGCCGCCGCGAATATCGCCCAGCTTGTCGCCATATCTGGCATGGCACTTCAGGCACCCCTCTTCCGTGATCATGGTTCATGTAGCGGTAATAGGTCTTGCCGTTCGCCATCAGGTCGGTCGATGCCCACTCCTTCACGCCGCGCTCGAAGGCCTGCAACGCCTGCTGCTCCCATGCATCCGCGGCATTGACCGGATTGATCGGGCGCAGGCTGGCGATACGCCCGCGCAACTCGCTGCTTTCGGCCATGCCCTCATGCACCAGCCGCACCACATACGAAGAATTCAGCAGCGTCAGCTGCTTGCCGGACGGCGTGGTGATGTCGCGCTCCGGCACATGGATGAGCCACGGACTGGGCGTGATCTTGCCGGTGACCGGGACATAGACCCCGCCGCTGTGTATCACCCAGTTACGATATTCCATATCCATCGCATGGATGGACTTCGCCTCGGCATGCAGCGCGGCATCGAAGCTCTGCTGCTGGTAATACAACCCCCAACCCAGCGACAGGGCTGCAGCCAGCGTCCAGAACAGCATCAACAACCGGGTGTTGCGGCGGAGGCGTTCGAGATGGGAAAGTTTGGTGCGTCGCATCGGATGGAATACAAGGGATTCGTCGTTGGGCTGGCGATGATACCGCGTTAGCCCGTCGAGCGATAACGCGGCACACCGCTGGCCCGGCTGTCCGCGAGTATAATATGCACCTTTGTTTCAGGCAGTCCATCGTGCTTTTCTCGTCTACCCATTCCCGCCCCCGTTACACCCGCTTGCTAGGCTCGTCAGATGCATTGGCCTTGGCGCAACTGGCGACTGAAAAATCTCCGCTGGTGGTCATCGCCGCGAATGCGCTGGAAGCGCAGCGACTGGTCGAGGAAATACCGTTTTTCGATCCCAAGCTGCGCGTGCATCTGCTGCCGGACTGGGAGACGCTGCCCTACGACCACTTCTCGCCGCACCAGGACCTGATCTCGGAGCGTCTTGCTACGCTGCACCATATCCGCAGCGGTTCGTCCGATGTAGTCATCGTACCTATCACCACCGCACTGTATCCGCTGCCGCCGGTGGAGCATCTGGCCGCCTATACCTTTTTCCTGAAGCGCGGCGAGAAGCTGAACGTCGCGCAACTGCGCGAGCAGCTGACTTTCGCCGGCTACAACCATGTGCAACAGGTGTTAACCCCGGGCGAATACTGCGTGCGCGGCGGCATCATCGATCTGTTCGCCATGGGCAGCGTGCTGCCCTATCGCATCGACCTGTTCGACGACGAGATCGAGACCATCGCCACCTTCGACGTGGACACGCAGCGCACGCTGTATCCGGTGCCTGAAATCCGCCTGCTGCCCGCACGCGAGTTCCCGATGGACGAAAAGGGACAGGCGACTTTCCGCCAGAACTTCCGCGAGCGCTTCGAGGGCGATCCCTCCAGATCGCGCATCTACAAGGACGTGAGCAAGGGCATCGCCCCGGCAGGCATAGAGTATTACCTGCCGCTATTTTTCGACAAGACCGCGACGCTGTTCGACTACCTGCCGAAACACGCCACACTGTGCCTGCACCACAATGTGGACGAAGCCATCGCCAACTTCGCCAGGGACACCGCCTCGCGCTATAACCTGCTGCGCGGCGATCCGCAGCATCCGCTGCTGGAAACGAAGGAGCTATTTCTGGATGGCGAGCAATTCTTCATTCGCGCGAAAGAATTTGCGCGGGTGGACATCGTTCTCTCTCCCCTCTCCCTCGATGGGAGAGGGGCAGGGGGAGAGGGTGAGAGCGCACCGAAAAACATGACGCCCTGCCCCACCGCGTCTATTCCCAACATCGCGGTCGACCGCCGCGCCGAAGTCCCCACGCAAAAGTTCGATGATTTCCTACGGAGCTATAAAGGCCGCGTGCTACTGCTGGCCGACAGCCTCGGGCGACGCGAGATCATCTCAGGCTATCTGAAGGAATACGGCCTCACGCCCGCGGTGTGCGAAGACTACGCATCCTTCCTCGCCGGCAAAGAGAAATTCATGCTCGCCACGGCGCTGGTGCAGAGCGGCTTCGTCCTGTCCGAAGACAATCTCGCCATTGTCACAGAGAGCGAGCTGTATGCCGCGCAGCCGCGCAGCCGCGCAGCCCGCGCGGCGAAGAAGAGCAACGTCGAAGGCATGCTGCGCGACCTGTCCGAGCTCAAGGTCGGCGACCCGGTGGTGCACGAGCAGCACGGAATCGCGCGCTATCAGGGCCTGGTAAACCTCGACCTCGGCGAAGGCGAGAACGAATTTCTGCTGCTGGTGTATGCGGGCGAGGACAAGCTCTACGTGCCCGTGTCGCAACTGCATGTCATCAGCCGTTACAGCGGCGGCGCGCCGGAAGCCGCTCCGCTGCACAAGCTGGGCAGCGGCACTTGGGACAAGGCCAAGCGCCGCGCGATGCAGCAAGTGCGCGACACCGCCGCCGAACTGCTGAACATCTACGCCCAGCGCGCCACCCGCAAAGGCCATGCCTTCAAGCTCACCTATCACGACTACGAGGCGTTCGCCGAAGGCTTCGGCTTCGAAGAGACCGCAGACCAGGCCGCCGCCATCGAAGCCGTGCTGCTCGATCTGCAATCCGTCAAACCGATGGACAGGCTGATCTGCGGCGATGTGGGCTTCGGCAAGACCGAAGTCGCCTTGCGCGCCGCCTTCGTCGCAGTGATGGACGGCAAACAGGTCGCGGTGCTGGTGCCCACCACGCTGCTCGCCGAGCAGCACTTCCAGAACTTCTCCAACCGCTTCGCCGACTGGCCGATCAAGATCGCCGAGTTGTCGCGCTTCCGTTCGACCAAAGAGGTGAACCAGGCGCTAAAAGACTTGGCGGATGGCAAGCTGGACATCGTGATCGGCACACACAAATTGATCCAGAAGGATGTGAAGTTACACAATCTCGGTCTGGTGATACTCGACGAGGAACACCGCTTCGGCGTGCAGCAGAAAGAGCGCCTGAAAGCACTGCGCGCCGAGGTGGATGTGCTAACGCTCACCGCCACGCCGATACCGCGCACGCTGGCGATGTCGCTGGAAGGGCTGCGCGACTTCTCGGTGATCGCCACAGCGCCGCAGCGCCGCCTGTCGATCAAGACCTTCGTCAGCAGCTACAGTCAGGGCGTAATCCGCGAAGCCGTGCTGCGCGAACTCAAGCGCGGCGGGCAGGTGTATTTCCTGCACAACGAAGTCGACACCATTGCCAACATGCTGGAAAAGCTGGAAACATTGCTGCCGGAAGCACGCATCCGCGTGGCGCACGGCCAGATGGGCGAACGCGATCTGGAAGCGGTGATGCGCGACTTCACCCACCAGCGCTTCAACGTGCTGCTGTGCTCCACCATTATCGAAACCGGCATCGACGTGCCTACCGCCAACACCATCATCATGAACCGCGCCGACCGCTTCGGCCTCGCGCAGTTGCACCAGTTGCGCGGCCGCGTCGGACGCTCGCACCACCAAGCCTATGCCTACCTGCTAGTGGACAGCATGGACGGTCTCACCGCGCAGGCGAAGAAACGCCTCGAAGCGATTCAGGCGATGGAACAACTGGGCAGCGGCTTCTTCCTCGCGATGCACGATCTGGAAATCCGCGGCGCGGGCGAAGTGCTCGGCGAATCGCAGAGCGGCGAGATGCATGAGATCGGATTTTCGCTGTACAACGACATGCTGAGCGCCGCCATCACCTCGCTCAGACAAGGCCACGAACCGGACATGACCCACCCCTTGGGCGTCACCACCGAAATCAATTTGCATACGCCGGCACTCTTGCCGAACGACTATTGCGGCGACATCCACCAGCGGCTGGTGATCTACAAACGGTTAGCGAACTGCAACACGCAACAAGACCTGGACGACATGCATCAGGAACTGATCGACCGCTTCGGCCTGCTGCCCGAACCCGCCCAGACCCTGCTCGACAGCCACCGCCTGCGCATCCTCGCAAAGCCACTGGGCATCAACAAAGTGGATGCCTCATCGGAGGCCATCGTCATCCAGTTCGTCCCCAACCCGCCCATCGACCCGATGAAAATCATCACTCTGATCCAGAGCCGACGCTATATAAAAATGACGGGGCAGGACAAACTGAGGATAGAGTTGAAGCATGAGGACTTGCAGCAGCGAGTGCTGGCGATAGTGAATTTCTTCAAGGAATTGCAGTAATCCGTAGGGGCGCGATTTAACCAGCCACTTATCCGTCGTTTCTTGATGGATTAGTGGAATGGCTATGCAGGGCTATCGCGCCCTGAGCATTCGTGGGGCGCAATAACCAATAGGCATTGCGCCGTACACATCCCATTCGCTCAAAGCCACGCAGCCCCGCGCACGCCGCTCGAATCGCCAAACCGATGCTGCACCAGCTTCGTATCCACCCGATCCGAGAACACCCATTCGCCCCACAGCGCGGGCACCTTCGCATACAGCCTTTCGATGTTGGACATGCCGCCGCCCAGCACGATAACGTCCGGGTCGAGGATGTTGACGACATGCGCGAGCGAACGCGCGAGGCGATGTTCGTAAGCCTGCAGGCTGCGCTCGCAGGCGGCGTCGCCCTGCTCCGCGCGCTTCACGATCTCATCGGCTCTCAACGACACCCCAGTCTCAAGCTCATGCAACTTCGCCATGCCCGGCCCGGAAAGGAAGGTCTCGATGCAGCCTTGCTTGCCGCAATAGCAGGTCGGTCCGGGAAGTTCGTGCGCCTGCGGCCAGGGCAGCGGATTGTGCCCCCATTCGCCTGCGATGCCGTTGGGGCCGGTGAGGATACAGCCGTTGACAACGATGCCCGCGCCGACGCCGGTACCGAGGATCACGCCGAACACGACCTCCGCGCCTGCCGCCGCGCCGTCGGTCGCTTCGGACAGCGCGAAGCAGTTGGCGTCGTTGGCTATCTTCATCTTGCGTTGCAGCAGGGCTTCGAGGTCTTGCAGGATGGGCTGACCGTTTAGCGCAACGGAATTGGAGTTCTTCAGGCATCCGGTCGCGCGCGATAACGCGCCGGGCGTGCCGATGCCGACCGAGCCGCGTTGTCCCAGTTCCGCTTCGGCGTCGCGCACCAGTTGGGCGATGGCCTGCAAGGTCTCGTAGTAATCGCCCTGCGGCGTTGGCGTGCGACGGCGCAGCAATTCGCGGCCAGCATCGTCCAGCGCGACGATCTCGATCTTGGTGCCGCCGAGGTCTATGCCCAATCTCATTATTTGCCTACCTGCAACCAGAAAGTCACCGGCCCGTCGTTGACCAGACTCACTTTCATGTCCGCGCCGAACACGCCCGTCTCGACCCCGGCATGACGCTCGCGCGCCGCGGCAACGAAGTACTCGAACAGGACCGCGCCCTGCTCCGGCGGTGCTGCGGAGGAGAAGCTGGGGCGCGTGCCCTTGTGGGTGTCGGCAACCAGCGTGAATTGCGGTACCAGCAACAGTTCAGCGTGGATGTCGGCGAGCGAGAGGTTCATCTTGCCATCGGCATCGGGAAATACGCGGTAAGTCAGGATGCGTTCGAGCAGTCGCTTGGCGCTCGTTTCGTCGTCCGCCTTCTCGACGCCGAGCAGTACCAGCAGGCCGCGCCCGATCTGCCCGACGACACGGTCCTCCACCGTCACGCTCGCCTCGCCGACGCGCTGTATCAGTCCGATCATGTTCTTGTTATCCCTCCCGTTTTTCCCGCCTCGCAACTCGACGCGGAATGTACCGGACTCGATTTGTTTTGACTACTTATAGCGACACGAGCAACCGTTTTCGGCGTCAAGCCCGGAATTCCACTAGCCGTCCAGAATGCGCTTCCGGTCAAGAACCGAAGCCCGCCAATAACCCATGTGCAACAAGCCATTGACATCCTCCAAAATCCACGAGTACAGTTGCGCCCACTTGCAAATCCGCCGCAACGCACACCACACCGCAAGCATGGTGCGGGGCTAACGGCGGCTCCCCCCAGAACAGGAGGCTGGCGCAAGTTGCTTCGACCGGTTTCAACATAAACATCGTTTGTCTCCGCAAAGACTCCCGCATCCCGACGGATGAAATGTCTTCGCATGATCGCCCAGAATTACGCAGGGCGCGCAGGCCACAAACGCAAATATCGAGAACCGGAGATGCAAAGTGAGTGATGGTGTTTGACCGTCACTCATGCGATTCCCGCGCAAAGGGAATAGTCGCCAGCAATCAGCATGTTCATGGGGGAAATCTCAATGGCAGTTTGCCTGTTTCTTCGTGCCGTTCCCAATAATGGCTCCAAGCGGGGTATCTCGTGATGACCCGCGTCGCCATCGTCGATGCCGATCTGATCGAAGACATCGCATCGCAACTGAATCAGGCCGGCCACATCGCTACACCGCTTCGAGACATCACCAGTCTGAATGCCTGGCTAGCCACGCACGAGACCACCGTGCTGTTGCTGAGCCAATCGACAGGGAGCGCTTCCCCCTCCTCTGCCGCCATCAAAGAGACAACCTCCGGCATGGACGACAGCCGTTGGCGACTCCATCCGGCACAACTGGAATTGAGTACTCCTGACGGTAGATCGATTCCCGTGTCGCCCAACGAATGCTGCATCCTGCAAGCCGCCGCCCGGGCAAATGGTCAACTCGTCAGCCGAAAAACGCTCGTCGAGGCTCTGGGTCAACGCTTCTTGCACTACGACGAGCGCCGACTCGAATCTCTCATCAGCCGTCTGCGCCGCAAATTGTCATCCTATGCCCCCGAAGGCTTTCCGGTGCGCGGAGTGAAAGGGTGCGGTTATCTGTTTGGCGTCAGGCTGCAGGACATGAGCATCGACTGACGTCAGGAACGGTCAGCGATGGTCAGCAATAAACCCCATGAAATAGATACTCTTCCAGCGTGCGAAGTGTGCATGAGTGAGTGAATGGATATCGCACGATCCAGTTGCCAGTCGTTGAACGCATGCAAGCAACTATGGAAGGGAGATGAAAATGAAGTTTACTTAAGTCGCAATGCAGGGTGTCCATCAAATTACGGGGCGTATGCCTTACCCCTCTGACCCGGAAATACCATTGAATCATTCAACTCAAAAAGGAAATGAAAATGACTGAAAACGATGATGCAGTATTCGCCATGAGCACGACTTCCGACACCATCTACGTACAGATAATCATCGATTGCGATGCCATCATGGCTGCGTATCCGACGCCGAGTCAGGATTACACCAGGCCAACAGGCATCGGTCACAATCAGGGGTTCATGGTGACAGCAACCGAATACGTGAACAGTGGGCAAGGGACTGGGGACTTGAGTTTCAAAGCCGAAGTTGGCGACACAATCCGCTGGACATCAAGCTCGATATCTAACAATTTCGACTCCGCCGTTTTCGTATATCAGATGAACAAATTTTCCGGGACGCAAGTCACCGACACTCCGGAGTTAAAAACATTCACAAAAACTTCGATGGTGCCGCAAACGGCCATACCGCCTACCGTCACTCAAGCACCACAAAATTATTGGTTTATGACTTGTGAGGTGTTGAACACCGGAACAGAAGGTTATAACGTCTGCTTTGGATTATATCGGCGCGCAAGGGGTGGCACCGGGCAGACACTCTATGGTTATTTTTACTGGGACCCAACCATCACAGTGGCAGTATAACGGCGCAAACCAAGATGCGAAGTTTGCATGTACGGGATGAATGCGGATGGAATCAATCGAGGCTGAACATCCCCTGTGCCACAATGCAAACTATGCAAGCCTGACCCGGTTTCGGTTTATGACGCCGGGTTACGGTTTGTATAGTTAGCTTGACACCAAAGAAGGTGTTGCGTTTATGCACAACAGTTACTGCGTTATTGTTCGAATCGAACCATCAAGATTGGCGAAAGCCATTAACCAAATCCGACACGACCTTAAGCGAAAAAATCACTCATAGCGGCACAAACTGTGCAGCCTTCATTCATGCCACACCCGCTGAGGAAAGTAACGCCGTTCCTTCCCCGAAATGGCCTTCAAGGGTTCGCAGGAGAATATTCCCTGCCATCAGGACAGAATGCGAATCTGGCTATTTAGCTGTCCTCCAGCGCCCTCACCTTCACCGTCTTGCCCTTCACCTTGCCCGCCGACAGTTTTCGCACGGCCTCGTCGGCGATGTCGCGTGCGACAGCGACGTAGGTGGAGAAATCGGTGACGGTGATCTTGCCGACCTGCTCGCGGGTGTAGCCGGCTTCGCCGGTGAGCGCGCCCAGCACGTCGCCGGGGCGGATCTTTTCCTTGCGGCCGCCGAGGATCAGCAGCGTCACCATGGGCGGAACCAGCGGGGCATCGTCGCCTTCCAGTTCGTTTACCTGATGCCACTCGGGATCGAAGCCCATCGTCTTCGCGATGGACTCGACGCGGTGGATTTCGGTCGGGCTGGCAAGGCTCAGCGCCCAGCCGTCTTCGTCGGCACGGCCGGTGCGACCGATGCGGTGGACGTGGATCTCGGGGTCGGGCGTGACATCGACGTTGATGACCGCTTCGAGCCGGGCGATGTCCAAGCCGCGCGCGGCGACGTCGGTGGCGACCAGCACCGAACAACTGCGGTTGGCGAACTGGATCAGCACCTGGTCGCGCTCGCGCTGTTCCAGATCGCCGTTCAGCGTCAGCGCCCTGATGCCCTGCGCCTGCAACACGTCGAGCAGGTCGCGGCATTGCTGTTTGGTGTTGCAGAAGGCCAGCGTGCTGACCGGGCGGTAGTGTTTCAGCAGCGCAGCGACGGCCTGCAAGCGGCCCTCGCGGCTCACCTCGTAGAAACGCTGGCGTATCTTGCCGTCGTCGTGCTGCTCTTCCAGCTTCACTTCCTGGGGCTTGTGCATGAACTGGCGCGCCAGCCGCAGAACGCCGTCAGGATAGGTCGCCGAGAACAGCAGCGTCTGGCGACGGGGCGGGCAATGCCGCGCGACGTAGGCGATCTGGTCGTAGAAGCCCATGTCCAGCATGCGATCGGCCTCGTCCAGCACCAGCGTGTTGAGCGACTCCAGATTCAGCGTGCCGCGGTCGAGGTGATCCATGATGCGGCCCGGCGTGCCGACGACGATGTGCGCGCCGTGCTCCAGGCTGGCCATCTGCGGGCGCATCGTCGTGCCGCCGCACAGCGTGACGACTTTGATGTTGTCGGCGGCGCGCGCCAATCGGCGTATCTCCTGCGCCACCTGGTCGGCCAGCTCGCGCGTGGGGCACAGCACCATGGCCTGCACCGCGAACCAGCGCGGGTTCAGTTTCGTCAGCAACGGCAGGCCGAACGCCGCGGTCTTGCCGCTGCCGGTCTTGGCCTGCGCGATCAGGTCGTGTCCGCCCAGCGTGATCGGCAGGCTGGCGGCCTGTATCGGCGTCATCGTCAGGTAGCCGAGCTGCTGCAGGTTCGCCAGCATCGCGGACGGCAGCGGCAGTTCGCCGAACGGGCGTCCAGTAGTGTCTGTCATGGCGTACTCAGTCCTTGCGTCGTCTGCCCGGCAGGGTCTTGCCCCTGACCAGGTCTTTTTTTGAAATCCACACCGGCTTCGGCTTCTCGATCAACCAACTCCGCTCCGAACTCCTGGCCTTCTTATACGCCTGGATCGCGGCGAGCAACTGGTCGGGATCGACCTGCAGCATTTGATGCTCGCCCTCGAGGTGGTAATCGGCGAGCGATTCCTTGAGGTCGTAGATGCGTTCCGGCGTTTCGGCTTTCTTGCGCAGGCTGGCCATCATCTGCTGCGCATCCTCGGACAGGATATAGCCGCCGTCCTGCTCGCTGATCAGGCCGTAGGCGGAGAGCCGGGAAAACGCATCCGACAACTTCGTTTCAGGAGGAATGGCTCCGTTGGCCAGGTCGGCCGCGGCGACGATCTCGACCAGCTCGGCAGGCCGTCGCTTCGCGGCAAGGCCCAAGGCCAGCAACAGGATTGCATCAACATCATGGACTGGGTACATCGTGGGCCTTTGAATGAGTGGAGAGAAGCTGTACTGCAGAAAGCTGCGAGCCGGATTCATCCGGCCTGTCGCAGAAGAGAAAGTAGCACGTCATACCGGCGGAGGCCGGTATCCAGTGGCGCGCAAAGCGCGCCGGCATTGATTCTTGCTGGATTCCGGGTCTAGCCCGGAATGACGAACGTGATGTTGATGAAGCTTCAGATCAATAAACAGCTGTTGCACTCGCAACCGCCTTACTCCATGTACATGCCACCGTTCACATGCAGCGTGACGCCGGTGATGTAGGACGCGCCGGGGCCGGCCAAAAATGCGACGGCATTGGCGATGTCGGCCGGCTGGCCGAGGCGCTTCAGCGGCACATGCTCGACCAGCTTCGCGCGCGCTTCATCGCCCAGCGCGTGGGTCATGTCGGTGTCGATGAAGCCGGGCGCGACGCAGTTCACGGTGATGTTGCGGCTGCCGATCTCCTGCGCGAGCGACTTGGTGAAGCCGGCCATGCCGGCCTTGGAGGCGGCGTAGTTGGCCTGGCCCGGGTTGCCCATGCTGCCGACCACCGAGGAGATGCTGATGATGCGCCCGCCGCGGGCCTTCATCATCGCGCGCAGCACCGCGCGGGAAAGGCGAAACACCGACTTCAGGTTGGTGGTCAGCACGTCATCCCACTCTTCGTCGGTCATGCGCGCCAGCAGATTGTCCTTGGTGATGCCGGCGTTGTTCACCAGTATCGAGATCTCGCCGAAGTTCTGGCGGATAGCGCCCAGCACGGCTTCGGTCTGCGCCGCATCGTTGACGTTCAGCGCCATGCCGGTGCCCTTGATGCCGGCCGCATCGAGATACGCGCCGATGGCCTGCGCGCCGTTCTCGCTGGTCGCGGTGCCAATCACGGTCGCGCCCTGCTTGCCAAGTTCCAGTGCGATGGCCTGCCCGATGCCGCGCGATGCGCCGGTCACCAGTGCGATTTGTCCTTGCAGTGTCATGTTCTCTCCCTTTGTGCGAGTTATGCGAGTGCGGCCAATGCTGCCTTCAGCGCCTCGCCGTCATTGATGGCCAGCGCCTGCTGGTTGGTGTCGATGCGCTTGTTCAGCCCTGCCAGCACCTTGCCCGGCGCGCATTCGACGTTGTGGGTGATGCCTTGCGGGCCGAACGCCTGCACGGTCTCGACCCAACGCACCGGCGAATACAACTGACGCACCAGCGCGTCCTTGATCGAAGCTGCATCGTTGTAGGCGGCGACGTCGGCGTTGTGCAACACCGGAATGGACGGCGCATTCACCGCGACGTCGTTCAGGTAGGCGCGCAACTGCTCGGCCGCGCCCTTCAGCAGGCTGCAATGCGACGGCACGCTCATCGGCAGCATGATCGCGCGCTTCGCGCCCTTGGCCTTCGCCAGTTCCATGCCGCGCTCGACTGCGGCGCGATTGCCGGCGATCACCACTTGGCCGGGAGAGTTATAGTTCACCGCTTCCAGCACCTCGCCCTGCGCGCCTTCGGCACACACCGCGCGCACCGCTTCGTCGTCCAGACCGAGGATGGCAGCGATGCCGCCCACGCCTTCCGGCACGGCTGTTTGCATGCATTGCGCGCGATAGCGCACCAGCGGCAGCGCATCGGCGAAGCTGATCGCGCCGCTGGCCACCAGCGCGGTGTATTCGCCCAGGCTGTGACCGGCCATCATCGAAGGTGTCGCGCCGTTCTGCGACTGCCATGCGCGATACACCGCGACGCCTGCGGTCAGCATGATGGGCTGGGTGTTCACCGTCGCGTTCAGCTCGGCATCCTCGCCCTCGGCGACCAGTTGCCACAGGTCCTGCTTCAGCACATCAGAGGCTTCAGTAAACGTATCGCGCACCGCGGCGAAATCGGCATAGCCGTTCATCATGCCGCGCGATTGGGAGCCTTGACCGGGAAATACGAATGCAAATTTAGTCATATCAAAATCAGTCGTAAGTTAGTAGACGTAAGACGTAAGTCTGTAGGTCGGGTTAGCGCAGCGTAACCCGACGTTTATCAAAAATCTCACTAGTTGTCGGGTTACGCTGCGCTAACCCGACCTACGTTCACCAGCGTATCAACACCGCTCCCCAGGTGAACCCGCCACCCACGGCTTCGATCAGGATGTTCTGTCCGGCCTTGATGCGGCCGTCGCGCACCGCGGTATCCAACGCCAGCGGGATAGAGGCAGCCGAGGTATTGCCGTGATTGGCGACGGTGACCACGACGTTGTCCATACCGAGTCCCAGCTTCTTCGCGGTCGCTTCGATGATGCGAATGTTGGCCTGATGCGGCACCAGCCAATCGATATCGGAGCCCTTCAACTGTTGCTCTTCCAGCACCTCTTCGACCACGTCGCTCAGCACCTTGACGGCGAACTTGAACACGGCCTGGCCGTCCATCTTGATGAAGGGATCGCCATCGACTTCGCCGTTGCGGATGTTGCCTTCGGCCTTCAGCATGCCGCGATGGCTACCGTCGGAATGCAGCTTGGCGGCGACGATGCCCGGCGTCTCGGAGGCCTGCAGCACCACCGCGCCCGCGCCGTCGCCGAACAGCACGCAGGTCGTGCGGTCGTTCCAGTCAACCATGCGCGTCAGCACTTCAGCGCCAACCACCAATACGGTCTTCGCCTGCCCGCCGCGGATATACATGTCGGCGGTGTTCAGCGCAAAGACGAAGCCGCCGCATACGGCCTGCATGTCGAATGCCGCGCCGCCGTTCCTGATGCCGAGCTTGTCTTGCAGAATGCAGGCGGTGCTGGGGAATATATTGTCCGGCGAGGTGGTCGCGACGATAATCAAATCGATCTCGTCCGCCGCGATGCCCGCGGCTTCGATGGCCTTGCGGCTAGCCTGCAACGCGAGATCGCTGGTCAGTTCGCCGTCGGCGGCGATATGGCGCTCGACGATGCCGCTGCGCGAGAAGATCCAGTCATGCGTCGTGTCGACCATCTTCTCGAGGTCGTAATTGGTCAGCGTCTTGCTCGGCAGATAGCTGCCGGTTCCGATGATCCTTGAGTGCATCAAGCCGCTCCTTGTTCTGTTTTTTGGCGCTCGTGGTGCCATTTTTCGATGTGCTCGCTAATGTGCAGCAGCATGCCCTCGCGCGCTTCCTCAGCGGCTCGCTCGATTGCGCAACGGAAAGCCAGCACGTCCGCCGAGCCGTGGCTCTTCACGACGATGCCCTTCAACCCGAGGAAACTTGCGCCATTGTAGCGGCGATGATCGACCCTGCGCTTGAATGCATTCAGCACCGGCAACGCAATGACCGCAGCCAGTTTGGTGAACGCGTTGCGCTTGAACTCTTCCTTCAGGAAACCGCCCAGCATCTGTGCCAAACCTTCTGTGGTCTTCAGCGCGACGTTGCCGACGAAACCGTCGCACACCACGACGTCGGTCGTGCCCTTGAAGATGTCGTTGCCCTCGACGTTGCCGTAGAAGTTCAGGTCGCTGTTACGCAACAGTTCGGCGGCTTGCTTGACCACCTCGTTGCCCTTGATGTCTTCGCTGCCGATGTTCAGCAGGCCGACCGTAGGATTGGGCTTGTGCTCCAGCGCCGTCACCAGCGTGGAACCCATCATTGCGAACTGCAACAGGTGTTCGGCAGTGCAATCGGTGTTGGCACCCAGATCGAGCATGCAGACCTGACCGTGCTTGGTGGGCAGATAAGACGCAATCGCCGGACGGTCGATGCCCGGCAGGGTCTTCAGCACGTAACGCGCGGTGGCCATCAGCGCACCGGTGTTACCGGCGCTGACGCAAGCCTGCGCTTCGCCGCTCTTGACCAGATTGATCGCGACGCGCATTGAAGAGTCCTTCTTGCCGCGTAGCGCGGACTGAGGCTGCTCGTCCATGCCCACCACTTCGGTAGCCGGGTGGATGCGCAGATGCGGGCCCGCCTGCATGCCCAAGGCGCGCAGTTCGGCCTCGATGGCGTCGGGAATACCCACCAGTACGATGGTGTCGCCGGGAGACTGCTTCAGATATTCGACTGCGGCGGGGATGGTGACCGGCGTGCCGTGGTCGCCTCCCATCGCGTCTATGGCTAATGTGACGTCCACTAAGCGATCCCGAGGAAGATAAAGAAAGCAGAAATAGAAAAGAAAACGCAGCCGATCATCATGATCGGCTGCGTTATTTCAAAGACTTATTCGCCCTTGGTCTTGACTACTTTCTTGCCGCGGTAGAAACCGGTCGGGCTGATGTGGTGACGCAGATGCGCTTCGCCAGTCGTCGGCTCGATCGCTGTCGGCGGATTGGTCAGGAAATCGTGAGCACGGTGCATACCACGCTTGGATGGGGACTTTTTATTCTGTTGAACTGCCATGTTGACTACTCCTAGAAAAAAACTACTTAACCACTTTCAAATTCGCCAGCGCTGCAAAAGGATTCTCTTTCCCGTTGCCGGCGCTCTCGCCGCCTTTCGCCTGACAAGCACCCGACTCATGTCTTGGTGATATTGGCAGACTCAATAAAATCTCTTCTTCCAGCATGCTCAGCACATCAAACTGTGTTGATGCCAAGACGCTATCGAACTCTTCCTCGTCGCCTTCCTGCGCATCCAGCGCATCCAGTTCCGCCTGATCGCGCAACAGCAGCCGCGTATCGATCCGTATCTCATGCTCCAGAGCACCGAGACAACGCTGGCATTGCAACCGGCAATCACCAGTCATGACTACATGAAGAAAGGGAACGTCCAGCTTATCCACACCGCCGCGCACCGTATACTGCAAAACACCGTCCGGACTTTCCAGCTCGTCCAGCAATCTTGGCATTCCTGCAAACGGCACTTCACCTTTGATTTCCTTGCCGTTTTCGGCAAAATCCAAGCTATCGATGAAAGGTCGTGCGTACATGAGGCGCGCATGATATATTTTTCGCCGCACCGTGTCAAAAAACCTAAGGAATATTCTTGAATTCTCAGTTGCTTGTCCTCGCCTCCACCTCGATCTACCGCTGCGAACTGCTCAAACGCCTGCAACTCCCCTTCGAGACCGCCGCCCCCGACGTCGACGAAACCCCGTTGCCGGACGAGTCCGCCCGCGCCACCTCGATCCGTCTGGCACAGGAAAAGGCCAGAGCCGTCGCCTCCCGCTATCCGGACGCACTGATCATCGGCTCCGACCAGGTCGCATTACTGGAAGGCCAGCAGATCGGCAAGCCGCTGACCCACGACAACGCGGTCCTGCAGCTGCGCACGATGCGCGGCAAGACCACGACCTTCTATACCGCGCTGACGCTGTTCAACAGCAAGACCGGCAACATTCAGACCGAAGTCGCGGAGAACCATGTCACGCTGCGCCACCTGAGCGACGACGAGATCGAAGCCTATCTAATTAAGGAACAGCCCTACCACTGTGCCGGCAGCGCGAAATCAGAAGGCTTGGGCATCGCACTGATGAGCAGCATGTCAGGCGACGACCCGAACGCGCTGATCGGCCTGCCGCTGATCCTGCTGTGCAATATGTTGCGCCGCGAAAACGCGAGGCCATTCTAAGATGACGACCGGTACGCTCTACCTGATCCCCTGCACGTTGGGCGACACGCCTGCCGAGCAGGTGCTGCCCCAGCATGTTATCGACATCGCACGCAGACTGAAGCACTTCGTCGTGGAACAGCCCAAGACCACGCGCCAGTTCCTCTCGGCGCTCAAGCCCGAGCACCCGATCCAGTCGCTGCACTTCGCCACGCTGAATGAACACACCGAATCCCGCGAACTCGAAGGCCTGCTCGCCCCCCTGCTGGCCGGCGAGGATGTCGGCATCGTCTCCGAGGCGGGCTGCCCCGGCATCGCCGACCCCGGCGCCGACCTGGTCAACCTGGCGCATCGCCGCGGCATCCGCGTCGTGCCGCTGGTCGGCCCCTCCTCCATCCTGCTGGCGCTGATGGCCTCCGGGTTGAACGGGCAATGTTTCGCCTTCCACGGCTACCTGCCCATCGCCGAAGCGGATCGCAACAAGACCATCGCCGCACTGGAGGCCGAATCGGCAAAGCGCAAACAGACCCAGATGTTCATCGAGACGCCTTACCGCAACGAGAAACTGTTCGCCGCCCTGCTGACCCGCTGCCGCCCGCAGACACTGCTGTGCGTCGCCTGCGACATCACGCTGCCCAGCGAACTGATACAGACGCGCAGCGTCGAACAATGGAAGTCTCAGCCGCCCCCGCAATTAAACAAGCGCCCCAGCCTGTTTTTGCTGCTGGCCCGCAACTGATTTAGTTGCCCTATGTCTCGCTTTCTGGTATTAAAGCGGACTTCGAATTTTCACCCGTTGGAGAAGTGCAATGCCGGTACAGCCACAAAAGCCCGTCGCCCCCTACAAAGCAAAGAAGGGCGAAGAGTACATGAACCCCAATCAACTCGAGCATTTCCGCCAAATCCTGAACGGAATCAAGGCTGAACTGGGCGAAGACATCGACCGTACGGTTCATACAATGCAGGACGAAGCGACTGTATTCGCCGACCCGAACGACCGCGCCACCCAGGAATCCGACATGAGCCTGGAGCTGCGCAACCGCGACCGCGAGCGCAAGCTGATCAACCGCATCAACAAGATGCTGACCATGATCGACGAGGGCGAATACGGCTTCTGCGACAACTGCGGCATCGAGATCGGCCTGAGCCGCTTGGAAGCCCGCCCGACCGCGACGCTGTGCATCGACTGCAAGACGCTGGACGAGATCCGCGAGAAACAGATAGCGAAGTAAGCTTCGCTATCTGTTTCCGGTGCAGGCCAACCTTCAGGTTATGCCGGAGTCAAAAACGAAAATCGCCAAGCGTCCCTTGGCGATTTTTTGTTTTCAGTGAAGACTCATATGCGCATAGCGCATGTGATGTCGGAACTAAAAGCAGATCGCAAAATAACAAAGCCCCGCCAGTTTGGCGGGGCTTTTCTTTTTTCTTTTTGAACATACCAAGCAACAAGTGACCGGCCTTGTAAGCAACGGAAATACTAAGTAACCTGCACTCTATCGATGAGTCAGGAGATGACTGCCGCGGCCGCATTCCTCATGAATATCCGCTGGGCACCATACTTACCCATGCATTATCGATAATTCGCTACTTCACAACAAAAGGAGCTTGAAATGGCAAGAGATAAAGCAAAAGACGATCAATTATTTAACTGCAATCAAGACTATGAGTTAGACCAAGTTGCTAGTCACTACGGCCTCCACAAGAAGCAAGTCTTGGAATTTCTCAAGAGTTCCTGCGCAAGCAAGCTCCTCTCTCATACAACACACCATGAGGTCTATACCCTTATAAAGATTGAATTTGGATATCCGATCCCTGTTTAAAACAACGCAACAGTTGCCGGCACAACACCCAACACATCACTCCAAGCGGCGCGCCCAGAACCAACACGTTGCCACAACCCAATAAGAGAACCGAAAATCTGCGCCCAAACAAAAAGCCCCGCATCGCGGGGCTTTCGTTTTACGGCAGGTACGGCTTACTGTTACTCGGCCTTCGCAGCTTCCGGCGCCGGCAGCAGCACCTTCATGCTCAGCTTCATGCGGCCCTTGTCGTCCAGTTCCAGCACCTTGACGCGCACGATCTGGCCTTCCTTCAGGTGATCGGTCACGGCATTGACGCGCTCGTGGGCGATCTGGGAGATGTGCAGCAGACCGTCCTTGCCGGGCATGATATTGACCAAGGCACCGAAGTCCAGCAGCTTGACGATCGGGCCTTCGTAGATCTTGCCGACTTCGACTTCGGCGACGATGTCTTCGATGCGTTTTTTCGCCAGTTCGCCGGCTTCGCCGCTGACGCAGGAGATCGTGATATTGCCTTCATCGTCGATGTCGATAGTCGTACCGGTCTCTTCGGTCAGCGCACGGATAACCGCGCCACCCTTGCCGATCACGTCGCGGATCTTCTCCGGATTGATCTTCATCTTGATCATGCGCGGCGCAAATTCGGAAACCTCGGTGCGGGCATCCGGCATTGCCTGCTTCATCAGGCCGAGGATGTGCATGCGGCCTTCGCGCGCCTGTACCAGCGCGGCCTGCATGATTTCCTTGGTGATGCCGTTGATCTTGATGTCCATCTGCAGCGCGGTCACGCCGGTTTCGCTACCGGCCACCTTGAAGTCCATGTCGCCCAGATGATCTTCGTCGCCGAGGATGTCGGTCAGCACCGCGAAGCGGTTGCCTTCCTTGATCAGCCCCATCGCGATACCGGCGACATGCGCCTTCAGCGGCACGCCCGCGTCCAGCAGCGACAGACAGCCGCCGCACACCGACGCCATGGAGCTGGAGCCGTTGGATTCGGTGATCTCGGACACCACGCGAACCGCGTAGCCGAAATCTTCCGCGCTCGGCAGCACCGCAACCAATGCGCGCTTGGCCAGACGGCCGTGGCCGATTTCGCGGCGCTTCGGCGTGCCCACGCGGCCAGTTTCGCCGGTCGAATACGGAGGGAAGTTGTAATGCAGCATGAAGCGGTCGGTGTACTCACCTTGCAGCGCGTCGATCTTTTGCGCATCGCGCATGCTGCCCAGCGTCGCTACGACAATGGCCTGGGTCTCGCCGCGGGTGAACAGCGAAGAACCATGGACGCGCGGCAGCACGCCGTTGCGGATGGTGATCGGACGCACGGTGCGGGTGTCGCGACCGTCGATGCGCGGATCGCCGTTCAGAATCTGGCCGCGGACAATCTTGGCTTCCAGTGCGCTGAACAGTTCGCCGATCTCGTTTTTGGAAACGTTCTCGAATTCCGGTGTCGCCAATGCCTCGGACACCTTCGCACGGATCGCATCCACTTGCTGGGTGCGCGCCTGCTTGGAGCGGATCGCGTAAGCCTGCTGCAATTCAGTCTCTGCCAGAGCGGAGATACGGGCGATCAGCGCCTCGTTCTTCGCGGGAGCAACCCAGTCCCAGGCCGGTGCGCCGACTTCGTCGGCCATTTCGTTGATCGCGGCGATCACGGCTTGCATCTGGTCGTGACCGAACACCACCGCGCCCAGCATCACTTCTTCGGACAGTTGCTGCGCCTCGGATTCGACCATCAGCACGGCACGGTCGGTACCGGCGACGACCAGATCCATCTGCGAAGTCTTCAGTTCGGTCGCGGTCGGGTTCAGCAGATACTTGCCATCGACATAACCCACGCGCGCCGCGCCGATCGGACCGTCGAACGGAATGCCGGACAGCGCCAGCGCTGCCGACGCACCGATCATCGAAGGGATGTCGGAATCGATCTCCGGATCGGACGACATCACGGTCGCGACGATCTGCACTTCGTTGTAGAAGCTTTCCGGGAACAGCGGACGCAACGGACGGTCGATCAGACGGCTGGTCAGGATCTCCTTCTCGCTGGGACGACCTTCGCGCTTGAAGAAGCTGCCGGGGATCTTGCCTGCGGCATAGGTCTTTTCCTGATAGTCCACGGTCAGCGGGAAGAAATCCTGCTCGGGCTTCGCATCCTTGCGGCCCACCACGGTGACCAGCACCACGGTGTCGTCCAGACTGACCATCACTGCGCCGCTGGCTTGGCGCGCGATCTCGCCGGTTTCAAGAGTGAGCTGATGATTGCCGTAGGTAATCGTTTTTTTGTAGTGACTCAAGATGTCTCCCCTTTATGCATGACATGACGCGCAACCGCGCCGCCGAAATTGGCTGGACGAAACGACACGGGCCGCATTTGCGACCCGTTTGATACTGCAACTTTATTACTTACGGATGTTGAGGCGTTCGATCAGCGAACGGTACGCCGCGTCGTCCTGGCTCTTCAGATAGTCGAGCAGCTTGCGGCGGCGGCTCACCAGACGCAGCAGGCCGCGACGGGAATGGTGATCCTTGGCATTTTCTTTGAAGTGATCAGTCAAATAGCTGATGCGTGCGGTGATCAGCGCTACTTGTACTTCCGGAGAACCGGTGTCGCTCTTGGCGCGCTGAAAGTCGGAAACGATTT
>JALNYK010000019.1 GCA_023229845.1 Gallionella sp.
TCGTTCAGCGTGTAGCCCTTTTGCATCACGCTGACCACGGTGTTGGCCGGCTGGTCGCTGTCCATCATGCCGATGGCCTGATGCTTGTGCGGGTCCAGCTTCTCGCCGACCGGGTTGATCTCGACGATCTTGAATTTCTCGAACACGCTGGAGAGCTGCTTCAGCGTCAGCTCCATACCGCTCTTGAAGCTCTCGACGTTCTCGGTCTCGACGGCCAGTCCGGCCTGCAGGCTGTCCATCACCGCCAGCATCTCGCCGGAAAAGCGCTCGACCGCAAACTTCTGCGCCTTGCTGACATCGTCGGCCGCGCGGCGGCGAATGTTCTCGCCCTCGGCCTTGGCGTACATCCAGGCATCGTAATGCTCCTGCGCCTTGCGCTCGGCGGCCTGCAGCATCTCTTCCATGCTGGGCGTCTTGTCCGTGGTCTGTTCCGCGGCGGCTTCCGTGGCCGGAGCGTCCGCTTGCTGTTCGATCTGAGGGGTGTTTTCCTGCTGTTCCATAGGGTTCTCCTGTTAGCGACTCGCGGTTAATTGGGGCGCGGTTGGGGTTTTCAAGAGGGGAAATGCAAAAAAACGGAAATAGTATCGGTGAGCGGCACCCAATGCCTCGAATGAGCAGCGCTTTGCGGCGCGCCATGAGTGCGACGCAACATGTCGTTATGGCGATAGATGAATTTGATTCAGTTGTATGAAGTAGGCACATTGTGAGTCCGCGCGCCAGCATGTCGCCACCGGCCATGTGCCGCACGGGGTGGCGAACGAGTGGTGGGCAGTTTTATTGTTTTGCCTTGTCAGGACAATGGCCGGACGTTATGATGGTGCGTCGGTTTGATATAAGAGGTTGTCATGTCCACTGCGAGTCTTTCAAAAAATGAGCGGATTGATGTCCGTGCTAGCACGCCGGTGAAGCAGTTGTTGCAAGAGGCGGCGCGGTCTTGCCATAAAAATGTCAGCGAGTTTTTGCTGGATGCGGGAGTGAATGCGGCCAATCAGGCGCTGGCGGATCGTCGCCAATTTGCATTGAATCCCGAGCAGTGGGACGAGTTTCAGGCCGCGCTGGATCGTCCGGTAAAAGCCAAGCCGTGTTTGAAGAAATTGCTGACCAAGCCGGGCGTGCTGGGTTGAAAAGTCCGCTGTATGGCGCAGTTGCCAAGCTGGGCGCTGCCGATAATGTTGACGCCTTCGATTGCGGCAGCCCTGCGCTTAATCAATTCCTGCAACGCTATGCCCTCGTTAACCAGAAAGCGAACAGCGCGCAGACTTATGTGTGCTGCGTGGATGGTGCGGTGGTCGGCTACTACAGCCTGGCTGTCGGCAGTGTTGATCCTGAATCTACGCCAGCGCGGGTGCTGAAAGGGTTGGCGCGTCATCCTGTGCCGGTGATGATTTTGGCAAGGTTGGCTGTCGATCGGGCGCATCAACGTAAAGGGCTGGGGCAGGCGCTACTCAAGGATGCTTTGTTGCGCACGGTGCAAGCTGCCGATATTGCCGGTATTCGCGCCTTGTTGGTTCACGCCAAGGACGAGGCGGCGCGGCAATGGTATGGCTCATGGGAGTTCGAACCCAGCCCGACGGATTCCTATCATCTGTTTCTAATGCTCAAAGATTTGAAATCTTTGCTCGGCATCAAATAAATCTCCGTGATGTCCACCAAGAACTACCACTGGCGCATCGCCGGATTCTATTTTTTCTATTACGCCTTCGTGGGGATGTTCGCGCCCTACTGGAGCCTGTACCTGCAATCCATCCATTTCAGCGCCATCGAGATCGGCATCCTGATGTCGACGCAGCCGGTGATGCGCATGGTTGCGCCGAATATCTGGGGCTGGTTGGCCGACCATACGGGCAAGCGCCGCGAGGTGGTGGTTGCGGCGGCCAGCCTGAGTGCGGCGTTCTATGTCGGGGTGTTCTTCACCACCAGTTTCTGGGGCTTGCTGCTGGTGCTGGTGCTGATGAGCTTCTTCTGGAGCGCGTCGATTCCGCTGGTGGAGGCAACCACGCTCAGTTATCTGGGCAAGAACACCGAACATTACGGGCGCATCCGTTCCTGGGGGTCGGTCGGTTTCATCGTTGCGGTGGTGGGACTGGGCTATGCGTTCGATTACATCGCAATCGCCTGGCTGCTGTGGGCCGGGCTGGTATGCGAAATCGGCATCCTGCTGTTTGCGCGCCAGATTCCGCGCACCGAAGTGGAGGTACACCATGCCGATAGTCTGCCGATTCGCCAGTTGCTGATGCAGCCCAAGGTGTTGGCGTTGTTCGGCGCGTGTTTCCTGATGTCGGTCGCGCACGGGCCTTATTACACCTTCTATTCCATCTATCTGGTCGAGCACGGTTACGCGAAGAGCGCGGTGGGCGGGTTGTGGGCGCTGGGGGTGATCTGCGAGATCGGCGTGTTCTTCCTGATGCCGGCGCTGGTGCGGCGCTTCGGCTATGTGCGCATCATGCTCGCCAGCTTCGCGGCGGCGGCGGTGCGTTTCGTGTTGATCGGCTGGACGGTGGACATCGTCGTGCTGCTGCTGTTCGCCCAGGTGCTGCACGCGATGACCTTTGGCGCCTACCACGCCGCGTCGGTCGGCATGGTGCACGAATTCTTTCGCGGGCGGCACCAGTCTAAGGGGCAGGCGCTGTTCGGCAGCGTCACCTACGGGGCCGGCGGCATGCTGGGCAGTCTGGCGAGCGGCCCGATCTGGCAGCACTACGGCGCGAGCGTGCTGTATTCGTTCAGCGCGCTGATGGGCTTGCTGGGCTTGTTGCTGATGCTGTGGAAGCCGGGCATCGCCGGCGACCGCCAGCCGGGGTAATCCGGAGTGGCAGTTCACAGCGGCGCCGGAATCCAGTAAAGTGCCTACCCGTTCCTAACCCGAGAAGAGCAATAACATGAGTGCAAAAGGACAACAACTCCAAGACCCGTTCCTGAACACGCTGCGCAAGGAGCATGTGCAGGTGGCCATTTATCTGGTGAACGGCATCAAGCTGCAAGGCCATATCGACTCGTTCGACCAGTATGTGGTGCTGCTGAAGAACACCGTCACGCAGATGGTCTACAAGCACGCGATTTCCACCATCGTTCCGGCACGCGCAGTCAACATCAACTATGACGCTGCTGAGTAATGCAGCAGAACTCCAGCGGTTCTGAATTAGCCGTTCTGGTTAGCCTCGATCTGGGCGAACCGGATTACGCCGAAAGTCTGGAAGAGCTGCGCTTGCTGGCCGAGACCGCCGGCGTGCAGACGCTGGCGATCATCGAAGGCAAGCGTCAGCGCCCCGATCCCGCATTGTTCGCCGGCAGCGGCAAGGTGCAGGAGATCGCCGACCTGCTCGTTGCCCACGAAGAAGTCGGCGTCGTCATCTTCAATCACGACCTTTCACCCGCGCAGATGCGCAACCTCGCGGCCAAGCTGGAGCGGCGCGTGATCGATCGCACCATGCTGATCCTGGATATCTTCGCGCAGCGCGCGCAGAGCCATGAGGGCAAGGTGCAGGTGGAGTTGGCGCAGTTGCGTTATCTCGCGACGCGACTGGTTGGCATGAACATGGACATGGGCCAGCAGAAGCACTCGGTCGGGGCGCGCGGCCCCGGCGAGACCAAGCTGGAACTGGACCGCCGCAAGCTGGACAAGCGCGTGCACCTGCTGAAGGAGCGGCTGGAAAAGCTGCGCCGTCACCGCCAGGTGCAGCGCCGTGCGCGCAACCGTAGCGATGTGTTGTCGGTGTCCATCGTCGGCTACACCAATGCCGGCAAGTCCACGCTATTCAACGCCTTGACCAAGGCCAACGTCTACGCCGCGAATCAGTTGTTCGCCACGCTGGATACGACCTCGCGGCGTATCTATCTGGAAACGGCGGTGGGCGAAGACGGCGAGCCGGTGTCCAGGGACGGCGCGCGGGAGCAAGAGGTCGTGCTGTCGGACACCGTCGGCTTCATCCGCCATCTGCCGCACTCGCTGGTTGCGGCATTCCGCAGCACGCTGGAAGAGACGATACAGGCCGACCTGCTGTTGCATGTCGTCGATGCGAACAACGCCAATCGCGACGCGCAGGTCGCCGAGGTCAACAAGGTGCTGGAAGAGATCGGCGCGCAGGATATTCCGCAGATTCTGATCCTCAACAAGATCGACCTGCAGGACGTCGCGCCGGGAGTCGAGCGCGACGAATATGGTAGAATCGCGACCATTCGCTTGAGTGCCAGGACCGGCGCAGGATTGGACGATTTGCGTGCGGCGCTGGTGGAAATTCGCGATGCCGAGCCGGTGGAAGCGCCGGTGCAGGAATGGCATCCGCTAAACAATTAAGTAGGTGAATCATGGGATTGAACGATCCGCAGTGGGGTAAAAAAGACAACGGCGGCCCGCCGGACCTAGAAGAGTTGATGCGCAAGATCAACGAGAAGGTCGCGGCGATGATGGGCGGCAAAGGCGGACAGGGCGACCAGGGTCGTCCGTCCGGCGGCGCGCCGGGCCAGGGTTTCGGCGTCAGCATCGGGCTGGTCGCGGCAATTGCCGGACTGATCTGGCTGGGCAGCGGCTTTTACATCGTCGACGAAAGTCAACGCGGCGTGGTGCAGCGTTTCGGCAAGTTCGTCGAGGCGACCCAGCCGGGTCCGCGCTGGCATTTGCCGTTCCCGGTCGAGAAGGTCGAAGTGGTCAGTCTCAGCCAGGTGCGTACCGTCGAGGTCGGCTACCGCGAGAACGTCAAGAACAAGATGCTGAAAGAGTCGCTGATGCTGACCGACGACGAGAACATCGTCGACATCCAGTTCGCGGTGCAGTACTTCCTGAAAGATCCCGCCGATTACCTGTTCAACAACCGTGCGCCGGACGAGAACGTGCGTCAGGCGGCCGAGACTGCGATCCGCGAAGTGGTCGGCAAGAGCAAGATGGACTTCGTGTTGTACGAAGGCCGCGAGCAGGTCGCCGCTGCGGCGACCAAGCTGATGCAGGACATTCTGGATCGCTACAAGTCCGGTATCGTGGTCAGCAAGCTGACGATGCAGAACGCGCAGCCACCTGAGCAGGTGCAGGCGGCATTCGACGATGCGGTGAAGGCCGGTCAGGACCGCGAGCGCCAGAAGAACGAGGGGCAGGCCTATGCGAACGACGTCGTGCCGCGTGCACGCGGCACCGCATCGCGCCTGTTGCAGGAGGCGGAGGGCTACAAGCAGAGCGTGATCGCCAATGCCGAGGGTGATGCCAGCCGCTTCAAGCAGATCCTGGTCGAATACGAGAAGGCGCCCGGCGTGACGCGCGAGCGCATGTTCCTGGACATGCAGCAGCAAGTGCTGAGCAATGTCAGCAAGGTGTTGGTGGATCAGAAGAACGGCAGTAGTCTGTTGTACCTGCCGCTGGACAAGCTGATCGAGACCACGCGTGTTGCCGGCGGTGCGGCGGCTGCGGGCGAGGCGGCAGCGCCAGCACCTGCGCCGACCACCCAGGCGAGCGACAACAATGCGGCGCAACGTGCGCGCGATTCGCTGCTGAGCCGCGACAGGGAGGCACGTTAAATGAACAAGAGTATGAGTAATATCTTGATAGCCGCGGTCGGCGCGTTGGTGCTGTTGAGCATGAGCGTTTACGTGGTGGATCAGCGTCAGCGGGCCATCGTATTCCAGTTGGGCGAAGTGGTCGGTGTCAAGACCGAGCCAGGGCTGTATTTCAAGGTTCCGTTGATGCAGAACGTGCGCTATTTCGATTCGCGCATCCTGACGCTGGACACTTCCGAGCCTGAGCGTTTCATCACCGCCGAGAAGAAGAACGTGCTGGTGGATTCCTTCGTCAAATGGCGCATCATCGACGTGAAGCAGTATTACGTCAGCGTCGGCGGCGACGAAGTGCGCGCCAATACGCGCTTGATGCAAACGGTCAACTCCAGCATGCGCGAGGAGTTCGGCAAGCGCACCATCCACGAGGTGGTGTCGGGCGAGCGCGACAAGATCATGGAAGTGCTGCGCACCAAGGCGGATGCCGATGCACGCAAGATCGGCGTCGAGGTGCTGGACGTGCGCCTGAAGCGTGTCGACTTTCCGGTGGAGATCAGCTCTTCGATCTATAGTCGTATGGATGCCGAGCGCAAGCGCGTCGCCAACGAACTGCGCGCTTCGGGTGCTGCCGAGGGCGAGAAGATCAAGGCCGATGCCGACAAGCAGCGCGAAGTGATTCTGGCCGAGGCCTATCGCGACGCGCAGAAGACCAAGGGCGAGGGCGATGCCAGGGCCGCTGCGCTATATTCCGCCGCGTTTGGTCGCAACCCCGAGTTCTATTCGTTCTACCGCAGTCTGGAAGCCTACAAGCAGAGCTTCAAGAACAAGAGTGACGTAATGGTGCTGGACCCGAGTTCGTCGTTCTTCAAGTATTTGAAGGGCTCGGGCCGCAAGTAATGCCCGCATCGCATCGTGCTTGATTTTTGGTTGATGGCGCTGGGTTTGATGCTGGTGCTCGAAGGTATGATGCCGTTTCTGTTTCCCTCCGCTTGGCGCGAGACGTTGCGCAAGTTGGTGCAGTTTCAGGACGGTCAACTGCGTTTTCTCGGGCTGACGCTGATGCTGAGCGGTCTGCTGCTGATTTACTGGATTAAATAAATGCCGAACTGGTTGTTACCGGAACATATACAGGACATGTTGCCTGAGGAGGCGTGGCGCGTCGAAGCTATGCGCGCGCAGTTCCTCGAATTGATGCGCACCCATGGTTATCAGCTCGTGGCGCCGCCGCTGCTGGAATACGCCGAATCGCTGCTGATCGATGGCAGTGACGACATGGATCTGCGCACCTTCAAGCTGGTCGATCAGTTGAGCGGTCGCACCTTGGCGCTACGCGCCGACATCACGCCGCAAGTGGCTCGCATCGATGCGCATCTGCTAAATCGTCAGGGCGTTGCACGTCTTTGCTATGCGGGTAGTGTGCTGCATACCCAGCCAGCCGGACTGACTCGTACTCGCGAACTGTTGCAGATCGGCGCGGAGCTCTACGGCCACAGCGGTTTGGAAAGCGATCTGGAGATCCAGCAATTGATGCTGCAGGCGCTGGCGTTGCTGGGCGTCGACAGCGTGCATCTCGATCTTGGTCATGTCGGCGTGTTCCGCGCGCTGGTGCGTCATGCCGGTCTCGATCGCGAACTGGAGAATGCATTGTTCGCCGCGCTGCAGAGCAAGGACAGCGCGACGCTGCAGACCCTGGCGCAACCGCTGGAAGCCGAAGTGCGCGATGCGCTGCTGGCGTTGCCTGTGTTGTACGGCGATTGCGCCGACGTGTTGGCGCATGCGCGCCGTGCGCTGCCGAATCATCCCGAAATCGTCGCCGCACTGAACGATCTGGATACCGTTTCCGCGAAGCTGACGCCGCTGGTCGCAAAAGTCGGCATCGATCTGGCCGACCTGCGCGGTTACCACTATCACAGCGGCATGGTGTTCGCCGCCTATCATGCCGGTAGCCACGACGCGATCGCGCTGGGCGGACGCTACGACGATCTCGGCAAGAGTTTCGGGCGCGCACGCGCCGCGACCGGTTTTAGCATGGACTTGCGCCAGCTTTATCGCTTGCTCCCGGCGCATTCGCCGAAGCAGGGGATATGCGCGCCCGAGCTGGACGATGCCGTGCTGCGCGACAGGATCGCCCAGTTGCGTGCCGCAGGCGAGGCAGTGGTGGTGGATCTGCTCGGCGATGTTGCATTGCGCGGCGAATTGCAGTGCAATCGTGAATTGGTTTTGCGAGACGGCGAGTGGCAAGTCGTCGCCCTTTGATTGTTAATCAGGAAGTTTGGTAATGGCTAAGAACGTAGTGGTAATCGGCACCCAGTGGGGTGATGAGGGCAAGGGCAAAATCGTCGACTGGTTGACCGATCATGCCAAGGGCGTGGTGCGTTTTCAGGGCGGCCACAATGCCGGGCACACGCTGGTCATCGGCGGCAAGAAGACGGTATTGCACCTGATCCCGTCCGGCATCCTGCGCGACCATGTGATGTGCTATATCGGCAACGGTGTGGTGCTGTCGCCGCAGGCGCTGCTCAAGGAGATGGACGAGCTGCAGCAGGCCGGCATCGACGTCTACAGTCGCCTGAAAGTGTCCGAGGCTTGCCCGCTGATCCTGCCTTACCACGAAGCGATCGACAAGGCGCGCGAGCTGGCCAAGGGCGATGCGAAAATCGGCACCACCGGTCGCGGCATCGGTCCGGCATACGAAGACAAGGTCGCGCGTCGCGCAATCCGTCTGCAGGATATCTTCTTCCGTGAGCGTTTCGCCGCGAAGCTGGGCGAGGTGCTGGATTATCATAACTTCGTGCTGAAGAATTATTTCCATGCCGCCACCATCGACTTCCAGCAGGTGCTGGACGAGACGCTGGCGCTGGGCGAACGCATCAAGCCGCTGGTGATGGATGTGCCGCGCGCGCTGTACGAAGCCAATCAGGCGGGAAACAGTCTGCTGTTCGAGGGTGCGCAGGGCGCGTTGCTGGACATCGATCACGGCACTTATCCGTATGTCACATCGAGCAACTGCATCGCCGGAGCGGCTTGTGCCGGTGCTGGCGTCGGCCCGCAGATGTTGAGCTATGTGCTGGGCATCACCAAGGCCTACACCACGCGCGTCGGTTCGGGCCCGTTCCCGACCGAGTTGTACGATGCCGTGGACAAGTGCGATCCGGTCGGCGAAGGGCTGGCGAAACGTGGTCACGAGTTCGGTTCCACGACCGGACGCGCGCGCCGCTGCGGCTGGTTCGACGCGGCAGCATTGAAGCGTTCGATCCAGATCAACGGCGTGACCGGCCTGTGCATCACCAAGCTGGACGTGATGGATGGAATGGAAACCGTGCGTTTGGGTGTCGGCTACCGCATCAACGGCGTGGATAGCGATATCCTGCCGCCGGGCGCCGATGCGTTGGCGGATTGTCAGCCGGTGTACGAGGACATGCCGGGCTGGAGCGAGAGCACCGTCGGCGTGAAGCGTTACGAGGACTTGCCGCAGGCCGCGCGCAACTATCTGGAGCGTATCGCCCAGGTGTGCGCCGTGCCGGTGGATATGGTCTCGACCGGACCGGATCGTGATGAAACCATCGTGCTGCGTCATCCGTTTGCATAAGCTAGTCTCTAGCGGTTGCGAACGTCACGTCGTGCACGGGGATTTGAGTAATAACCGTATCGGGAAGAATTGCCGTAACGGGAATAATTGCAGTATCGAAACTACGATGCGCATCGCGAAGTCTGCGGTGCGTATTTCGTTTTTATTTGTTCGGCGGGAAATGAAAAAGGCCCGCATAAATGCGAGCCTTTGTCGTTGGTGCCCAGAAGAGGACTCGAACCTCCACAGTGTTGCCACCGCTAGGACCTGAACCTAGTGCGTCTACCAATTCCGCCATCTGGGCGATGCGAAGGCGCGCACTTTAACTATTGAAGGACATGTTGTCAATGAAAAAGAAAAATAATTTACGTTTGCAGGATCCGCACCTCGATCGCGAGCGCGAACAATACGAACATCCGCTGCCCAGCCGCGAGTTCATCTTGCAGATTCTGGGCGAGCAGGGCGGCCCGGTAGACGAGGACGAGCTGCTGCATCTGCTGCATATCGAGCCTCACGAGGAAGACCTGTTCTCGCGTCGTCTGCGCGCGATGGAACGCGACGGCCAGATCATGCGCAACCGCAAGCGGGCGATCTGCGTGGTGGACAAGCTCGATCTGGTCAAGGGCAAGGTGCAGGGCCATCCGGACGGCTTCGGCTTCCTGGTGCCGGAAGACGGCAGCACCGACATGTTCATCAGCGAGAAGGAAATGCACAAGGTGCTGCACGGCGATACCGTGATGGTTCGCCAGTCCGGAGTGGACCGCCGCGGCCGTCCGGAAGCCAAGATCGTCGAGGTGCTGGAGCGCGCGAACACCCGTGTGGTCGGCCGCCTGTACGAAGAGCACGGCATCTGGTTTGTCGTCGCCGAGAACCAGCGCATCAGCCAAGACATTCTGGTCGCGCCGGGCGCTGCGGGCGGAGCGAAGGTAGGCCAGGTCGTGATCCTGGAGATCATGAAGCATCCGGACAAGCACGCGCAGCCTATCGGCCGCATCGTGCAGGTGCTGGGTAATTATGCCGATCCGGGCATGGAGATCGAGATCGCGCTGCGCAAGCACGATTTGCCGTACGAGTTTCCCCATGATGTGGAGAAACAGGCCAAGGCGATTTCTCCTGTCGTTGCCGCGGAAGACTGGGCGGGGCGCGAGGACATCCGCAATCTGCCGTTGGTCACCATAGACGGCGAGACCGCGCGCGACTTCGACGACGCGGTGTATTGCGCGCCGGAGAAGGGCGGCTACCGCCTGGTGGTGGCCATCGCCGACGTCAGCCATTACGTGCAGAGCAACGATGCGCTGGATCAGGAGGCGATCAAGCGCGGCAACTCGGTGTATTTCCCGCGCCGCGTGATTCCGATGCTGCCGGAGGAATTGTCCAATGGTCTGTGTTCGCTGAACCCGCATGTGGACCGTTTGTGCATGGTGTGCGACATGCATGTCAGCAACAAGGGCGAGATCGGCAAATACCGATTCTATCCTTCGGTGATGTATTCGCATGCGCGGCTGACCTATAACCAGGTCGCCGAGATGCTGGGGCAGCCGGACGGCGAATTGGCCAAGAGCAAAGCCGATATCGTGCCCCATCTGCAGCATCTGTACGAACTTTTCCAGAAGCTGCTGAGTGCGCGCGAGAAGCGCGGCGCGATCGACTTCGAGACCGTCGAGACGCAGATGATTTTCAACGACAGCGGCAAGATCGAGCGCATCGTGCCGGTGGTGCGCAACGATGCGCACAAGCTGATCGAGGAATGCATGCTGGCGGCCAACGTGTGCGCGGCGGGCTATCTGCACGAACACAAGCACACCGTGCTGTACCGCATCCACGAAGGCCCGACGCCGGAGAAGCTGGAAGCGGTGCGCGAATTCATGAAGGAGTTCGGCCTGCAACTGGGCGGCGGAGAAGAGCCGCAGGCGGGCGATTACTCCAAGCTGTTGAAGAGCATCAAGGGGCGTCCCGATGCCGGTCTGCTGCAGACCGTGATGCTGCGTTCGCTGCGTCAGGCCAAGTATGAGCCGGAGAACGTCGGCCACTTCGGTCTGGGCTACGAGGCCTACACCCACTTCACTTCGCCTATCCGCCGTTATCCAGACCTGCTGGTGCACCGCGCGATCAAGGCGGTGCTGCATGGCAAGCAATACAAGCCGGCGCAGAAATGGGACGAGCTGGGCGCTCATTGCTCGATGACCGAGCGCCGCGCCGACGATGCGACGCGCGACGTCGAGGCTTGGCTGAAGTGCTTCTACATGCGCGATCATCTCGGCAGTGTGTTCACCGGCACGGTTTCCTCGGTTACCAGCTTCGGCATGTTTGTCTCGCTGGATGACCTGTATGTCGAAGGGCTGGTGCACATCTCCGAGCTGGGCAAGGACTACTTCCACTTCGAGGCGGCCAAACACCAGTTGCTGGGCGAGCGTACCGGTCAGCGCTATCGTTTGGGCGATCGCGTGCAGGTGCGTGTCGTGAAGGTGGACATGGAGAGCACCAAGGTCGACTTCGTGCTGCACGAGGAAGAGGCCGCAGACGAAAACGAGGACGCCTCGCAGAAATCGGAAGCAAAAAAATCCGGAGCGAAAAAGTCCGGACATAAAAAATCCGTCGGAGGGAAGAAGAAACATGGCTGATCTGCGTCTGATCTACGGCTTTCACGCCGTCACCTCGCGCATCCGCCAGAATCCGGACGGCGTGCTCGAAGTCTATTTGCAGGCGCAACGCCACGATCCGCGCATGCGCGACTTCATCAAGCTGGCCGAGGATAACGGCGTGCGCATCATCCCGGTGGATGCGAAGCGGCTCGACGGCATGGCCGGCAACGAGCGCCATCAGGGCGTGGCGGCGCGCGTCGATGCGGCGCGCCGCGTGCAGCATCTGGAAGACGTGCTGGACACGATAGAGGAGCCGCCGCTGCTGCTGGTGCTCGACGGCGTGCAGGACCCGCACAATCTGGGGGCGTGCCTGCGCAGCGCCGATGCGTTCGGCGTACATGCGGTGATCGCACCCAAGGATCGCGCGGTCGGCATCACCGCGACCGTCGAGAAGGTCGCCTGCGGTGCTGCCGAGACCGTGCCCTATATCACCGTCACCAATCTCGCGCGCACGTTGCGCGAATTGCAGGAACGCGACATCTGGGTGGTCGGTGCGGCGGGCGAGGCGGAGCAGGACTTGCACGGCTTCAAGCACAAGGGCGCGCTGGCTCTGGTGTTGGGGGCGGAAGGCGAGGGCCTGCGCCGTCTGACGCGCGAGACCTGCGACGAACTGGTGCGCATCCCGATGCTGGGCAGCGTCGAAAGCCTGAATGTCTCGGTCAGCGCCGGTATCTGCCTGTTCGAAGCACGCAGGCAGCGGGCTGCGAAATAATCAGGTTCGGTTAGAATCCACCGCTTCCAGAATTTTGAATCAGAAAACCGATGAAGAAGAAAAAACCGCTCCGCGTCCCCGTCACCAAGGGCCTCAAGGATATCTACGCGATGGATATGCACACGGCGTACCAGGCTGCCTGCATGGGCCGGTTCAACGTCGAATCCTTCGGGCGGCTGGCGGCGGCGATCTCGGTGGTGCGCTCGGCGCTCGAACAAAAACAGACCCGGATCGAGGGCGCGATCGAGACGCTGGATGCGGCTATCGAAACGCTGCTGGCAGTGCGTCACCGTGGGGATACGACGAAGGTGTGGGAGATCACCGAGAACGAGCGTCCCCTGGTGATGGCGGGGATAGACATGGCCGAGGAATGCATAGGCACGCTGGATGTCGCACTGCTCGCGCAGACCGCCGACATGCTGCTGGCGAGCATTTCCGACTCACAGGCATAGCCGCCCTCCGGCACGTCAGGGATACAGTCAGGGCTATCAACAGAACAGGACGCAAGCAGTTGTCGAACAATCTCTCCGGCGGCAGGACATGAGCCAAGCCAACAAGCAGCAGGACGAACCGGCCTTTGTGCTGCACAGCTACCCGTTCCGCGAGACCAGCCTGATCCTCGACGTGTTCAGCCGTCAGCACGGTCGTCTGGCGATCATGGCGCGCGGCGCGCGGCGCCCCAGATCGGCGTTGCGCGGCGTGCTGATGAACTTCCAGCCGCTGTTGCTCTCCTGGTTCGGCAAGGGCGAGGTGCGCACGCTGCACAGCGCCGAATGGCAGGGCGGCCAGCCCTATCTGCAGGGCACGGCGCTGATGTGCGGCTTCTACCTGAACGAACTGCTGCTGAACCTGCTGGCGCGCGACGATCCGCACGAGCAACTGTTCGACTACTACCGCGCTACGCTGTACCGCTTGGCGCACGAGGCCGATCATGCCGCGACGCTGCGCTGTTTCGAGAAGCACCTGCTGCAGGAACTGGGTTATGCGCTGCCGCTGACGCACGAGGCGCGCACCGGCGAGCCGATAATCCCGGATGTCTGTTATCGTTACATTGTCGAACGCGGCCCGGTGCCGGACGAAGGCGAGTCGGAATCCGGCATGCCTATCGCGGGCAAGACGCTTCTCGACATCGCCGCCGACGATTACGTCGATGCGACCACGGTGCAGCAGAGCAAGCAACTGATGCGCATGCTGTTGCACCATTATCTCAGCGGCAAAAAACTGTATACGCGCGAACTTATCAAGGACCTGCAAAAACTATGAAACTCGGACTGAACATCGATCACGTTGCCACGTTGCGCCAAGCGCGCGGGTCGCGTTATCCCAACCTTGTGCGCGCCGCGCTGATCTGCGAGGAGGCGGGCGCGGACGCGATCACGCTGCACCTGCGCGAAGATCGCCGCCACATCCAGGATCGCGATGTCGAGATTCTGCGCGACATGTTGCAAACGCGGATGAACCTGGAATGCGCGGTCACCGAAGAGATGATCGCCAACGCGGTGCGCATCAAGCCGCACGACATCTGCCTGGTGCCGGAACGGCGCGAGGAGCTGACCACCGAGGGCGGACTGGACGTGGTGCGCTATTTCGATGCAGTCAAGGCTGCCACCGAGCGCTGCATCGAGGCGGGAATCCGCGTGTCGCTGTTCATCGACCCGGACATGAAACAGATCGATGCCGCGCACCGTATCGGCGCGCCGGTGATCGAGCTGCACACTGGCCGGTACGCCGATGCCGACAGCGTGCCGGAACGCGCCCGCGAACTGGAACGTATCCGCGCGGCGGCGGCGCATGCCCACGCACAAAATCTGCAGGTCAATGCCGGCCACGGGTTGCACTACCACAACGTGCAGGACATCGTCTCTATCCCCGGAATCGTCGAGCTGAACATCGGTCATGCGATCATCGCCGAGTCCGTTTTCATCGGGCTGGATGCGGCGGTGCGCAAGATGAAGGCGCTGCTGACCGCATGATCCACGGCATCGGCACCGACATCGTCGAATACGCCCGCATCGAACAGATGTGGCTGCGTCATGGTCGGCGTTTCGCCGCGCGTATCCTGAGCACTGTAGAGCTGCCCGAACTCGATGGCCATGTCGCCCCGGCCCGTCTGCTGGCCAAGCGCTTTGCCGCCAAGGAGGCTTTCGCCAAGGCGGTTGGCAGCGGCTTGCGCCATCCGGTTACATTGCAGCGTATTTCCGTCACGCACGACGGTCTGGGCCGTCCGGTGCTGACCTTCGACGAGTTGTTGCGCACCCATCTCGCCCAACTGGGCATCAACGGGCATCATCTGTCGATCAGCGACGAACGCGGCATGGTGGTCGCGTTTGTGGTGCTGGAGTGTGTGTAGTGGCGAACGCTGTCCGGTCTTACAGGGCTTGCGGCAATTGGTATTTCTCCGGCAGCAAATCGATGATCTCCCTTTGTACGGAAATATTGTGCTCTTCATAGAGCGCATCGCCGCATAGAGACAATACTTCGTCGAAGTTCTCCAGGATTTTTTCACCCTGCCACACCCATTCGACTGGCAAGCAAATACCCGGATTGTTTTCGATCGGATAATCGGATTGCACCACGCCTACGGCTTTGATATGCAAACTGGATTCTGGCGTGCAGTGTTTGATGAAAACGAGGTCTGCATTTCTGATGGATGAAACGATACTGTGCAAGTCAAGTTTGCCATCCGGCGAGTGGGGATAGCATACGATGTTCTTTTCAAGAAACCCTTGTGTTTCGCGTTCCTCAATCCCGAAAAATGCAGTCATCGCTTTCCCCTTTTTCGCATGGTGGACAGGACTGACCACCATGCAGTTCTGTCGGCCGAATATTCAGCGCATGGCGAAGGTCATGCAATTGGCTTCGTTTTTGATCATTCCGACCTGAATGCTTTCCGCCATGCATTCGAGGTCGTCGTTGAACTTGCATCCGGCAGTCTTGCAGGCGCCGATGCCGGCCATCTGACCGGCCGACTTGGCATGGGTCGAACCCGCCAAGAAAGTGTCGCAGCCGGGTTGCAGGGAGTCGCCGATGGTAATGGCGCGCGCATGGCAACTGTTACTGGCGTTATAAGCGCACTCGTTTACCATGCATTTCGTGACAACCGGCATTTCAATGCAAATCTTTTTCATGGGATAGTTCCTTTTAAAATAACTGGACACATCACCAGACGGGCTGGTGAAACATTGCTGCAATAGCCGGGAACGGGCAATGACACCGACTTAGCACAGAAATACTTCCCGGCAGGGCACTTGCCAATTCTCGCGATAGCTGGTTTCGGCTGCGGTGAATAATGTTCTTCGCTCGCAAAGAGAGCTATCAGCATCCTCTGAATATGCGGCAAGAATAGGGGAGTGTCTTGTCAGTGTTTATCTGAGAGAGGGCAAGCATCCGATGTGGGGTGAATGCTGTATGCCGCGGCAGTAGAGAAATCCCTTTTACACAAAATCCGGGACATCCTCAGGGACACCCTCAGGGACACCCTCAGGGACACCCTCCACCCTCGGGGTTAAATCCCAACTTTTTCGAGCAATTCCAATATTGTTTGCTCGATACCTTGATTGAGTTTTTCAATGATTTCTTTTTTTTGTGTCTCGGTTATTTCCTCCAACAATCAATATGCCGAAAAGCCTATATATTTCGGCTTATCTCGGCCCGCGTTATATCGAGCAATCACCGTATAATCCGCCGCATTCGAAATAAATCTATCGGGGAATGGCTATGGGTTTGGGGCCGGTGATGCTGGACGTGTTGGGCAAAACGCTCACCGCAGAGGATGAGCAACGCTTGCGTCATCCGCGGGTCGGCGGGGTGATTCTATTTGCGCGCAATTACGAGTCGCCGTCGCAGTTGTGCGAGTTGACTGCGGCGATACGCGCTGTGCGTTCGCCGCCGCTGTTGATCGCGGTGGATCACGAGGGCGGAAGGGTGCAGCGTTTTCGCGAGGGCTTCACGAAGATTCCGGCAATGCGCGAGCTGGGTAAGGTGTGGGACGAGCACCCGCAGCGCGCGCGCCATCTGGCGCAGCAGGCGGGTTATGTGCTGGCCGCGGAGCTGCGCGCCTGCGGCGTGGACTTCAGTTTCACGCCGGTGCTGGATGTCGACTACGGGCAGAGCAGTGTGATCGGCGACCGTGCGTTCCACAGCGATCCGCAGGCAATCGCCGAGCTGGCTCACAGCCTGCTGCTGGGGTTGAAGCAGGGCGGCATGCATACCGTCGGCAAGCATTTTCCCGGTCACGGTTATGTGAAGGCGGATTCGCATCTGGACATTCCGGTGGACGAACGCGAGTTCGTCGATATCGAGATGTGCGATTTGATCCCGTTCAAGCGCATGGTCGACTATGGTCTGTCCGCGGTGATGCCGGCGCATGTGATCTACCCGAAGGTGGACAACCGTCCGGCGGGTTTCTCGTCGGTCTGGCTGAAGCAGGTGCTGCGCGAACAGCTCGGTTTCGAGGGAGTGATCTTCAGTGACGACCTGTCGATGGAGGGGGCGACCGTCGCCGGCGGCATCGTGCAGCGCGCCTCGGCGGCGCTGAATGCGGGTTGCGACATGGTGCTGGTGTGCAACAAGCCGGAGTCGGCGGACGAGTTGCTGCGTGGGCTGCACTGGGAGATGCCGGCAGTCAGCAAAGCCCGTCTGGTGCAGATGCGCGGTCGGTCGCATCCGGAAACGCTGGATCAGTTGCATGAGCAAAAAGTGTTTCTGAAAGCGCTGGACGAGGTGGCGGCAATCGGCAAGAGCAATGCCGAATTGCCCTTGGCCTGAGCGCTTGAGATAATCCGGGCGGTTTTATTACGCGTATTTTTCGCATATCGGTATCCAGAACATGAGTGAATTACAAACGGCCTTGCTGGCGATCGGGTTCGGCGTGATCGTCGCGGTGTATGTCTACGGCTGGTGGCAACAGCGCAAGTATCGGCAGAAGTTCGGTGCGGCGTTCAAGTCGGCCCATGCGGATGCGCTGTATCAGGAGAGCCCCGCGCGCTCGTTGCCGGAACTGGAGGACGAGCCGGAACTTCCGGTGCCGGCAGCGGCGGTGGAGCATTTCGTGAGTGCGGAGGAAGAGGCAGTTGAGCCGGTTGCGGAGACTGTCGATGACTTCACGCCCGAGGAGCATGCATCCGCAGAAACTCAGGTCGAAGAGCCGACGCTAGACGAAGAAATGTCGGAAGAACAACCGAGCGAGGAGGCAGCTCCCGAAGAGGTTGCGACGGAGACGGGACAGGTTGTGGCGCAGGACGAGAGTTGTGCGTTGCTCGATTTGCGCAGCGATTTCATCGTCGAACTGAATCTCGCCGAGCCGTCGCCGGCGTCGGCGCTGGCCGGGTTGTGGCAGCGCAAATTCGATTTCGGCAAGCCGGTGCTGGTGTGCGGACTGACGCTGTCCGGGCCATCCTCCGGAGCGCGCTGGGAGCGCGCGGTCGCCGAGGGCGCGATGCTGTATTCGCGTTTCCGCATCGCGCTGCAACTGGTCGACCGCGGCGGCGCAATCAGCCCCGCGAAGCTGGCGGACTTTCGCGACCTGGTGCTGGGGATCGCCCGACACATCAAGGCCGACGCGAATGTGCCGGACGTGCCGCAGACGCACCAGAATGCGCTGGAGCTGGATGCGTTCTGCGCCGATGTCGACCAGATGGTCGGCGTGAATCTGGTGGTGCCGGGCGAGCGCCTGCTGTCCGGCGCGCGTATCGCCGAGGCTGCCGTATTGCAGGGGCTGACGCTGGAGGCGGACGGCGCGTTCCACCTGCTAGGCGCGCACGGCCACAGCCTGTTCAGCTTGATCAACATCGACAGCATGCCGTTCCAGCACCACACGCTGGCGAATCACACCACGCGCGGCCTGACGCTGCTGCTGGATGTGCCGCGCGTAGATAGCCCCGCGGTGCAGTTCGACCGCATGCTGGTCGCCGCGCATGGCTTGGCCCGCGAACTGCAGCTCAATCTGGTGGACGACCACCGCGTGGTGCTGAGCGAGGCGGGGCTGGCGCGTATCCGCGACCAGATCGTCGGCGTCGAGGCGAAGATGGTCGATCACGGCATCGCCCCCGGCAGCGCGCAGGCGCGCAGGCTGTTCGCCTGATGGATCACGCGGCACGTATTGCGCAACTGCGCGAAGAGATCGAGCGGCACAGTTATAACTATTACGTGCTGGATGCACCGACGATCCCGGATGCGGAGTACGACAAGCTGTTCCGCGAACTGGAATCACTCGAAACGCAATATCCCGAACTGCTGACGCCAGATTCGCCCACGCAGCGCGTCGGCGGCAAGGTGCTGGACGGTTTCGCGCCAGTGAAGCATGTCGTGCCCATGCTGTCGATACGCACCGAGACCGATACCGAGGCGAGCGGCGCATCCAACTTCGACACGCGCGTGAAGAATGCGCTGGGGGCGGCGGACGAGATCGAATATGCCTGCGAGCTGAAGTTCGACGGACTCGCGGTCAACCTGCGCTACGAGCGCGGCATGCTGGTGCAGGCCGCTACGCGCGGCGACGGCGAGACCGGCGAAGACGTGACGCAGAACGTGCGCACCATCCACTGCATCCCGCTGCATCTGAAAGACTGCGCCGCCGAGGTGCTGGAAGTGCGCGGCGAGGTGTACATGTCGCGCCGCGACTTCAATCGCTACAACGAGAAGCAGCGCGAACTGGAATTGCAGACATTGGTGAATCCGCGCAACGGCGCGGCGGGCAGCATCCGCCAACTCGATCCAAGATTGACTGCTAAGCGTCCGCTGTCGTTTTTCTCCTATGGACTGGGCGAAGTGCGGGGCTGGACTCTGCCCGCAACGCACAGCGCGGTGCTGGATCAGTTGGCTCAAATGGGCATGCCGGTATGCAATGAACGCGCGGTTGTGTGCGGTGCGCAAGGGCTGGTTGAATTCCATCAGCGTGTCGCCGGGAAACGCGACACGCTGCCGTTCGATATCGACGGCGTGGTGTACAAGGTCAACAGCCTCGCGCTGCAACGGGAGCTCGGCTTCGTCTCGCGCGAACCTCGCTGGGCGGTCGCACACAAGTTTCCGGCTGAAGAGCAACTCACTGTGGTGAACGACATCGACATCCAGGTGGGACGCACCGGCAAGCTGACGCCGGTCGCGAAACTCGAACCCGTCTTCGTCGGCGGCACGACGGTGTCGAACGCCACGCTGCACAACGAGGGCGAAACTCGGCGCAAGGACGTGCGCATCGGCGACACGGTGATTGTGCGCCGTGCGGGCGATGTGATTCCCGAAGTGGCCGGCGTAGTGCTGGAGCGACGTCCAGCGAATGTCGGCGAGCCGTTCGATTTATACCGGCGGCTGGGCGGTCATTGCCCGGTGTGCGGTAGCGCCATCGTGCGCGAAGAGGGCGAGGCCGACTGGCGTTGCAGCGGCGGCCTGTTCTGTCCGGCGCAACGCAAGCAAGCGCTGCTGCATTTCGCCGGTCGTCGCGCGATGGACATCGAGGGGCTGGGCGACAAGCTGGTCGAGCAACTGGTGGACGGCGGCATCGTGCATACCCCCGCCGATCTTTACATCCTGGGCATGTCGGCGCTGGCCGATCTGGAACGCATGGGCGAGAAGTCTGCGCTCAACCTGCTGGAAGCCATCGAGAAGAGCAAACGCACCACGCTGGCGCGCTTCGTCTATGCGTTGGGTATCCGCAACGTGGGCGAGGCGACGGCGAAAGATCTGGCGCGCCACTTCGGCAAGCTGGAACGCCTGATGCAGGCCGATGAGGCGGCTTTGAAACAGGTGCCCGACGTCGGCCCCATCGTGGCGCAAAGCCTGCTCGCCTTCTTTGCCGAGCCGCACAATCTCGAAGTCGTCGATGCATTGCGTCGCCGTGGTGTGGAATGGGACGAACACGAAGGCGACGGCGATCAGGTGTTGCCGCTCACCGGCAAGACCTTCGTGCTCACCGGAACGCTCGCCAGTATGAGCCGCGATGAGGCAAAATCGCGGCTGGAAGCGCTGGGCGCCAAGGTCGCCGGTTCGGTGTCGAAGAAAACCGATTGTGTGGTGGCGGGAGCGGAAGCCGGAAGCAAGCTCGATAAAGCGCGCGAATTGAATGTGGCGGTGTGGGACGAAGCCGCGTTGCTGGAGTATTTGCGCGAGAGCGAGAAGACGATTGATCCGCAGATTGATGCAGATTAAGAATCGCAGGAAAAATTTGTGCGAATCTGCGGATGGATTTTTTAACCCGGATAATCCAATAAGCCGTCATTCCGGCGAAAGCCAGAATCCAGATAATTGAAAATTTCCCGCGCAAGCGGGACAACATTATGGTTCTGTCTGCTTCGCAGAGTATTTTTTTATAACTGGATTCCGGCTTTCGCCGGAATGACGCAGTTTTGTGCTAATGAATTATTTGAATTGAATTCAATGAGGTGGTCGTTTTGAAGAAGATAACGAAAGCTGTTTTTCCAGTCGCCGGTCTCGGCAGCCGCTTCCTGCCCGCGACTAAGGCCACCGCCAAGGAAATGCTGCCGGTGGTGGACAAGCCGCTGATCCAGTATGCGGTGGAGGAAGCGGTGGCGGCGGGCATCACCGATATGGTGTTCATCACCGGACGCCACAAGCGCGCGATCGAGGATCATTTCGACAAGGCCTATGAACTGGAGGCGACGCTGGAAGCGGCAGGCAAGACCGAACTGCTGCGCATCGTGCAGGAAGTCGTACCCAAACATGTGAACTGCATTTACATCCGCCAAGCCCAGCCGCTGGGGTTGGGGCACGCGGTGCTGTGCGCGAAGCCGGTGGTGCAGGACGAGCCGTTCGCGGTATTGCTGGCCGACGACCTGATCGATGGCGAGCCGCCCATCGTCAAACAGATGGTGGAAGTGTTCGGCAGGCATCAATGCTCCATCCTCGGCGTGCAGGATGTGCCGCGCGCGCATACCGGGCAATACGGCATCGTCAGTTGCAGCAATCTGGAGCAGAACATCGAGAAGGTGCATGGCATCGTGGAGAAGCCGAAGCCAGAAGTCGCGCCGTCCACGCTCGCGGTGGTCGGTCGCTATATCCTGACACCGCGCATCTTCCATCATCTGGAAAACGTCCAGCCCGGCGCAGGCGGCGAAATTCAGCTTACCGACGGTATCGCCGCGTTGATGCTGGAAGAGCAGTTGCTGGCTTACCGTTTCAATGGAATTCGTTACGACTGCGGTTCCAAGCTCGGTTATCTGCAAGCGCAGGTCGCGCTCGGTCTGAAACACAAAGAGCTGCGCGCCGACTTTGCGGAATATCTGAAGACGGTCGTTTGATGATAGGCGACCCAGAGGCGCGCGACATCCTGGCCCGGGCCGATCTGCTCTGTTCTGCGGAAAAAGTGCAGGACGCGGTGCGCCGGGTGGCGCAGGAGATCAATGCAGCGCTGGCAGGCAAGCATCCGCTGGTGTTGTCGGTGATGGGCGGTGCGGTGGTGTTCAGCGGCCAGTTGCTGCCCATGCTGGAATTCCCGCTGGATTTCGACTACCTGCATGTGTCGCGTTACGGCAACGCGCAGCAGGGCGGCGAACTGCACTGGAAGGTCGCGCCGCGCGAGAATGTGCGCGGTCGCGTGGTGCTGGTGCTGGACGACATTCTCGACGAAGGCGAGACGCTGCAGGCGATCAAACAGCGCGTGCTGGACCTGGGTGCGACGGCGTTCTACAGCGCGGTGTTCGCCGACAAGGAGAATGGCAAGACGAAGCCCATCCGCGCCGATTTCGTCGGCATGGAATTGTCGAACCGTTTCGTGTTCGGCTACGGGATGGATATACATGGTGCGTGGCGCAACCTGCCCGCGATTTATGCAGTGAAGGAGAGAGAATAATGCTCGCAATCATCGGAGGTCGCGGCCTGACAGAGCTGGCCAACCTGAAGATCACTCACCGGCAGGTGTTGCGCACACCTTACGGCGAGCCGTCCGGCGCATTCATGTTCGGCACGCTGAACCAGCACGAGGTGATCTTCGTGGCGCGCCACGGCTATGGGCATACTATCCCGCCGCATCTGGTGAACTACCGCGCCAACCTGTGGGCGCTCCGCGAGCAGGGCGTGAGCGAGGTCATCTCGGTGGCGACGGTGGGCGGCATACGTGCCGACCTGACGCCGGGTGTCGTCGTCGTGCCGGACCAAATCATCGATTACACCCACGGGCGAGATTCGACCTACTTCGACACCGGCGACTCGCGCTACACCAATGCCAATTTCGCGCTGCCGTACAGCCCCGAACTGCGCAGCCGCATCCTGAAGAGTGCGGGCCTCGCCGGACAGGCTTGCGTCGATGGCGGGGTGTATGCGGCGACGCAGGGGCCGCGCCTGGACAGCATCGCCGAGGTCAACCGTTACGAGCGCGACGGCGCCGATATGATAGGCATGACCGGCATGCCGGAAACCGCGCTGGCGATGGAGCTGGAGCTGAAGTACGCGACGATAGCCGTTGTCGCGAACTACGCGGCGGGCCGCGGCGACAGCAAATACGGCATCAATATGGAGCAGGTCAGCGCCACCGCCACCGCGACGATGGATCAGGTACGCGGCATTCTGGAATGCGTGGTGAATTGCAGCGAAGACTGAGCGCGCATAAAAAAAGCCCGCCGAAGCGGGCTTGAATGTCACGCCGGGTAAGGGTGTTTACAGCGCTCGGCAAACTACATATAGCGAATCGGAGCTATCTTCGTAAACCGTTGCCTGTGTGCCGAGGGTGTTATCGGTGAATCCGCGCACCGATCCGCTGTTCGGCTTACCGTCGTCGAACTGGCTGTCGACCGCGTTGGCGATCTTGCCGGAGAGGTTGGTCGAGCAGATCGCGTGTCCGGCCAGACCGGTGACGCCATTTTGCACCCCGAGAATGCCGCCGACCGCATTCAGCGGCTGCTTGATGGCTTCCGTCGTCGAGCTGGTGTCCCCGCCGATGAATCCGGCGAGCCGGAGATGTGCCCAGAAAGCATTGCTTTCAAGCGTGGAAGTGTTGGGGGCATCGTAAGCGCCGGTGATTATGCCATTGTCGAGCGTGCCTCCCGTACCGAGCGGAGCGGATGCGCCCCAGCGCGAAGTTACATTGCCGTCGTCGCCCGGCAGTCTCTTGTAACGATCCTGATAACCGAGCACGCCGACCGATACTGCGTTGAAGTCATTGGCGACATTCTTGACCTTCGCCTGCGTGATGAGCTCCTGTCCCTTGAGTACGCCGCCGAGCAGCAGGCCGATGATGACCAGCACGATGGCGATTTCGATGAGGGTAAAGCCTGATTGATAGCGTTTCATTATGATAGTCTCCCATTTGTTATTTAGGCACACTGAGAGCAGCAAATGCCATGCCAATGCCGGTTCTGGCCGGCTTTGCCGCTGAGTGCGAGGGTGAGACGGTTTTTTGGCAGGCTTGCCATGGGGTGCTGACGAAAATTCGACGGATTGATGACGAGATGCTGACATTGGGGGCGGGCGGGGCGCTGCATGGAACTCGTTGGCTGTTGCTGACGATGCTGGTGCTGTTGCATGGCGCGCTGTTGTTCGGGGTGGAGAGTCCGTGGGCGCGCTCTCTGTTGCTGGCGCACATGGGTTTGTTCCTGATCTGGCAGCCGCTATGGCGCGGCGAGCGCGAGGTGGGGCCCGGCGCGCTTGCCTTCATCGCGCTGGCGGCGGTGGGGATGGCGTACTGGCTGAACTGGTGGGCGGTCGCTTTCTGGTTGATCGGCTTGTTCGGTCTGGTCGGGGCGCGCGTGTTCTCGTTCCGCGACCGCTGGACGCGCCGGCTCTATCTCGCCGTGGTGGCCTACCTGCTGGCGGTGCTGCTGTTGTGGGTGGTGCCGCACCTGTTTGCGGCGAAGTTCACGATAGAGATCGGTCGCGCGATGATGAATTTCGTGCTGCCCTTGTTGCTGGTGGCGATGGCGCTGCTGCCGGGGCGCAAGGAGCAGCCCGAAGAGGCGCGTGCGGTGGATTTCATCTACAGCCTGCTGCTGTTCATGCTACTTGCGTTGGTGGTGCTCGGCAGCCTAGCTTTCATGACGCTGGCGAAGCTGGATTATCCGGAGGCGCTGTTGCGCACTTTGTTCCTGATTGGTCTGGTGTTGCTCGCGCTGGGAGGTCTGTGGAATCCGCGCTTCAGCCCGTCGCTGATGCGCAGGATAGGCTTCGGAGGACTACAGGCGATTTTTTCGCGCTACCTGTTGAGCGTCGGCACGCCGTTCGAAAGCTGGCTGCGGCAACTGGCCGAGGCCGCGCAGCGCGAGCCGGATGCGGCCTCTTATCTGCGCCGCGCGGTCGCCTTGCTGGGCGAGTTGCCCTGGCTGTCCGGGCTTTCCTGGCAGACGGCGGATGGCGCCGGGCAACAGGGAGAGTTCAGTCGCCATGACGTGCGTGTGCAGGAGAGCGGACTGCGCCTCACCCTGTATGCCCGGCATGCGCCCAGCCCAAGCATATTGCTGCATGTCTATCTGCTCGCGCAGCTGATCGGCTATTTCTACCAGGCCAAACAGCGCGAGCAGAACCTGCGCGACATCACGCGTCTGCAGGCGGTGTACGAGACCGGTTCGCGCCTGACCCACGACCTGAAAAACATGTTGCAGTCTTTGCATTCGCTGACCGCGATCGCGCAGAGTCCGGAAGTGCGATCGCAGCAGTTGTTGCAGCAACAGTTGCCGCAGCTTACCCATCGCATCGAGCAAACGCTGAACAAACTGCGCCAGCCGCAGATGCAGAACGATTCTCCGCAACTCGCGCTGAATGCATGGTGGGATGGCCTGCGCCAGCGCAACAGCCATCAGCCAATCGAATGGCATGCGCCGGACAGCCGGCCGGACAGCGAAATTCCCGCGACGCTGTTCGATTGCGTGCTGGACAACCTGATCGACAATGCGCTGAAGAAACGCCAGCTCGAACCCGCCATCTCTATCGATGTCGAATTGCAGGCAGCACCGCTGCGCCTGACCGTCTGCGACAGCGGTTCGTCTATCCCGGAGCAACTGGTCGCCAACCTGTTGCACAATGTTGTCGTTTCCGAGAACGGTCTGGGGATAGGTTTGTATCAGGCGGCGCGTTGGGCCGAACAATTGGGTTACCGGCTGACGCTGGTCAGCAATCAGCCGGGCAGGGTGTGTTTCGAATTATGCAGGAGTAGTTGAAATGAGCGTCAGAGCGGTTTTGCGCATGGGAGATGAGCGGCTGCAGCAGGTGGCCGAGCCGGTGCGGGATTTTGGCGGCGAGGAATTGCGCGAACTGCTGCGCAACATGCGCGACACGATGGAAGCGCTGAGCGGCGTCGGGCTGGCCGCGCCGCAGATTGGCGTCGGCCTGCGCGTGGTGATCTTCGGCGCCCCTCCTGATCGGAATAATGGGCAGAATCCGCGCTATCCGGATGCCGGGGCGGTGCCCTATACCGTGCTGATCAATCCCGTCGTCACGCCGCTAGGCGAACAATACGAGGAGGGTTGGGAGGGCTGCCTCAGCCTGCCCGGCTTGCGCGGGGTAGTGCCGCGCTTCCTGCATGTGCGCTATCAGGGACATGACGAGTATGGCGCGCTGATCGACCGCACCGTGAGCGGATTCCACGCGCGCGTCGTGCAGCACGAATGCGATCATCTGGACGGCATCCTCTACCCGATGCGGATGACCGACATGAGCCGCTTCGGCTACACTGCCGAACTGTTTCCGGGACGCGAAACGCAGGAAGAATAAGAGTCGATAACTGAAACTCGCGTAGCGAGACCTTGTCCCTCTCGCCCGCTTGCGGGAGAGAGCCGGAGAGAGGGAACGGCCATGGCAAGTTTCATAATCAGGGGGTGGCACACTTGCCATGCCCGTTAACCAAGGGAGAAAAGCATGAACAGAAGGGAATTGCTGGTCGGGGGCATCGCATTGGCCGGTGCGGCGATGGTGGGGAATGCGCAGGCTGCGACGCATGACCACGCTCATCATCACGGAGCGATGGCGAGCGGCGCATTGACGCTGGCGATCTCCGATTGCATCCAGAAGGGAGAAGTCTGCCTGAACCACTGCATCGACCTGCTGGGGCAGGGCGAGATGGACATGGCGGCCTGTGCCAGAACCGTCAACGAGATGCTGGCGGTGTGCGGCGCATTGCAGCAGCTGGCGAATCAGAATTCGAAACAGCTGGCGCGCATGGCCGCGATTGCGATGGATGTGTGCAAGCAATGCGAGGACGAGTGCAAGAAACATGCGGCGAAACACGAGCAGTGCAAGGCCTGCGGCGAGAGTTGCGCGGCCTGCTATGCCGAGTGCAAGAAGATCGCGGCCTGACCCCCGCATTCAGAAGATCTCCGCAGCAATTTCTCACACCGTGAGCGTGCGGTAAGCGCGCTCCAGCCGGCTGGCGAACTCTTCGTATTGCAGATCGCTGCAATGCACCATGGTCACGGTCCAGTTGCGGCGGTCGTAGCCGATCAGGTCGTCGAATACGATGGTCTCCCCATGGGCTTCGCCCGCGTTGTCGCGGCGTATGCCCATGCTGTCCAGCCTGATCGCTGTCTGAGCCAGGCGCAGGTGTTGCGCCGGTTCCAGCAGCACCGCGACGAAGTCTTCCTGATAATGATCCAGTTCCAGTGTGCCGATGGCGCTTTGCAGGTCGGCCACCAGGCGCGCCAGTTGTTCCTGCAGCGCTGGGCGGGAGTGCTCGTCGGCCGCGCGCAACTGTGCCATCAACACGTCCTTCTCCTGCATTAGCACCTGCTTTTCCTGTTTGCGCTGTGCGATACGCTGGGCTACCTTGCCTATCAGGCGGTCAAACAAGCTCATCGCGACAAGCTCGCGGGCATGGACTTCGCTGGCTGCCGGGTTCTCTATCGTGTGGCTGGTGAAATAGATCATGTTCTGCATCACGTCGTGTTGCACGACTTCTCCGGTCAGGCGCATGCCGACCACGGCTTTCTCGATCCGGCGCATGCCCATCAATGCATATACTTCCCCGTCGGTGGGGTATTCGCGCAGATGGTTTTGCAAGGCCAGGCTGCTCCCCAGTGCATCCGCGACGGATTCGACTGAGGGGAACAGCGCATGCACCAGCGGATCGCCGGCATAGGACTCGCGGTTGATCTCCACCGGCCCTGGCAGTTGGGCCGCCAGGGTGCGGGCGTATTCCAGCGCGGACTGGATGGGGGCGCGGTAATCGTCCGGGTAGCCGCTGGTCTGCTTGAGCAGCGGCTCCACGCCGTTGACGGCGCGCTCGATGGCTGGCAGCAGGTCGGGCGGCTGGCTGGGTTCGTGGCCGAAAAGATGTGCGAAAACATTCATCCTATTTTCTCCATCGCCGCAAACAGCGAGCGACCGGCGATGCGGCAGGTTCAGTCTAGGAACTGCTCGCTGATATGTTCGTAGTACTCCTGCTCGGTGTCCGGGCTGATGCCGAGCTCGGCTAGCACCTCGTGGCGCAGCTTGTACCAGATCGGATCGTTGACCCGGCCGATGCGATGGTAGCAGTGGATCGCCAGTTGCAGGATGGCGACCAGCGTGCGCACCGCGCCATGCTCCTCACGCGGCACCTCGTGATGGTACAGGATCGCCATGCACACGAAATCCGGCAGTTTCCAGTGGCGCGCCACCAGATAGCCGATGCTGCTGTGATCGACGTGGAATTGTTCGTCTTCCTCGGTCAGGTTGGGGAAGCAGCAGGCGTTGTCCAGATGCAGTTTGCCGCAGTAATCCGGGAAGCGCTGCATCAGCACCGGCACGCCGCATTCGAGGAATATGCCCGCCATATAGGCCTGGTCGGGGAAAACGTTGCATACCGATACGCGATCTGCCGCGATTAGCGCCGCAATTTGGGCGATTTCCTGCGAACGGGTCCAGAAAAGTTCGAACGACTTGCGCGCTGAATCGGACAGACTGGTGGATAGCGATACGGCCTGCACCAGGTTGTAGGTCTGCTTGACGCCGATCAGCATCAGCACCTGTTCTATTGTGTCGAGTTTTTTGCTTCCGCCGAACACCGGCGCACGGGCTGCCTTGAACAGCATCGCGGTGATGGCCGGGTCGCTGGAGATGATCGCGGCCAATTCCTTCATGCTGTAGTCGTCGGTGGCGAATTTCTTTTGTAATTCCAGCATTACTTTGGGTTGGGGCGGGAGCTTGATGCCTTTGCTGGTGAGTTCTTTAATTGCGTTGTCGATGTCACTGGACATGGGGCGGTCTTTTTGTAATGAGTGTTGCAGCAGGTTGGACGTGATGACCAGAGCGTTATGATAACCGGACTACGCCGCTCCCGTGTCGGGATGGACCATCTCCGAGGGAATCACCCAGCGGTCGAAGTCTTCCGCTGTGACGTAACCCAGCGCGAGCGCGGCCTGCTTCAGCGTGCCGCCGTCGCGGTGCGCGCGCTTGGCGATCTCGGCGGCGCGGTCGTAGCCGATATGCGGCGTCAGCGCCGTCACCAGCATCAGCGAGCGCTCCATCTGCTCCGCGATGCGCGTCTCGTTCGCTGCTATGCCGTGCGCGCAGTGCTCCTCGAAACTCGCCATGCCGTCGGCCAGCAGGCGCACGCTTTGCAGGAAATTGTGCGCGATCATCGGGCGGTACACGTTCAGCTCGAAGTTGCCGGAAGCGCCGCCGAAGTTGATCGCGACGTCGTTGCCGAACACCTGGCAGCACAGCATGGTCAGCGCCTCGCACTGCGTCGGGTTCACCTTGCCCGGCATGATCGAGCTGCCCGGCTCGTTCTCGGGGATGGTGATCTCGCCCAGCCCGGAGCGGGGGCCCGAGGCGAGCCAGCGCACGTCGTTGGCGATCTTCATCAGCGCGGCGGCGAGCGTCTTCAGCGCGCCGTGCGCCGATACCAGTTCGTCGTTCGCGGCCAGCGCGGCGAACTTGTTCGCTGCGCTCTTGAACGGCAGGCCGCTGCTGAGCTTGAGTACGGCGGCGATGCGGTCGCCGAACTCGGCATGGGTGTTCAGCCCGGTGCCGACCGCGGTGCCGCCGACCGCGAGACTGTGCAGCGGCCCCAAGGATGCCGTGATCGCCGCTTCCGCGTGCTCCAGCTGCGCGACGTAGCCGGAGAACTCCTGCCCCAGCGTCAGCGGCGTCGCGTCCTGCAGATGGGTGCGGCCGATCTTCACGATTGCGTCGAAGGCTAGAGCCTTCTGTTCCAGCGTCGCGCGTAGCGCGCGTAGCGACGGCAGCAACCGGTGGGCGACGGCAGCGGCAGCCGCGACATGCATCGCGGTGGGGAAGATGTCGTTGGATGACTGGCCGAGGTTCACCTCGTCGTTCGGATGCACTAAACGTTTCTCGCCGCGCACGCCCCCGAGCAGTTCCGAGGCGCGGTTCGCGAGCACCTCGTTCATGTTCATGTTGCTCTGCGTGCCCGAGCCGGTCTGCCACACCGAGAGAGGAAATTCCTGCGCATGCAGGCCCGCGAGCACCTCGTCGGCGGCCTGCACGATGGCGGCGGCCTTCGCTTCACTCAGCAAGCCCAGTTCGCGGTTGACCAGCGCGGCGGCGCGTTTCACCTCCGCCAGTGCCAGCACGACTTCGTCCGGCATGCGCTCGGTGGAGATGTGGAAGTACTGCAGCGAGCGCTGCGTCTGCGCGCCCCACAGGCGGTCGGCGGGCACCTCGATGGGGCCGAAGGAATCGCGCTCGGTTCTGATGTCCATATTCTTGTCCTGTCTTGAATTGCGGATAACCCTTAAAACCTTATTTCATCCACGAAAAACACGAAAGCCACGAAAAAAAGCATGGGCTTAAATCAAACTGGTAAACGCTCATCGGGTGATGAAATTAACTTCGGCATACATCTGAATCTATTCGTGTTCTTTCGTGCCTTTCGTGGACAATTGTTTTTCCGGGATAACAGCACCGCAAGGCCTGGATTTCAGACTTTGATCATCCGCAACGGAATACGCTGCCTGCCGAATGCCTTCTCGAACTTGCCGAAATGTCCCGCCAGCTTCGCGCCGCAATACGGACATTCCCCGTTTTCGGTGAGCTTGTATTCGCGGATGAGATGCCAGTCTCGCACGATCAGCGTTTGCTTGCACGAGGCGCAATAGGTGGTGCCGCCGGAAAGATCATGCACGTTGCCGGTGTAGACATGCAGCAGTCCGGCGGAATGCGCGATCTGCCGGGCCTCTGTCAGCTTGCCTGCGGGCGTGGCGGGAATGTCGGTCATTTTGTAATCGGGGTGGAATGCGGTGAAATGCAGCGGTACATCCGTGCCCAACTCTTTCGCGATCCATTCGCTCATCCGGCCGATCTCCTGCGCGCTGTCGTTGTAGCCGGGGATCAGCAGCGTGGTCAGTTCGAACCATACCCGGGTTTCGTGACGCAGGTATTTCAGCGTCTCCAGCACCGGCTGCAGGTGCGCGCCGGTCAGCTTGAGGTAGAACTCGTCGGTGAACGCCTTCAGGTCCACGTTCGCCGCGTCCATCTTCGCGTAGAACTCCGTGCGCGGTTCGGCGTGGATGTAGCCCGCCGTCACCGCGACGGTTTTGACGCCGGCCTCGTGGCAGGCGTCGGCCACGTCCATCGCATATTCGGCGAAGATCACCGGGTCGTTGTAGGTGAAGGCCACGCTCTTGCAGCCGAGTTCGACGGCCATGTTCGCGATGGCCTCCGGGCCGGCCTGGTCGGCGAGTTTGTCGAAGCTGCGCGATTTGGAGATGTCCCAGTTTTGGCAGAATTTGCAGGCGAGGTTGCAGCCCGCGGTGCCGAACGACAGGATGCTGCTGCCGGGATAGAAGTGGTTGAGCGGTTTCTTCTCGATGGGGTCGACGCAGAAGCCGGAACTGCGGCCGTAGGTGGTCAGCACCATCGTGTCGCCCGCGCGGCCGCGCACGAAACAGGCGCCGCGCTGGCCTTCACGCAGCTTGCAGTCGCGCGGACACAGGTCGCACTGGATGCGGCCGTCTTCGAGCTTGTGCCACCAGCGCGCGGGGTAGCGCTCGGTATCGCCGATAGGTTCATCCATGATGAGCCTCTCCTTCGCTCCATTTCTGCACGGTGTAATGCGACAGCCTGACGTCGTCCGACCAGAAGTCGGACGGCAGGCCGGCCTTGTTCTTCAGGTTGGCGATGAACGATTTCGGATCGGGCAGCTGCGCCCATACCTGCGGCAGATAGGTGGCGCGGTGGCGGCCGCACTCGAAGATCACGCCGTCCCGGCAGGGATTCAGCTGGGCGAGCGCATCTTCTTCGCTGCTGTGACTGATGAGTTGCGGCTTGCTGAGTAGCGATACCTCGACGAGCAGATCGGCGAATTCCTCCTTCGTCAGCGGCGGGAAGCGCGGGTCGCGAAACGCCGAGGACACGGCGTTCTGGCACACGTCGTCGATTAGCGGACGGCAGGCTTCCAGCGTGCCGATGCAGCCGTGCAACTGTCCGTCCAGCATCAGCGTGACGAAGGTCGCGCCGGGCTCTTCCAGCCAGCCAGTGCGGGGCAGGTCGTGCGAGCGGAAGCCGAGCTCACGGCCTATGGCCGCGCGTGCCAGATGCAGCAGGGTTTCTCCTTGGTCAGTGGCTAACATGATCTTCCTCCTTGGTGAAGGCGAATGCGGCATAGCCGACCACGCGGTCGCGCGCGCCTGCGGTGTCGCCGGAATTGCGCAGGTCGAGCAGATGCGGCGTGAGATGGTGCTTGCGCGCCGCGACGATCAGGCCGTTGATCGGCGTTCCGCCGCAGGCCTGCTCGTGGGATACGGGCTGGCGCAGATGGACGATGTCGTCGGCGGTTCCGCCGTCTATGGACTGCGCGTCGGCGTAGGGCAGGTAATGCGACAGGTCGGAACTGACGACGATCAGCGTCTCGTCGCCGCCCCACAGGGTTTCCAGCACCTCGGCGACCTCGTCGGCGGTCGCCATGCCCACCGCCAGCGGCACCAGCGTGAAATCGGACAGCACGCTCTGCAGGAACGGCAGCTGCACCTCCAACGAATGCTCCAGCGCGTGGACGGCGTCGCTGACGACGACCTGAGGCAGATGAGCGATGGCACGCATCGCTTCGGCGTCCAGCTTCACCCGCCCCAGCGGCGTGTCGAACGCTTCGGCTTCCGGCAAGGCCAAGCCGTGCACCGCGACGCGGTGGGTGGGGCCCAGCAGGATGACACGGCGGATGCGCGGCGCGATGTCCTTCAGCGCGGCATAGGCGCTGGCGGCGATCGCGCCGGAGTAGACGTAGCCCGCATGCGGCGCGATCAGCGCTTTAACGTGAGATTCGCGTAGCGACTCCTTCGCCTCCTCGCCCGCTTGCGGGAGAGGATTGAGGAGAGGGGAACGAGCATGCTCGTGCGGTTTCAATTGGCGGGCTTGGGCTGCATCAAGGAAACCCCGCACTTCCTGGGCAAGCTCACGGGGATCGGCGGGATAGAACATCCCGGCGACGGCTGGAGTGCGAACGGTAGGCATAACAACCCCCTTTCTGGTGATGCCCGCTAGATGAGGGCATGCATGGCAAGAATCAAGTCCTGCCCGAATCCGGCCGGCAAGACCGCAATGACTCGCGGGTCTTTCGCAGACCGGAATATATCGCAGCCTGCTGGTTGAATGTCCGGCAACTGTACTGTTGCATGTATGTATAAGGTGCGTATATTATTGATGGCATGGACATCGAATGCGATCCACGAAAAGCGGCCGCTAACCTGAAAAAGCATGGTGTGACGTTCGACGAAGCTGCCACAGCCTTGCTCGATCCGATGGCGCTTGCACGCGAGGACGATGATGCCAAAGGCGAAGCGCGTTTCGTGGCCGTGGGCATGTCCGGTACGGGGCACCTGATCACTGTCTGTTACACGCTACGCGACGAAGAGACCATAAGACTCATCTCTGCACGCAAGGCAACCACCAATGAACGGAGGCAATATGAAATCTGAATACGATTTTTCCAAAGCTAAGCGCGCGAAGAACGTGCCGCACCTAGCCAAACTGCAAGCCGAAAACGCCGCAGGCAAAACGCGCGTCACCATGTATCTGGATGCCGCCGTGGTGCAGGCTTTTCGCAATCAGTCCGAGGCGGAAGGGAAGGGTTACCAGACGCTGATCAACGACGCGCTGCGTCGAGTTATTTCGCAAAGCGGCGAGCCGATGACGGAAGAAAGATTGCGGCAGATCATTCGCGAGGAAATCAAGGCGGCGTGAGATTTATTGCGATGCTGCCCCGTTTGATTCATGAGATGTCTCACGAAATATCCGGGTTAACTCATCTCGGATCGAAACTGGGCGAATATTTCTGCATCGCAGGCTTCATCAACAGGTCTTCCTTGATGACATGTTCTATCAGCCAATTGCGCAAGAGGTTGGTGAAATGATGGATGGTTTCCGGAGACCAATCCTGTCCCATCGCTTCGAACTCGCTTTTTGCATGTTCCAGCTGTTCCATCAGCGCCTTGTGCGAGCTGTTCAAATGCTCGGTTCGCGTATATCCGACAGCCTGAGCGAACTTCTCCTCCAGCGCAAAATGCATGAGCGAATACTCGGTAAGTTTCTTGAGTGACAGAGCCAGTTCAGTACGGTTTTTTTGCTGCAAGTTAAGCTCGACATCATTGATGATGCCTATCAGGTATTTGTGATCCGCATCGATCACATTGTTACCAACGCTCAACTGATCGCGCCACATTAGCCCCATCGTTATCTCCGGAAATTGTTGTATATCGCACTGCGACGAATTCTGGTTAATCCTGCCGCACCAGTTCCTTCAGCACATACGGCAGGATGCCGCCGTTCCTGTAGTAGTCCACCTCGATAGGCGTATCTATACGGAGGAGGAGCGGGACAGACTGCGAGCTGCCGTCCTTGCGCGTCACGGTGAGCGTCACGTCCTGTTGCGGCTTCAGGTCGCCGGTTATGCCGGTCAGGTCGAAGGTCTCGTCGCCGGTGAGGTTGAGGCTGGCGAGGGTGTCGCTGCCCTTGAATTGCAGCGGCAGGACGCCCATGCCCACCAGGTTGCTGCGGTGGATACGTTCGTAGCTCTTCGCGATGACGGCCTTCACGCCCAGCAACTGTGTGCCCTTGGCAGCCCAGTCGCGGCTGGAGCCGGTGCCGTATTCCTCGCCCGCGAAGATCACGGTGGGTGTGTGGTCGGCGATGTGCTTCATCGCGGCGTCGTAGATCGCCATTTGCTCGCCGTGGTACAGGGTGTAGCCGCCCTCGATGCGAGAGCCGTCTTCCTTCAGCGGCAGCATCAGGTTCTTCACGCGCACGTTGGCGAAGGTGCCGCGCATCATTACCTCGTGGTTGCCGCGACGCGAGCCGTAGCTGTTGAAATCCTTCACCGCGACCTGCTTGCCTTGCAGGTACTGGCCTGCGGGCGTGGTGGGTTTGAAGCTGCCGGCCGGGCTGATGTGGTCGGTGGTGACGGAGTCGCCGAACAGCGCCAGCGCCTTCGCGCCGTGAATATCGCCGACTTCGGGCGCGAAGGCATCGAAGAACGGCGGACGTGCGATGTAGGTGGAGTCGTCCCACTGGTAGCGGTCGCCGGTGGGGGCGGCGATGGCGTTCCACAGCGGCAGGTCTTTGGTCAGGTCGCTATACAGACGCTGGTACACGGACGGGTCGGCGGCGTACTTCATCACGGTCTGCACTTCGGCGCTGTTCGGCCAGATGTCTTTCAGGTAAACCGGTTGACCATCGCGGCCGGTGCCCAGCGGCTCGGTGTCGAGGTTGATGTTCATCCTGCCCGCGATGGCGTAGGCGACGACCAATGGAGGCGACGCGAGGAAGTTGGCCTTGATGTTGCCGTGGATGCGTGCCTCGAAATTGCGGTTGCCGGACAGCACGGCGGCGGCGATCAGGTCGTTCTTGACGATGGCTTCTTCCAGCATGGCATCCAGCGGGCCGGAGTTTCCGATGCAGGTGGTGCAGCCGTAGCCGGCGAGGCTGAAGCCCAGTTGTGCCAAGGGTTCCAGCAGGCCCGCGTTGGTCAGATATTCGGTCACCACACGCGATCCGGGGGCCAGCGATGTCTTGATGTGCGGCTTGACACGCAGACCCTTGGCCACGGCCTTCTTAGCCAGCAGACCGGCGGCCAGCAGCACGCTCGGGTTGGAGGTATTGGTGCAACTCGTGATCGCGGCGATCAGCACGTCGCCGTGACCGATCTCGACCGGCGGCAGCATCTCGTCGGCGGTCTCGCAACGCACCGATGCGGTGGGATGGTCGTTCGCCATTTCCATCTCGGTGCTGTATTTCGCATTGTCCTGGCGGCCGCCGCCGGAGATCGGGACGCACACGGTGTTGCTGCGGTCGGGCAGGGCGGTGGTGTAGCGCTTGCCAAGTTCGGTGGCGGGTTTGTTGAAGCCGTTCTCGGCGACGGGTTTGCTGAACAGGACGTTGAACGTGTCCTTCATCTTCGACAGCGCGATGCGGTCCTGCGGGCGCTTCGGCCCTGCCAGCGAAGGCTCGATGCTGGAAAGGTCCAGCTCCACCACGCTGCTGTAGTCGATGCTGCCCGCGGCAGGCACGCCGTACAGGCCTTGCGCCTTGAAGTAGGACTGGAAGGCGTCCACTTCGTCGGTGGTGCGGCCGGTGTAGCGCATGTAGTCCACGGTCACGTCGTCCACCGGGAAGAAGCCCATGGTCGCGCCGTATTCCGGCGCCATATTCGCGATGGTGGCGCGGTCTGGCAGGGTGAGCGCAGCGGTGCCCTCGCCGAAGAATTCGACGAACTTGCCGACCACCTTCTGCTTGCGCAGCAACTCGGTGACGGTCAGCACGAGGTCGGTGGCGGTCACGCCTTCGCGCAGTTTGCCTTTCAGGTGCACGCCCACCACGTCGGGCGTCAGGAAATACACCGGCTGGCCCAGCATGCCGGCTTCCGCCTCGATGCCGCCCACGCCCCAGCCGACCACGCCGATGCCGTTGATCATCGTGGTGTGGCTGTCGGTGCCGACCAAGGTATCCGGATAAGTCACGCCGTCCTTCTGCAGCACGCCGCGCGCGAGGTATTCCAGGTTGACCTGGTGCACGATGCCGACGCCGGGCGGCACGACCTTGAAGGTGTCGAACGCCTGCATGCCCCATTTCATGAAGCGGTAGCGTTCGGTGTTGCGCTCGAACTCAAGTTCCATGTTGAGCTTCAGCGCGTCGGGGCGGTTGTAGTAGTCCACCTGCACCGAGTGGTCCACGACCAGGTTCACCGGCACCAGCGGCTCGATGACCTTGGGGTCGCAGCCCTGTGCGGCGGCGGCGTCGCGCATCGCGGCGAGGTCGGCCAGCAGCGGCACGCCGGTGAAGTCTTGCAGCACGATGCGGGCGACCACGAAGGGGATCTCTTCGGTGCGCGGAGCAGTCGGTTTCCAGTTCGCCAGCTCGCGCACATGCCGTTCGGTCACCTTCTTGCCGTCGCAGTTGCGCAGCACCGATTCCAGCACGATGCGGATCGAGACGGGCAGGCGCGAGATATTGCCGATGCCTGCGGCTTCCAGCGCGGGCAGGGAGTAGAACGCACCCTGTTTGCCGCTGGCGAGGCCGAAGGATTTGCGCGAATCAAAGAGATTGTGGGACATGGCGAAATACTCCGTAGTGCGAAACTTGAAAATGAGGGGCGATTATAAGACGTAGCGCGCCGGGCCCGTATCCCGATTTGACGCCCGGATCGCCCGGCGCGGCAACGCCTTGCCCGTGCGGTCGGGTTTTCGGTTAGGATTGCGCAAATTTAAACTGACCGATCGATTTGTTCGTGCCGATTTCCTGGAGTCTTCCGCTGGTAAGTTTGTCCGTGCTGGTCGCAATGATCGGCTCGTTCACCGCGCTTGCCCATGCGCAGCGCATGCGCGAGAGCAGCGGCAGCGCGGCGATGTGGTGGATGATCGTCGGCGGCATCACGCTGGGCACGGCGATCTGGTCTATGCACTTCATCGGCATGCTGGCCTTCCATCTGCCGATATCGCTGTCCTACGATCCCCTGCGGACCCTGCTCTCCATCGTGCCGGCGATTGCCGCGTCCTTGCTCGGTTTCCGGGTGCTGCGCGATGCGCATATCACGCCCGTCCGTTTGCTGGTCAGCAGCCTGTCGATGGGTGCGGGCATCAGCGCGATGCATTACATCGGCATGGACGCGATCAGGATGACGCCGGCTATCGATTACTCCGCGCCCGTCGTCGCCCTTTCCGTCGTGATCGCGGTCATCGCCTCATGGGGCGCGCTGCTGATGATGTACCGGGGCGAGCGCGTCAACCTGCCTCCGCTGCAGCGTTCGGTGCTGGGCGCGCTGATTATGGGGCTGGCGATCTCCGGCATGCACTACACCGCGATGCAGGGTTTGACTATCCAGCTCGGCAGCATGTGCCTCTCTTCCGGCTGGTCGATAGATCCCGGCATTCTCGCCTTGCTGGTGGGCATCACCTCGCTGTTCTGGTTCGGCGGCGGCATCCTGGCTTCGCTGTTCGACGAGCGCATGGCGCGGCAGAACGCGCAGGCGCTGGCGGAATTGAAGCAGGCGCATGGCGAGTTGCGGCGGCAGGCGGAGCAGCAAGCCGAGGAAATGACGCAATCGCTGCGCGACTCCAACGAGGCTTTGCAGCGTGTGCTCGACTCGGTCGCCGAGGGTATCTACGGGGTGGACAAGGAAGGACGTTGCACTTTCATTAACGCCTCGGGGCTGGCGATGCTGGGCTACGGCGACGCCGGCGAACTGGTCGGCAAGAACATGCACAAGCTCACGCATTATGCGAGGCCGGACGGCAGCCCTTATCCGGCGCACGAATGTCGGATGTATCTGGCGTTCATGGGCAACCGGGAAATCCGGGTGGACGACGAGGTGTTCTGGCGCAAGGACGGCACTTCGTTCCCGGTCGAGTACTGGTCGCATCCCGTCGTCAAGGACGGGGAAGTGAAAGGCGCGGTCGCGACTTTTTTCGACATCTCTGAGCGCAAGCGCAACGAGGTCGCGCTGAAAGACAGTGTGGCGTTCAGCGAATCGCTGTTGCAAACCATGCCCGTGCCGGTTTTCTACAAGGATGTGGAGGGGCGATATACCGGCTGCAACGGCGCATTCACCGAGTTCATCGGCAAGTCCATGGAAGACCTCGTCGGCAAGACGGTGTACGAGATTGCGCCGCAACAGTATTCGCAGACCTACCGCGACAAGGATATCGAGTTGCTGGAAGATCCGACCGGCATCCAGATATACGAGAGCCACATCAAGCACGCGGACGGCACGGTTCACGATGTGGTGTTCCACAAGGCGCGGCTGCTCGGCGGCAACGGCGATCCGATCGGCATTATCGGGGTCATTCTCGACATCACCGAACGCAAGCAGAGCGAGCAGCAGATCCATCAGTTGGCGTTTTACGACGCGTTGACCAGCCTGCCCAACCGCCGCCTGCTGATGGACCGATTGCATCAGGCCTTTGCGGTCAGCGCGCGCAACCACCATCACGGCGCGATCATGTTCCTCGACCTGGACCATTTCAAAACGCTCAACGATACCAAGGGCCACGAGATCGGCGACCTGCTGCTGATCGAGGTGGCCGCGCGCCTGATCGCCTGCGTGCGCGACGGCGACACCGTGGCGCGGCTGGGCGGCGACGAGTTCGTCGTGGTGCTGGAGACGCTCAGTTCCCGTGCCGATCAGGCCGCCGCCCAGTCCGAACGCGTGGCCGAAAAGGTGCAGGCCGCGCTGAACCAGCCCTACCAGCTCAAGGGGCGCATCCACCACACGACGCCGAGCATCGGCATTGCGATGTTCAAGGGCCATCAGGACAGCGTCGACGACCTGCTCAAGTATGCCGACATCGCGATGTATCAGGCCAAGACGGCGGGGCGCAACGCGATCCGTTTCTACGATCCGGAGACCCAGTCGGCTATCGAAGAGCGCGCCGACCTGGAAACCGAGTTGCGCCTGGCGCTGGAGAATCGCCAGTTCCAGCTTTATTACCAGATACAGGTGGACAGCCGCCACCGCCCGCTGGGCGCGGAAGTGCTGCTGCGTTGGCAACATCCGCAACGCGGCCTGGTGTCGCCGCTGCAATTCATCCCGCTGGCCGAAGAGACCGGGCTGATCGTGCCCATCGGGCTGTGGGTGCTGCAAACCGCCTGCGCGCAGCTCAAGACCTGGCAGGGCAGCGCGCTGACCCGCGACTTGACGTTGGCGGTGAACGTCAGCGCGAAACAGTTCCGCCAGGCGGATTTCGTCGCAAGGGTGCAGCGCGTGCTGCACGAGAGCGGCGCGAAACCTTCGCACCTCAAGCTGGAACTGACCGAGAGCATGGTGCTGGAAAACGTCGAAGACACCATCGCCAAGATGCGCGAACTGAAGCTGCTGGGCGTCAGCTTCTCGATGGACGACTTCGGTACCGGCTATTCTTCGCTGCAATACCTCAAGCAGTTGCCGCTGGATCAGATCAAGATCGACCGCTCCTTCGTGCGCGACATCGCCACCGACACCAACGATGCGGCCATCGTGCAGACCATTATCGCGATGAGCGACGCGCTCGGCCTGAACGTGATCGCGGAAGGCGTCGAGACCGAGGCGCAATGCGAATTCCTCGATGAACACGGCTGCCACGCCTTCCAGGGATTTCTGTTCGGCAAGCCGCTGCCGCGGGATCAGTTCGAGGCGTCGCTGCACCAGAGCAACGGGCAATGACGCTGCGCAAGTTGTTCGCGGCGCTGGCCGTCTGCGCGCTGGCATTGTCCGGGCTTACCGCGCATGCCGCGGCCGAACGCGAAGTGCGCATCGGGGTGCTGGCGTTCCGCTCCATCGAACAGACCGGGCAGCGCTGGCAGGCCACCGCCGATTACCTGAATGCCGCGCTGCCGGCGTACCACTTCAGCATAACGCCGCTGTTCTTCCCCGAACTCGATATGGCGGTGAACGCTTCCGCGCGCTCGCAAGATTTCGATTGGCACGATGTGCTGCGCAAATATGTGCTGTGGCTGCTGGGCGGTGGCGGGCTGCTGGGCTTGGGAATATTAGCCATGGCGGTTTATCTGTGGCGCAACAACCGCCGTCTGGACACCGCCTATCGGGAGCGCGACCGTCTGGCGCTGGAGTTGCTGTCCGCCAACGCGACGCTGGAAGAAAAGGTGGGGCAGCGCACCGCCGAGTTGCTGACCAGCGAGGCGCGCTTCCGCCAGATGTTCGAGCACCACGATTCGCCCATGCTGCTGATCGCGCCGGACAGCGGCGAGATCGTCGATGCCAATCCGGCCGCAGGCCGTTTCTACGGTTATCCGGTCGCCACCCTGCGCGCGATGAACATAGCCAGCATCAACATGCTGCCGCCGGAGCAGATCGCGGCGGAACGCACCCGCGCCGAACACGAGGAACGCAACTTCTTCGTGTTCCCCCACCGGCTGGCCAGCGGCGAAGTGCGCACCGTCGAGGTGCACTCTTCGCCGGTCAGCGTGGATGGACGGACGCTGCTGTTTTCCATCGTGAACGACGTCACCGAGCGCTACTCGATGGAGCGTATGTTGCGCCTGAAGGACAGCGCGCTCGATGCGGCGGCCAACGCGATGCTGATCACGGACTCTCGCGGCACCATCGTCTGGGCCAACAAGGCGTTCGGCAGCCTGACCGGTTACGCCGAGGGCGAAGCGGTCGGGCATACGCCGCGCGAACTGGCCAAATCCGGCCAGCAGGACGACCTGTTCTACCAGCGGCTGTGGAGCACCGTGCTGGCCGGGCACGTGTGGCATGGCGAACTGGTCAACCGGCGCCGCGACGGCTCGCTGTATGACGAGGAGATGACCATCACGCCGGTACTCGACGACGCCTCGCAGATCACGCATTTCATCGTTGTGAAGCAGGACATCAGCGCGCGCAAGCAAGTCGAGCAGGAGATCCATAATCTCGCCTTTTACGATCCGCTCACCGGCCTGCCGAACCGGCGGCTGCTGCTCGACAGGCTCGGCAAGGCGCTGCCCGCCGCCGCGCGCGGCAAGTGCTACGGCGCGCTGATGTTCATCGACCTGGACTATTTCAAGACCCTTAACGACCTGCACGGGCACGAGGCCGGCGACCTGCTGCTGATCGAGGTCGCGCACCGCATCTCCGCCTGCATCCGCGAGCAGGACAGCGTGGCGCGGCTGGGCGGCGACGAATTCGTCGTGATGCTGGAAGACCTGAGCGGCGACATCGACGAGGCGGTGCAGCAGGCCGAAACGGTGGCGGAAAAACTCCGTGAGGCGCTGGGCCTGCCCTACCGGATGGAGCGCGCCGGGCAGACGATAGATCACCGTTGCACGTCGAGTATCGGTCTGACGCTGTTCCGCAGCCACGAAGACGGCATCGAAGACTTGCTCAAATGGGCCGACATGGCGATGTACCAGGCCAAGCTGTCCGGACGCAACGCGATCCGTTTCTTCGATCCGGCTATGCAGGCGACCGTCGAGACGCGCGCGGCGCTGGAGGCCGATTTGCGCGCGGCGCTGGAGGCGCATCAGTTCAGGCTGCACTACCAGGTTCAGGTCGATGCCGCACGCCGGGCCTGCGGCGCCGAGGCGCTGCTGCGCTGGGAACATCCGCAACGCGGCCTAGTGCCGCCGCTGGAATTCATTCCGCTGGCGGAGGAGACCGGACTGATCCTGCCTATCGGGTTATGGGTGCTGGATAGCGCCTGCGCGCAACTCAAGGTCTGGCAGGACAATGCGGCGATGCGCGACTTGCAGTTGGCGGTCAACGTCAGCGCCAGGCAGTTCCACCAGGCCGAGTTCGTCCGGCAGGTTCGGGATGCGGTGGGACGCCACGGCATCGATGCGCGGCGGCTCAAGCTGGAGTTGACCGAGAGCATGGCGCTGGAGAACGTCGGGGACACCATCGCCAAGATGTCCGAGCTGAAGTTGCTGGGCGTGAGCTTTTCGATGGACGACTTCGGCACCGGTTATTCCTCGCTGCAATATCTCAAACAGCTGCCGCTGGCGCAGATCAAGATCGACCAGTCCTTCGTACGCGACATCGTTTCCGACGGCAACGATGCGGCTATCGTGCAGACCATCATCGCGATGGGCGAGGCCCTCGGCCTGAACGTGATCGCGGAGGGCGTGGAGACCGAGGCGCAGTGGGCGTTTCTCGATCGTTACGGTTGCGGCGCCTTCCAGGGCTACCTGTTCGGCAGGCCGCTGCCGCAAGCACAGTTCGACGAGTTGCTGGCGGACAGAAAAATGGTCTGGCCAGTCCAGCTCTGAAGCAGGCCGGTTTAAATGCGGATCGGCACCCGATGGATTATTCGTGTTCAACAATTTCAGATCACTTTCGGATAGCATTCGGTAACGGCGGATTTTGCCGATTCGATATTGCGTATATACGGGAGGAATCATGAGATCAGTCTTTGCCCTGTTCGCTGCGCTGTCCCTGTTATCACTGCCGGTTGCGGCCGCCAAGCTGCCGGTCTTCGTCGAAAAACCGGTCACTTCAGAACTCATCAAGCAATTGCGTGCGGGCGGTTATGTTCTGTACCTGCGCCACGGAAACACCGACACCTCGCGCCCGGACCGTGTGCCCAGCGTGGATCTCAACGATTGTTCTACGCAGCGGCCGCTGACCGGGGAGGGCGTGCGCGTGGTGACCCGGGTGGGCGAGGCGATCCGCAAGGCGAAAATCCCGGTCGGCGAGATATTCTCCAGTCCGTTGTGCCGCGCCAAGGAATCGGCGGCTGCGGCGTTCGGCGCGAATTTCGTTATCGACAATTCGTTGATGTACACCGCCAACATGACTTCCGAAGAAAAGAAGCCGGTGATCGACAAGACGCGCGCGCTGCTCTCCGCGCCGGTATCCGGCACAACCAACCGGGTGCTGGTCGCGCATGCGCCCAACCTGATGGATCTGATGGGCTACTTCCCCAAGCCGGAGGGCACCTTGGTTGTATTCAGGCCGCTGGGCAACGGCGGCTTCGAATATCTCGGCAACATTGCGCCGCAACAGTGGCAAGAAGTGCTGCGTTAATGTGAAACTCGCGTAGCGATTCATTTGCTCCCTCTCCCGCTTGCGGGAGAGGGTTGGGAAGAGGGAACAGGCATGGCAAGTTTCATCATCAGGGGCGGCACACTTGCTATGCCCGTTAACCCCGCGCTTCGATGAAGATCGGGCGCTCCATTCTGGTGTTGTTCATGCTGCCGGTGTTGCTGGCGGCGCTGGTCGGGCTGCTGATCAATTACTGGTCGCTGCACAGCCTGCGGGAGCAGCATGAACAGAGCAGCAGCCTGGAGAATCTGGATGTCGCCCTGCTCACTGAAGCCGCGCGCCTGAGCGAGGATATGGCCGTGGTGCAGCGGCGCGTGGCGGGCGCGCTGGAAGCGGCGGACGGCAAGCGGCTGGACGAGGCGCAGCTGTACCTGATCCACTCCGATGTCGTCAACGACCTGGCCGCGCTGAACAAGCGCGCGAGCGCGCTGGCCGAGTCTCCCCAGGTTCGGGAGATCAGTCCTGAAGATGCGCTGGCGCTGCCGGTACATACCCGGGGATATGGCAATTTCGTGATCATGGCGACAGACATCGCCGCGATCGATCCCGGTACGGCGATCCGCTACATCGGTAAGGCGCAGCAGCATTTCATCGCGTTCTCCGAACATGCCCACCGCATCTCGGCACAGCTGGCCAATCGCACGACGCAGCGCAACGACGACGCCAGGCGCGCCTTCGACGAGTTCTTCAATCAGGTGCTGGTTTTCGGCCTCGCCGGCATGGCTGGCATGATGTTGCTGGCCGTGTTGTCGGCCAGAAAAATCAGCCGCAAGATGGCGGATGTGGCGGAAGCGTTGTGGCATCTGTCGCGTGGCGGGGACGTGCCGCCTGCGTTGCCGAAAATCGAGCGGATGCGCGATGCCAGCGGCACGGACTTCAGGGCGATGGCGCAGGCGGTGCTGAATTTTCGCGCGGCGCTGGTCGAACGCAAACAGGCGGAGGCTCAGGTTTATCAGCTGGCTTTTTACGATCCGCTCACTCATCTGCCCAACCGCCGTTTGCTGGTCGAGCGTTTGCAACAGGCGCTTTCGTTGAGCGCGCGCAGCGGGCAGTACGGTGCGCTGTTGTTCCTCGATCTGGATAATTTCAAGGCGATCAACGACACCAAGGGACACGATATCGGCGACCTGCTGTTGATTGAGGTGGCCAAACGTCTCGAATCCTGCACCCGCGAGGGCGACACCGTGGCGCGCACCGGCGGCGACGAGTTCGTGGTGCTGATCGAATCGCTGAAGACCAAGGCGGCTGCTGCGGCGGCGCAGGCGGAACTGGTCTCCGGCAACATTCGCGAGGTGCTGAACCGGCCTTATGTGATCAACGATTACACACATTACATCTCGCCCAGCATCGGTATCGTGATGTTTAAGGGGCACCAGGAGCGGGTGGACGATCTGCTCAAGTATGCCGACGCCGCGATGTACCAGGCCAAGACGGCGGGCCGCAATGCCGTCCGCTTCTACGATCCGGCGCTGCAGGTCGCGCTGGAAGCGCGCGCCGACATGGAGTCAGAATTGCGTCTAGCGCTGGAACAGCAGCAATTTGAGTTGCACTATCAGGTGCAGGTGGACAGCCAGCGCAGGCCGCTGGGTGCGGAGGCGCTGCTGCGCTGGCAGCATCCCGAGCGCGGCATGGTTGCTCCGGGGCTGTTTATCCCGCTGGCCGAAGAGACCGGGCTGATCGTGCCTATCGGGTCGTGGGTGCTGCGAACCGCCTGTGCCCGGCTCAAGACGTGGGAGTCCGATGCACTGACCCGCGATTTGAAGCTGGCAGTGAATGTCAGCGTCCGGCAGTTCCGTCAGGGCGATTTCGTCGCACAGGTGCGGCAGGTGCTGCGGGACAGCGGCGCCAAGCCCTCGCACCTCAAGCTGGAACTGACCGAGAGCATGGTGGTGGACAATGTCGACGATACCATCGCCAAGATGCGAGAACTGAAGCAACTGGGCGTTAGTTTCTCGATGGACGACTTCGGCACCGGTTATTCCTCGCTGCAATATCTCAAGCAGTTGCCGCTCGATCAGATCAAAATCGACCAGTCGTTCGTGCGCGATATTGTCTCTGGCAGCAACGATGCGACCATCGTGCAGACCATCATCGCGATGGGCGATGCGATGGGATTGGATGTGATCGCCGAGGGCGTGGAGACCGAGGTGCAACGCGAGTTCCTCGAACGTCACGGCTGCCACGCCTTCCAGGGCTACCTGTTCGGCAGGCCGCTCCCGCTCGATCAGTTTGCGGCCGCGTTGTGCGATATGCGGAAGTTGTCGGCACAGAGCCGGGCGCAGCCGTAGGCCGCTTCCTGTTGCGCCGCCGTGCCGACCGGCACGCCGAGCAAACGCTCTCGCAGTTTTCTCCAGGTTTCGTTTTTCGCGCCGCCGCCGTTCGTGACCACCGCTCGTAACGGCGTAGCGCCCAGTTCTTCCAGCTTCGCATAGCCCTCCGCCTCGATGCGGCTCAGTCCCTGCAACAGCCCGTGCAGGAAGGAGATGTCGTCGGATGGGCGGGGTTCGATCCGCGGGGCGAGCATGGGATCGTTGAACGGGAAGCGTTCGCCGGGCCTGCTCAACGGGTAATAGTCCAGCGGGCTGTCCCGCATCGGGTCGATGAGTGCGCTCAGTTCTGCCAGCCGTTGCGCGTCGAAGAACTTCTGCAGTACTCCAGCGCCGGCATTCGATGCGCCGCCCACCAGCCACAGTTCGCCGTAACGGTGGCTGTACACGCCGTATTCCGGCGCCTCGATGCGTTTGTCCGAAAGCTGTTTGAGCACCAGCGTGGTGCCGAGAGAAGTCACGCCGATGCCGGGCTCGGTTACGCCGGAGGCGATAAAGGCGGCGGTGCTGTCGGTGGTGCCGGCATGGATGCGGCAGTGCGGAGATATGCCGAAGCGCGCCGCGAGGTCGGGGCGGACAGTCCCGAGGTCGGTTCCGGGGGCGACCACATCGGGCAGCAGATGCGAGTGCGGCAGCGCGAGCACCCAGTCCGGCCAGCGTAGCGTCTCGACGTCGTAACCGGTCTTCAGCGCGTTGTGGTAATCGGCGATGCCCGGCCTGCCGCTCAGCAGCGCGGTCAGCCAATCGGCCTGATGCAGGAAATAAGCGGCCTGTTCGACGTGTTGCGTCAGCCACAGGAATTTGGCCAGCCCGGAAGTGGCGCCGAGATGGCCGGACGGAGCGATGGATTTCAGTTGCCCGGTCTGGGCATGCGCGCGCGCATCGTCGTACATCAGCGCGCCGGACAGCGGCGCGAGTCCGTCGTCGCACAGCAGCACCGTGCCGGAGGTGCCGTCTATCGCGATGCCCCGCAGGTTCGCCGCGACATCCTGCGGCAGTCCGCCCAGCAGTGCGAGCAGCACGCTGCGCCAATCCTGCGGGGTCTGGTTGCCGGGGGCCGGGTAGCCGACGCGCTGCCCGTGGACGATGGCGTCGCTGTCGTCGATCGCGCAGGCGCGCGCCCCCGAGGTGCCGAAATCCAGACCGAGACGCAAGCTCATGGCGAGACGATCAGTGCAGCGTTCGCGCCGCGCCGCAACACTCGCTGAAATCCTTACCGGAGCCGCAAGGGCAGCTCTCGTCGCGCCCCATATCGGCATCGGGCATATCCGGCCTTTCGTTCGACTTCATGTCCGTCCGCGCTAGACGTTGTTGCGCGGAGGTTTCTCGCTGTTCGCGGAAATGTTCGTAAATCAGCGACACGGCATCCGCGATGGCTTCATAAGCTTCCTGCGTGGCCAGCCTGTTGTTGCCGCTTCGCTCCAGCATGTCCCAGCCCCGTTCCGTGCCCAGCAATACCATCGGGGTGAGAAGTTCGGGGCGTTCCTTGAATACCGGTTCCCACGGCTCGTTGAAAATGGAGGTGGCCAGTATGAAGCCGCAACTCCATCCTTCGGCATCGAAAAATTCGCTGCCGTCCTCTTGCGGCAGGACATAGAACAGCGGCTCGAAGCGGTCGTCGGTTATGGCCTGCAACACGCTGTTGTAGTGGCGCATGATCAAGTCCAGGATGCGGTTGGCTTCCGCCAGCGATGAGAATTCCGGTTTGTCTTCGCCTTGCTCGGAATCCCATATCCAGCGCAAATACTCGCTGGGCATGATGAGATCGGGGTGTAACACCAGCGCGGCGAAGAAGCCGTCGAGCATGGAAATGTCCATCGTATTTTCCGGCATGTCCTGCGACATCAGGAGGTCGTCCAGTTCGTCGAGTTCATCGTCGTTCAGTGGCTGTGTGGAATACATGCTTGATCCTTTCTGCTATTGGCTGGATGCCGATCGGGCAGGGCGATGAGACAAGTCGGCAGAGTATTGGCTTCCCGCCGGATTGGCAACAGCATGCGCCCATTTGTTTCGCCGCAAGATCGGAGTATGCTGATAACGCACCTGAACCTTGGAGGCAACCATGAACGTCAATATGAATACCAGTGCAGCACTCGTGCAGAATGCCGGCGACGCGGTCGGAATGGCTGTGCTCAAGAAGGCCATCGATATCGAAGCGCAGAGCGCGATGGCGCTGATCGCCGCCATCCCTCAGCCTCCGCAACAAAGTGCCGCCAATCTGCCGCCCAACCTGGGACAGAATATCAACACCACCGCCTGAAACGCGCCAAGCGAATCGATAGTGTAAAGCAAAGGGCAACCCCGTCAGGGTTGCCCTTGGTCTTTGGGGCCTTAGTTGCGCGCGTTTTCCGGCAGGGTGATGTTCAGTTCCAGCACTTCGTATTCGCCGTGCTTTTCGAGCTGGACCTTGAAGCTGTCGCGGTCGATGTGGATGTACTTCGCGATCACTTCCAGCAGTTCTTCCTGCAGGGCAGGCATGTAGTCCGGGGTGGCGGCGCCTCGTCCCGCGCGCTCGTGGGCGAGGATGATTTGCAGGCGTTCTTTGGCGACAGAGGCGGTCTTCTTTTCGTCGCCGCGCAGGTATTCGAGCAGGCCAGAGATCATGGACATGTTAGCGGCCTCCCAGCAGACGTTTGAAGAATCCCGCCTTTTCGGCGGTGAGGAAACGCATCGGCACTTCGTCGCCCATGAAGCGCGCGACCACGTCCTGATAGGCCTCGGCCACGTCGCTCTTGTCCAGATGGATCGCGGGGGTGCCCGAGTTGGATGCCTGCAGAACGGATTCCGATTCCGGGATCACGCCGAGCAAGGGAATGCGCAGGATTTCCTGGATGTCCGTCACGGACAGCATTTCGCCCGCGTCCACGCGCTTGGGGTCGTAGCGGGTCACCAGCAGATGCTCCTTGATCGGCTCCATGCCCTCGACCGCGCGCTTGGATTTTGCCGCGAGGATGCCGAGGATGCGGTCGGAGTCGCGCACCGACGACACTTCCGGATTGGTCACCACCAGCGCCTCGTCGGCGAAATACATCGCCGTGAACGCGCCGGACTCGATGCCCGCCGGGGAATCGCACACGATGCAGTCGAAGCTTTCCTTCAGCTCGTTCAGGATCTTCTCGACGCCTTCGAGGTTCAGCGCATCCTTGTCGCGCGTCTGCGAGGCGGGAAGGATGTACAGGTTGTCGCAGTTCTTGTCTTTGATCAGCGCCTGCTTCAGCGACACTTCGCCGTTGATGACGTTGATGATGTCGTACACCACGCGGCGTTCGCAGCCCATGATGAGGTCCAGATTGCGCAGGCCCACGTCGAAGTCGATGACGACCGTCTTGTTGCCGCGTAGGGCGAGGCCGCTGGAGAAGCTGGCGCTGGTGGTGGTCTTGCCCACACCGCCTTTGCCGGAGGTAACTACGATAACTTTAGCCACGTTTCTATCCTTCAAAAAAGATGCGCGATTTTACGTCGGCAAAAAGCTTGAGGAAGAGTCGAATAGGGCGGGTTTACCGGCTTTATTCCGGCAACGGCTCGAAAATCAGGCGCGTGCCGTCGAGACGTATCTGGGCCGGCTTGCCGCGCACGTTTTCCGGCACCCCGTTTTCGAACACCTGGAAACAACCTGCGATGGAGATCAGTTCCGCCTCCAGCCTGTGTACGAAGATGCGCGCGTTCTCGTTGCCGTGCGCGCCGGCAATCGCCCGCCCGCGCAACGGGGCGTAGATATGGATGTCCCCGTCGGCGATCAACTCCGCACCGGCATTGACGATGGCGAGCACGACCAGATTCCCGCCTTTGGCGTAGATGCGCTGACCGGTGCGCACAGGCTTGTCGATAATCATCGTCGTCGGCTGGGGCGTTTCTGTTTTAGCGGCAGCGGAGTTTTTGTCGGATTCATCCTCGTTCGTCGCCACATCCAATCCCGGAAGCTCGGGTTGTTGCGTAGGCGGCGGGAGAGGGGCCTCGGGGGGCGTTTCTGGTTGCGGTTGTGCGCGGCGCGACGGCGCGTCCGGGAAAAGCCCCAGCCCGGCCTGCACGGCAGCTTCGCGTTGTTCCGCCGAGCCGCCCAGCACGCCCGCGGCCCACATGCCGTGGCCGCGCATGAACGACACCAGGTCGGCCAAGTCCGGCGTGACGCCGGAGTCGGCGATGGCGGCGAGCGCCAGCACGACCGGCGTGTTGGTGAAGAAATCGGGCGTCTGGGTAAGGCGCGTTTCCAGCTCGTTCTTGAATTTGTCCATGTCGGTGGTGTTGACGTGGAGCACGAACAAAGGGAAGTTGCCGTTTTTTATTTTGAATGCAGGTTCTTCGCGGATCATTTTTTATGGGGACGGAATATTGCGAGCGGACTCATTATGCCGCATGGGGCTGAAGAAGAAACGAGAGTCTAACGATGCGCCACCCGGTTTTCAATCGGCTCGCGCGAGTAGTGCGGCAAGCGACCCGTCGAGGGCGTCGCGAATCTTGTGCTTGGCCGGAATAGGCGGTCCTTATTCTTGTTCTTGCGCCACCTCGAAGAATTCGAGTTGCGGCTCTTGGGGCGTGCCGCCGACCGCGGCGGGCTGGTAGGCGTGTATCTTGAACGTCGTGCCGCTGGGCAATTCCAGCCGCACATCGAAGCGCTGGGTGATCTGCACCGCGCCGATAATGCCGGTCCTGACGAAGCGGTCGTCCTTGTGCGGCAACTGCCACAGGAAATCATGCAGCAGCATCGGGCTGATGAAACCGGCCTGCAGCGTCAGCTTCATCTTGGCGAAGTCCGCATTCCATTCGATTTCGCAATTGTGCGCATCGGTCGCGGGGTGTTTCATGACGACGTTGGGCATGTCTGGATTCCTCTTGGTAAATCGTAGCCGGATAATCTGAACATTCGGTGCGTTAGGCTTTAGGGTATTACGTTCGTGTCGATGGATTAGGGATTTTTATTCAGCAATACCATCAACTTTATGACGATTGCAGAAAATTTTAATACTCCGCCATCGCCAATGGTAGAGCTACCAGACTCTAATAGCCCCAAGGAGACGAGACCGGTAACGACTAATCTATCTGGGGAGCCTGGATGAACAACCAAGACTTTGGATTCGTGATTGGAATTATCAGGCAATATTAGGATCCGCTCGTACTCAAAGTTTCGAAAGAGGAAGTCAACCTCATCGGCCGAAATATCTCGAATGATGCGCGAAAGAACAGCTGCCTCTTGGAATTGAATACTTTCGATACTTAGGCTGTTCTGAACTGCACGTCTAAGATAATCAATCTTGGCGGAGTTGGTGGTTTGAAACAGAGCAAGTATGGCCTCGTTGATAAGCTTGTACTGTTCGTCTGTGAGATTGCGCAATGCAATATCGTGTCGGTTTAGGATTACATCAATATCAGCAAGTGCGGCCTCGATACGTTTTCGTTGTCGCTCGCTTGCGAGGGAATTGCCAAGTACAGGCAGGATGGCAGTTAGCGGATTGCCTGAGAGTGCACCAATCATGGTTAGTGCAGCCTCAGTTACAGGGCTACCAGCAATAATCTCTGTATTAGAGGGCGGTTTTAGCGATGGCATTTTCTCGAAATTCCTAACGTAAGAGTCGCATAAAATTCATTGCGCATACATTCGCTTGGAATAATAAGCCGATTAGTCTGAATAATCACTTACAGCGGGCTGCGCCAGCGCTTCAGCAGCAGCGCGTTGCTGACGACCGACACCGAGCTCAGCGCCATCGCCGCGCCCGCGATCATCGGGTTCAGCATGCCGGCGGCGGCGAGGGGGATGCCGAGGACGTTGTAGCCGAAGGCGAAGAACAGGTTCTGACGTATCTTGCGCAGCGTCGCGCGCGACAGCGAGATCGCGTCGACGACGCTGGCGAGGTCGTTGCGCATCAGCGTGATGTCGGCGGCTTCGAGGGCGATGTCGCTGCCGCTCTTCATGGCAAAGCCGACGTCGGCGGCGGCCAGCGCGGGGGCGTCGTTGATGCCGTCGCCGGCCATGCCGACTAACCTGCCTTCCTGTTTGTAGCTCTCCACCAGTGCGGCCTTGTCCTGCGGCAGCACTTCGGCGCGGAATTCCGTTATGCCGACCTGTGCGGCGATGGCGGCGGCGGTCGCCTGGTTGTCGCCGCTGAGCATCACGACGCGCACGCCCATCTCATGCAGTCTTGCGACCGCGTCTCGACTGCTGGGGCGCAGGCGGTCGGCGAAGGCGATCAGGCCTAGCAATGCGCCGCCGCGTGCCACCGCGATCACGGATTTTCCTTGGGTTTGCAGTGCGAGCAATTGCGCGTCGTCGAGCGCGACGCCTTGCTGTTTCGCGAAGGCGGGCGAACCGAGCACGCAGGTCTGGCCGCCAAGTTCGGCGCTCAGTCCCAGTCCTGCTTGTTCGCGCAGGTTCGTCGCTTCGGGCAGCGCGATCTGTCCGGCGTGGTCGAGCAGGGCGCGCGATAGCGGGTGGCTGGAGTGTTGTGCGAGTGCGGCGGCGGTGCGCAGCAGTTCGAGGGATCGAAAGTTGCTCTTCACGTTCGCCTCCTCTCCCGCTTGTGGGAGAGGATTGAGGAGAGGGAGAACTTGCATCGTTGAAGACGAAGCAAGTTCCGCCGCGATGCCCTCGGCGGGCAGCAGGTCGGTCACCGCGGGTTTGCCTTCGGTCAGCGTGCCGGTCTTGTCGACGACCAGAACCGCGAGCTGGTGGGCGCGTTCGAGCGCGGCGGCGTCCCTTACCAGTATGCCGGCGTGCGCGGCGCGGCCGGTGGCGACGACTACCGCGGTGGGTGTGGCGAGGCCGAGCGCGCAGGGGCAGGCGATCACCAACACCGCGACGGCGTTGATCAGTGCGGCGGAGAATCCGGCGTCGGCCAGATACCAGCCGGCGAAGGTCAGCGATGCGATCGCCAGCACCGTCGGCACGAACACCGCGGAGATGCGGTCGGCGAGTTTCTGGATCGCGGCCTTGGAGCCTTGCGCCTGTTCGACCAGGTGGATGATCGCGGCGAGCTGGGTGCGCGAGCCGACCGCCAGCGCGCGGCAGCGCAGCAGGCCCTGCTGGTTCAGCGTCGCGGCGTAGACCTTCGCGTCAGGCTGCTTGACCTGCGGCAGGCTCTCGCCGGTCAGCATCGCCTCGTCCACGCTGGACGAGCCTTCGAGCACCACGCCGTCAACCGGTACGCTCTCGCCGGGACGCACGACGAAGATGTCCTCGGGACGTAGCGAGCCGGCGGAGACATCGAGCAACTGGCCGTTGTGCTCGACATGGGCAATCTTGGGTTGCAGGTTGATCAGCGCCTCCAGCGCGGCGGAAGCCTTGCCCTTGGCGCGCGCCTCCAGCAGCTTGCCGAGCAGTACCAGCGTGATCAGCACGGCGCTCGCCTCGAAATACACCGGCTGATCCAGATCCAGCAGCCACACCGCGACGCTGAGGAAATACGCCGCGCTGGTGCCGAGCGCAACCAGCACGTCCATGTTGCTGCCGCCGCTGCGCAACGCGCTCCACGCGCCGGTATAGAAGCGCGCGCCGGCCCAGAACTGCACCGGCGTCGCGAGCAGCCATTGCATCCATACCGGCATCATCAGGTGGATGCCGAACAGCATCAGCGCCATCTCGATCAGCAGCGGGGCGGTCAGCAGCGCGGAGATCAGGAACAGATTGCGCTCGCCGCGCAGCATCGCCGCGCGCGCCTGCTTCTCGGCGGCGAAGTCGCGCGCCGCATGGGCGTCAAATCCCGCTTTGCGCACCGTCGCGATGATGGCGTCGACGCTGGTGACCGCGGGGTCGAAGGTGACGCTGGCTTTTTCGGTCGCGATGTTCACCACCGCCTCGGCGCCCGGCATCTCGTTCAGGTTTTTTTCCAGACGCCCGGAGCAGGATGCGCAACGCATCCCGGTGATCTGCAATTCGGCGTGTTCGTTCTGTTCGCTCATAAAGGTCTCTTGCCGTTCAAAAGGATAATGGGCATGTCGGTACCAAAAATTGGGCTTGATTATAGCCACTTAGTTCAGGCATCCGTCGTGGCGGTCGTTCGTTTTCCCCGGTATCTCGCTTGCGGTGCAATTGTTTAGCCACCGAAAAGACAACGCCCGATGGATCATCGTATCCATCGGGCGTTGTCGTTACTGCGTAGCCCCGCATCGGGGCCGTGGCATTACAGCGGACGCTTGATGCTTACCGCGCCGCGAATCTGCCCAGCCTCATAGCCGGTCGCCTGATCGTGCGGGTAGTCTTCAGCGAGGCGTGCCTTCACGTTTTCGTTGATGTCGGTCGGCTTGCCGTGGCAGGCTACGCAGCCTTGCTGCAACGCGATGGCCTTCATGTAACGGAAGTATTTGCCGTTCGGCTCCTTGACGATTTCGGCGACTTCCATCGCGTCGGTCTTCTCGCCCTTGGCGGCGCGTTTTTCGAATTCCATCAACTTCTTCTGCTCCCATGCGTCGGCTGTGCCGAGCAACGGGTTGCGCACCTTCAGCGAGACGCGGGTCAGGCGCAGGCCGTTCAGGCGCGAGACTTCGCCGGCCATGGCCGGGGCGATGTCCTTGCAGACTTTGATCGCGGATTCCGGCCCGCCTTCCATGACGGCCTTTTTGTTTTCGGCGATCAGTTTTTGCACGAATGGGCCGACGATGGCGCGGCTTTCATCCTGGTATTTGGCGAGATCGTCAGCCAAGGCCACGGTGGAAGACAGGGCCAGCAATACGGAAAGGGCGTAGTGTTTTTTCATGTTGAATCTCCTGTAGGTAAAAAAACGCCCGATGCGAGCACCGGGCGCAATGGGGAAGAGCGGATTATTTCTTGTTCATCGGGCAGGTGCTCATGCCGAACAGCGCATACCCCGGGCAGAACTTGAAAAGGCCGGTCAGCAGCACTACTACGCCGATATAGCCCCACACCCCGATCATGCCGGTGGCTGCCAGACCGATCAGGACCAGGCCCGCGATAATGCGTGCAATGCTGTCGAAACCGCCTACGTTGATTTTCATGATGATCTCCTGTTGTTGATGTTGCATGTGATTAATAAATCGGCTTTACGTTCCATCCGACTGCAGTTGCCACGAGGCATGGCAGGCGATGCAGCTGGACATTGTGTCGGTCAGCATGCCCATGATCTCGGGCGCCGGCTTGCCATTCTCCGCCGCGGCGGCGATGTCGTCCATGCGGTGGTGCACGCCCATACCCAGCTCCTTGAAGGGTAGCGGCAGTTTCGCCATCAGCGCCGGGTTCACGTCGGCCGCTGCGTTCATGCCGCCGGTACGGGCCGCCGCGGCGACCTGTTTCATGTCGTTGGCGCTGACGCCCTGCAGGATGCCGTGAGTCGCGGTCAGCAGGCCGCGCATCTCGGTCAGCACCAGGTCGCGTTCGGCGACCTGCAGCACGACAGCCGTGCGGCCATCGGTCCCGGCGGCGGTGCTGCCGCGCACGAAGAACCACGCGAAGGTCGCGACGGTGGCGACCCAGAGGGCGAGGGAGAACAGTGCGAGCTTGCTCAGTTTCATGGGTGATGTCCGGTGGCGACCGAATTTGATCGAGGCCGGATGTTAGGGGGAGAGGCGGGGGCTGTCTGTGAGAAAAGTCACAGAGTGAAGGGGGCGTCCATCAAGGCTATAGTTGCGACATTATTATCTGGACAAGGGGCGACGTGCCACATCGGCCACGACACCACCATCGCAGCAATCGTGGAAGAGGCAGCCAAGCCGCGCAGATATGGAACTGGAAACAACAAGGGCCGCGCGTGATGATCGTGTGGCCCTTGTTGGTTATCGCGGATATGCCAGCGGACGGAGTCTCCGCACGGCATGCCGAAGTGTCGGATCGTTACTGCGTGTAGCTCGTCGTTGTCGTCGCCGGGGTTGTTGCCGGTGTTACCTGTGATTTCACAATGGCGTTTCCCTTATAGGTCGCCATGTACATACACATGTCTACGTCCGGATGATCCGTGCTGGTGAAATATTTTCCGATATTCTCGCAAGCCGTCGAACTGAAATTTTTCCAGGTCATATAGGGCAGTACTGGAGCGAACGCAGTATTCGCGAATGTATTGTTCGGCTTTACCTTGTGCACATCATCGCAAGCCTGGTTGGCTTTGGCGCCGTTACCATTGTCAACCTTAACAATAATGCCTGCATAGCCGACAATTTCACCGGTTGAGTTCGGGATGGGGGCATACATGCCGCAAACCCGTTTTCCAGACTGTGCGTAGGCGCTGGTGGGCACAGCAAGAACGGCAGCCAGCATGGCTAAAACTACAGCATGATGTTGGAAAGAAATTTTCATGTTATCTCCTTATGGTTGGGGTTGTATTTGATCCATGACAAATGGGCACGGATTCAGAATAGTAGTCATCCACCCGGGCTCAGAACTGACATTTGCTGACATTGCGGCTGCCCCAAAGCCCAGCTTCAAAATCTTGTTCGGCATGATTCGGTAACGATCCCCGGCTCTTCTGGATTACACTTTTGCAACTCATTCCATTCCCCTGCACGTTCGATGCAACAGAAACGTTGTGACTCGCGAATAGACTCCGCTCCTGCGCACCGAAGCAACGGAGCATATGGCTGTTGGTTCGACTGGTTGCGGAGACCCGCATCCGTGATGCTGCAGCGCGTTGTCTTCGGGCTGTTTCTGCTACTTTGCTGGCCGCTCGCAGGTATTTGCCAGGGATTGGCGCTGGAGAATATGGCGGTGCTGGTCGATCCGGCCGGCACAGAAACCCTCGCGTCGGTCACATCGCAGGAAGCTGCCGGACGTTTCCGCCCCCTTGCCAATGGCCTGAATGCGGGCTACACCCGCAAGGTGCACTGGTTGCGCTTTACTGTGCGCGCACCCAGCGCAGGCGAGTGGTGGCTGGAGGTGCAGCCGCCTTTCCTCGATGACATCCGTTTGTATGAGCCGCTTCCGGGCAACTCAAGTCCCGCAGTTGAGTTTCGTGAGCGGCGCGGCGGCGATCATTTGCCTTTCGCGGAACGCGAGATTCCCTACCGCGCCTTTGTTGCCAGGCTGGCGCTTCCCGATACGCAGCCGCGCACCTTTTACTTGCGCGTGCAGACCAGCAGCGCGTCGATGACTTTTTTGCGCTTGTGGCGACCCGCCGAGTTCCAGCAGGCCGTCGGGCTGGAGTATGTCGTGCTGGGATTGTTTTACGGCCTGCTGACCGCCGTGCTGATCACCAATCTGATCCAGTGGCTTTGGCTACGGGATACGCTCTATATTTATTTTTCGCTGTATGTGCTGGCGCTGATATTGCTGTTTTTCGGCGTCAACGGCTTTGCCGCGCAATTCCTGTTCGCCAACAATCCCGATCTCGCCAGCCTGTGGCGCAAGGTTTTCCTGTTCCTGACCTTTTCGGCGGCAGCCCCTTTCTTCATGCGCATGTTGCGGGTGGATGCACGAAAGCCCTGGCTATTGGCGATATATCGACTGCAATTGGTGGTTCCTCTGCTGTTGCTGCCCCTGCTGTTTTCCGGCTATTTCACCGAAGCAGCACGGCTCCTGATGGCCACGGTGCTCCCCATGGGGGGGCTTTGCCTCTGGCTGGGCTACGGCATTTGGCATCAAGGCAGGCGGGACGGCATGTATGTCGTGGCATCTCTGACCATTACCTTGCTGGGAGCGGTGCTCGTCTCACTGTCCCTGCTTGGTCTGCTGCCCGGCGAACTATGGGCGCTGGACATCCGCCAGATCACCATGTTCGGCAGCATACTGGCGATGCATATCGCCGTCGCCACGCGCATCCGCGACACGGAGAGCGCGCACCGCGCCGCGCTGATCCGCGTTGAAGAAGAGGCGCGTGCGAAGAACGAGCATCGCCAGTTCATCGGCATGCTGACGCACGAGATATGCACGCCGCTGGCGGTCATCGATGGCGCAGTGCAGTCGCTGGAATATTTGCAGCAGCCTCGGAATGAAGAGGTTCAATTGCGCCATCGGCGCATCCGCAGTTCGGTGGGGCGCATCAATGGCCTGGTCAAACAGTTCCTCGCCAATGATCGCATCGACGATGCCAGGCTCTTCGTGCATCAGGCGCCGCTGGATGCGGCCGAACTCGCCCATCAGGCAGCGCAATCCTGCGCTGAAGGAAGATTGGAACGCATCATCCTGAACACTCCCCCTGCCATTCTCTGCCGGGGCGATGCCGCGCTGGTGCAACTGGCGCTGAGCAATCTGCTGGATAACGCGCTCAAGTATTCGCCGTCGGACAGCGCGGTAGAGTTCCGCGTCGAGGCGCTGACCCATCAGGATGCCGCGGGCGTCGCATGGACGGTGGCGGATCATGGCTCAGGTATCGCAGCGGAACAGCGCAAAGCGGTGTTTGACAAATATGTGCGTGGCGCAGACCACGGCAATGTGGCGGGAACCGGGCTGGGCCTGTACCTTGTGCGGCGTATCGCCGAACTGCATGGCGGCAGCGTGGAAATTCTTGAGCGCGAAGGATGGGGGGCAGTCTTGCGTTTCTGGTTGCCGCAAAATGGAGAGGTCGCATGCTCAAAGTAGTCATGGTGGAAGACGATGCCGACCTGCTGGACGAGATGAGTTTCAATCTGCGCCAGCAGGGCTTTCAGATCACGCAGTGTGCGCATGGCAAGGAGTTTGATCGGGTGCTGCAAACCGAGCGCGTTGATGTGGTGGTGCTGGATATCGGCCTGCCCGGTGAAAGCGGCCTATCCATCGCCCGGCGTTTGCGCCGCAATTTGCCGCTGTGCGGCATCGTCATGCTGACTGGCCGCTCCGGCGTGACGGATCGCATACATGGCATGGAGGAAGGCGCGGACGCTTACCTGTCCAAGCCGGTGGACATGCGCGAGCTGGCGCTGGTGATACGTGCCGTCGCGCGGCGCGTGGCTCCCGCCGAAGTGGGCGACAGGGAGGGGCTGGTGTTGGTGGAACAGGATCAGGTTCTGCTGCTGGCCGATGGCTTGCGTGTGGATATGACACGTTTGGAGACGCTGCTGCTGTCGCGTTTGGCGCGCGCTACCGGCCAACAGGCAACACGTCAGCAACTGGTCGAGGCGCTGGGGGAAAACTACCGGGATTATGATCAGCGCCGCCTCGAAACCATCGTCAGCCGCCTGCGCCAGAAACTCACCCGTGCCGGCCTCGAAAGCGAAGCCCTGCGCGCGATACGTCAGACCGGGTACATCTTTACCGTCCCCCTCAGTGCTCGCGACAGCATTAGCTAAACTCGATCTTCTGACTGATGGTGGCCGCTACATGACGGGAGACCGGTCATCAAAGGCTAAAGCGTGGCAAACCTTTGCAGTGCGGCGATGTCGAGCACCTCGATCTGCTCGCGGCCCAGCCTGATCCAGCCCTGTTCGGCGAAGTTCTTCAGCAGGCGGCTGACGATCTCGCGCACGCTGCCCAGTTCGTCGGCCAGCGCCTGGTGGGTGGTGTTGATCGGACTCGGTTTGGCGGCCAGCAGCGCGGCGAGGCGCTGGTCCAGCTTCTGGAACGCGACCGCCGAGACCAGTTGCATCAGGTCGGTGAGGCGCTCGGAGAACAGCGCGAAGATGTAGTCGCGGAACGCTTCATGAGTCGCGATCAGCGCCTTGAACGTCGCGGGGGAGAGCACCGCCATGCGCGTATCGAATTCGGCGATGCCGCGCGCGTGGTAGGGCGAGTGTCCCAGCAGACAGCTGCTGGTGAGGATGCAGCTCTCGCCGGGTCCGACGCGATACAGCTGCAACTCGCGGCCGTTCGGCGAACTCTTGCTGACGCGGACGCTGCCGGAGAGCAGCAGCGGAAACCCTTGGCAGGGCTGGTCTTCGTCGAAGATCACCGTGCCAGCCGGGAGGTCCATCACATGCGCGGCGGACAGCAGCGCATCCAGCTCGGCGACAGGCATTTCGCACAGCATCGGGTAATGCTGCAGTAGGTGTTCCCGGGAGTCGCCGGTCAGCATGGGCGTCTGCTTACTCCGGGCGCATGTGCGGGAACAGGATCACGTCGCGGATGCTGGCCGCGTCGGTCAGCAGCATCACCAGACGGTCGATGCCGATGCCCTGACCTGCAGTCGGCGGCAGGCCGTATTCCAGCGCCCGCACATAGTCGCTGTCCTTGAACATCGCTTCTTCGTCGCCGGCGTCCTTCGCTGCGACCTGCGCGTCGAAGCGCGCTTCCTGGTCTTCCGCGTCGTTCAGCTCGGAGAAGCCGTTGGCGATCTCGCGGCCGACGATAAACAACTCGAAACGTTCGGTGATTTCCGGGCGCGCATCGCTGCTGCGCGCCAGCGGCGAGACTTCCACCGGGTAGTCGACGATGAAGGTCGGCTCGAACAGGTGGCCTTCGGCCAGTTCTTCGAACAGCGACAGCTGCAGTCCGCCGATGCCGTCTTCCGGCTTGTACTTCGCCTTCAGGTCTTCCAGTTCGTTGACGACGAAGTCGCGGTCGTTCAGTTGCGCGTCGGTGAATTGCGGGTGGTATTTCTGGATCGCCTGAACCATGGTTAGGCGGTGGAACGGCTTGCCGAGGTCTAGCTCCTTGCCCTGATACGTGATCAGCGTCGTGCCCAGCACCTTCTGTGCGACCTCGCGGAACAGGCTCTCGCTGAAGTCCATCAGGTACTTGTAGTCGCGATAAGCCTCGTAGAACTCCAGCATCGTGAACTCGGGATTGTGGCGCGTCGACAGGCCCTCGTTGCGGAAGTTGCGGTTGATCTCGAACACCTTCTCGAAGCCGCCGACGACCAGGCGCTTGAGGTACAGCTCGGGCGCGATGCGCAAATACATCTGCATGTCCAGCGCGTTGTGGTGGGTGACGAACGGCTTGGCCGACGCGCCGCCGGGGATGGGGTGCAGCATCGGCGTCTCGACTTCCAGATAACCGTGGCGCACGAAGTACTCGCGGATCGCCTGGATGATCTGGGTGCGCTTCTTGAATACTTCGCGCGCGTCCTCGTTGGTGATCAGGTCGAGGTAGCGCTGGCGATATTTCTGCTCCTGGTCGGTCAGGCCGTGGAACTTCTCCGGCAGCGGGCGCAGCGACTTGGTCAGCAGGCGGACCTGAGTCACGCGCACCGACAGCTCGCCGGTCTTGGTCTTGAACAGCACGCCGGTCGCACCAAGGATATCGCCGAGGTCGTAGTGCTTGAATTCGGTATGGGCTTCCTCACCGATCGCATCGTTGGTGACGAATAGCTGGATGCGGCCGCTGGTGTCCTGCACTGTCGCGAAGCTCGCCTTGCCCATCACGCGCTTCAGCATCATGCGTCCGGCGACCGCGACGTGAACCGGCGCGGCCTCCAGTTCCTCGTTCGTCTTCCCGCCGAACTCGGCATGCAGCTCGTCCGCCATATGCTTGCGGTCGAAGTCGTTCGGGAAGGCGACGCCTTGCGCACGGATGGCGTTCAGCTTGGCGCGGCGCTCTGCAATAATTTGGTTGTCGTCTTGGTGGATGGTGGTCTGTTCGGTGGTCATGATGGTTCTCTTTGAATTAAACGCCTTGCTTCAGGCTGGCCTCGATAAAGACGTCGAGGTCGCCGTCGAGCACCTTCTGCGTGTTGGCGATTTCGACGTTGGTGCGCAGGTCCTTGATGCGCGAATTGTCGAGCACGTAGCTGCGGATCTGGTGGCCCCAGCCGACGTCGGACTTGGTGTCTTCCAGCTTCTGCTGTTCGGCTTGACGCTTGCGCAGTTCCTCCTCGTACATGCGCGATTTCAGCATCGACATCGCCTCTGCGCGGTTCTTGTGCTGAGAGCGGTCGTTCTGGCACTGCACCACGATGCCGGTCGGGATGTGGGTGATGCGGATCGCCGAGTCGGTCTTGTTGATGTGCTGGCCGCCAGCGCCGGAAGCGCGGTAGGTATCCACGCGCAGGTCGGCCGGGTTGATGTCGATCTCGATGGAATCGTCCACTTCGGGATAGACGAACAGGCTGGCGAAGGAGGTGTGGCGGCCGCCCGAAGAATCGAAGGGCGACTTGCGCACGAGGCGGTGCACGCCGGTCTCGGTGCGCAGGAGGCCGTAGGCGTATTCGCCTTCGACCTTCAGCGAGGCGCTGCGGATGCCGGCCACGTCGCCGTCGGTTTCCTCCAGCACTTCGACCTTGAAGCCTTTGCGTTCGCAGTACCTGAGATATTGCCGCAGCAGCATCGAGGCCCAGTCGCAGGCCTCGGTGCCGCCCGCGCCGGCCTGAATGTCGATGAAGCAGTTGTTCGGGTCTGCCGGGTTGGAGAACATGCGGCGGAATTCCAGTTCCGCGACGCGCTTCTCGATGTCCTTAACATCGTCGGCGATGCTGAGCAGGCTGTCCTCGTCGTTTTCCTCGCGCGCCATCTCGAACAGTTCGCCGGAGTCGGCGAGGTTCTGCTGGATCTGGGTCAGGCCGAGCACCACGGCTTCCAGCGATTTGCGCTCGCGGCCCAAATCCTGAGCGCGCTTGGCGTCTTGCCAGATGGCGGGGTCTTCGCCGAGTTCGCAGACTTCTACCAGGCGTTCCTGCTTGGTATCGAAGTCAAAGATACCTCCGTAGTTCGGCGCTGCGCAGACTCAAGTCTTGCAACTGGTTGGAGATGGCGTTGAGTTGTTCGGCGTCCATGATGTTGTCGCTTGCTGAAACGGAAAGGGGCGCGATTATA